>JAYRKT010000075.1:0-10033 GCA_041905595.1 Rhodobacter sp.
AAGGCCTACGACCATCACCGCTGCCGGAGCGAATGCCGGAAGCGCAGGGTCACGCCCCGCATCGCCCGGCGAGGCATGGACAGCAGCGAAAGGCTGGGCCGGCACCGCTGGGTTGTCGAGCGAACGCTGGCATGGCTCAACCGCTTTCGCCGCCTCGCCATCCGCTACGAGCGGCGCGCCGACATCCACGAGGCTTTCGTGATCCTCGGCTGCGCCCTCATCTGCCTAAACCAGGTCAAACGGTTTTGTTAGATGTTCTAAGAACGGATTGGAGCGAGACCGCGTCTTCCCCGTCCTCGGCTCTGAGAACCGAGAAGATTGAGCCAACGGATACATTGACGTCGATGTTTGACGAGCCGTCCAACGGGTCGAACAAAAGGATGTATCGTCCTTTTGGAAAATGGTGCGGAACGGGGTAGATTTCACCCATTTCCTCAGACACCATGGCGATGAGATTGCCGCCGAATTCGCAGCTCTGCAGGAAGATGTCATTTGCAATGACATCGAGCTTCTTTTGTGTCTCGCCCTGGACGTTCTCGGTTCCTTCGCCGCCGTGATACCCTGCGAAGGCTGCGTTGCGCAGCGCGCTGGCGATCTGCTTGCAAGCGGTGCTGACGTCCTGCAACAGCATCGTCAGATCCTTGTCGCTGCCTCTATGGGCTACCCAACCCATCATCAATGCCCGCCCGCCATGTCCCATGTGGTTCCCTCGATCAAGGGGCGGGCCAGCCGGGCAAGGTCAGTTCGGCCTCGAAGCCCGGATCCAGATTGCGCAGGCGCAGCTTTCCGCCGACAGCGCGGGCGATATCGGCGGCGATGGCCAGGCCCAGGCCCGTCCCTCCGTCCTGTTCGTCAAGGCGCAAGCCCCGGCCGGGCAGCAGGTCCAGCAGCGCAGGCGCCACGCCCGGTCCGTCATCGCAAACGCGGAGCGCCGCCTGTCCGCCGCTCGCCTCGCAAAGAATGCGCACGCGCGACCGGGCATGGCGGACGGCGTTTTCGGCCAAAGCCCCCCGGGCCTCGGCCAGGTCCGCCCGGTCCAGCCGGACGCGCGTGCCCGCCGCGCCTTCGACCTCGAAGCGCAGCGCCGCCCCCTGGGGCGTGCGGCGCAGGACCGCCGCGACCGAGCGCGCGACCTCGACGGCGTCACACAGCGCGCGGCCCGCGTCGCTGGCCAGCCGGGCCCGGGCCAGCTCGCGGTCAACATGGGCGTGCATGGTCCGGGCGATCTCCTCAATGCCCGATGCGGCCTCGGGCAGGCCCTGCCTGCGCAGCCGCGCCGCCTCACCCAGCAGGGCCTGGAGAGGGGTCTTCAGCCCATGCGCCAGATCGGCCGCCCGCAGCCGCGCGCGCTCGGTTTCGGCTTCACGGTTTTCCAGAAGGGCGTCGATCTGCCGGGCCAGGGGCAGCACCTCGGCGGGCATGTCCGCGCCGATCCGGCCTTCGCGTTCCCGGTCCAGCGCCGCCACGCGGTTCCGGATGGCGGACAACGGGCGCAGGGCCACGGTCACGGCCACCCCCAGGGTCATCACCAGCGCCAAGCCGAGAAGCGCCAAATAGGGGGCAAGGTCGCGCAGGAAATCCGCCCGCGCCCCTTCCAGATCGGCCCGGTCCATGGTGACGGCGATGCGCAGCGGCAAGTCGCCCCCGGGCGTGGCCAGGCTGATACGGCGGACCAAGGCCAGAAGCGGCTCGCCCAAGGGGCCGGTCAGCTCACCCTGCCAGGTCGGGTCCGTGGGGGCGGGCAGGGCCAGCACGTGATCCCACAACGAGCGGGACCGCAGCCGGGCGGCGGGCGCCTCGATCTGCCAGTAATGGCCCGAAAAGGGCCTCTGATACAGCGGGTCGCGCGGCGGCGCGAGCATGGCAAGGGCGCCCGTCCCGTCGATCTCGGCGGCCGAGGCCAGGTGTTCCAGCCGGTCGGACAGCTCGCCCGCCGCGACGCGTTCCACATGCCGGTCGAAAAGCAGGGCAAGGCCCCCTGCTGCCAGCAGCAGGGCCAGCGCGATGCCCGCCGCGCCCGCCACCAGCAGGCGCAGCCGGATGGATCGGCGCCGCGCCCTCACGGGCCTGCCAGAAGATATCCGAAGCCGCGCCGCGTCTCGATCACGCCAGGCCCCAGCTTGCGGCGCAGCCGCGCCACCAAGGCCTCCAGCGCGTTCTGTTCGCGCCCGTCGTCGTCGCCGTGCAGATGCTCCAGCAGTTCATGCGGAGGCACCGGACGGTCGCGGTTCAGCGCCAGATAGGCCAGGCAGCGGAATTCCAGGGGTGTTAGCGCGACGGGGCGGCCGTGCAGCGTGGCCGTCTGGCGCGTCAGGTCCAGCGCCAGCGCGCCTGCCACCTCGATGGGCGCGGCGCGGCCTGCGGCGCGGCGCACCAAGGCGCGGAGGCGGGCCACCAGTTCCTCGGTGCGGAAGGGCTTGGGCAGGTAATCGTCGGCGCCCGCGTCGATGCCTTCGACTCGCTCGATCCAAGTGCCGCGCGCGCTGAGGATTAGGACGGGGGTGATCACGCCCTCGGCCCGCCAGCGTTTCAGCACCGCCAACCCGTCCATCCGGGGCAGGCCCAGGTCCAGCACGATGGCCCCGTAATCCTCGGTCCCGCCCTTGAACCAAGCAGTCTCGCCGTCGGTGGCCAGATCGCTGCGAAAGCCCAGGGCGTCCAGGGTGACCGTCAGGTCGGCGGCGATGCGGGGGTCGTCCTCGACGATCAGGACGCGCATGGCGGGTGAATTCTAGTCGTCATCGTCATCCTCGGGGTCTTCGTCGCTGACCTCGGTGATTTCGCCGGTGCGGGCGTCCATGTCCACCTCGATCAGCCGTCCTTCAGGCGTCAGCATCTCGAATTCATATTCGTCGATGCGCCCCTGGGGGTCGAGGTCGATCTCAATGTTCAGCACCTCGTTCGGAAAGGCGGCCAGAAGGCGCGGCATTAGCGCGGACAAGGGCAGAATTTCGCCGCGCGCGACCGCGGCCCGCGCCATGTCGCTGTCGGCCTGGTTTTGGAGGGTATCGGGGGGCTTCTCCGGGGCCCTACGGGCCGGGACCGGAGCAAGAAGCAGGACAAGGGACAGGAGGGGCGCGCGCATGATGCCGGTTCTAGCGCAGGCGTCCTGACAGCTTCCTGACAAGGCCGGTCAGCGCCGCATCAGGTGAGCTGTGCGAAAAGCGATTCGTCCGGCGGGCCTTATGGCACCCCCAGCAGAAGGAGCGACGCATGAAGACCCTGATCCCCGTTCTGACCTTGGCCCTCGCCACCGGCCCCGTCATGGCGCAAGAAGCGCGCCCCCTGTCGGCAATCATCACAGGGCTGGAGGCGCAGGGATATAGCATCAGCGACATCGACGTGGACCGCGCTTCCATCGACGTGGACGCGGTCACGGCCGACGGGCGGCGCGTGGATCTGCGCGTCGATTCCGCGACTGGCCAAATCCTCAGCGAAACCCGCGACGACTGACATCCAAGAAAGGATAACAACATGCCCCTTTTCCGTGGCAACAACGGCATCAACACCCTGAACGGCTCGAACCTGGCGGACCGGCTGTTCGGCCTTGGCGGCAACGACCTGCTTTATGGCCGCGCCGGCAACGACGACCTTGAAGGCGGCGACGGCAACGACCGGCTTTGGGGCGAGGCCGGCAACGACGAGCTGGAAGGCGGGCGCGGCAACGACCGCCTGTCGGGCGGCATCGGCAACGACGACCTGGAGGGCGGCTCGGGCAATGACGTGCTGGCGGGCGGTGCCGGGCGCGATCACCTGGAAGGCGGGATCGGCAACGACATCCTGGCCGGCGGCGCCGGGGCCGACGTGTTTGAGTTCGAGCGGGGCGATGGCCGCGACCGCATCACCGATTTCACGAACGGCATCGACAGGATCGAACTGGACGATTTCAGCCGCGCCCAGGTGCAGCAGGTCATCGCGGGCGCAAGGCAGGACGGCGACGATCTGGTGCTGACCCTGTCGCCGGGCACGGTCGTGGTGCTGGAGGATTTCCAGAAGGCCGACCTGGGCCTGTCGGACTTCACGTTCTGAGGCAGGGATCAGGGAAGGCTGGCGCCTTCTTTCAAAGAACCGGCCGCGACAGGGGTCGCGGCCGGTTTGGGTTCATGCGCCGGCTTGCCGAGTCTTATGGTGCCAGCGGATTGAGGACCACAGCGACACGCCGATCAGCGCAGCACCGCCCAGGCCGGTGATGACCTCGGGATGTGGACGAAAGATTGCAGGAACATGATCACCGACAGTGCGATGATGGCGTAGAACGCGTCGTTAACAAGCGAATGACGGAAAGCGAATTTCAACGCCGTTATGACCTGACTCGGGGCCGCCTGACCAAGCTCCTGCGCCGCATGGCCCAGGAAGGCTGGATCGAACGCCTGCCAAGTCATGGCTGGGAGTTCCTGCCGGTGCTGACCTCGCTCGAATCCTATCGCGACAGCTACCGCTTCCGCCAGCTGATCGAACCCGCGGCCCTGCTGGAGCCGCGCTTCCGGCTAAACCGCCCGGTGCTGGAAAGCCGGCTGGCCGAGCAGCGCTGGCTGGTCGAGGGCGGCATCTGAACGGTGCCCGACGCCCGCCTGTTCGAACTGAACAGCGGCATGCACGAGTCCGTTATCGAGTGCAGTCAGAATATCTTCTTCATAGACGCGCTCAAGCGGGTCGACCGGCTGCGCCGGCTGATCGATTATCGCCAGATGCTGGACCGCGACGTGGCCCGCGAACGCTGTATGGAGCATATCCAGTTGCTGCATCTGGTTTTGGCAGGACGCAACCAGGAAGCCTCTGACTTCATGCGCCAACATCTGGCAGCCTTGGGTCCGCTCAAGAGCCGTGCCCGGATGGGAGGCGCTGAAAGCGCTCCTAACCTGCAGGCTTGACGCTAGTAGCAAATGTAGCAAGCCGCCACTATTTAGCACTACTTACTATGACGCTGAACCGCCCTGAGTTTACCGGAGAGTAAAACACTTAAAGGATAAGCCCAATGTCAAAGCCGAGATACACCGCTGCCTCTTCGGGAGCTTTGCGGACGCAGTATTCGGCTTTTTCGAGAGAACCGGCGACTATGCGAGCAACACGGCCGCCTACGGGGCGATTGCGCGTGAGGCCTGGCGATGGGCACGACGGTCACGTGGCCCTGATGCTTGCCCCCGGTCTCCGCCTGGGTCAGCAGATCCGCCAGCAGCCGCGCGCCCATCATGCCGGGGCCTTCATCAGCGTGCAGCCCGCCCTGGACATGCACATGCGGACGGGCATCGGGATTGCCGAAAGATTGGGTCAGGATCTGATGACAGGTTCCGGGACCACGGCCGGCAAACGAGCAATGATGTTCACGCATGGACAGGGGCTTTTACAGGTTGCGGAAGTCGGATCGCGCCGGCGAAGATCTCGAATGGCTTAGCGTTGATGCTCGCAATGAAGGCCAGCCAGGCGCAGATCTACCAAAGGCGCAAGATGGTGTCGGGTCGTGTCTCGGAAATGATGGAAATTTGAAGGCGGCATATCTCGGGTGAACCTCCAACAACCCAATCTCCTCGCTCGCAGCATCATGCTGCCGTTGCGTGGAAAATCCACTTATCCCGGCCGTCCAGATTTCCCGAACTTCCTCTCTCCGAGCTTATTCTGGCAGTTGATCAAGCCACAAAGGGATGCTTACGGTTTGCTGCCCTGTCCCATGAGGAACCGTCATGCCTGATCGGAAGCCGAAAACGCCCCTTGCCGATCAGCACATGTTTCTGTCGCCGCAGCTTGATAACGGCGAGGATTCGGAAGACGGCAGCGATCTGGACCTGATCGCCAGCACCTACCGCTCGGTTCTCGACGAGTCGGCCTTTGACGACATGATCTCGGGCTGGGAAAGGAAACTGACGACGTCTGATGTTGGAACGTCACAGACGAAAGTTTCGCGGCGCCTGTTCGGCCAGTTGGTGACTTTCCGCGACACGCTCGACAATCTTGGCGTTCCGGCGACCAGCGACCCTTTGAAGGTCGCGGTTTCAGAGGTTCCGGGTCCGGCCGTCGTCATCTCGCCCAACGGGCGGGTGGCCACCATCAACATCGCCGGAGAGCGCGCCTTCAGGGTAAGGCAAGGCGCGCAGGTTGATCCGGCGCTGATTGCGGCAAGTTCGCGCGACGACTATGACGCGCTGTTGCGCGCCTCCAGCGGCCACTCCAATGCGGCGCACGCCATTCTCACGATCCTGCCGGCTGCCAAGGATTACGGCGAGAGCTTGCTGGCGGAAGCTTATCTCCTTCGGGCAGCGGGTCAGAACCGGGCCCATATCGCCATCCGTTCGCTTGAGATCGCGTGGGCGCCGCGCGCCGGGGATCGGCTGCAACAAGCCTTTGGCCTGACGCAGGCGGAATGCGACGTGGCCCAGTTGTTCTTTCAGTTTCGGAACCTCGAGACGATTGCCGAGAAGCGCCGCGTCTCGTTGCTGACGATCAGGACCCAGATCAAGACGATCATGGCCAAGATGGGGGCTCCCTCGAACATCGAGCTGATGCGTCTTCTTGCGATGGTCGCGAGCCGTGAGCAGGTCGGGCTGGCAGGGGGCGCGCCAGTCTGGCACGACCCCCTGAGCCGCGAAAGCATCATCCAGACGAGCGGGGGCCGCAAGATCGCCTGGACCTGGATGGGCGACCGGCACGGGATGCCCGTCGTCATGTCTCGCGGGATGACGATGACCTATCTCTTGCCGGCCGAGTGCGAGGCCAGACTGAAGGAAGCGGGCATCTGCCTCTATCTGCCGTCCCGACCCGGCTATGGAAACAGCACGATCGATGCGTCGCTGGATGTCATGGAAGACAATATTGTCGCGCTGCGGGAATTTCTTGACCGGATTGTGGGCCGAGCCTGCCTGGGCGTCGGACAGGCGGACGGGGTCTTGCCGCTTGTGGCCGAAGCTGCGGCAAATCCCGCCCGTTTCCACGGTCTCATCGCAGTCGGATATGCGGGGGGTTTCGACATCCCGGGCCTCCAACGGCTTCCGAAGATCCAGAGGGTCATGCTGCAACTGGCCGGAAGCGCGCCCTGGGTGGCCGAACTGATGGCGAAGTCCGGGCACCGGATGATGCGGCAGCATGGTCTGGACTGGTATCTGGAGCGTGCCTTTCGCAGCAATCCGATCAATCAGGTCACCTTGCGCAATCCCGATTGGACCGCACTGATCCGCAATGCCTGTGAACACGCACTCAAGCAGGGCCATGTCACCTTTGTCCGCGAATTGCAGCTGACCCATCACCCAATCGACGCCGCCCTGCGGGATCTGGCGATCCCCCTGCTCTATCTGGCTCCTCTCGACGATCCGGGAATTGACCTCGATGCCTGCAGGAGGCTTGAGAAGCTCAACGCGAAGATCGCGATCGAACCTGTATCCGACGCGGCGGAACTAATCCTGTATCAGCGCAGCGGACTGGTCCTGGACAGGATCATCGCATTGGCCCGTCAGAAAAAGTAAGCATCATACACCAAGTGGCGTATGACCGGACATCATCCAGACTATAGGTGGGTCCGCACAAGGTTAACCCGGGTAACGAGTAGGGTATGCTCGCCAGAGTTGCCAGTTTGGTTCGCGCCTTGTGACCGGTCAGTGCCTTGTCGTTTTTTCGGTTGAGGTTTTACGATTTGGGCGCCCTGGCGGCGCCCTCTTTCGTTTGTGCCCTATGCTGTTGGCTTGCCAACTTGTCGCGCTCGTTCTGCCGCGGCTGCTTTACGCTGACACACGATCTGACAGTTGCGGCAGATGAGGCATTTAGATCAGCCTTCCTTGCCCGACCCCCTGCCCTTTCCTTTCCCGCACCCCTCTCAGTGCGCCGCGCTCGCTGGCGGCACAATCACCATGCCGACATCGGCCGCGACAGACAGGATGCGCGCCACGTCCGGCGGCCCATCCAAAGACTTCGGCGCCTTGGTGTTGTCAGTGACGGGGCTGCCTGTCCGGGTAAAGAACGCTTCGTGCATGTGGCCCGGCGCATTTATGATCAGGATGCGCGCGGGCTCAGGACCAATCGCCTGGAAGGAATGCACCGCGCCGTCAGGGACTGAGACATAGCCCCCCGCCTGAACGTGCCGCGTTCCATCGGCGAGCGTGAACGCGATCTCACCGTCTAGCACATAGAAGGCTTCCGTCTCGCCCGCATGGTGATTGGGCGGAGCCCCCAACCCCGGCGGCACCACGGCCTCGACCAGACAGAACTTGTCCATCGTCTCGGCCGTAAAAGCATGAAAACGGAAGAGTATTCCCATTGCATCATAGGTGCGCAGCGCGGTCATAGCCTATTCCTCCTGCAGCTTGCTATTCATGAGACTCGGGTCTTATAATTGGCTGATGATTCTAACAAGACATTTGTCTCATGAGGTGGCGGTGACGCAGCGCGAAGATCAGAAGAAGAAAACACGGGCGGCCTTGCTGGAGGGCGCGCGCACCCTCCTGATGCGTGGCGAGACACTGACAGTCACGGCAGCCGCGCGAGAGGCGGGCATCTCAAAAGCCTCCGCCTATCGCTATTTCTCGGACCCGGCCCTGCTGGCCGCCGAGGCGGGGCTGCATCTGAAAGCAGCACCCTATGAGGACATCATTGGAGATGCCGCCACCCTGCGTGACCGGCTGGCTGCCATCAGCCTTTACTTCTTCGATCTGGCCGTGGCGAACGAGGCAGCCTTTCGCACCTATCTCGGCCTGAACCTGCAGGCGGCCGCGCAATCGCCTGACGGAAGAACCCCGCGCCGCGGCGCCCGCCGCATTCAGGCCTTTCTACGCGCGTTGGAAAGCGAGTCAGACATCCGCCCAGAACAGGCCCGCTCAATTGCGGCCGCGCTTGGCATGGCCACCGGAGCCGAAGCCATGATCGCGCTGTTGGACATCGCGGGGCTCTCCGCGAAAGAGGCGCGCGCGCTTGTGGCAGAAACAGCCTACGCTATCTGCGACCGGATGTTGCCGTAATCACAGAAGGGCTTTCTAGCTTTTAGACGCAGTAACTGAGCTAAATGCGGTTTACATAGGTACCCGGTAAGACTCTGTTAAAAAGGGCGCTGTTGCAGCGCCTATATTTGCTGCCAGAAGTAGAGTCATAGCAGCGTCACGGAAGAACAGGCCGCGAAAGGCGGGCAGCTGTCCGTGCTCTGCGGCGTCATAGGCGCATACAAACGACCGTTTTCTTGTGCGTGTGGATTGTGTATGGAGGCTACCGACAGTTCAAACCTGGAACCATCCGTGCCCCTCATCGGCTATGCCCGCGTCTCGACCGGAGAGCAGACGCTTGATCCTCAGCGGATGGAGTTGCGCGCGGCAGGGTGCGCCGTCATCCATGAGGAGCACGCCTCGGGTGCGGACCGCACCCGCCCTGCCCTGGCCCGGCTTCTGGCGACGATCCGGCCCGGCGAGACGCTGGTGGTGGTCCGCCTGGACCGGCTGGCCCGCTCGCTGAGCCATCTCTTGCAGGTCATCGAGACGCTGGAGGCCAAGGGCGCGCATTTCCGGTCCCTGGGCGATCCCATCGACACCACCACGGCGCAGGGCAAGTTCAGCCTGCAGGTGATGGGGGCCGTTGCGGAACTGGAGCGCGCGCTGATCCGCGAGCGCACCAGGGCGGGACTGCGGGCGGCGCGCGCCCAGGGGCGGGTCGGCGGCAATCCGGCCCTGAAAGCCGGCGACCGCGAGGCGATCCGCAAGCTGCGCGCGGCCCGGGACGAAACCTATTTCAGGAAGATCGAAGCCACGGCCGACACCTGGCTGCCTCTGGTGCGCCGCCACCGTCCCGGGATGGCCTGGGACGACCTGACCCGGCTTCTGGGCGCACGCACCGGTCAGCCCTGGACGGTCGAGCGGCTGAAGCGCGCGGCCCGCCGCTATGTCCGCGACGGGCTGCTGCCCGCCACGGTGCTGGAGCGCGCCCCACGGCGCACCCCTGACGACCGGCTGCTGGCCATCATCGCGGGGATGCGCCACGCCGATCCCGACCTGACGCTGGCGGGCATTGCCAGGCGGCTGGAGGACATGCGCGAACGCACCCCGCGCGGCAGCTCCAGGTGGTATCCGTC
>JAYRKT010000104.1:0-1870 GCA_041905595.1 Rhodobacter sp.
CTCGGTCTGCAGCGGGTCCATCACCACCAGCAGCTTCAGCTTCGACAGCGCCTCGGTCAGCTTGGCCCGGTTGGGGAAGGACAGCAGCGGGTTGAAGCCCTGGCAGAAGTAGAGGTTCACCTGCCCTTTCGACATCATCTCGAAATAGCGCAGGATGTCGTAATAGGGCACGTCCAGCTTCGGCAGGTAGTCATAGCCCCAGCCGTTCTCGGCGGTGGCGGCGTCGCCCCACATCGCCTTCTGGAAGCTGACCATGAACTTGCGGTAGTTCTGCCAGTAGCTGGTCTGCCCGGGCCGGAGCGGCGCGTTCCCCTTGGTGGACATGAAGGTCTCGAAATCGACCTCGGCGTCCTTCGGCATGTTCAGGTAGCCGGGGATCGACTGCGACAGAAGCCCGATGTCAGTCAGGCCCTGGATGTTGGAATGCCCGCGCAGCGCGTTCACCCCGCCCCCGGGCAGGCCGACATTGCCCAGGATCAGCTGCAGCATCGCCATGCCGCGGATGTTCTGGGCGCCCTTGGAATGCTGGGTCCAGCCTAGCGCGTACATCGAGGTCATCACCCGGTCCGGCGCCGCGCATTCCGCGATCATCTCGCAGATCTTCAGGAACCGGTCCCTGGGCGTGCCGCAGACGCTTTCGACGAACTCGGGCGTGTAGACCTCGACATGGGCCTTCAGCAGGTTCCAGACGCAGCGCGGATCGCCCAGCGTCGGGTCGACCATCGCGAAGCCGTCCGGGTCCATCTGGTAGTCCCAGTCGGCCATGTCATAGGCGCGCTTCTCGGCGTCATAGCCGTTGAACAGGCCGTCCGACCAGCCATAGCCCTCCTTCACCAGGAAGCTGGCGTTGGTGTAGTTGCGGACATAGTCCCACTGCACCTTGTCGTTCTCGATGCAGTAGCGGATCACGCCCATCAGGAAGGCGATGTCCGATCCCGGCCGGATCGGCGCATAGAAATCGGCAACGCTCGCGGTCCGGGTGAAGCGCGGATCGACGACGATCAGCTTGGCGCCGCGCTTGGCTTTCGCCTCGGTCACCCACTTGAAGCCGCAGGGATGCGCTTCCGCCGCGTTGCCACCCATGACGATGACAAGGTCGGTGTTCTTGATGTCGGTCCAGGCGTTCGTCATTGCGCCGCGGCCAAAGGTTGGAGCCAGACTGGCTACCGTGGGGCCGTGTCAGACGCGGGCCTGGTTGTCGAATGCGAGAATGCCCATGGAGCGGACGACCTTGTAGGTCAGCCACCCGGTTTCGTTGGTGGATCCCGACGCGGCGAGGAACCCGGCGGTCAACCAGCGGTTGACGGTCTGCCCCTTGTCGTTCGTCGCGATGAAGTTGGCGTCGCGGTCGTCCTTGATGGCGCGCGCGATCTTGTCGAAGGCGGCGTCCCAGGTGATCTCCTGCCATTCGGTGCCGCCGGCGGGGCGGTAGCGCGGCGCGGTCGCCCGGGTCTCGGACTTGACGAAATCCTTCAGCGCGGCGCCCTTCGGGCAGAGCGTGCCGCGGTTCGTCGGGTGGTCCGCATCGCCTTCGATGTGGATCAGCTCGGCGGTCTCGCCGGCGGCCAGATCGCCCCTGGAATACATCAGGATGCCGCAGGCGACGGAGCAGTAGGTGCAGATGTTGCGGGTCTCGGTGGTGGTGGCCAGCTTGAACGGCCGGACATGGGCCGCCTCGGCCGCCTCGGCCGCGCCGAAGCCCATGGCCCCAAGCGTGCTGACCGCCGCACCCGCACCCGCCAGCCTCAGGAAGCCGCGGCGCGAGAGGTCGATGTTCACTGCATCCTCCTCCTGCCTGTCACATCGATGGGTAGGCCAAATCTTTGCCCCTTCCCCCCGTCTGTCAAGCGAAACCAAGGGATGCATCCCG
>JAYRKT010000076.1:0-9328 GCA_041905595.1 Rhodobacter sp.
GCCCCTCTTGCATCCCCCGGAACAGGGGGATAGATCACCGCCCTACGACGGACCCGTAGCTCAGCTGGATAGAGCACCAGACTACGAATCTGGGGGTCGGGCGTTCGAATCGCTCCGGGTCCGCCATCCATCCTATTGATCTCCATGAACTTTACGGTTCGGGTGGTCGGCCCCTTGGGGGCCGGTTTGCAGCCGGTTTGCAAAAGCTGTTGCCGGGCTGTTCTCGAAAGCGAGGATCGCGGCCTTCGATAAGGCGGGCGTCATCGCCAAATACTTCTCCAGAATGCGGGTCGCGGATTGCAGCGTGTGCCCCGTCACGGCGCAGATTTGCGGAATGCCATTTCCAGCTTCGGACAGCAGCGTTACCGCCGTCCCGCGTAGATCGTTGAAACGGAGATGCTCGGCCTTGGCCGCTTTGGGCAGTTCGGAATAGCCTTCCGGGCGCAGGCCGCAGGCAACCATGTGCGCCGACCACTGCTTGCCCAATTCCTTATCGTTGCCCTCAGTGAACCACGGGCGCGAGTCGTCGCGGGTCAGGATATGGGGGCCGCGTCGGTCCATGCCGTCCAGCATCCGACGCAGCGCCTGCGAAACGTGGATCGTAACGCGCGCTTTGGTCTTATTCTGCTTTAGGCTGATCGTCTCGCCCGCGTAGTCGGACCAGCGAAGCCGGATCAGATCGCCGTAGCGCTGTCCTGTGTGCAGGGCCAGAATCATCGCCTGTTGCAGTTCCAGCGGGGCGGCAGCCATGAACGCGGCAATGTCGCTGGCGGTCCAGATCATTTCTGACCGATCACCAGAATAGATGCGCTCGAACCCGGCCAGCGGGTTATCCTTGATGCGACCCTTGCGCGCTGCATAGCTGAACACGGCGGATAGGACTGAAAGCCGGTTGTCAGCTTCGCGTGGCCGGTCCCGGCCGATATCCTCCTGATAGTCTAGGAACACGCCCCTGACGCGCGGGCTTTCCAGCGCCCGGATCGGCAGCTTGCCGAACTTGCCTTCCAAGGCCAAGAGCATCCGCTTGTATTCCCGCTGGGTGCTGGTGGCCTTCTTCTCGAAGGTTAGGGACAGCAGGTATTCGCGGATCAGGGCGTTGACGTTGCCCGCATCCTTAGGCGCGATCTTCTCTGCCTCGACCATAGCGGCCAGAAACGCCGGATCGCCCGGCTTCCCTGGCAGCGCGGCTCCAGTGGCGCGGTGGTAGTAGTATTCGCGAACCGTGCCGTCAGCGAGTCGCTTGCGGACCTTGTTGACGCCTTTGATCTTCGCTTTAACCATTCTGCGACCTCAACCAGCGGTCCAGCTCGGCGTCGGGCTGGCTTTGGTGTGTGGGAGTGGTCAGAACACGGAAACCGCCATCGGCCAGCACCTCGAAGCCAGCGACAGGTAAGCCCATATCCTGGGCTAGTTTGATCGCTTTTCTGACTTTCGGGGCGCTGAACGTGGTCAATGCATCAGTCTCCGACGACGCGGTGCTTGTCCGCGTCAGTGATGTAGTGAACGACGCGAACGCGATGCCAATCCAAGTCGATCATCTCACAGCCGATTACGTCGATAGACTGCGTTGCGTTGATCTTGATCATCGGGCTGGTCATGTCCCAATCAGGCAGCAGGTAGTCCACCGTCTTGAAATCGGTCGCAACAATGTAGACGCGCGATGCCTCAGGGTTCGCCTGCATGAATTCGCGGACCTTACACGCTTTTGTTCCAGCCGCTGCCGCGCTCATGCCTGCTTCAATTGAGCGCTGATAGAGGCGTAGCGCCACAATGTCGTCAGTATCGAATTCCCGCGCTTTCCCCGGCGTAGTGCGAGGGGCGCAAGGGTAGAAGTTGGAGTGGATCGACTCGTTGAACCGATCAGAATTGATGTTCGCAATCTGGCAAGCCAGTTTGGTTGTAGCCCGCAGATTGGTCTTGGTCGGAAGATTGGTCATTGCTTCACCTCTTGATATTTTCCAGAAGATAACACGGCTCTTGAATAATGCAAGAGGTGCTCTTGAGAAATCCGAGAGGTTGCCCGCGACCGGGGCAGATCGCGGACGGTCTGTATCATGCGGCGTTCTTTGCGGCGTTGTGAGCCTCTAGAACGAGGGACTTCTCATCGCCCAGCCATACCCAGTCGATGGACATGCCGTTCAAGGCGCAGAAGGTTAGGAATTCGGTGCTGAACGTCCATCCGTCGCCCTGGTCCTCCAGGATCGTGTCTGGCAGCGTCACGCCGGTCCATTCGGCAAACAGCGCCATGCGGTCCAGCATTCCAGCAGGGTAAGGGGTATTGTTCGCGCGAACGCGGTCGATGATCGTCATGATTTCCTCCAAGGTTCAGGCCGTCTCGGCCTCTTGACGCTCCATCCGTTCACGGAGGCAGGAAACAATTTCTGCTCCCTGCGAACGAATGTTCTTTGCCGCCTCAGCTTCTAGCCAAATCTTAACATCGCTGGGCAGGATAAGTTTGAATTGCACTGGCTTCTGCATTGAACACCTGCGGACAATTTATGTCCATAATAGGGACATTAAATGTCCGTGGCGTCAAGGACAAAATTTGTCCATAAACGATTCATGGAAGATGATGAACGTTTGGTGCAGTTTAAGCTGTTGTTGCCCCTCTATGTGAAAGAGTGGGTCGCGGACGCTGCTGCCAAGAACCGGCGCAGCTTGTCACAAGAGATTGTCGCCCGATTGGTGGACAGTTTTGCAGAGGTTCCTTCCAACGAGAAGGATTTGCATGAGCTTGTCAGCAGGATCATCAGAATACTCGGTGAGCAGCCGTTGGAAAAATCAGTTCGTTCACAACAGCCGACTGGTAATGAATAAACGCATGGACGAATGAAGCGGGGCCGGTGCGCCATCCCGACGCCACCCGGCCCCTGTCCCTCGGCGGAGGGAATGCCCTTGCTCGGGCAGGTGACAAGCCCCGGTGTCGCCGTGCCTGCCTGCGCCGCGCCCCCAGAGTAGGGACCGCGCCTAGACGGGGTTATGGCTCCCATAAGCCGGGCACTCGCCGTCTAATCCCAGATGCTTCGCGGTGGACATGATCCGCAGGGCGCATCCCGGCCCTATGCCTCTGCCAGCATCGCCAGCATTCGCCGCGCCTGATCCGGTCGGGGATCTTCGCGAATTTCAAAGGTCCGGTCGTCCACCTTCACCTGCCATTCGGAGGTAATTTCGCGCGCCTGCACGGATCGGCGGACGGTGATGATCGCCGGGCTTTTCGACTGCAACCGCGCCTGCATCACGGCCTCGGAGCCGCGCAGATACTGGACATGGGCCGCGATGGTGAATTGCAGCACATAGTCATGGATCATCTGCCCGTCCGGGTCGCGGTAGGTTTCCGGCCTGTAGAAGCTGGCCATCCGGTTGAGTTTGGACGCGGTGCTTTCCATCAGTCCGCCGCCCAATCAATGAATTGCAGCGCGTCCTTGACGGTCGCGTCGTCAAGCCCGGCTTCTTTCGCCTGCGCCATCGCCTGCAACATGGTGTTGAGCGCCCGCGCCTTGCCGCCGTGGTCGTAAGCCTGCATCGGTCGGACGCAATCAATCGCCACGGTCGCCGCCAGCTTTTCGGAGGCTTCCTCGGCCATGATATTTGCAACGGGTTGCAAAACCAACTGCGCCAAGTGCCGCTGCGCCTCGCGGACCATTGGCCCGGTTGTGGCGGGATTGTGCAGGCCGGGCAGGATCCCGAACACGCCGAAAACCTCGCCCTTGGCTTCGGCCAGCAGCCGGTCGGCCAGGGTGCGGGACAGGTCCGGGGAAAGCTGATCCGGTGACTTGCCGATGTTCGGGTTCATGCCCGCTTGTGTCGCCTGCGCTACGCCCTCGATAACCAGAGCCGCGCCACGGTTGCCCCGGAAGGACCGCCGCAGCCCTTCCATGTCCTCGGCGCTGCCCTCGGGAACGGGGACGATCTGGGAACCTATCGGGGCATCGCGGAACACGTCGCGCAAGGCTTCGGTGATCTGTTCCAGCAGCTGCGCCGACAGCTTGGCCCGCGACAGGGGGGCAGAGCCAGCCCAGGGGGTGACGGCATCGCAGCCGATGCGGAAGTGCAGCACCTCGCCCGCCAGGACGGTTTCGTTCCTGCCGCCGCCGATTTCGGGCAGTCCCACGCGATAGGCGCGGGGTTGGCCGTAGCGGGTGCTGATGTCCCAATCGGTCGCCGGAATGAGCCGGTCGCGGATCAGGAACAGGCATTCGCCCCGGAGCGCCAGAGAGCGCGCAGCAAGGGCCATTGTGCGCCGGTCTAGCAAGTCGGTGCCGGTCACGTCCGCAAGGCTTAGACCGGCTTCCCAGAGGCTAACAGAGGTCTGCACGGCCCCGGTCAGTTCAGCCAGGCCGGATGCGCCAGAGATCCACGCTTCACGCGCCGCCATGAGGGAGGCGGTATAGCCCGGCTGGATGGCGCGGGTTTCAGGTGCTGACGTAGCCGCCAAGTTGGCGCTTACGTCTTTTTCCCGCCTGAAAAATGACATGAAGCCCATTAGACCCTCCAACGGTTCAGGTGATGGACCGGGCCGCGATAGGGCAGCCGGTCCCAATGGGTTTCCCATGCCCGCGCCTCGATCTGCGCCGCCGGATAGGCGGGGCGGGTGACGGCCGATATTTCAAATAGGCTGGCCCGCGTGATGGTCCGCAGGATGCCGGCGCTTCGCCGTTCGATCCGTTCGCCGCCCTGTTCCACGCGAAAGCCAGGGCTAAGACCACGAATAAGCCCGTTTGCATGAGCCGCCAGGAAGTCTTTCGACCAGCTCGTCGAACCGTCGATTTCGGCCCGCACGGTCAGCGCGTCGTCGCCGTCCGTCAGGGTCAGGTTGCCCGCGGTGGTCGATGCCAGCGGTCGGTTGTAGTCGTGACCGGACAGCAGGTGGATTTCGCCCCCTGCCTCGATCCGGTCAGCAAAAGCCCGAGAGGCGACAACCTCATGCCGCCCCGGTGCCAGTTCGGTTTCCAGCCCATAGGGAAAGCGGGCGGTCAGGCGGGTTGTCCCGCCCTCTGCCCGGATTTCCAGCGTTCCGAGATTGCCGCCCCACAGCATCAGGGTTCACCGATGCCGGTCAGGATCCGGGTTTGCATCCCACGCGGGACGGTGAAATCGGCCGTCACAAGCCCGGTCAGCACCAGCTGGCCCGATGCCGCCTTGGTGTAGGGATCGCGGATCAGGTCAACCCCGCCCCAGATGCCCAGGTAGCCCGGTGCCACGCCCTGCACGGTTGCGGTCAGGATCGCGGTTTCGTCGGGGATGACATTCGAGATTGCCGGGGTGCCGACATGCTTGGTCAGGCGGTCCCATTCCGAAACAGCCGTGCCGGTGATGAGCGCGTCGTCCAGGTCCGCCCAGATGGCCGGGTCAAAGGCCAGGTTCACCTGATTGGCTGCGGTGATCGCATTGGCTTCCATGAACGCCACGATCTGCGCCCGGAAGGCTGCCCAGGTCGCGGTCGCGCCGACTGCCGTGGTCGGGATGCCGTAGGTTGCCGCGCCGGGGATGATGCCCAGAGGTTCACCAGCTGCGCCGCTGCCGTTGACGACAACCCGGTCCAGTTCCGCGCCGATGGCCGCGTTCAGGTCGCGCCGGATCGCCTGTTCCAGCCCTTCGCCCGCCTGTTTCAGCGCCTTGCGGCTAAGGACCATTTGCGCGCCGCCGGTGTGATCCGGGTTCAGGCTGCGTTCGGCGGTGTCGAACGCGGACGGCCCGCCCACGTTGCCAAGTTCGGTCGTCTGCCAGCCAAAGACAGCGCCAGCGGTCGCCACAGGGAAGGCCAGCTCGCCCGCCGTGATGTTGATACGCTGGATCCCGAGACGCTCGGCAACCGAGTTCGGGAAGATGCGGTCAATGATCGGGCGGATCGTCTTGGGGTTCGGCACGTCAGCCGCCAGGGTCTCGCCCGCACGGGTTTCCAGAGCCGCCAGCGGGATCGGAACGCCCTGGTAGCCGCCCTTGCTGCGCAGTTCCTGCACAACCTCGGCAGTCGCGCCAGAGAGCGCCCGGCCTTCGTCCAGCGACAAGGCAACCTGCCGCAGTTCAAAGCGCCCGATCAGTTCCGCAAACTCGCGGTCGGAGCGGGTTTCCAGATCGGCCCCGGCCTCGCGCCGTTCCTGATCCTCGGCAATCAGCGCCGCCCGATACTTGGTTTCGTTGGCGCGATATTCCCCGTCCAGTTTCTCGATGGAACGGATCTCGTCGTCGGTCGTGTCGGTCTTGCCGACCAGAGCCGAAAGTTCTTGGCGAATTTCAGACTGTCGCCGTTGCAGTCGCACAGAGTCCAGCATGTTTACCTCGTGGTTGCCGGGTTGGGGTTTGTCGCCAGTTCGGCAACAGCTTGCCCCCAGGCTTTCCGCTCGGGGGTGACGGTCGGCGCGGGATGCCCGCACTCGATCCGGGTTTTTTTCGTGTGGCAGGATGCGCAGCGGGTGGCGCAATTCGCCGGGTCAAAGGCCAGCTCGGGGTTGGTCCGCACGGGCTGCACATGGTCGATTTCCAGCCGCCCGCGCCGGGTGCCGCAATCCACGCAAGCCCATCCGTCGCGTTCCAGGACGATATGGCGCAGCACCTGCCAGCGTTTGGTTTTCAGGACGGGCCGGGAGTAGCGCCGCCAGTCGTCGCGCTTCACGCCCATTGCAGCCTCGCTTTCCGGGTCGGTGCCGCCTTGCGCCGCTGGCCCTCGGCAACTGCCAGGATGGAGGCTGCGATAGCGTCAATGCGGCCCAGGCTGCGCGCCTTGGTCAGCTTGGCGTTCATGGCGTCATCGACCACGACAAGCGCGTCAGCCGCCGCAGAGCGCAGCAGCAGGGACGCCGTAACCTGCACTTCACCGTCAAAGACAGCCTTGCGGAAGCCTTCCACGTCCTGCCCGCCATCGCGGAAGCCTTGCCCCCGAAAGACGACAGGAGCGCGGATGCCTGCGGCTGCCAGAGCGTCCAGCAGTTCGGCTTGCCGGTATCGGTCACAGACAATGGCCCGCACGTCAGCGTCAAGCACAAGGTCGTCCCAGACTTGCCGCAGCCACGGCCCGACTTGCACGGTGCTTTCGCCGGTCGTCAGCAGTTCGCCCCGCTCGGCCATCGTGACATAGCGGTCCTTCACGCCGTCAGCTTCGCCACGGTCGGCAAGTCCCGGTTTTTGGGGAAACGCCCCCTGCACCTCTAAACGGCCTGTCTGCGGCCAATAGAGCGCGACGGCACTCATGGAACGGGAGCCGCCCAGGTCCAGGCCAATGATGCAATCGCCCTCGCGCGGGGGCAGGTCCGTCACCTCGCAAGCCTGCCATTCGTCAGCCGTCACCAGCTGCGCCTTGCCTACGTCCGAGACGCGCTGATTGAGCGAGTAGAGCCGGAAGCCGGTCAAAGCCTGCCCGCCCCGCTGGATCGCCACGCGGGCTTGTTGTTGCAGCCATTCCAAAGACGGGCCGATGCCATGTTCCGCGCCGGGGTTCGCGGCCTTGATGCCGTCCAGGTCGTCGGCAGGCTGGCCCAGAGGCGCGCGGCACTCGATGATGAACGAATGAGGCGGGGGGTTGTCGAGCAGCTGCGAAAACGGATGCGCGTCGTCACTCGCGCTTGTGCTGATGATGATCGTCTTGGCCTGCCGCTTGCCCGCCGAAGTCTCTAGCGCCGCGTGAAGCTGCATCCCCTTGTCCGGGTGCCAATGGCCGAATTCATCCTCAAGGATCATCGTCGGGCTAAGGCCCAACAGGTTCTTCGCGTCCGCCGCCACGGCCCGGATCATGCCGCCGCCGTTGCCCTCGTAGCTGATTTCCAGCCGGGGAGCCTGCCGGAAGGTGAACAACGCCTGCTCATCCTCGGGCAGTTGCAGAACGATGGCCTGCACATATTCCCAGGCAATGCGCGCCTGTTCCTTCACGCGGGCCGCGATGATGACCTGCCGCCTCGGCTGATCGTCAGACACGCCCATGAGATGCGCCAGGGCCAGAGCCGCCGACAGCATGGATTTCCCTTGGCCGCGTCCAACGGACAACATCGCCGTCATTGTCTCGGGTGCCAGGACGCCCCGAATGAAGTCCTCTTGAAACGGTGCCAGGCTGAAATTCTGCCCGTGCAACGGCCCCTCGGGGATCCGCAGGGACCGAATGAAGTCCAGCGTTTTCGCCGCCGGATCATCAGAACGCGCGCGAAGAACAGTCCGCCGCCGGTCCTCCGTTTTGCCGACCTTGGGGGCATTGGGACCAGATGCGACCCCGCCCTTGCGGCCCTTCGCCTTGGCCGCTGCCGCCGTCATGCCCGCACCCTGCGGTATCGGGCTGCGATGCGGGACGCTGCCAGGGATAGCCCTTGCACGGCATCCTCCGCCCCTCGCAGGTCATAGGACCGGCCTGCCTGATCCATGATCGCCAGTTGCAGATCGTCGGGGATGCTGCCTGCATCGTCACCAAAGCCTGCCTCATACGTCACGACAACAGCGCCGCGCATATCGTCGGGCAGGTGCAACACGGGATAGCGGCCACCTGTCAGGCCATTGACCAGGGCCAGCCCGTCAACCGTTACCGCAGCATTGGGCAGAGCAGGGCCACAGGGCAGGGGGATAGCCTCGCCCTCGGCCTGCACCGTCACGGTGATCAACTGCCGCAGCAGGGCCAGTTCGCAATGCGTCTCGATCTCACGGGCAGCCGCTCGGGCCATCCGGGCCAAGGCCATGTCGTCGTGATCGCCGTCAACGCGCGCGTGATGCTTCACCTCGTCCAGATCGAACGGGTCAGCGAGAGCAATCGGGGTGCGGGTGTAGTGCATGATCTATTTGGTCCCGGTTTGTTCTAACATAATCTAGTTGAGAATAATTCGCAACTAAGGTCATTCCCACATTTCCGGGTTGAAGGCGTCGGGGTCGTGATCCCGCAATGACTGGATTGTCGGCTTGCTTTCCTTGGCCTGGGTCTGCGTTACCGCGTTACCGCTCCTATAGAGCGCGGTAACGGCGGTAACGGTGGCATGACCTTCGCCAGCATCGTTACTGGTAACGGTCGGTAACGCCGGTAACGCTTCATCGTCCGGGGCTACACGCCAGAGCCAGCCGTCGATAATGCGGACTAGTTCCTTTTCATGAAGGCGGTTCTTGACGGTGAAGAAGGCTTTGCGCTTGGCACTATCGCTTTCGCCGCTGGAAAGGCTGTGACGGTCGCAATACTCGCGCCAGCGTTCGAGCGACACGCAACGGCGGTTGCGGGGGTAGTTGTCGCTGATCAGCTTTTGGCCGTGATCGCGGATGCAATCGTCTAGGGCCCGTGGACATTCATGGTTCACATGCCATCTGATTTGTGATTCAGGCCTTCCAAATGGAGGTCTGAATGGACGAGCAGCGGTTTGTGGTGACG
>JAYRKT010000015.1:0-91108 GCA_041905595.1 Rhodobacter sp.
AGGCTTGATCCACCCGACTTCGGCCGTTTGCGCGACGACAGACACCGCTCGGGGCGAAAAACGCTTGCCCAGCGAGCAAAATCAGGCGATCTTGAAGTCAAGCGGCAGGCCACTTGGGGAATGTCGGATCCCTGTATTCTGCAAGGATACAGCACAGGAAGCATAGGACAAATAGTGACCCTAAATGCCATCGCATTCGACGCCTACGGAACGCTATTCGATGTCTATTCGGTCAGTTCCGAAGCCGAAGACCTTATGCCCGGAAAGGGCGCGAAGCTGGCAACTATCTGGCGCGACAAGCAAATTGAGTATACCCGCCTGCGCAACATGTGCGACAAATACGAAGACTTCTGGCGTGTGACAGGCGACGCGCTTGATTATGCCTGTGCTGCACTTGATGTAGAACTGCCCCTTAGTTCACGAGATCGCCTGCTGGGGAAATACTCCGAGCTTTCGGCCTTTCCCGAGAACGCTGCGCAATTGCAGCGCCTAAAGGACGCCGGGATAACACTTTCGATCTTGTCGAACGGAACACCTCGGATGCTTGATCAAGCCGTGAAAGCCTCTGGGCTTAGTGGATACTTCGAGCATGTCTTGAGCGTCGATTCAGTCAAACGTTTCAAGACAGCGCCGGAAGCTTACCAAATGGGACCAGATACATTTGACTGTGATGCGAGTGAGATACTGTTTGTGTCTTCGAACTGCTGGGACATTTGTGGAGCGACCTGGTTCGGCTACCGCACCTTCTGGCTCAATCGTCATGGGCTTCCACTCGAACGCCTTGGCGTCAGGCCGCACTGCATTGGCTCGTCGATGCAAGATGCGGCGGACTATGCTCTCGAATTGGTCTAGGATCAGGATCGGTGCACCCGGCCCGTGTGACTTTGGGACTGCGGATGAGCAATCTACTAGGCTTGTCGCTAAATGGACTTTGGGCTTGATAGGCTGTCTCAGGCGGCGCTCATCGCATAGTTCGGAAACCTATTGATTACCCGAGCCTTCGCCGTGACCGTGACGTCACCATAGTTGTCACCCGCAGTCTTCCCGACATGACCGCAGATCGCATCCAGCACTCGGTCAGATGATCCCAGTTCCCGTCCAACTGTCTTGAACCGATGCCTCCAACCGTGGCTTGGGCTTACGCCGGCCGGAACAATCTTGAGAGACCCGAGCCAAGTGCTTTGAAGTCCTCGCTACTTCCGGCCCTGAGCGGACGGTCAGCCTAGCCCCGTGCCGCATAGCCGCATGCTCCGAAGCAGGCACTGGGCATAGCTGCAGCATTCCTGCGCCGCGGACGACTGCTGTGCGGACGAAGCCGACGCTCAATTGGTTAGATAGCGGCCAGCCATGCGCGCGCCAAACTGATGTCCTCATCTAGTGGCGCCCATCCATGCCCACAGTCGAGGATATGCAGCGTGACGTTTGCTCCAGCCGCTTGAAACTGTGAGGCAAGAAGTGGCGCATCAGAACTTAGTACGTTAAAGATCGAAGTTCACTATGATCCAGCGATCGTAAAAACGCTTCGCCATAGGCTCCCGCTGCCGCGGCAGCGTATGGACTTCCTGATGCTACTCCCCGGCCGTCAACGCATCGTGATCGAAGTCGACGGCAAGCACCACTTCTCCGAAGGCGACCTTCCGTCATTGAAGATCTATGCCGATATGGTGTCTGCCGACCGCGAGCTGCGTCTTGCCGGCTACGAGGTCTATCGTTTCGGGGCCAATGAGCTGGTTGGCAACGGCGCCGAACCGAAGATTACCGACTTCCTCGACAAACTATTTCGACTGCACCGCATTCGGCAGTGACACTGGTCCCTGTAGGGTCCGTCGCATCGCCCTTCTCTGCGAGCAGCACCTTTGGCTCGAGGCCTGCGGCAAGTTTCAGAAGTACGGAGTTCCCGCTCCGAAGAAGAGCGTAAGCGGTGCGCCAGCCCCGTGGTTTCGGCTTGATGTGACTTCGGGCATGCCGTCCTGCAACTGAGTTTGCGGGAGGCTTGCCATGGAGCACCAAAACGAGCACCGGATGGAGGTGCGTGGGTCGAATGGAGTGTCGCGGATCGAGGTCCTTGATGGCCCGACCGGCCGTCGGCGTTGGCCGGATGATCTCAAGGCGCGGATTGTGGCCGAGAGTTTTCAGCCCGGCGCGCGGGTCTGCGATGTTGCGGCGAAGTATGGGCTGATTGCCCGGCACCTTTCGGGATGGCGCGCTCAAGCGCGTAAAGGGGAGCTGGTGGTGCCGATCGATGCGGCCCCGGCATTCGTTCCGCTGGTGATCGAGCCATCGATTTCTGATACTGCCGCTGCCGCGGTGGGCGGCACTGGCGTGATCAGGGTCGAGATTTGTGGCGCAGTTTTGCATGTGGCACCGGACTGCAGCCCGGAGCGCGCGGCGGCCTTGGTGGCAGCACTGAGGAAGGTGCTGTGATCTTTCCGGATCAGGCCATCAGGATCGTGATCGCAACCAAGCCAGTGGACTTCCGCAAAGGGCACGATGGTCTGGCGGCCATGGCACATGCAGAGCTGGGTTTTGCGCCTTCACTGCCTATGCGGACACTGCGAACTACCTCTTCGACCAACTCGCCCCGCATTTCGCAAAAGCGCAGAACGTCCACACGGGTATCGTCACCGGCTCCGGCAACCCCAAGACGACGCTCAAGAAATTCTACGACTTCCAGTCTGTCCTGACTCTGTTTTCTCCCCGCGCCAAGGAGAAGGACAAGATCATGCCGGACGATCCGGCGGAACTGGATATCCTGATCGGCACCGACTGCATATCCGAAGGCCAGAACCTTCAGGACTGCGACTACCTGATCAATTACGACATCCACTGGAACCCGGTGCGCATCGTCCAGCGCTTTGGGCGGATCGACCGCATCGGATCACCCAACACCCAGATCCAGCTGTCCAACTACTGGCCCGACATCAGTCTGGACGAGTACATCAACCTCAAGGAGCGGGTCGAAAACCGCATGCACATCGTCGATATGGCGGGCACGGGCGAGGATAACGTGCTGACCGCCAAAAGCAGCGACGTGGCCTATCGCAAGGATCAGCTTCAGCGCCTCCAGAACGAAGTGATCGAACTGGAAGACGTCAAGACCGGCATTTCTATCACCGACCTTGGCCTCAACGATTTCCGGATGGACCTGCTCAATTACCTGAAAACCCACGAAGACCTGCCGCGCATGCCCCACGGCCTGCACACCGTCATCCCGTCCGACCCGGCACGCGGCCTGCACGCGGGTGTCATTTTTGCGCTGCGCAACATTCATGACAGCGTGAACATCAACCAGATGAACCGCCTGCACCCCTATTACCTGATCTACATCAGCCAGAACGGGCAGATCATCGCCGACCAGACGCAGGTCAAGCGCCTGCTCGATCTGGTACGCACCGGGTGCAAGGGGGTTACAGTCCCGATCCGCGACCTTTGCGCCGCCTTCAACGCTGAGACGCAGGATGGGCGCAGGATGGACACCTATTCAACCTTGCTGAACGACGCCATCCGCTCGATGATCGAGGTGAAGGAGGAGCGCGACCTCGACAGCCTGTTCTCGGGCGGGCACACCACGGCGCTGACTCAGACCATCGCGGGACTGCAGGATTTCGAACTCATCGCCTTTATCGTGGTCCGCGACCTATGACGCTGTACCACTACCCGCCTCAGACGGCACTCAAGCGCGTCATCCCCAAGACCCGCATCTATGACGGAGCTGGCGCCAGTACCGCCCTGCGCGACCGCTTCGCGCGCGAGGTGGAACAGATCCTATGGGCGCACAAACTTGCCCCCGAAACCCTGAACCTGCCCGCCACCAAAGCCGTGCCGGAAATTCAGGTCATCCACCTGACACCAAAGGGCGGCAGCATCCATGACGATGTCTTGCGCGCGATCGATCGGGCGATTCCCTTTCCGCTGATCTTCGAGATCCACCACGGCGCGCAGGTTGAACCCGCCGCCGCCTACAAACGCCCGTCCGAGGCCGAGGCCGGCAAATGGGTGATCCACGAACCCCTGCGCGCGCCCCGTACCACCACCCGCGCGCCCCTGCCTGTCGCGGTGAACATGAGGGCGCTTTACGACGGTATGCTGGCCCCCTTCATCCCCGTGACGGCTCAGGCGGGCGAGGATGTGGAAACCCGCCTTGCGCGCGCGGCCGCAATCAGGGCAAAAGAGAAAGAAATCAACGCCCTGCAAACCAAGATGCAGCGTGAGACACAATTCAACATCAAGCTGACCTTGCATGGCCAACTGGCCAAGGCACAGGCAGAATTCGAGTACTTGAAAAACGGGGGCGCGGGATGACCGACGACATCGAGAAACTGAAGATGCACAGCCCCGACCTGACGGCGCAGAATGTGGACCGTATCGCAGCCCTGTTCCCTGGTTGCGTGACCGAGGCCAAGGGGCCAGACGGCACGCTGCGGCGGATGATCGATTTCGACCAGCTGCGGCAGGAACTGTCAGACGGCATCGTGGATGGCCCGCAAGAGCGGTATCATCTGGACTGGCCAGGCAAGCGGCAAGCGCTGATCACGGCCAATGCACCGATTGCGAAGACCCTTCGGCCCGCGCGGGAGGAGTCGGTGGATTTCGACACCACCCGCAACCTGTTCATCGAAGGCGATAATCTTGAGGCACTGAAGCTGCTGCAAGAGACGTATTTGGGCAAGGTCAAGATGATCTATATCGACCCGCCGTATAACAGAAAGAAAGGTGAGAACCTAGTCTACCGCGATGATTTCGTCGGAAACACCTACGAGTTTTTGAACTCGACCAACCAAGTTGACGATTCGGGAAATCGACTTGTTGCAAATACAGACGCAAACGGGAGATTTCATTCGGATTGGCTTTCCATGATGTATCAGCGTCTTCGGCTTTGCAAAAACATTCTGTCGAACGATGGCGTTGTACTAATCTCAATCGACGACAACGAAACAGCTACGACACTCCAGATATGTCATGAAATTTTTGGCGAGAGCAACTTTGTTGGGACTATTATTTGGAAGAATGCAACTGACAACAACCCTACTAACGTCGCGGTAGAGCACGAGAGCATACATGTATTTGCCAAAAGCAAAGATCGCTTGGAAGGGGTTTGGCGTAGCTCGGTCTCAGCAATCAAAGACATTCTCAAGAATGTGGGCGACGATCTGATCTCCCAGCATGAAGACATCGAGGCACTGCAAGATGCATACGCTGCTTGGTTCAGGGATAATAAATCACAGCTTGGTCCTCTTGATAGATACAAGTACATTGACTTTGGGGGCGTCTACACCGGTAGCCAAAGTGTTCATAACCCTGGCAAAGAAGGCTATAGATATGACGTCCTGCACCCTTCCACGAAGAAGCCGTGCAAGGAACCCTTAATGGGGTACCGATTCCCAAAGGAGACAATGGACAATCTTCTTGCACAGAAGAGAATACTCTTTGGCGATGATGAGAACAAGATCATCGAGCTCAAGGTCTATGCGTCTGAGTACGCAGATAAACTTTCTAGCGTGTTTGATCTAGACGGGAGGACGGGGCCATATGATTTAAAGTCGCTATTTCCGGAGGGGAAAAAAGTCTTCTCAAACCCCAAACCTGTCTTATTGCTCGAGCGACTGGTTTCGTTCACAAGTGGACCAGAAGATATTTGTGTCGATCTTTTTGCTGGATCGTCAACACTCGCACACTCGCTACTCAACCTTGGCAAAAATGAAGGATCGCGCCGGAAGTTTATTTCAATTCAGTATCCTGAGGATATCAAGCAAGACACAAAAGATGGCAAAGAGGCATATCAATTCTGTCAAGCGGCTGGCTTAAGGCCAACAATTGCCGAAATCTCCAAAGAACGCATCCGCCGCGCGGGGGCGAAAATCCTCGAAGGGGAGTGTCACCCCGACTGGAACCGCGATGTGGGCTTTCGCGTGCTGAAAGTTGACAGCTCGAACATGGCCGATGTCTACTACACTCCCGACGCCACCACACAGGCCGACCTGCTGTTGCGCGTGGACAACATCAAACAGGGCCGCACGGCTGAAGACCTGCTGTTCCAGGTGCTGCTCGACTGGGGCGTTGACCTGACCCTGCCCATCACGCGGGAGACGGTGGAGGGCAAGACCGTCTTCACCGTCGCCGGCACCGCCCTGATCGCCTGTTTCGACAACGGCGTGGACGAGGCGCTGGTCAAGACGCTGGCCACCCGCAAACCCCTGCGCGTGGTGTTCAAGGACACCGGCTTCAAGGACGATGCGACCAAGATCAACGTGAAGCAGATCTTCAAATCCCTCTCGCCCGACACCGACGTCAAGGCGATCTGATGGACCCAGCCGCGTTGCACCAGAAACTGACAGCCCTGATCGCCACCTGGGAGAACGAGGTGGTCGAGTTCAAGGAGGCGTCGAACGATTACGACACCGACAGGATCGGGCGCTACTTCTCGGCCCTCGCGAACGAGGCGAACCTGCGCGACGCCGATGCAGGCTGGCTGGTGTTCGGTGTGAACAACAAGACTCGTGAAGTGGTGGGTACGAATTACCGGCCCGAGCGGGAGCGTCTGGACGGGTTGAAGCACCAGATCGCCCAAGGGGCCGACCCAAGCACAACGTTCCGTCAGATCCACGAGGTGGATGTGGACGGCAAGCGGGTTGTCATGCTGGAAATTCCGCCTGCGCCAAGGGGTATTCCCATTGCGTGGCAGGGACAGACCTATGCGCGGGCGGGTGAAAGCGTGACTGCGCTTGGGTTTGTGAAACAGGACGAAATCCGCAACCAGACCCTGCAGGGCGATTGGAGCGCACAGGTCGTGGACGGCGCCACGCTAGACGATCTGGACCCGCAAGCGGTGGAGCGCGCGCGCCGGGACTTTGCGCTGAAACATCAGAACAGGATCGATGCAGACGAGGTGCGCGGCTGGCCGGTGGCGACCCTTTTGGACCGGGCCAAGGTCACGCAACGCGGACAGGTGACGCGCACCGCGCTGCTGCTCTTGGGCCGTGCAGAGAGTGCCTATCTGCTGTCACCTCACCCCGCCCAGATCACATGGAAGCTGGTCGGGCAGGAAACGGCCTATGAACATTTTGGGCCACCGTTCCTGCTGTCGACCTCGCAACTGTATCAACGCATCCGCAACATCCAGCTGCGGCTGTTGCCCGATGACGAGCTGTTGCCGCATGAGGTGTCGAAATACGATCAGAAGGTGGTACTGGAAGCACTGCACAACTGCATCGCCCATCAGGACTACCGACAGAACCAGCGGATCATCGTGACCGAGCGGCCAGATCGCTTGGTCTTCGAGAACGCGGGGCATTTCTATGAAGGGGCGCCGGAAGACTACGTGCGTGGCGACAAGACACCGAGGGGCTATCGGAACCCCTACCTGGTGCAGGCCATGGTCGAGCTGAACATGATCGATCAGATGGGCTACGGCATCCAGCGCATGTATGAAATGCAGCGCAGGCGCTACCTCCCGATGCCGGATTATGAAGTGGCAGGGGATGCGGTCGTGATGACCTTGTATGGCGGGGTGGTCGATCCGGCCTACACCCGTGTGCTGATGGAGCATGGCGGTCTGAAGCTGGCAGATGTGTTGGCGCTGGACCGGGTGCAGAAGGGGCTCGAGGTGCCGGACGAGGCGGTCCGAGCGCTTAAGCGCAAGGGATTGATCGAGGGGCGCAAGCCTCGGTATCGCGTGTCATCGGCCGTTGCTGCCGCCTCGGGGAAGAAAGCGGCCTACATCAAGACTCGGGCCTTCGATGACCAGCACTATGCCGATATGCTGGTGCAGTATTTAAGAGAGTTCGGCACTGCCTCACGAAAGGACGTTGATGACCTGTTGTGGGACAAGCTGAGCGATGCCTTGGATGAAGCTCAGAGAGCCAACAAAATTGGTAATCTTCTCAGTAGTTTGCGGCGGAAGGGTGTAATCTTTAACGCCGGTTCGAAGCCTGCCCCGGCCTGGAAGCTGAGCGAATGAAAAGGGAACATCATACGAAAGAAACTACGCAAGAAGCGCTCGATTAGAAAGCGACAGCCATGAAGATCAAGTTCAAGTCGCAACCCTATCAGGCGCAGGCGGTCGATGCCGTGGTCGATTGCTTCGACGGCCAGCCCAGGCAAGATGCGCTGCGTTATACGATCGACCCCGGCGCCGGCCCCCAGGCGCGGATGGAGATCGCAGGCTTCGGCAATGCGGAGCTGCTGCAGAGCCTGGATCTGCTTGGCAATATCCACAAGGTGCAACGCCGCGCGCTGCTACCGCTGTCCGAAGGCCTGACCTCCTATGTGGACGACAAGGGTAAAGCCAAGCCGCGCAGCTATAACCCCGGCGCGCGGGTGAACTTGGACGTCGAGATGGAAACCGGCACGGGCAAGACCTATGTCTACCTGCGCACCATGTTCGAGCTGCACAAGCGGTATGGCTGGTCGAAGTTCATCATCATGGTGCCTAGCGTCGCTATCCGCGAAGGCGTTGCCAAGTCGATCCAGATGACGGCCGAGCATTTCCAGCAAGAGTACGGGAAGAAGCTGCGGGCGTTCGTCTATAACTCCAAGCGGCTGCATGAGCTGGAAAGCTTTTCCTCGGACGCGGGCATCAACGTGATGGTGATCAACGTCCAAGCGTTTGCGGCCACGGGGGCGGATAACCGGCGGATTTACGATGAGCTGGACGACTTCCAGTCCCGACGCCCGATCGACGTGATCGCCAAAAACCGCCCGATCCTGATCTTGGACGAGCCACAAAAGATGGAAGGGCCCGCGACCCAGGAAAGCCTACCCAAGTTCGACCCGCTGTTCATCCTGCGCTATTCGGCGACGCACAAGACCGTGCATAACAAGGTGCATCGCCTGGACGCGGTGGATGCGTTCAACCAGAAACTGGTCAAGAAAATCCGCGTGCGGGGGGTGGAAACGAAGGGGCTGAGCGGGACGAACCCGTATCTGTTTCTGCACCGGGTCGATGTGACATCTGCTGCCCCGGTGGCCTTTGTCGACCTGGAGGTGAAGACGGACAGCGGGATCAAACGCATGACCCGCAAGCTGGAACAGGGACGCAACCTTTTCGATCTGTCCAAGGGCCTGGAGGTGTATCGCGGTTTCGTGGTGGCCAACATCGATGCCCGCGATGACACAGTGCATTTCACGAATGGCGACGTCCTGCGTGCCGGCGAGGCCTCGGGCGATGTAACCGAGAAGGATATCCGCCGGATACAGATCCGCGAGACGATTTCGGCGCATCTGGAGCGCGAACAGGTGCTGTTCGCGCGTGGGGTCAAGGTGCTGTCGCTGTTCTTCATCGACGAGGTGGTGAAGTATCGCGATTACGATGCGCCCGATGAACAAGGCGAATATGCCCGAATTTTCGAAGAGGAATATGCGCAGGCGGTCGAGGCGCTGCTGGGCGAGTTGCCGCTAGAGAACGTTGAATACCGAAAGTACCTCGAGGGGATCGAAGTGGGCAAAACCCATCGCGGCTACTTCTCGATCGACAAGAAGGGACGGATGACCGACCCCAAGGCTGCGGCACGGGGTGAGATGGCAGGCCAATCCACTGAGCCTAGCGACTACGACCTGATCCTGAAACACAAAGAGCTGCTGTTGTCGTTTGAGGAACCCACGCGGTTCATCTTTTCACACTCCGCCCTACGCGAAGGTTGGGACAACCCCAATGTCTTCGTGATGTGCATGCTCAAGCATAATGACAGCCAGAACACGATCTCCCGCCGCCAAGAGGTGGGGCGCGGGTTGCGCATCGCCGTGAACCGAAATGGCGAGCGGATGGACCATCCCGTGACGGTGCATGACATCAATGTCCTCACGGTGGTTGCGTCCGAGAGCTACAAAGGCTTTGTTGCTGCGCTCCAGAAAGAGATCGTCGAGAACCTATCTACCCGCCCAAGGCAGGCGGACGCCGAATACTTCACCGGCAAAACCCTGAAGACAGAGGATCAAGAGCTGGTGCTGGACAAGGCTCTGGCCAAGAAGCTGGAACGTTTCCTGATCAAAAACGACTTTGTGGATGAGGATGGCCATATAACTGCGGCCTATCATGAGGCCCGCAAGGCCGATGCAATCGAGGTCCTACCTGAAGAACTGGAACCGCATCGTGAGGCTGTCTTGGCCCTGATCGACACGGTGTTCAACGGGCGCGCAGTCGAGGACATGTTCAGCGACGGGCGCAAACCGAAAAAGAACCCCCTGAACGACAATTTCCACCGCAAGGAGTTTCAAGAACTCTGGCGGCGGATCAACCGCAAGGCTGTCTACCAGGTCGAATTTGAAAGGGCCGCATTGGTCCGAAGCTGCATCGACCGGCTAGAGCGCGACCTGAGAGTGACGCCACTGCAGTATCTGGTGACCGAAGGGGCGTTGGAAGACGCTGTGACGGATGACCGCCTGCGCGCGGGGGAGGCCTTCGTCCAAGGCAAGGTTCGGACCGAGACGGGCAAGAGCGCCCATTCTCTGGTGACCTATGATGTGATCGGGGCGATTGCGGAAAACACAGACCTGACCCGCAAAACCGTGGGTGACATCCTGACCGGCATTCAGGCCGCCAAGTTTGGGGAGTTTGCAAGAAACCCTGAGCAGTTCATAGCCGATGCCTCGCACCTGATCCAAGAACAAAAGGCCATCGCAGTCATTGAGCGGCTGACTTACGACGCCACGGAAGACAGATATGATGCCGAACTGTTCACCGCTGGTGAGACGGGAAATGACTTCAAGAAGGCGACCGACAAGCTCAAGAATCATGTTTACGACTTTGCGATCGTTGACTCGAAGGTTGAGCGAGACTTCGTTCGTGATCTCGACACCAGCACCGAGGTGGTCGTCTATTCCAAGCTGCCCCGGGGGTTCCTCATCCCCACGCCGGTCGGCGATTACAACCCAGACTGGGCGATTGCTTTCCGTGAAGGGGGCGTGAGGCATCTCTACTTTGTGGCTGAAACCAAATCCGATCAACCGTCGATGAAAATGCGGGAGTTGGAGCAGACCAAGATCAAGTGTGCACGGAAGTTCTTTGATGAAATCGGCCGGAGGATTAACGAGGATCGTGTGAAATATGGTGTCGTAACCAGCTACGCTGAACTGATGGCCTTAATAAGGGAGGTGGCGTGAGACAGTCGGGGCAGTGGCCTGCTACCAGGATGAACCCTGATCAACAGAAGGCGAAATGGGCGCGTGCCTGGCTCTCCAAGTCGGTCAACCCCGCGCTCAAGGACGCGTTGTCAACGTCGAACCATTAGGAGGGAAGCTTTCGCCCACTTCGACTATCGCTTCAGTCTGACCCGCAGTCGTCGCGCGCGTTGGCGCAATGCCTCCTTGTCGTCTTCGAGTAAGTCACAAACGGTGCGACAGATTTAGGCGTCCTCCAGCCCCCCGATGGGCACTCGCTCATAGTGCGCTTCGTTTGTTCACTCTTGCTTTACGCACAATTCTCGTATACTTTTCCGTCATAACGCAATCATGTAATCTCGCGGGCGGGTGCTTGGATGGCTGACTTCGATTGGAAACATCTTCTGAAACGCGGCCTGATCCTCGCGTTGGAGGATCGGACGCGGGCGGAAACGTTGAAGGCTTCCCTGCTGGTGCGCGACCATGCTGGGCTGGACAAGAAGCGCGCGCGCGAACTCGAAGGCCAGGCGCGTTTTCGGATGGTGGAGCAAGGCTTCGAAGAGGTCTGCGTCCTTTTCGGCGGTCAGCCGCTTGTCGGTGGTGTCATCCCGAACAGCAGCCTGAAGATCTTCCAGCCGTTCATGCGGTTCGGCGGTGATGGCCCGGGTGTCATCTTTGGCCTCGCCGCGATGCCCGAACGCAGCAAGTTGCCGAACAAGAACCGTTCCCGTCTGGCCGGTGTGACGCTGAACTTCAATCTGACCCCAAGTTTTGACTTCGACGGCAGCGGCCCGAAGCCCGGGGACATCTTCGTCCTCTTCTTGGTTGCACGTGACCGCGAACAGTCCGGCAAACTGGATGAGATTGCGATTGGCGTGATTGATGCGACCTACGAGCAGTTTCTGTTTTACGAACGCCTTGACAAGTTCCTTGCTGATGATGCCGATGCCGCTGAACCGGTCCCCGCTTCGATTGTGTCGCCGTCCGAGACCGGGCTGGTGCGCTTGAAGGCGAAGGTGAAACCGTTTGTCCCCCCCGAGTCGCCGCCGGAGGTGGACGACGAAACAGGGAAGGCATGATCGGTATCTTGCGATACCGGCGGGAGGATTGAATGCGCGTAGGAACGCCTGGCTTCGTGCCAGAACGCCTAGCGGAAGTGCGGGCTGCTCGTCGAATTTTGAGCATGAAGGAGCTTGCACAAATGATTGGGGTTTCACCCAGTGCAGTGTCACGCTGGGAAAGCGGCACCCATGCTCCCGATGCAGAGGCGCTCACCGCCCTGGCGCGTGAACTTCGTGTGCGTAGGGAGTATTTTCTGCGACCTGTCCATGCCAGTGAACACCCGATGTTTTCTCGCTCGCTATCCAGTGCCCTGAAGCGCGACACGTCGTACCAGGACGCCCAGATGCAGTGGCTGCAGGAAATCTCTGCGGTCTTGCAGCATTATGTGGATTTTCCGGCAGTCGACATTCCTGATGTCATGAAGGGTCTAACCTATCGCCAACTGCGTGATGAAGACATCGAGGGCATCGCGCAGGAATTGCGATCCCATTGGAGGCTTGGCCAAGGTCCGATCATCGACATGGTGGCGTTGCTTGAACGGGTCGGCTGTGTGGTTGGCTCCATCGAGATGGGAACGTCGAAGCTGGACGGGCTTTGCAGCTGGTCACGGGGTGACGAACGCCCGCATATCATGCTCGCAACTGACAAGATGTCCCTGCCCCGCCGTCAAATGGACGCCGCCCACGAACTTGGTCATGCAATCCTGCACAAGGGCGTTAGCCACGAAGAGCTGAAGTCGGATCTCAAAGAGATTGAACGTCAGGCTTTCCGTTTTGCCAGTGCGTTTCTACTGCCCGAGACGACCTACGTGCATGAGGTGCAACATTATTCTTTGGCCGGGCTCTTGTCCGTAAAGGAGCGGTGGCGGGTTTCAGTGAAGGCGCAGATCAGGCGGCTTCTGGACCTCGAAGTCATTCCGGAGCACTACGGCACGCAACTCTACAAGAGCTATTCAGCCAACGGCTGGAACAAGGTGGAACCGCTGGATCGCGAGTGGCCAGTTCCCGAGCCGGCGGTCTTGCGCAACGCTGTCAGCCTGATCGTCGAATCCGGAACTCGCACCAAGGAAGATTTGCTTGCGGTCGAATTCACGATGCATCCAGGCGACATCGAAAACCTGATCGGGCTTCCACCAGGGTGGTTCAACCGGCAAGAAGCTAGCGTTGTCCAACTGTCGTTGAAGCAAGATGCCGCGAAATCGATTAGTGACGCTCCTGCAGGAGAAGTCGTACCGTTCGCCCGGCGGTGATCTTCTAGTTGAGTGAAGGGGGCTCACGCCCCCTTCTCGAACTTCATGACCGGGATGCCCAGCTTCTTGGCCTTGTCGGCGAGGTTCTCCTGGATGCCATTGCCCGGGAAGACGAGGACGCCCACTGGGAGCACATCCAGGATGGCGTCGTTGCGTTTGAAGGGCGCGGCCTTGGCGTGCTTGGTCCAGTCGGGCTTGAAGGCCACCTGCGTCACGCCCCGGGACTCGGCCCATTTGGAGGCGATGAGTTCGGCGCCCTTTGGGCTTCCCCCGTGCAGCAGGACCATGTCGGGATGTTTGGTCCGGACCTGGTCGAGCTTGCCCCAGATTAGCCGATGATCGTTGAAGTCCGTCCCTCCGGTGAGGGCGACCTTGGGTCCTGCGGGAAGCATCACCTCGGTCTCCGCGCGGCGCTTGGCGGCCAGGAAATCGCGGCTGTCGATCAGCGCTGCGGTCATATGCTGGCGGTTCACCATCGACCCGGTGCGGGGGCGCCAGGTGGAGCCCGTGTGATGGACAAACTCGGTGGCGGCGTGATCGCGCATCATGTCCATGCAGTTCCGCCGTTCGATCAGGGTCAGGCCTTCGGCCGTCAGGCGCTCGAGTTCGCTCGCCTTCACCTCGGAGCCGTCCTGCTCGCGCTGAAGGCGGCGCTGCGCCTGCTCGTTCTCATCGAGCGACCGCTCGATCCGGACCGTGGCGCGGTGGAAGAGGTTGACCTGGCCCCAGAGCATCTCTTCGAGGTCGGGTTCCATGCGGGTGTCTTCCAGGGTCGCGACGAGGGCGTCGAAGATGTCGGCGACGGCGACCGCGAGGCGCTGCCCATCGGGCATCGGGCGCGGATCGGGCTCGTCAAAGGGGCGGTAGCCATAGAGCTGCAGCTCGTCGAGCGCACGGGCGGTCTGGGATGCGGTGTGGGCGGGTTCATACGCGTCGTCGTTGGTGTGGATCGTCATCGGTTTCTTGCCTCCGGGCCTGTCTCGTCCGCGCGTCATCCCGCGCGGCCTTCATGGGCTGCGGAAGCCGTCACGGGGGCTGCCCCTTCACCCCCTTTCGGGGCCGGAACGCATGTGGAGGAGGACGGGGGGCGGCTGATTTGCTTCGCGATGCAAAGGCGGCTCTGCCGCCGGCGGAAATCAGTTGCCCCCCGTCCTTGCAGGGGCGGCACCTTTGACGGCCGCCTGCCCATCTCTTGAAGGCCGCTCGGGTGACGGGTGGATGAGATTGCCCGGAAAGAGGCAAAGCGACGATCCACAGCCATGACAGGGATCCGTACTCCCTGCCCTGCACTCCCCGACTGACCCTTGCGCGATGCGGATCAGCCGAACAGGCGTTGCCGATCCTCTGGCCCGATCTGACCTGCCAGATGCTGGCGCAGCGCGTCCTTGCCGTATGCCCGAAGATCATCGTTGAAATCCCCAAGCCGCGGTTCCAGCACCCGAACGGCAATCCCGGCATCAAGTGCTCTGGCGCTCAACCTCTCTGCCGCGCGTTGCCCGGCCGGATCGCGGTCGATGGCGATGTAGAGGCGCTGCAGCCCCTCCGGCAGCCGGACCGCCCCGAGGTGACCCGAGGACAGCGCCGCCCAAACGGGAAGCCCAGGCACAGCCTCGACGAGGGACAGCATGGTCTCGATGCCCTCGCCGACCACGAGGATGTCGTCATGCGGGGTCAGCCTGACGGCATTGCCAAGGAGGTGACCCATGGCACGCCGCTGCGTCACGACAGCCGCCTTTCCCTGTCCGTCAGGCGCGAGCCAGGTGCGGTGCGCGCCCTGCAAGCCCCCTGCCCCATCGGTGACCGCGGCGATCAGCGCCGGTCTGGGGATGCTCCGGGTCTGGCCCTCATCCCGATGCCAGCACTTCGGGTGGAAGCGCAGCGCGCTCATCGTGCCGCCGTGGGTGAGGCCCCGGGAGCGGAGGTAGGTGTCTGCAAGCGTGCCTGCGATCGGCACGGAGGCTGCAAAGAGACGCGCCGCCGCGGCTGACGTGCCACCGGGGGCTTTGGCCTTCTTCGGCGCTGGTGCATCCGGGAGGACCGGCTGCGGACGACCAAGATGCGCTCGGGCCTCGGCCAGAAGATCGGGAAAGCGGGAGATCCCGGTCCGCTTGCGGATGATGTCGAGAAGGTCACCATGTTCGCCCGTGGCGCCATCGGTGAACTTGCCAGCAGCGCCCGGCCCCGACGCGGGCCCGGTCAGCCGCACGAAGAGCGATCGGCCTGGGTTGTTCTGTAGATCGCCCACGATCCAGTAGGACCCTTCCCGCCGTCCGGCGGGAAGGTAAGCGCGACAGACGCCTTCGGCGTTTTCCGCGAGGGCGCGGATCAATTCTTCGGTTTCGGAATACATGGATCAACAACCGCCGCGTGCATGTAGTCCCGTTACAGGAAACCGTGCAAGCAGACGATCCAGAACGGCGATGCCGCCCGAGTCCACCGGGCAGAAGAGACGCAGCTTCCAGCTGATGATCTCCGAGAAGAAGCCATCGGCCTTCAGCCGGTCCTTCGCCGCTTCCGTGAAGCCTGACAGCTCGATCCGGTTGACGCCCAAGACACGGGATCGGTGCAACTCCATCCCTTCGGCGAGCCGCACGACCGTCTTGCCCTCCAGCACGAGGGCGTGGACCTGCGCTGCCGTGAGCTTCGGTGCATCGTCTGCCAGCGTGGTCGCGACCCAGGCAGGCGAGACACGGCGGCCGATGATACGTTGGCCGTCGTCGGCCTGTAGCCGGTAGACGCGGGTTTCGTTTTGAGGGAGTTGCTTCCAGATCGGCAGGAGAAGGCCCGCCACGATGTGCAGCGTGGATTCCGAGAACTCCGGCACTTCGGTGAGTTCCGCATTCCAGGCTGCGGCGAAGGAGGTGCGGTCTGCCTCGAGCCAATGGGTGTCGTCCAACAGCTTGGCTGGGACTGTGCTGGCATCAAGCGGGCGGATCAGCCGCAGGCGGGGCTCGATGGTGCCGTCATCCAGCATCAGGCTGGTGGCGGGGACCTGCACTGCCGCCCGGCCAGAGCGGCTGTTGACCAGAAGCCGCGCCTTCGGGTCGTCAAGCCAGTCGAGCGCATCCGCCAGCGCAGTCGGCGTGTTCCGCCGTTTCTCCGCGATGGTCAGGAGCTGGGTTTCGGCGCCGGAGCCGGGATGTGTGTAGATCACCCGCGCATCCGTGACGCGGAAGCTCTCGGCGCGCAGCGTCTCGAGCCCGAGGTCGTAGACCCCGGCCGCGATGGCCCCCTCGATGCGCTGGTCGAGCAATTCCTCGAAGGCCGAGAAGAGCACGGCCTGCATGTCGATCGTCAGTGCCAGCAAGCGATTGAGGAAGGTCGTGATCGGCGGCAGGTCGTCCTTCAGCCCGTTGTCATCGGTCAGGCTGAGACCGGTGGAATCCTCGAAGGCTCCGAGCGAGCACCCCGCCACGTCGCCGCGATAGATGCGGCGGTAGAGTTGGCGCAGGGCGTCACGGGCATAGGGGGACTCGAGGTTGTCCTCGGGTCGGAACAGCCCCTGCCCGCCGGTCTGGCGCTGGCCGCGCGTGATGGCACCCAGCGTGTCGAGGCGGCGGGCGATGGTCGACAGGAACCGCTTCTCTGCCTTCACATCGGTGGCCACCGGCCTGAACAAGGGTGGTTGCGCCTGATTGGTGCGGTTGGTCCGCCCGAGGCCCTGAATGGCCGCGTCGGCCTTCCAACCGGGCTCCAGCAGATAGTGGACGCGCAGCCGCTGGTTCTTCGCGCCAAGATCGGCGTGGTAACTACGCCCCGTGCCGCCGGCATCCGAGAAGATCAGGATGCGCTTCTGATTATCCATGAAGGCGGAGGTTTCCGCGAGGTTGGCCGAGCCAGCCCGGCTTTCCACGACGAGGCACGCGGCGGCGCCCTCGCCCTTCCTGACAATCCTGCGCGAGCGGCCCGTGACCTCGGCCACCAGATCGGTGCCGAAGCGCTGGACGATCTGGTCGAGCGCTCCCGGCACGGGCGGCAGCGAGGCCAGCTTCTCAATCAGCGCATCGCGCCTGCGGGCGGCCTCGCGGCATTCGACGGGCTGGCCGTCGAGAACGACAGGCCGCGACGATAGATTGCCCTCGCTGTCGGTGAAGGGCTCATAAAGCTGCACCGGGAAGGAATGGGCGAGGTAGTCCAGGACATATTCCCGCGGAGTGATATCGACGCGGATGTCGTTCCATTCATCGGTTGGGATGTCCGACAGGCGGCGTTCCATCAACGCCTCGCCGGTCGAGACGATCTGGATGACGGCGGCATGGCCTGCCGCCAGATCGGCCTCGATGCTGGAAATCAGCGTGGGGGTCTTCATCGAGGTGAGCAGATGGCCGAAGAAGCGCTGCTTGGCGCTCTCGAAGGCGGAACGCGCGGCAGACTTGGCCTGGCGATTCAGCGTGCCGTTCTCACCCGTGATGTTGGCAGCCTCCATCGCCGCAGCCAAGTTGTTGTGGATGATCGCAAAGGCCCCCGCATAGGCATCGTAGATGCCGCGCTGCTCGGGCGTCAGCGCATGTTCCAGCATCTCGTATTCGACGCCATCGTAAGAAAGCGACCGAGCGGTGTAGAGGCCGAGCGAGCGCAGGTCGCGGGCCAAGACCTCCATCGCAGCGACGCCGCCCGCCTCAATGGCCTGAACGAACTCGGCGCGAGTTGCGAACGGAAAATCCTCTCCGCCCCAAAGCCCGAGGCGCTGCGCATAGGCGAGGTTGTGGACGGTCGTTGCACCGGTGGCCGAGACATAGACCACGCGGGCATCGGGCAGCTTGTGTTGCAGGCGCAGGCCCGCCCTGCCCTGCTGCGAGGCTTCCGTGTCGCCGCGCTCGCCCTTCGATCCGGCGGCATTCGCCATGGCATGGCTTTCATCGAAGAGGATTACCCCGTCGAAGTCGGCACCCAGCCAGTCGACGATTTGGTCGATGCGGGACTTCTTTGCCCCGCGTTCTTCCGAGCGCAGCGTGGCATAGGTGGTGAACAGGATACCCTCGGTGAGCGGGATGTCGCGGCCTTGCGCAAAGCGCGAGAGGGGCGTGACCTGCAGCCGCTCCTGCCCAAGTGCGGACCAATCGCGTTGCGCATCCTCCAGTAGCTTGTCGCTCTTCGATATCCAGAGCGCCTTGCGGCGGCCCTGGCACCAGTTGTCGAGCAGGATACCGGCCGACTGGCGGCCCTTGCCCGCGCCAGTACCATCGCCCAGAAAGAAACCACGGCGGAAGCGGACAGCGTCCTCGGCATCGTCGGGTGCGGCCGAGACCATGTCGCCGGTTTCATCGACGGTACACGAGCCGGCGAGATAGGCGTCATGCGCTTCGCCTGCATAGATCACGGTCTCCAACTGCGCGTCAGACAGCAGGCCATCACGCAGGACGGCGAAGGGGAGTTTCGGGCGGTAGGTGGGCTTCGGGGGCGCGACCGATGCCATGGCTGCCGACTGCTCCAGTTTGGTCGGGTGCGGTGCCGCGCCGGGGATGTCGATCGCCTGCAGGCGGAAGGTCTCGTAGATCGCGTCCGACAGGCGCGCAGCGCCGAGATCGTCCGCCACCTCGCGCAAGGTATATGCGAGGTCCTCCGCATCCGGCGTGGTGACATGCACATCCATTTTGGCCGCTGCCGTCGAACGCAAGGGTCGAGCGGCAGAGCCGGACGCACGGGGAGGAAGTCCCCGGAAAGGGTAAGCTGGCTGCGATTGAGCGACGGCGCCCGCATCCATCTCGAGGCGCGGCGGCACCTCTGCTACGATCCGAGCGAGGAGCTGCGGCGCATCGACGGACATCGGCCGAGCCAGATCGGCGGTGATGCCGCCCCGCTCACCGCCCCGGCATTTGTCAAAGACCGAGATCCGGGTCTCAAAGCTGGTGCCGTGTTTGGCGAATGCGGCACCGGAGACGGCGCCGGTGAAGACCAGATGCGCCGTCTCGGTCAAACGGCCGAAGGTTTCCGCCCAGGCGGCCGCATCCGGCGTGAAACCGGCTCCGGTGATTGCGACCAGACGCCCGCCGGGCGCGAGGCGGGCAAGGGCAGAGCGCAGATGCCGGGCCGTCGCCTCGGTCGTCCGGCCATCGACATTGGTCACCGCCGAAAACGGCGGGTTCATCAAGACGACGCTCGGGCGGACGCCCGCGTCCAGATGATCGTCGATCTGTGCGGCGTCGAATCTGGCGACGGGATGACCCGGAAAGAGAAGGCGCAGAAGGTCGGCGCGGGTGTCTACCAACTCGTTCAGCGCGAGGCTGCCGCCGGCGATTTGCGCGAGGATCGCCAGAAGGCCGGTCCCGGCCGAAGGCTCGAGTACCAGGTCGCGCGGCGTGATCTGCGCTGCCGCCATTGCAGCCAGTCCCATGGGCAGCGGCGTCGAGAATTGCTGGAAGCGCTCCATTTCCTCCGAGCGCCGGGTGTGCGTGGGCAACAGGCCCGCCACTTTGGCGAGGATCGGCAGCAGGGCAGCGGGCGAGCCGGAACGGGCGAGCAGCGCACGGCCGAACTTCCGCAAGAAGATGACCAGCGCCACCTCGCCCGCCTCATAAGCGAGCTTCCAATCCCAGGCGCCATCGGCATCGGAACCGCCAAAGGCGCGCTCCATTTCGAGGCGCAGACGCAGCGCGTCGATCCGGAAGCCCTGGGCCAGGTCGGGCTGCAGCGCTCCGGCGACGGCGAGGATCGCGGGCGCGGGATCGCGCGATGGAACGGGAACGGGAGGCGCAACAGGCGCGAGATAGGTCATCGGGAAGCTCCGGGATGAAGGAAAGGGACAGGCCCGGACGCCCTCTCTCGGGCACCCTCAGACCTGATCTTCCCCCGCCCATCTCTCCCTCTCGAACCGACGCGCCCGGACGCTCAGCTTGATTTTGTTCCTGTAATGTTCCATATTGAACACCAAGCCAGAAAGGGAGTTTCCCGATGGACAGCACCACATACGCCTTGCCCGCGACGCCCAAGCAGATCGCCTATGCGCGGTCGCTCGCCCTGCGCAACCAGACCCTCCTGCCCTGGGAAGTTCAGCAGGATCGCCGGTCCCTGAATGCTTGGATCGAGACGCAGGCCCAGTTGAAGCCGGTGTCCGACATGGACCGGCTGCCCACGACGAAGCAGGTGGCCTTCGCGGAGAAACTCGCCCGGATCAAGCGGCGCGCCGTCCCGGAGGAATGCTTCCGCGACAAAGGGCTGATGTCGAAGTGGATCGACGGGAACAAGTGATCCCGACACCGGCTGGCTCCGGCCCTCCGGAGCGTCTGCCATACCGTGGCTTGGCAACCGAAGCTCAATTGCCAACCTATAGGTTGGCAGGTGCGACCTTCAGGACTTCAACCTCGGTCAAACTCCTGTCCGAGCCGCGCCAGATCCGCGAGTGCGGCATCTCTTTTCTGCATGTCGTCCTCTTCAGCGATCAGCTTGCGAACTGTGCTGACGGACAGGAACATTCTGAGCGGGTTCGAAGGCAACGGCTCAAACCCGTAGCTCTCGTAAAGCGCCTTGCGGCGCGCAACGCGGTCTGGATCGCCGCAGTCGAGCACATCGAGCATGACGACGGCGACGCCAATGGCGTCGGCCGCAACGGCAATGCGCCGTAGGGCGTCGACCAAAAGATCGCCGCCAAACCCGGCACCGCTGAACTTCCGATCCCGCCCGATCATCGAGATATAGGCGGCAGGAATGTTGCCATGCGAAGGCCGGGTCCGCGCGAACTTCGCAGGCAGATCCGTGAACTGAACGGCGTGCGCATTCAGGGCATAGAAGCCGATAACCGTCCCGTCAGGGTCGACCATCACATAGAGGCGGACATTGTCCGCCTTGGCGAGCTTGTTCGCGGTCTTCTGGAAATAGTTGTCGACTTGTTCAACGCCGCAAGAAAAAGCCGCCCGATCATGCTTCGAAGGATCGAACGGCTCGATGGTGTAGGCGGCCGGTTGTGACGTGGCCATTTACTTCGACACAACCGTGTCGCTGTGTCGACGGAAGGCCGCGCGCAGGGCATCGGTCGGCGCAGCTGGTGCATCGAGCGCCGCGAAAAACGCCTCATGATCGACCGGCTGCAGCACGGTGCGTTCATGCGCCGCGATCGTTGCCAGCGCGGCCTGATAGGCGGCGTTCATCGTGAAGACGGAGTCGTCGACGCCGGACAGGGCCGCGGCCTGCTGGATGGCAGTCTTGATGCGCGGCTTCGTCCGAAAATTCATCCGGGCCTCGTTGCGCTCGTCGATCGCGCGCGTGGTATCGTGGAAACCGAGCATGGTCGCCTCCTGAAAGGTCTTGTCGATATGTACGCCACATCGACGTACGTTTCAAGCGTGCGGTCGGGAAAGTTCTTCGAAGGGCGCGCCTCACCCGAACCGGCGCCCTCCTTCGGTGAAGGTGTACTCGTTGACGATGATCCCCTCCTCTATGGCCTCGTCCGAAGTCAGGTGGTCGTATTCCGCCTCAAGCTGGCGGTAGAGCCAACGGGCCAGATCGCGCAGCGCCTCGGTCACGATCTCCTCGGCATCCTCGGTGGGTGGCTGCCAGGTCTGGCTGTCGCGCGTGACATCGACCGACATGGTGTACTCGTGGTAGTAGCGACCACGAAGGCTGACCTCAGCGGCGAGCTGGTAGAAGTTCCGCCGCTGGATGGCCTGCAGGCGGTCGGCGATGCCATGCAGCGTCGCGTCCTGGGGCGCGTAGTCCCGGATGCGCGCCGCCGCACCCTTGGCGTGGGACCAGTAGCCCTCGAAGCAAGCGCCGTCCCCTTGGCTCCAGAAGCCGGAGAACCAGATGCAGGGCTTGACTCGTGTCCCACCGCCCATCAGGCGGACGGGCGTGGTTTTCAGGCGGATGCCGAGGATTTCGCAGACCCGCTGGAAATCCTCATAGACCGCGTCCCACCAGTCGTCGTGGGGGCCAAGCTCGCGATACCAGCTCCGCGCCTTTTCCTTGGCAGCCTCCGAGAGTTCGGGGAACTGGTAGACGGTGGTGCAGATGACCTCAGGCATCGACGTCCTCCCCGTTCAGCGCGGCGGCCAGCCACTCATGGCTGCTCGTCCAGCCGATGGATTTGCGTGCGCCGAGATCGATGACATGCGCGCCGCCGCCGAAGGCGTCGAGGCGCGGTCGGGAGCAGGTCAGGGCGTACTGGAAGCCCCAGAGGCCGGTGAGGCCGAGCTCTTCCGCGAGGCGCAGCACGAAGCGAATGACGGTTTCGACGTCGCCGTGGTCGTTGTCATGGATCCAGAGGGCGCTGCCCTTGGGCGCATCCTGGCGCACGAGGTCGAAGCCTTCGACCTCCGGGTCATCGGCATCCTGATCTGCGGCGCGAAGTTCTTGGAACAGCGCGAGCGCGCGGGCCGCATTGTCGGGACTGCCGACGTCGAGCAGGCATGAGAACTGGATGAAGTAATCCGCCACGGGAACCTCCTGAGTAGGGAAGACCCGGCCGAGCGGCCGGGCGTTTTGTCGGGATGAAGGAGTGGTCGGGAGCGATCAGCCGGTTGGCCTGTCGCCCGCCGCCTGTCGCTCGGCATGGGCGCAGAGCATCTGCCGGTAGAAGCGCTTGCGCGCGGCCCGGAAGCCGCGAACCGCGCGTGTGTCGGGGTGCAGCGCCCGAACTGCCGCCCGCAGGACGGCATAGGGCGACGCCGTCGCGGGCAAGCCGAGGCGCTGATAGGCCGGATCGGTCATCTCAGCAGACCTCGACCACGGGCGAGGCGGAATGCAGATCGACCAGTGCCTCGATCCGCTCGGCCCGGCCCATCCGGGGCTCGGGCCGGATGGCCTTCACCCAATCGGCGAAGCTCGGAATGAAGCCGAGATCTTCCTTCACATGGCTCACTCACCGACCCAGCGGGTCGGGATGACACGTCCAGTCGAGAGCGTGATCGTCGCGCGGAAAATCCTCTCGGCCATGAATATGCCCTCGGCATGGTGGCGCAGCGCCCGGTGCCGGAAGTCGGCCGTGATCTCCTTGCTCTGGTCGATTATGTGGACAGCATGCCGACGGTGGCGTCTTGCCCTATGCTGGCTGTTACGACCCGCAAAAACACCGAGGCGCAAATGTTCAAACTGAGAAGCGCCGACGGTGGCGCGACCATTCTTGTGACCGATATGGACGGCAACGCAGTCGACCCGATCTGCAGATTTGTCGGCTACCTGGGGGCGAAGGCGTATTCGCCGAACACCGCCCTCGCCTATGCACGCGACCTCATTCATCTCTGGACCTTTCTCTCAACCCAAGGAATTCACTGGACCTCCTTCTCCCCCGAACTCTCGGCCGCATTCCTCGAGTACCTCCGGTCGGTAAACGCCAACCGCAAGCGCCGGGATACTTCGATCAGACTGGTGGTGAGCGAGGGGGCTGCCGTTCGGCAGGGCCTTTCAGCCGCCACGATCAATCGCATCCTCGTGGCGGTTGACGCCTTCTATCGCTGGGCGATTTTCACAGGAGCGTTCAGCGGGCCAAACCCCATAGTCAGAAGGCAGGATCGGACTTCCTGGCGGGTGAGCGACCGACACAAACCTTTTCTGGCAGGTATTTCGCGGCATAAGCCTGAGATCAGAGAATTGCGCCTGAAAACGGTGCAGCGGCTCCCCCGTCCGATGAGCCAATATCAGGTTGAAAGCTTACTGGCCGCCACCCGCAATCTCCGCGACCGCAGCCTGATCTTGCTCATGTTGAATGGTGGCCTACGCCCAGGGGAGGTCCTTGGATTGCAGCTGAAAGACGTAAGCTACGGGCGTCGTCGCATCTTCGTCCGCTGCCGCGACGATCATCCAAAGGGCGCGAGATCGAAGTCCCGCGTCGAGCGCGTAGTCGATTTGCACGATGGCGAGACCCTGGAAACACTGAACACGTACGTCATGCATGAACGGCCTCACGATGCCGAAGCGCCGTTCGTTTTCCTCGTAGGCGGAGGAGGCGCAAATCGTAAGGATCCGTTGTCCTATTCTGCGCTGGCCCGTCTATTTGCCCGTGCTTGCGACCGCGCCGGGATCCGAGAACAGTGGATGACCCCCCATGCACTCCGCCACACCCACGCGACCCGCATGTGGGAGGCGGGGATGCGAGAACTAACCCTGCAAAAGCGCTTGGGCCATGCATCCCCGGAATCGACGAGGATTTATACAAGGGTCTCCGATGCAGTGGTCGTGACCGAATACCGGCAGGCCCTCGGTCTTGATCGCCCGGCGCGGGGTGAAGGGGGAGATCAGCCGTGAAGCAGACCTCTCCTATAACCGAGACCGGTCATCCCCGCCCCTTCAAACATGCGGACGAAGCGGACTATGCGGCCTTTCTGGCGCGCATTCCGATGGACGACAGTTTTCGGCGCCAACGGCTGCTTTACCGATCTAGGTTTGTCGAGAGCTGGCCGGATATCAACCACTGGTTCTCCGCCCCCCTGCCGATCAGGATTGGCCGCCTGAGCGGCGACACACAGGCACACCCGACTTATCCGGTCAGTTTTCGGGCGCGCAGTTACCTGTACTACGCCGCCATGACTGACTGCATCCGGCTGGACTACGACTTTCTGTTTGCCGTCGGGAACATGCGCGTTGCTGAGACGATGGCACCTCTAGGCGCCTACACTGGTTTGGACCGGTTGGTCGCGGAAAGCGAGCGGATTGGCTATTCCGCAGCCAGCATGCGGGCGTCGCTTCACGTCATCCTGCCCCGGATCGCCATGCACACCGGCATCCGATCCTTCGATGATCTCCGACAGCGCCACCTTGACGAGATGATGGCCGGTATCGAAGCATTCGCAGAGCGCAGTGACGCCCGCCTGTTCAGAAAGGAAGAGGAAGACTTCCCGAACGGCTTTCTGCGCGGTTGGCACAACCAGACCCGGCGATTGCAGCTTCTCCTCTTCCACAACGGAAATGATGTTGTCCGCCCACAGATCATACAGGACAAGCGCAAACCGATCCCATCGCCGCGGCCTGATCTTCAGGACTGGGCGGATCGCTGGGTTGCGAAAAGGCAGCTGACCTTGGCGCGCCCGACAGTCGACCACTTAGCCGTGTCGATGCGCCACTTCATCGGTTACGTCGCGGGCTTGCAACCCAAGGTTCAGACCTTTGCGGACATCACGCCCAACCTCTTCAACGATTACCTGCGCCACTTGCAGAACGACATCGCACCTCGAACCGGCGCGCCACTGTCCATTACTGCCCGGCGCGCACGAGCAGGTGCCGTTGCCAGATTTCTCGCGGACGGTGCGGCTTGGGATTGGCCGAACTTCCCGACACGCCCACTCCTCGACCCAAGTGACCTGCCGAGGCTGGCGCACCGCGTTCCGCGGTTCATACCCGACGATCAGCTTTCACGTCTGATGGAGCATCTTCCGAAGATCGAATGTGCATTCCAGCGTGCAGCACTTCTGGTTGCCCGCTGGTCAGGGGCTAGAAGGGGAGAGATCGTCCGGCTCCGCATCGACTGTCTGGATCGCTATCCCGACGGGACCCATCGCCTACGAATTCCTGCAGGAAAGACGATGCGGGAGCGCCTTGTTCCGCTCCACGATGACGCTGCCACGGCATTGAGCCAGGTGATCGCTAGCCGTTTGGAAGCCAATGACCGACCGATCCGGGACGATAGGACTGGCGAAATTGTCCGATATGTCTTCTATCGGCGCGGCGGGCGGATTTCGCCAGACTACTTGATGCAGGCTCCACTGAACCAGCTCTGCACACTGGCCGGGCTTGTCGATCATGACGGCAAACCCACAGTCAGCACTCACCGGTTTCGACATACCGTAGGCACGCAACTGGCCGAGCGCGGGGCGAAACTGCACACGATCATGAGTGTTCTTGGTCATCAGACCCCTCATATGTCGATGGTCTACGCCAGGATCAGCGACACCGAAGTGCTGCGCGATTACCGCAGCGTCCTGGGACCCGGCGAAACGATTGCCGGCCCGGGTGCAGAGGCGATCCGCGCAGGCAAGCTGTCGTGCGCGGCGATCGATTGGCTGAAGTCGAACTTCATCAAGACTGAGCTCGAACTTGGCCATTGTCTTCGCCTGCCCTCAGAGGGGCCTTGCGAATGCGACCTGTATCTCAGCTGCGCAAAATTTGTGACCAGTAAGGCCTATGCTGGTCGGCTTCGAGACAGGAGAAAACTCGAAGTAGCGCTTGCAGCCGATGCCAGAGAACGGGGGTGGTCGCGAGAAGTCGAACGGCACAACGGCATCGCGAACCGCATCGAAAGGCTCTTGGTCGACCTGGAAGAACCAATTGAAGAATGAACTCTGCGGCGGCCCCGCGATAGACCACAGGGACCTCCCCGCCGTCCTCACCGCCAGCGCTTTGATCCGCGCAGTGCGGACGGCGGGGCCCCTCCTATGGACTATCGCTACCCTCAGCGCAAAGAAAGCGCTTGCCTGTCCAGATAACATCTAAGAACTGATGAAGGGCGAGGTAGTCCTCGACTGAGCCGCCCCATTTCTTCACCGAGGACAAGGCGTGGTGATACGGATGTGCCATCGCCACCCCCTCAGAAATCATGGGTGTAGAGTTCGGACGAGGTAAACCGCTCGTTGAACTCGAGGTGAATGGTCCGGGCGCGGGCATCGATGCAGAACTCGCCATAGGCGCCGTCGTTGTCCTGCCAGCCGGAATGAGTGGCCGAGAGGAGGCGATAGACCAGTTCCTCGACGGCGCCTTCGAGGCTCAGGCGGCGCTCGGTGGGCGCGCCGGACTGCCAGTCGATCCCGGCAAAGGTGATCTGGACGGCCGGCAGGGTGACGCTCTGGTCGGCGTCATCGCGGGCGTCGATGCTTTCGATCTGGCCGCTATCGCCCGACCCGTCGAAGGTCACGGTGACATGGGTGATACCGGCGGCCATGAGGCCATCGAAAAGGCGGTCTTTGTTGCCAGGGCGCAGCGCTTCGATGCGGGCCGCGCGTTCGGCATGGTCCGCGAAGATCTGCGCCATATCGACGCTCGAGGGTGCCATCAGCGGCGCGAGGGTGGGTTCACTCAGGGTCATCGGGTATCTCCGGTACGGGGAAAGGATCGGAGCCGGGACGGGCGATCTCTCTCCCCCGGACAAGCTCCAAATCCCCCCTGCCCTTCTCCGTCTCTCGGGCCTCACGCAGCGACCTGCAGCGCCCGGGCGGCGAAGGCGCGCCAGAGCGGGTCGACGAGACGCGCATCCAGAAGATCGGCGCGGTGGCGCAGCCGTTGCGCCAGATCCGGTTCGCCCCAGGCAGTCGCGCGGCCGGCCTGCGCGCGCAGCTGGCTCGCCTCGGTCACGACGCCCCGCGCATCGGACGCGCTCGTCACCGGGTGGCTCCAGGCGACGGCATGGTTGCTTGCGGCCCCGGCCAGCACGAGGCGCTCATCGCTATCGAGGATCGCCAGAAGCTGGGGCGCGGCATCCGGGGCGATCCCCTCGGCATGATCGATCGCGCGCTGCATGGCCTCGGCCAGAGTCGGGAAACGGGCGAGGACCAGAGGGACGGCTCGGCCCGACATATGGTCGGCCGGTGCGCGGCGCGACAGGGTCAGGGCGAAGGGGTGATTAGGGTCGACATCACCATTTGAAAAGTGCGGTGGGACGCCCCGCGCGTCGGCGGTCGGGTGGATCGGCAAGGGCAGGTCGAACATGCGGGAAATCTCCGACGGCGCGAGAAGCCTCTCTCCCCGCCTCATCCGTCAAAGACCAAAACGCCGCCCTCTTCCTCGAAGGGGCGGCGGTGGCAAGTCGGAAAGGCGCGTCAGAGCTTGCCGAAGGCCCGCAGGCTCAGCTCCGTCCCGGCACCGACGATGATGTGGTCGTGCAGCGTCAGACCGAGATACCTGCACCCTTTCTGGATCTCCTTGGTCATGCTGAGATCGGCCTCCGACGGCGTCGGTTCGCCCGACGGGTGGTTGTGGATCAGGATCAGGGCGCTGGCGTTCAACATCAGGGCTCGCTTGATCACCTCGCGCGGATAAACCGGGACATGGTCGACCGTGCCGGTCGAGAGAAGCTCATCAGAGATGATGCGGTTCCTGCGGTCCAGGTAGAGGACATGGAAGCGCTCAATGGGCCCACGAACGCTGAACGCACAATAGTCCATCAGCGCCTGCCAACTGCCGATGACCGGGTTTTGGCTCAGGTAGCGGCCGAGGATGTCACGGGCCTCGAGAATGACAGTTTCTTCCTGGGGGGTCATGGGATCTCGCTGAAAAGCGCAGGCCGAAGCCCCCTGCCCTCTCGAGGCGGGGTCTGCGGCATGCTGTTTGAAGGGGAAAGTGCGACCGCCGCGCGCGAGGGCGGTCGCGATGTCGGGCCCGGCGTCAGCCGACCCGGTCGAGGAGCTTCTTGGCGCGGCCTTCCATGTCGAGGCGGGCGTCCTGCTGGGTCTTGTCGCGCGCAAGCCCCGTGATGCCCTGCACGAAGTCGAAGATGCTCTCGGGCGGGCGGCCCTCTTCCATCAGCACCTTCTCGATGATCTTGCCCGACTCCGCCTTCGAGAAACCGCGCTTCCGCAGGAAGTCATCCCTGTCCTCGTCCGTCCGCGCCACGATCTGCTGCCGCGCCGCCTTGATGCCGTTCACGAAGCCTTGCGGCGAGGAATTGGCAAACCGCGTCAGCGCAGGGGCGGCCTCATGGGCGAAACGCGAGGCCGCGTATTTCGAGTGGCGGATGGTGATCTCCTGGAACTCCTCGACACCCCACAGATTGCGGTTCTGGCACACCGCCCGCAGGTAGAAGCTCGCCATGCCGAGGGTTTTCGCGCCCACCTCGGAGTTCCAGCAGTAGAAGCCCCGGAAGTAGAGGTCGGGGGAGCCGTCGGGCAGCCGACCCGCCTCGATCGGGTTGTGATCATCGACGAGGAACAGGAAGACATCGCGATCCGAGGCATAGAGCGTGGTCGTGTCGCGGCTGATCTCGACATCGGGGTTGTAGACCCCGGTCGACCAGTCGAGCACGCCCGGCACCTTCCAGCGCGTGTCGCCCGTGCCATTGCCCGCGATGCGCTGCACCGCCTCGACCAGTTCATGGTCATGGATGCGGCCGTAGTCGGGGCCGGTGACCGCGCGCAGTTCCGTGCGGCCATCTTCGGTCTCGAAGGTCTTCACCTGCTCGGCGCGGTGGTTGGTCAGGCCATACTGCAGGTTGATCCCCGCCAGCGGCGCGGGCAGCTGGCGCAGGTAGGAGGCAGGTGCGCCGACGATGCTGGCAAGCTGGCCGAAGGCCCAGTGCGTGGGCGCGACGGGCTCCTGCGCTTTCGGCAACATCAGGTGCAACCGCTCGGGGTTGTCGCGCGCGGCCTCGACGCGGATATCCGCCGTCTGCACGACCCGGCTGCGGCTGCGCTCGGACCGGCCCTTCACATTGGCCCAGAGATCGTCGAGCGACAGATAACGCTCATCGTCGGGCCGGTTAAACCATTCGGACGACACTCGCCCGTTCCGCTCACCCCGGCTCACATCCACTTTCCAGCCACCCGCCCGCGCCGGTGCGACTGGATCCAGAACTTCTACAACGCCCATCGGCTATCTCCCGCGACAGGCGCCAGGAGCCACTCTCCCAGCCCTCAACCCGTCGCCAGAAAACCGGCCAAACTCGGACTCTCTCAAGGAAACGGCACCAGATGGGAAGCGTTCCACGCCCGGAACGCATCGGTGTTGACCTGCACCCGAAAATGGCAGACGTTGTGTACGGCCTTTCTCGCAGGCCGGTGTGCCCGCCACGCGAAGCTTTGCAGCGATTTTGACTTCGAACAGCAGACTTCATGCCATAGGCGGGTCTGATTAGCAGCGGGCACCTAGTCGGATCCAGCTTGGACATGGATCATGACACAGAACGATAAGCTTAAGAACTTGAAACTACTGGCAAAGCGTTACGCCAGAGCGACCGGTCAACCACAGCACGCAGCGCTCGACCTTGTTGCGGCGCGATTGGACTTTCCCCATTGGAATGCCTTGACGGGTAGCGCCAAAGGAGAGTGGGCTCCCTCCGAAGCACAAGTCGCCACGATCAAGGCCTTCGTGGAACGGATCACTTCCTATGAGGGTTCGACCTTCGACCATATCTTCGGGGGCCCCGATGCCATTACTCGAGGAGAAGTCCGAGGGCATCCATACGCGCTGAAAACAATGTTTGGTGACGTCCGGATGGAAGGTGATGGTTGGCGGATCGTCCTGCCGGAAAACCCTTCAGCTGCCTCTCGGGTCGAAATCGACATCAAGCATGCCCAGAACAGCCCGATGAACGATCGGTTGCTGTGTGAAGAAGCCATCGGGATTGCAAAGGAATTGATGCAGAGCGTGAAAGCGCGACGATTTGCCGATTGGCCGCGGCGCGCCACGAAGCCGGATGCGGAAGGAAAGGTGCGCCACCCGTTCTTGGAGATGGAGGAATCGAGCCTCTGGTACTGCCTGCACTGCGATGCAGAAATCACCGGACGACAGATCGCTGGAACCCATTGGCATTGCCCGGGCTGCGGCGCATCACCGATCAACATTTTTCCAGAAGCGTTCTGGCTGGGACCGAACGAGGGAAAGCCAGTGCCGGTCCAAGCTCGCGCCGAAGGGCAAGAGGTGGAACCTATCGTCTCCGTCGTCGATCCGCGGCCAAGACTTGATCTCAGCAAGGACCAGGTTACCCATTTGATCCGGGCAGCCCTGTTCGAGGATGCGACCAATGCCAGTGAGCGCATGGGAGCAAGCCTGGCCGAAATCTGGGTGGATGACGATCTCGACGTCGTTATTTCCTTCGAGGACCACTACTGGCCCGAAGAAAAGGAGCCGACAGCCGCGATCGACGTGGCTGCAGTGCTCGGGATCGAACTGGAGTTGGAAGTTATGTGGTCGGATCCGCTGTTCGCGTGGCCCGGTTTGGCCACAGTGACCCAGAGCACGGCCGACTATACCCGCATGATGCTTGATGCCTATCGCAGTCACGGCATCGTCGAAGAAAGGAACAAAGACCAGTAGCGCCGGAGCGTCGGACCGCCAACACTTCGGGCAGTCTCGGTCGAGCAGCTTTTTCATCCGGCGGGTCGGACAAACTCCAAGACAACTGATGAGGCCCCGGTTCTGGAATCGGGGTCTCATCCTCGCCTTATGATGAAGCTGGCTAGGCCGCTTCCCAGACCTGGTTCAGGATCCGTGCCGCGATCTCGGATTTGTCCTGCGGCAAGAACCGACCGTAGTGCTGCGCGACCATATCCGGTGTATCCTGAATGGCGTAGCTCGCTTGTTCGTAGGACCCGGTGCGCTTCAGGATATGGGTGGCCAGAACGTCCCGCACATTGTGCGGCCCGTGCGGCAACAGGCCTTCAATCGCGCCGCGCTTGGTCCATGGGTTATAGATGCCGTAGCGCTGTATCGCTGTGCGCCACGCCTCATAGAACGTGTTCTGGCAGTAGGCCGCATTGGTGCTGGTCATCTTCGCCGTCTTGACGAAGAAGGTACCCGGGTCAGCCGCATCGCCGATCAGCCGCGCGCGATGGCGCTCGATCCAGGCTTCGATCAGTTCGTAAAGTCGCCCGAGGTCCGGAAGGATCAGGCGAAATGGTTTTGAGCCGAAAAACGATGAGTTGGCATTCTTGAAGGCGACCGACGGGATCAGGATTTCCCAACCCTGGTCGCGGCTGCTCCAACGCAATTCGCCACGTTTCAGGTCCTCCAGCTTGCGCTCCGAGGTCGGCAGGGTCCCAGGCTGGCACAGCAGCAGTTCGCGCAAGTTCTTCTGTCGCAGCCCCGTGTGAAGGCCGATACGCAGCATAAGGAACGCGCGGACGGCCTCTGCGGCAGCGCGGGCATTGTGCATTTCGTCCGGCATCCGCCGCAGGATCTCTTCGGTGATCTTGCGGTACTCGCCGACCGGACTTGGCGCTTCGAGCACCGGCAGGATGGGCTCGAAAGGGTCGCGATGAATGCGTGCAACACGGTCGATCTCTTTGATCCGGCGACGGGCGTGCTTGTACATGCGGTCGCAGGCGGCAGGCCAATCTGACTGAACCGCGTTAACATCGGCCTCGGTGATTAAGCCCTCGATCGGACGAAGGCTGCTCCCCATGCGAGGCGATTGGCGCAGCCAGCCGGTCTCTTCTCGGCAAATCGCCGCAGCGATCGAGAGCAGGTCAATCTCCCACTTGGTGTAGAAGCCGCGCCGGCGCTCCCGCCAGTGTAGGTACCAATCCCAGACCTGCGGGAAGATCATCATCGCAAAGGTCAAAAGCTTCGGATCCACGCCGAGCCCCAGCACTTCACTCTCTGGTGGCGCGACAAACGCCCCGAACCATAGCCCGAAATGCTCCACCTTCTGGGACGCTGTCTCCGTGCCCCAGACCCCATTCCGCTGCATGCCGAAGGCGGCGAAGGTCGAGGTCTTGAAGCGAAGGAGTTCGGCCATCTCGTCGTTCAGCCGTTTGGGCGCAATGACAATGCCGGACTCGTCCGGCGTCCGTGCGGGAGAAGACTTGCGGACTGGCCCCGAGGCACAGCTGAAGCGAACCGCATAGCGATGGCGAATGGCCGCTGCCTGATACCTGCGATAATCGGTTGACCCGCTTATGATCACGGTGCGGACCCAGTTCAGGATTTCTGCCTTCTCCTGGCTTGGCCGTCGGTTGAAATCTTCAGGCAGGTGCCACGCCAGACGCCGGCGCTCAGACGGCGAGATGTTATCTAGATCAAAATCGCCTGGCGCTCGGTCGGGCAGGCCAGAAAGGCTCAGGAAATAGCCCGCCGGCAGACGATAGCGCCGCTCGATGCGTCCCAAGATTTCCAGGCTGATCGCGGCACGCGGGACCTTCTTGCCGCGCCCCCAACTGATCAGCGTGCTGCGATTGACGCCGTCCTCGGGTCGCACCACCGCGTTGTAGAGGTGGTAGATGGTTTCGTCATGACGGCGGGCATGCAGTTGAAGGGCTTCGCCAAAGGTCGCGGGGTCCTTCCATGTCGTGTCCAGTGGCTCGGGAAACTCGACGATCGCCCGCGGCCGGACACCGGGCTTCTTGCGAACCTTCTCGGTGCTGGTCGTGGGAACGTCAGCACGGTTCGGGGAAGGCGCGGTGACCTTGGAACGCATTGAGTGGCTCGCCGTGCGAGCCGGTCGCAAGGCCACATTCGAAACTTCCCGTGCCACAGCATCGAAGATCGGCTGCAAGTGCGCCCGATGGGCGCGGAGCCGCTCGACATTGATGTCGAGCATGGCAGACAGGGACTGCAGGTCGAGCCCACTGCCCCGATAGGGCGGGTATTCGGCTCGTTCGAGCAGGTCGACCAAGCAGCCATAGAGCAAGCGCACCTCACCTTCGGTGAAGATCGTCGTGAACCGGCTCTTGCAAAACTCGGCGATCCTGCGCGGCGTGAGAGCAGAAGATGTTGATTTCATTTTCCATCCTTCGATTTCTGGGGCGGCCCAGCTATCGAAATGACCGGTTGGACGGGAGAGGCATTCGACCGGAGGGAAGCCCAGAACCCGGCGGGTTCCCCCGCCGGGCCCGAGGGGGAGACCCCGTTCCTCAGAACGGGATCTCGTCGTCGCGGTCGACCAGCTCGGGGTTTTCGTTCTCGGCCGACTTCGGGCGGCTCAGGAAGTCGACCTTCTCGGCGATGATCTCGCAGCCGTAGCGGTCGTTCCCCATGCTGTCGATCCACTTGGTGTAGTGGATGCGGCCGTGGACGAGGACCTTCATGCCTTTTTCGCAGTGCTCTGCGACGGTCTTGCCGAGACCGTTGAAGCAGGTGATGCGGTGCCATTCGGTGTCCATGACCCGGTAGCCGTTCTCGTCGCGGATCACGCGACCTTCCGAGAGGCGCGGCCGCGAGGTGGCGAGGGTGAAGTTGGTGATCTTGGTGCCGCTTTGGGTCGAGCGCACTTCGGGCTTCTGACCGATGTTGCCGGCGAGGATGACGATGTTCTGCATGGTAAGCTCCTGTGTTTCCTGTCCCTGGGACCGTCCCTTCGACAAGACCCGGAAAAAGCCTGTCGGCTGAGGCGTGCACGGGCGACGGAACGGCGACCGGAAACCTCCAGAGGGCCGGGGTGGAGCGGGCAGCCCCAAAGGGGCAACACGGCCCGGACTGACGCGGGGTTGCGCGCCAGAGGCCGAACAGGCTTAGGGGATTGTCAGTCGAAGGGATGGCACCGGGGATGGGAGCGACCTGGGGCACTCGCAGAACTCGGCCTTCCTTGCTCAGGCAACGAAGTTGAAGCTCTTTGAGAGAAACGACCCCGCGGCCCAAGCCAACTTCTTCCCCCTGCCCTATCGAGATGAACTCCGTGGGAGTTGCGGTGTTGCGACCTGACGGCTATCCCGGATGCAGCATTCAGGACACGAGGGCCCAATGGCTGATTTCAATCTCGAGGCGATGTCGCTTAAGGAACTGCGGCAATTGCAGAAGGACCTCGCCAAGGCGGTTTCCACCTATGAGGACCGGCACAAGGCCGAAGTCCGCGCTAAGCTGGAAGCCATCGCTAAGGAGATGGGCTACTCCCTCGCCGATCTGATCGGCGTCGATGCCAAAGCTACCCGTGCGCCAGCCGTGGCGAAATACCGGCACCCTGAGAACGCCGCTCTCACCTGGTCGGGCCGCGGACGGAAACCGCTATGGTTCGTGGACGCACTGGAGGCGGGTAAGACCCCAGGAGAATTAGCAATCGACTGAGGAGGTGCGGCAACGCACCCGGCCCAAAGCCTCCTTTCCCATCGGGCAAACCTACAGACTGCTATCGGTCAGGGATACTAGCGGCAATCTAAACGTAGATTGGACGACAGGAGGAGGGGGAGGGAATGCGGTTCAACCTCCTGCACATGAAATCACTAAGTTGCAATGGCTTGTTGGTTGGGCTTGCCCATGCCTGCTCTTCGGCACTGAAAGTTCGCGACATCGCCGGTGAACGAAGGTGATCATTGCTCGCCGGAACCCGCTGCGTCGCATCAGTTTCCGGTTGCCCTCGGTGCAAAGAGGACGATTGCCGCTCCGAGCAAACAGAGCATGGCACCGCTCAGGTCCCACGCGTCCGGTCGTTGCTTCTCCACTGCCCACAGCCAGACCAGCGAGGCGGCGATGTAGATGCCACCGTAGGCCGCATAGGCGCGCCCGGCGAAATCCGAAGGGGCAAGAGTCAGGAGCCACGCAAAGGCCGCAAGGCTCAGGATCCCCGGGACCAGCCAGAGCATGCTTGCCCCTTGCCGCATCCAGGCCCAGACCGCAAAACAGCCTGCGATTTCGGCGAGTGCGGCACAGATGTAGATGGCGAGTGTGCCAGGGGCGGTCACGAGGACAACTCGGGTTCCGGGTGGCTGTGATCGGTCGCGCAGAGGGAATGGTCGCCCAGTACCTCGATCACCCGGCAGTCTGCGATCCGCCCGCCCGCGCATTGCAGGACCATGCGTTCGAGTTCCGCCTTAAGCGCCATCAGGCGGGCAAGGCGGCTCTCGACCTCGGCCAACTGGGCCCTAGCGATGGCATCGGCGGCGGCGCAGGACTGATCGGGCCTGTCCGACAGGCTGAGGAGGTCGCGGATCGCCTCGAGTGTGAAGCCAAGGTCGCGCGCATGTCGGATGAAAGCCAGCCGTTCGAGCGACTTCCGGCTGTAGAGGCGTTGGTTTCCGGCACTGCGCTCGGCCTCCGGAAGAAGGCCGATCTGCTCGTAGTATCGGATTGTCGGCACCTTGACCCCGGCCTGCTGCCCGAGTTTCCCGATGGTCAGCATCAGATTCCCCTTGAAGCTATAGTCGCTAGAGACATTAGGTTCGTGATTCGATGAAGGCAACTGCCCGCATTCGGACAGAGGGGACGACGATGACAGACGCTACACGCGAAGCCACCTGCGACTGGACAGTTTCGGGCATGGACTGCGGGTCTTGTGCCACCAAGATCAAGGATGCCGTGGCGCGGCTGCCGGGAGTCAGCGGCGTCGAAGTCGGCATCATGTCCGAACGCCTGCGCCTGACGCTGGACGAGGGCCGGACCAGCCGCGAGAAGATTGAGTCCACGGTTAAGTCGCTAGGCTACGGGATTGCGCCGCGCGCGGCCGGGGCGAAGAAGGACTTCATTCTGCCGGGGGCGCCCCCCGCGACCAACCCGCGCGGCGAGGATAGCGGAGACGACCACACAAGTCACGACCACGCTACGCAGGCGGAACGGATAGTAAGGTCTGACGACAGCGGCCAAGACAGCCTCGGCCATGTGCATGACAACCCCGCCGATCGGGGCAAGCACTGGTATCAGACCGCCAAGGGGCGCTTGGTGATCGTGACCGGCCTGCTCCTTGGGGCCGCCTGGGTTGTGGAAACCCTCGCGCCCGAGATCGGTCGCTGGGCCTTCATTGCTGCCTGCCTGATCGGTGTCGCCCCCGTGGCGCATCGTGCCTTCGCCGCGCTACGGATGGGCCAACCCTTCACCATCGAAAGCCTGATGACCATCGCGGCCATCGGTGCCTTGATCATCGACGCGGCCGAAGAGGCAGCGCTGGTCGTGTTCCTGTTCGCCGTGGGCGAGGTGCTGGAAGGCGTGGCCGCGGGCAAGGCGCGGGATGGAATCCGGGCGCTGGCCAACCTCGTGCCCAAGACCGCGCTCCTGGAGATCGGTGGGACGACCCGCGAGGTTCCGGCGGCCAGCCTTGCCGTCGGCCAGATGATCCTCGTGCGCCCCGGCGACCGAATGCCCGCCGATGGCGAGATCACCGAGGGCACCTCCGGTATCGACGAAAGCCCGGTCACGGGCGAAAGCGTCCCGAAGTCGCGCGGACCGGGGGACTCGGTCTTTGCGGGGGCGATCAATACCGAGGCGGCCTTGCGCGTGCGCGTCACCAAGGGTCCCGAGGACAACACCATCGCCCGCATCATCCGCCTGGTCGAAGAAGCTGAAGAGTCCCGCGCGCCAACCGAACGCTTCATCGACCGCTTCAGCCGCTGGTACATGCCCGCCATCGTGGCGGTGGCGGCACTGGTGATCGTGGTGCCGCCGCTGGCCTTTGGTCAGCCATGGGATACCTGGATCTATCGCGGGCTGGCTCTGCTCTTGATCGGTTGCCCCTGCGCGCTCGTCATCTCGGTCCCGGCCTCCATCGCCTCGGCCATGTCGACGGGTGCGAAACGCGGACTGCTGATGAAGGGCGGCGCCGTGATCGAGGCTGCGGCCAAGGTTGGCTGGGTCGCCTTCGACAAGACCGGCACCCTGACGCATGGTCGACCGCAGGTCACCGATGTCGTGCCCTTCGGCAGCATCACCGAGGCGGACCTGCTGGCGGTGGCGGCAGGGGTCGAGACGGGGTCGAGCCATCCGCTGGCCATCGCCATCCTGAACAAGGCGAAAGAGGCCGGGGTTTCCGCCCTGCCGTCGCGGGATGCCAAGGCTCTGATGGGCAAAGGCGTGGTTGCTACCGTTGGCGAGGCCTCCGCCTGGGTTGCCTCGCCGCGCTATGCGATGGAGCACGGTGGCCTCGATGGTCTTGGCCTGCGGCAGGCCACGGTGTTCGAGGATGCAGGCAAGACCGCTGTCGCTGTCTTCCGCGAAAAGACCCCGCTCGGGCTGATCGCCATGCGGGACGAGCCGCGCGCGGATGCAAAGGAAGCCGTGCGGCAGCTGACGGCGATGGGAGTCTCTTCGGTCATCTTGACCGGGGACAATCCGCGCACCGCAGCGGCCATTGCCGGGGATCTGGGCCTGAAGTTCGAGGCCGACATGATGCCGGAGGACAAGCTCGCCTATATTCGCGAGATCGGCGCAAAGGGCGGCGTCATGATGATCGGCGACGGCATCAACGATGCCCCGGCGCTGAAACAGGCGAGTGTCGGCGTGGCGATGGGGTCGGGCACCGATGTGGCGCTGGAAACCGCCGATGCGGCGATCTTGCGCGACCGGGTGACGGACATTCCCGCCACGATCCGGCTGTCGCGGGCTGCGATGGCCAACATCCGCCAGAACGTGACCATCGCGCTTGGGCTGAAGGCAGTGTTTCTGGTGACCTCGGTTTTCGGTTTGACCGGCCTATGGATTGCGATCCTGGCCGATACCGGGGCAACTGTGCTGGTCACTCTGAATGCGCTGCGCCTGTTGCGGTTCAACCCGGAACGCGAGGCGTGATGCGATGATCTCCGGTTTTGGCTGGGTCGCGCTGGCCCTTCTCTTCGGCTATCTCGCGCTATTCTTCTGGGGCAGCGCCTTGGCGGCACCGGCTGCAGGCAAGCCGGTCTGGCTTTTCGCGCGCGCCACGGGGCGCGACCGGCTGGCCGCCATGGGGTTCCGCGCGGCCTTTGCACTCGCCTTCTTCGGACCACTCCTCTGGCTCGCCGTGCCCACGCTCCACAAGATCGATCCGCTTTGGACCGAGGCGCGCACCGTCATCCTCGGCCTGATCGGGGTCCTTGTAGCAGGCCTTGGTGCGATGGTGGCCTTTGCCGCGCAGATGTCGATGGGGTCGTCCTGGCGCGTTGGAGTGGTCGGCGGCGAGACAGGTGAACTGGTTACGGGCGGGCTCTACCGATTTAGTCGCAATCCAACCTTTGTTGGGCAGGCGGCACTTTTGGCCGGTGTCGCTTTTGCTGTGCCATCCACTCCGAGCATCATTGCGCTGTTACTGTTTCTCTGGTCGGCCGTGACACAAGTCCGGTCGGAAGAGGCGGCCCTTCGGCACTCAGTCGGGTTGGAGTATGACCGATATGCCGCGTTGGTCCCGCGCTGGATCGGCTTGAATTGGAGCAAAACCCAATGACCGCACGACTGACTTGGATTCGAAACACCGCTATGGCTGACCGGGCTTTGCGCACTGATCGCTGTCTTGATCATCGTGCTTAACATGAGCCTTATGCGGGCGGTCCAATTCGGCTGACGCTTCACCGTTGCGTGACGGCGAGAATTGAGCCTTGAACCTCAAGTTGCTGGAGGGTTTAGCCACGACGCCGAATGAGGAGGTGGAACCGGATGCGATTGACAGGGATGCAGAAAGGTCTGTGGGTAGCGGCGGGGATAGCTGTCCTTGCCTATGCGGCTCTGCTGGGTGATCCGGACCCGTCACCCGGATTTGTCGCCGAGGCCCCGTTCCGCCCGACCTTTTCCCTGCCGGACGAGACCGGTCGCCTGCTTTCGCCGTCAGACTTCGGAGGCAAGCATGTTCTTGTCTTCTTCGGCTTCACCAACTGCCCGGATGTCTGCCCGACGACCCTCGCAGAGGTCGCGCAGGTTATGGACGATCTTGGCGACGCTGCTGCGTTTGTGCAGCCCCTGTTCATCTCGATCGACCCCGAGCGGGATCGCAGGCTGGGGCTGGCCGAGTTCACGGCGGCGTTCCACCCGGCGATCATCGGTCTTGCCGGAGACGATGCGCAGACCCGCGCCGCAGCGGACAGTTTCCGCATCCACTTCGCGCGTGAGGACGATGCGACAGCACCCGATGGCTACACGATGTCCCACAGCCCCGCGCTCTACCTCATCGGGCCCGACGGCGACTGGTTGCGCCAATTCACCTACGGCACACCCGCTTCCGAAATCCTTGCCGACCTTCGTTCCAGATTGTGAGATCCATGAAAACCCTTGCCTTCTCCGCCATATTGACCCTGACCGCATCTGCCGCCTTCGCCTGCGAGACGGTCACACTAGGTGATTTGACCATCCAGAACGCCTGGTCGCGCGCCACTATCGGCGCCGGTCGGCCTGGCGTGCTCTATCTCGAGATCACCAACAAGGGTAGCACGGACGACGCACTGGTAGGGATCGCCACCCCGGCGGCGGGGATGCCGATGCTGCATGAAACCGTGGTCAGCGATGGCGTCGCCTCGATGCCGCATGCCATGACTGTGCCGGTCCCAGCAGGTCAGACAGTGGCGCTGGCGCCCGGCGGGTACCACGGGATGCTGATGGATCTGACCGCGGCCCTGAAGGAAGGCGAGACCTTCCCGGTCACGCTGATGTTCCAGACGGCAGGCGAGGTGACAGTGACCGTCGATGTCCTTTCGATGCGCGCGGAGGGACCGGATTGCGCGGACGCCGGACAGTAATCCTCGGCCTCGGCGGAGTTGCGGGCGCCACGGCCTACATGCTCGGTCTCGGCTGGTGGCAAAGCCGCAGCCGCGAAGGGGCAGGCCCGGCGCTGCTGCCGTTGCCGGTCGTCGAGATGGCGTTCAGCCTCACCGACCACCGCGGTAACCGCGTGACGCCCGCTGACTGGGTCGGCCAACCGACGCTGGCCTTCTTCGGCTTCACCTGGTGCCCTGATGTCTGCCCGACCACTCTGAGCGACATCTCGCTTTGGCTGGAAGAGCTTGGTCCTGCCGCCGACCGATTGAACGTAGTATTCATCACCGTGGATCCCGAACGCGACACTGGACCGGTCTTGTCTGACTATCTGGCGAGCTTTGATCCCCGCATCACAGGGATTACAGGACCGGTGGCAGAAGTCGAACGCGCCGTCGCAGGATTTCGCGCGCGGTTCGAAAAGGTTCCGCGCGACGGTGGCGATTACACAATGAACCACACCGCCGGCGTGTTCCTGTTCGACGCGGACGGGCGATTTGCCAGCATCATCGACTATCACGAGGATCGACGCTTTGCCCTGCCCAAGATCCGGCGAGTCCTTGGGTAGAAGAGGACGTCCATGGTCGACCCTGTTCACAATGAAACTCGGATCGGCGTCTGCCGATCAAGGTTTGCCATCGCACTCAGACACTCGCCGATTGCCCGCAAGACGCTATCTTTCGCCCAAGACGAAAAGGATGACTGACATGCTGATCGACCGACGCACGCTTCTTCTCGCAGTTCCCTCTCTTGCCGGTCTTGCTGCCGTGCCCCTGCATGCGGAGGGCGATCCGGGGATTCATGTCGTCAAGGACCCCGGTTGCCCGTGCTGCAACAGCTGGATCGGCCACCTGCGCGACAACGGTTTCTCGGTCAGCTTCGAGGAACGCAGCATCGAGGATCTGGCAGCGTTCAAGCGCGAACGTGGTATCTCGGACGCGCTTGCCTCCTGCCACACCGCAACGACGGCCGACTATACCCTCGAGGGCCACGTCCCGGCTGCCGACATCCGTCGGCTGCTGTCCGAACGTCCTGATGCGATCGGGCTGGCAGTCCCTGGCATGCCTTACGGCTCGCCCGGGATGGGGCCGGAAGGCGAAAGGGACGCCTATGACGTGATCCTGATCCGCCGGGATGGGACGACCGAGGTCTTCACGAGCTATCCTGCTGCCTGATCACTGATGCGGCGCGGCCCCGGTTGCGATGGCCCAGTGATGGGCCTGGTGGTGCATGCCGACCGTCATGACACCGATGAAGCCGAGCGCACGGATTTGCGCCGCGTCGCCCGTCACGGTCAGGTCCGCGCCTGTTGACGTGGCGACCGCGCCGTAGCGCCACCCGGACGGATCGTCCATCGTCGCCGCGTGCGCCGTGACCATCCGCTGGATAGAGGCGACCACGTTGGCATCGTCCGAGGTGACCGAAAAGACGGCACCCTCCGGCACCTCCGCCACCGCAACTTCGCTGCGTAGCGTCACGTTGTCCATGTCGATCAGGTGCTGGCGCAGGGCCTCGATATCGACGCGGGTCCAGTCAGTCGCGGGGTCGGCGCGCAACATGCCAACGATCTCGCCAATCGCGGCGAAGGTGCCCGCCGAAGCCTCTGCCTATGCCGCACGCACCCACTGCTGGGCCGTGGCCGTGGGCAGCACCGAGGCGCGAGCGCTGCCGCTGGTCTCTTTCCACGCCCGAATTCGGCAGGACTCCGTTCTTGCGGCGGGATGGGCCGCGCAGGAGGCCCGTTTCCGCGTCGAGGTGCGGTCCTTCCCGACCGTCAGCGCACGGCTCGACGCCTGGCTGAGCGACGGGAATGCCCTTCCCGGCAAGGGCCAACTGCAAGGCGTTGCCGCCGAGATCGGCGTGTCACGAGAGGCGCTTTACCGTGAACTGGCCCGCCACCGGGCCGTGATGCCGCCGCAAAGCCGTGACATCACGCCGCCCTCGGCCAGCGGCTGTGCAGGTCGTCGATGACGATGGGATGGGCGTGATGCGGCGCGTGTTCGGCCAGATGCGGGTGATCGGGCGGAAGGCCCGGATGATCGTGAGCCAAGACAGCCTGATCGTCGGAGGGCCAGAGGCGCAGCACGGCCGCCACCCCGACCGCGCCGATGATGGCGAGGACAATCGCCGCCACCGAAAGCCCCGCGCCGGCACCAATCCAGCCTGCAAGCGGGTAGGTCACCAGCCAGCAGGCGTGGGACAGGGCGAACTGCGCAGCAAACACGGCGCCGCGGTCGGCTTCGCGCGCAGAGCGGTTGACGATTCGACCGATGGGCGTCTGTGTCAGCGAGAAGCCAAAGCCGATTGCGGCCCAGAGCGCGATCAACGCTGAAAGGCTGGCAACGAATGGAACCAGGGCCACGCCTGCGACCATCAGGGTCGCACCGCCGATCATCACCGGCCTGTCGGTAAGCCGCTCGAGGAAGCGCGGCAGAAGGAAGGCCGCCAGCATCGAGCCCGCGCCGAAGCCTGCGAATGCCAGCGCCACGGCCTCCTCGCCCAAGCCGAGGCGGGCTTGCACCAGCACCACGGTGTTCACATAGATCATTGCGCCTGCGGCGGCGACCGACGCCTCCATCACCAACAGCCCGCGCAGACGCGGGGTGCGGTTGTAGATTCGGATTCCCTTGGTCACATCCGCCCAGAAATGGCCGGGCGTCCCCGCCGCCCGAGAGGGCAACCGCGCGGTCACGACCAGCATCGCCGAGGCGACGAAGCCCGCGACGGTGCCCACAAACAGCACCGGGAAGCTGACGACGGTGAGTAGCAGCGCCGCCAGCATGGGCGAGGCCAACTGCTCCAGATCCTCGGCCAGTCGCAGCAGCGACAGCGCGTTGGTGTAGTCGTCCTCGTCCTTGAGCACATCGGGGATCACCGCCTGGAAGGCCGGGGTGAAGCCGGCCGAGGCCGCTTGCAGCAGGAAGATCAGCACATAGACCTGCCAGACCTCGGTCACGAAGGGCAGAAAGGCGATCACGCCCGCCCGGATCAGGTCCAGCGCCACCAGAAACGCCCGGCGCGGCAGGCGTTCGGCAATCGCCGCCGCCACCGGGGCCAGCGTCACATAGGCCACCATCTTGATCGCCAGCGCCGTGCCCAGAACAGCACCCGCGTTGTCGCCCGCGAGCTGCCAGGCCAGAAGCCCCAGCGCCACCGTGGCCAGCCCTGTGCCCAGCAGTGCCACGAGTTGCGCGGCAAACAGGTGGCGGAAGGTCGGATTGCGGAGGGTGGACAGCATCTCAGAGCAGCTTCGTCAGGGCCTTGATCTCGGCCAGGTCGTGATCGCCCCCTGCCGTGAGGCAATGGTCGATATGGTCATGGATCAGCGCCCGCTTCGCCTCGGCCACCGCGCGCTCGACAGCGTGAAGTTGTGTCGCAAGATCGACGCAGGGCCGCCCTTCCTCAATCATCCCGATCACGCGGCGCAGGTGCCCCTCGGCGCGCTTCAGCCGGGTGGCGATAGCAGTGTGGCTTGCGTGTGTATGATCTTCTGGCATATATCCAGCCTATCCCCCTAGGGGGGATGAGGCAAGAAGCTAAGCGGGGTCAACCCCGAAGGACAACGATGCAGGCACGGCAACCGACATGGCGGGGGATCAGGACGCTTTGGGCGGCCCTATGTTTTGCCATTTCGCTGGCAGTCGCACCCGCCATCGAAGCGGTCAAGCATGGTCCCGGAGCCGTGTCTGCCGAAGCCGATCACCGGGCCTATCACGCCGAGCATGGCCATTCGCACGACATTGCCGGGTCGGATCATCACGACTCGAGCGACCACGATCATGTAGGCGCGGCGCTGCTCGCATCACCAGGGGCGGAAGTGCCGCCGCCACCCTTGCGGACGCTGCGCCCCGGTTCCCTTGCTGCGGATGGCACGATCCGCGACGGGCCGCGACGGCCACCCCGCCTGACGTTGATCTGAGCCGCCGCCCCAAGCGGGCGGTCCGACAGTTCCATCAGTCAGGATAATCCAAACATGACATCCTCCCCACGGGCGCGATGGCGCCTCTTCACGCCATGGCAGGCACTTGTTGCGCTGGCCACGACCCTTGCCGCCTTTCTGCTTGCAGACGCGGCCTTTGCCCACAACGTCACCGAAGGCGACGCGGGCTATGTGCAGGAGGTTACTGGCTTCCGCCCGATCGCCTTCATCTACCTCGGTGCCAAGCACATGGTGACGGGCTACGACCACCTCCTGTTCCTCGCAGGGGTAATCTTCTTCCTCTACCGGTCGAAAGACATCGCGACCTACGTCAGCATCTTCGCCATCGGCCATTCAGTCACGATGATCGCGGGCGTCTGGTGGTCCATCTCGATCAACGCCTACGTCATCGATGCGATCATCGCATTTTCGGTGGTCTACAAGGCGCTCGACAACCTTGGCGCATTCCGCCTCTGGTTCGGGGTGCAGCCGAACACCAAGGCCGCGACACTGATCTTCGGCCTGCTGCACGGCTTTGGTCTGGCCACGAAGATTCAGAGCTATGAGATTTCGCCAGATGGCCTGCTGGGAAATCTCATCGCCTTCAACGTGGGTGTGGAGCTTGGCCAGCTGATGGCGCTCGCCCTGATCCTGACAGCGATGACCCAGTGGCGGGCGCGGCCCGCCTTCGCGCGGCAGGCCTATGCCGCGAATGTCCTGATGATGGTGGCCGGCTTTGCCCTGATGGGCCTGCAGATCACCGGCTATTTTGTCGCCTGAAAGGAGGGCTGACCCATGACCAACCGTTTTGAAGCACCCAAAGCCCCCCTGCGGGCAGAACCCCGGACCTTCGTGGCCACACCGAACGTCCAGTCCGTTCCTGCCACGTCCGGCGGCCTGATCCGTTCCACCCTTCTTGCGGCCGGGGCAGCCGGCGCGATCCTCGTCCTGTTCTGGCTACCCGCTGAATATGGGATCGACCCGACGGGTGTCGGAGCCCTGACCGGGCTGACCGAGATGGGCGAGATCAAGCAGCAACTTGCGGCTGAAGCGGAGGCTGATGCTCGTGCCGCCACGCCAGCTGCCGTAGCGCCCCAACCAGAAGTCGCCGCCCCGGAAATCCTCGCGCGGTTGGACCGTATCGACGCCCAGCTTGCCGCCATCTCTGCGGTCATCGGTGCGCCCCCCAGCCTGTCCGAACAAGTCGCCGAGGCACCAGTAACGGCCGACCCCGCACCGGAGGACATCGCCGCTGCCGCGCCCGATCCTGTCGAGGCGGCTGTTGCCGAGGCCGCCGCTTCGGAGTGGCGAGACGAGGTCAGCTATACGCTGCCCCCCGGCGAAGGCGTCGAGGTGAAGCTTGTCATGGAGCAAGGCCAGGTCGCGCGCTATGCTTGGACCGCGAATGGTGGCGTGGTGAACTTCGACCAGCACGGCGACGGTAGCGGTGAGGAAATCAGCTATGAACAGGGCCGCGCTGTGCCCGAAAAGACAGGCGAGCTCGTCGCAGCCTTCACCGGCAACCATGGCTGGTTCTGGCGCAACCGCACCGACGAGCCAGTTACCGTGACCCTGCGTACAGGCGGAGAGTATCAGGAACTCCGCGCACCCTGACGCAGCGATCTGTGCTTGGAAATGCCCGCGGCGGACAGTCAGAACACCAGAACCTTGTCCGCCGCGATCGTAGCCTGCGCAAGTTCGTCCATGGTGGAGCGGGTTGCCCCCTCCACCATGTCTTTTTCATTCAGGCCACGCGCGTCCATGCAGGTGACGCACATCAGGACGCGCCCTTTGGCAGACAGGACCCGACCGATCATGCGTTCGATATTGTAGTATCCATCGGGCGTCTTCTGGCCAGCCTTGGCGCAAAGTACGGCGTCCGCCATCAGGAAGACGGTGATCTCTGCATCGGGATCGTTCTTGGCGAGCGCGTGCGCCATCCGCAAACCGTTAAAGCTGCGCTCGGTGCCATAAGGCGGATCATTCAGGAGGATAAGGTGTTTCAAAGCTGGTTTCCTTTGCGGGCCGGATTAAGGCGCGGATGGGTTTCCTCGCCGAGCCAGAAGAGAACGGCGCCAGAGACGAACATGGAAATTGCGACAAACCAGAAGGCAGATTCAGCCGCGCCTGTCAGGCTGGCAGCAAGACCGAGGCCGAGCGCACCAATGGCGTAACCGAGGTCGCGCCAGAAGCGGTAGATGCCGATGGCCGACCCGCGCCAGGCGGGCGGTGTGATGTCCGCAACCGCCGCCGAAAGGTTCGGATAAAGGAGCGCCATTCCAAAGCCCGCCACACCTGCCGAGACCGACCACCAGAGCGCGCCGCTGCCCATGACCACCATCGCAACACCTGCACCGCAGATCCACATGCCCAGCACGTTCGGCCAGAACCGGCCCACATGGTCCGACAGCCGCCCGGTGATAAGTTGCGAGCCGCCCCAGACAAAGCCGTACGTGCCGACGATCCAGCCGACCTCTGTCAGGCTTGCACCTCGGCTAACCAGGAAAACAGGAAACAGCGCCCAGACCAGGGCGTCGACAAACTTCTCGACAAGCCCAGCCTGGGAGATCGCGAAGAGGCGTCGGTCGCGCCAGCTCATCAGGGCGAAGACCTCGCCCGTTGTGGGGTGATCAGAGACGCCTTCGGGATAGCGCGGCAAGGATTTCGGCGGTGCTGCCTTGTGCGCGGCGGTCTCTGCCTTGGCCCAGGGGAGCGTGTCCTTGACCCAGACCAACGTGAGCAGCAGTGCCAGCAGAACCACGGCCATGCCGAAGACCAGAAGTCCGGTCCGTGCGCCCAAGGCTTCGGCGATGTAGGCGGTCAAGATGCCCGCGGACGCCACGCCGACATAGCCTGAAAACTCATTGAGCCCCATGACGAGGCCACGTTCTTCGGCCTTGGTGATGTCAAGCTTCGCGGTCTGCGTCATCGACCAGCAGAGACCCTGGTTGACCCCAAGGAGCAGGGTCGCGGCCACGATCCAGTTCCAGTCGGGCGCATACCAGATCATCACCGGGATCGGCAGCGCTGCGACCCAGCCCCAGAATTGCACGCGCTTGCGGCCGATCCGTTCCGACCAGCGGCCGGCGACAAAGTTCATCACCGCCTTCACCGTGCCGAAGGCCACGACGAAGGAGGTGAGCAGAAGGAAAGAGCCACGTTCCAGCCCGAACTCGCTTTCGGCCAAAGCCGGGACCACGGTGCGCGTCATTCCGATGGCGAAACCCACCAGCATCACCTGGATCAGCTGATGGGCGACCTGAACCTGGTTTTCCCGGATGCCCCGCGTGAAGTCGCAGGAAGTCATTCGGCGGGCTCCTTTTTCGTGTTACGGCGGTCGAGCGCATGGCCCGATGCCGGGCCGCGGACGGGCTGGATCAGCATCCTGTCGAGCCAGAGGTCGCGGCGCGCACGGAACTGCTCGATGCCGATCACCATCCCCTCATGTCCTTTGGCGGGCTGAGCGAGGTAGGTTCCCAGAAGCCAGTCCCACCACGGCAGGTTGAAGCCGTAGTTCGAGTTGGTCTCGCGCGGATCGATCGAATGATGGACACGGTGCATGTCGGGGGTAACGACGAACAGCCGCAGCACACGGTCCACCGGGCGCGGAAGGTCTATGTTGGCGTGGTTGAAGATCGCGGTGGCGTTCAGGATCACCTCGAACAGCAGCACCGCGATGGCGGGCGGTCCGAGCGCCGCGACCACCGCTAGCTTGATCCCCATGGAGATCAGGATCTCGACGGGATGAAAGCGCAGGCCGGTCGTGGCGTCAAAATCAAGATCGGCGTGGTGCATCCGGTGCAACCGCCACAAGCCCGGGATCGCGTGGAACATCACGTGCTGGAGATAGATCGCCAGATCGAGCAGAAGCATCGAGACGACGATGGCCACCCACACGGGCGCGTCGATATTGTTGAACAGCCCCCAGCCACGGTCCTCAGCCATGACAGAAAGCCCGACCGCAAGGATCGGGAACGACAGCCGCAGGATGATCGTATCGACAACGACAAGAGCGAGATTGTTGGTCCAGCGGATAACGCGCGGGATCTCCAGCCTGCGCCGGGGGGCTGCCACTTCCCAAAGCGCCATCGCCGCCAGAACACCCAGAAAGATGGCAAGACGGATGGACGCCTCAGTGGCAAGGATGGTCTCGGACATGGGTGCTGGCCTTGGGGCTTGTGGGGCGCGATGGAATCGCTATTATTCAAGTCATCGCTTGAATGATCTAGCGTCAGGAGACACGCCTTGTCAATCAGCCCGAAGCTCGCCCTGCTGGAGGAATACGCCCTCGTCGCGCGCGCCTTGTCGGCACCGGCGCGTCTGATGCTGCTGGAACAACTGGCGCAAGGCGAACGCGGCGTAGAGGCGCTGGCCGACAAGACAGGCCTCACCATCGCCAACTGCTCGCAGCACCTGCAACAGTTGCGCCGGGCCGCTCTCGTCACCAGCCGCCGCGACGGCAAGGCGGTGATCTACCGGCTGACCGACGCAAAAACGCTCGCGCTGATGGACCTTCTGCGCATCGTTGCGGAGCGGAATCTCGCGCAGGTCGAGCGTATCTTGCGAGGGCTTTCAAGCGGCAAGGATGCCCCCGAGCCGGTGAGCAGGGAAGACCTGGCAGTCCGGATCGCCGAGGGTTCTGTGACCGTGCTCGATGTCCGCCCCGCAGACGAATACGCTGCAGGTCACATTCCGGGGGCGCTCAACATGCCGCTGATTGAGATCGAGCGGATCATTCCGACGCTCGATCTGGCCGCCGAAATCGTGGCTTATTGCAGGGGCCCCTATTGCATCTATGCCCACCAGGCTGTGGCCGTCCTCCGCAAACACGGCCTCAATGCGCGCCGCCTTGACGGCGGTTTGCCAGAATGGCGAGAGGATGGCCTGCCAGTGCTGGCAGGCGCGCAATAGTCCGATGACCGTCCATTTCATTGGCGCAAGGCCACAAGGTCGGCGATAGGCCCGGAGGCGCAACAGCGCGGCTACCGGGCCCTCGGGAAGTGAGGCCGAAGCCTCACCCGAAGGGATCGTATTCCGAGACGATCACGACCTCGTCGCCGTCGATTTCATCGGCGGGGACGGCACCGAAGGATCCATCCCCTGCCTGGAAGACGACGATCGAGACCATGAGCGTGGCGGCGAGGGAGGCGGCGAAGGCGTGAGCATCTTTGCGGGACATCTGTTTGGCTCCTGTCTGGGAGGCGGGGGACCATCCCCCGCGCGACAGGACCCCGCAGGCCCGAAGACTGGCTGACATCACCGGGTGCGTTCGGCTCGTCCGAATCCACCCGGCGGCAAGGGCCCGCCCGTAGTCCGACCCCTTGCGGGTTGATCTCGAAGACGGGATTCGGGCCAAGGAAGGGAATGGCGAGCGGGGGATGGTCGCCCAACGTCAGGAGCCGATTGTCCCGCTGATGCTTGATACCCCGCCAGCTTCCCGGCCAGGCTCTTGGTTGAAGACCACCTTCTAGGGAATGGATCCTTTGGCGTCCCGCGGTATCGCGGAACGAGGTTCAAGGTCGGCGAGAGGCCCGCGCGATGGAAGGCCCCTCACGCACTGTCCGGGCTCAGGCGGCCAGGTCCGCGCCCCCTGCCCTCTCGCCGTCCTCGGCACCAACGATTTCGAGCCGCGCGTTGCGATAACCTTCGCGTGCAATCGAGATCTCGGTCGCCATCAGACAGCATCGAACAGACGCGGAAATAGAACATCATGTATCTTTCCGGGAAACCGAAGCATCAAGGCTATCGTCAGCGAGCTGGACGGGCTGATCGGCCATGGCGGAGCCGAGTTTCGCCTCCCGCTTCTGATTGGAAAGTTCCACTTTGCCGTTTGGGGCAGGTAACGACAGGACAAAAACGCACTCTGGCTCATCCCTGCTGCCTTGTGTCTTGGGCTTTCCGTGTGGCTTCTGACATTGGTCGATGTCGAGAAAGCCGGACGCGCGTATGCCATTTATTGCGGTGTCTACATCGTGACTTTTCTGGCGTGGCTTTGGGCCGTCGAGGGAGCGCAGCCCGACCGCTGGGACGTGATCGGATCGATCGTCTGCCTAATCGGTGCGGCAATCGTCCTCTATGCACCGCCGGAAGTGTGATTGCTTCACATCAGCTTGTGCTGGAGCGGGATTAGACCAAGGGCCGCGACAAGAGCGAAGGCCGCTCCGGCCAGGAAAGTGGCCTCGGATCCGACCCCCTGCCATAACCATCCCGCGATCACGCTGGCCAGCAACAGCGCGCCACCTGTTATCAGGTTGAACATGCCGTAGGCAGTTCCGCGCAGTTCGGCCGGGACTGCCTCGGCCACCAGCGCCGGAAGAAGCCCCTGCGTCAGGCCCATATGCAGCCCCCACAACGCGATGCCCAGACCGAGGCCGACAAACCCGGGCGCCAGCGCCAGCACCAGATCGGCAGCGATCAGCAGGCCAAGCCCGGCCATCAGCATCGTGGGCCGGCTCATTCGATCCGACAAGACGCCCGCAGGCCAGGCCGACAGCGCGTAGACCGCGTTCATCCCCACCAGAACCAGCGGCACCAGCATGAGAGACAGACCCACCTCCTGTGCCCGCAGGATCAGGAAGGCCTCGGAGAACCGCGCGAGAGTGAACACGGTCGCAACCGCGACAACGGCCCAGTACATGCCGCCCAGCATCCGCAACTCAGCCCGCGACAGCGGGTTGCGGACCTTTCGCAGCCCTGCCGGGCGGGCGGGTTCCTTCACGGCAAAAAGGATCAGGCCAAGCGCCATGAAGGCCGGGATGACGGCGACCCAAAAGACCGACTGGAAGTCATTGGCAAAAGCCCACATGAGCACGATCGCCAGAAGAGGGCCAAGGAAGGCACCGACCGTATCCAGCGACTGGCGCAGGCCGAAAGCTGCGCCGCGCCGTCCTTCCGGGGCAAGGTCGGCAACCAGCGCATCGCGCGGCGCGCCGCGGATGCCCTTGCCGACCCGGTCGATGAAACGGGCCGTGACCAGCCAGCCGATCGACGGCGCGAGCGGAAAGACGGGCTTCGTCAACGCGGCGAGGCCGTAGCCAATGGCTGCCAGTTCCTTGCGCCGCCCAATCCGGTCTGACAGGGCACCGGAGAATACCTTGGTGATCGCGGCCGTCGCCTCGGCAATGCCTTCAATCACTCCCACAGTCAGCGCCGTCGCCCCAAGCCCCACGGTCAGATAAACCGGCAGCAGCGCATGGATCATCTCGGACGAGACATCCATCAACATCGACACGAAACCGAGCGCCCAGATTCCTGGGGGCAATCCCCGCCAAGGGGAGGCGGCCTTGTCCACCGTCGTTTCTGCCATGACGGCCTCCTCTGTTTGGCGTGGTGTTCCGGTCGGTCAGTCGTGGCGCTGGCACTCGGCCAAAGCTTCGGCCCGCGTCACACCGATATCGTCAAGCATCCGGTCCTCGAGCCGCGCCAACGCCGCGCTCTGCCGCTGCCTGTCTGCCCAGGCCATAAGGGGCGAAGGCGCCGAACTTTGCGCCAACGGCGGGAAATGCGGAAAGAACGCTTTCAGAGATCTGGTCTGGTTCATATCCATCCTCCGGGGTCAGCCGTTCTCGCCCTTCGCATCAAAGACGCGCTTGGCGTAGTCATCCAGCACGGCCTCGCAGCCGTTCAGCCGCGTCCGTGCCTCCTCGGCACGCGCCGCACCGTAGAAATCGAGCTTGCCGATCTTTTCGAGCCAGCCCTGCAGCTTCTTCAGATCGACGTCGTTCTCTTCCAGTTCGGCATAGCTGTAGTGGTCGGCGGTGATTTCCTTGGCGACCTCGCGCTCGAAATCGTCGCACTTGTCGATGAATTCAGCATATGCCTCGTCACGCTCGGCCTTGAAACGACCCACGACCTTGGCCTCCTGTGCCTGGTCTAGCGCCACGGTCTGCAGGATCACGCTCTCACCCTTGGCCTCGTCGATGTCGTTCTCGACCATCTTGAGACGGCGAATGTGGTCATCCGTGCGGGGCAGCACACAGACGCCATTCTGAAGATAAACGGCACCCATGCCCTTGAGCTTGCGCCAGATCGCGATGCGTTTGGCCGAGGGTTCTGGAGGGACCTTGTAGGTCAGAAGGAGCCATGTGATTGCGGTCATTTGAACTTGGATAATGTAACAGTGGTTACATGTCCAGAGTTCCAATCGTCGTTGGCATGTCACTGCAATGTGCCAGGACTTTGTTCAAAGGCCGCACCGAGCTCGGCGGGTTGCCCCGCCGGGCCTGAGGGGGAGACCCCGTTCTCAGAACGGGATCTCGTCGTCGCGGTCGACCAGCTCGGGGTTTTCATTCTCGGCCGACTTCGGGCGGCTGAGGAAGTCGACCTTCTCGGCGATGATCTCGCAGCCGTAGCGATCGGTGCCGGTTGCGTCAGTCCACTTCGTGTAGTGGATGCGGCCGTGGACGAGGACCTTCATGCCCTTTTCGCAGTGCTCTGCGACGGTCTTGCCAAGACCGTTGAAGCAAGTGATTCGGTGCCATTCGGTGTCCATGACCCGGTAGCCGTTCTCGTCGCGCATCACGCGACCTTCCGAGAGGCGTGGCCGCGAGGTGGCCAGGGTGAAGTTGGTGATCTTTGTGCCGCTTTGGGTCGAGCGCACTTCGGGCTTCTGACCGATGTTGCCGGCGAGGATGACGATGTTCTGCATGGTAAGCTCCTGTGTTTCCTGTCCCTGGGATCGTCCCTTCGACAAGACCCGGAAAAAGCCTGTCGGCTGAGGCGTGCACGGGAGACGGAACGGCGACCGGAAACCTCCAGAGGGCCGGGGTGGAGCGGGCAGCCCCGAAGGGGCAACACGGCCCGGACTGACGCGGGGTTGCGCGCCAGAGGCCGAACAGGCTTAGGGGATTGTCAGTCGAAGGGATGGCACCGGGGATAGGGGCGACCTGGGGCTCTCGCAGAACTCGGCCTTCATGGCCAAGGCAACTTGGTTGAGGCATTTGCAAAACCGCCGACTCAGCGGCTCAGGGCAACCTCATCCCCCTGCCCTATCGCGGTGACCTCCGAGGGGGCTACGATGTTGCGACCTGACGGCTATCCCGGATGCATCATTCACGACAGGAGCTCTCAATGGCTGATTTCAATCTCGAGGCGATGTCGCTCAGGGAACTACGGCCATTGCAGAAGGACCTCACCACGGCGATTTCCACCTACGAGGACCGACACAAGGCCGAAGCCCGCGCCAAGCTGAAAGCCATCGCCAAGGAGATGGGCTACTCTCTTGCCGAACTGACGGGCGTCGAGGTGAAGACCACCCGTGCGCCAGCCGTGGCGAAATATCGACACCCTGAGAACGCGGCTGTCACCTGGTCAGGCCGTGGACGGAAAATCGCACTGGTTCGTGGACGCGCTGGAGGCGGCTAAAGCCCCACGAGGACTAACGATTGATTGAGGGACTGCCGCGACACAGTCGAGCCCAAACTGTAGTTCACCATGCCAAAAGTGAGCTACGGCTTGGCTCATCCGACCAGGCATTCGCTGCCACCGCAAATCTTCAGGCCAGTGGAGGACAGCTGCGCAGGACCAACCTGCCCTTCGCTCCGTTTGGCCGCGTAGCTGCTATGGTGCATTCTCCTCGCCTTAACTAACGGCTGTTCGCAAAGTGCCGACATCCGGCGGTACATTGATGATTCGGGGTCATCTGTCCGTTTTTTCAAAGTGGAAGCACAGCAGTTCTTGGGCGTGGGCAGTTTGAGTGCCACCGCTAGATGTCTTAATTTCTCGTATTTTCGCAGTATTTTTTAGAGAGCGGCGCCGGAGATATTGCTCCGGTACCATGAATGTCAGTCCGCCGTTTCTGCACCGCCCGGATCCTTCTCCACAGTTCCCTGAACTGCGGCGAAGCCATTGGCCTGGACCGAGACCGTGACGTGCTTTCCGGCAAGGTTGGTCACGTAAAGCGAGTTGGGGTTTGCCCGCAGATGGCCCGGTGAGGTGCCTTCGTCGACATGAATGCGGGCCTCTCCGCCGGCGGGCACGGTCACCTGCGGATGGTAGACATAACTTTCCATCGCTCCGTTGTCGGCGTCGGTGATCGTGTAGTAGACGGTCAGCCCCGACAGATCGGCGGCGCCATCGTTCAGCACCTGAAACTCGAGGTGATCGGGCGCGTCCTTGTTGGTGGCAGGATCGACGTTGTTCTCGACCAGGACTTCGCTAATCCGGTAAGTCGCCACAGCACCGCCTGCGACTGTGGGATCGGCGGCATTCACAGGATCGCTGTCGGCAAGGTCGTTCTGACCGTCATCATCGGTATCGGGGTTCATCGGGTCGGTGTGCAGAAGCGGTTCGGAGATATCGGGCACGCCGTCACCATCGGTGTCGGTCGTCGCTGTCTGGGCATGTGCCAGGCTTGTGCTCAGAAGTAATGCTGCGAGGGTCATTGTCGTGATCGTCTTCATGTCAGGACTCCTTGGTCAGACGGTCGGGGTTGATCGGACGCAGCAGCACGAGACCGCCCAGCCCGAGGGAGAAAAGGAAGAGGAAGAGAAGATCGCCTTGTTTCTCCGCCATCACCTTGGTCAGCGGCGCACCGGTATAGGTGTCCTTGATGCCGAGGACCGCGAAGGTGAAGCGCTCGAAATGCTTGGTGACGGAGGCAACCTCGATCCCGTTGCGGAAATTCTCGTAACCGGCGAACCCGGCCTTGATCCGATCCTGCTCGGCCTTCGGGATCGAAAGCTGGGCAAAGACGCCTCCCGCCACCTGGTTATCGGGGTCCATCGTGTCGCCGATCTGCGGCGCAACGAGAACGACGAGAATCCAGAGGGCGAAGGCGTAGATCAGGCCACTGGCGGGGCTTCTGGCCCAAAGGCTGAGCCCGAAGCCGAGCGTGAAGAGTGCAGAGAGGTACAGAACGCCTGCCGCCCACGTCAAAGCCAGCCGACCAAAGTCAGCAATGGTCAGACCGATCCCGGAAATGATCGGCAGCAGGATCGCCGTGGCCAGGAAGACGATTGCTAATGACGCCGCCGCTAGGCCCATACCGCCAAGGATCTTGGCAAGCGTATAGGCCCAATGCGGCATCGGTCGGGTCAGGATCAGCGCGAGCGTCTGCCGCCCTCTTTCGGCCGCTGCAGCGCGGTAACCGGCGACGAGTGCGATGACCGCGCCCATGATCTCGATCTGCTCGATCATCCCGCGCATGAGTTTCAGCGGATAGAACTCGGGCGCGGCGATCGCCGCGGCGTCCTTGCCAAGCGCCAGAAGCTGCGCCCGCGCAGCGGCATAGGTTGCCGCATCGCTGTGCAGCGCGATCGCGCCACTCACGAGCGAAACTGTCGCGGCTGCGATCAGGGCCAGCGTCGCCCAGAAAAGAAACCGGTCGCGTGTCTGTTCGCGGGCATCGCGCAACGCGATGGTCAGGACACTGCTCGATACGGTGGGGAAAATGTCAGGCATCGGGGCCTTCAGCGTTGAGATCAAGTTTCGCGGTGGAGCGCGCGGCGAAGACGCCCGCAAGGATCAAGGCCACGGGAAGGGTGACCGCCGGCGAAATTGGACCTCGAGGCGCGAGGCCATCGGGCAGAAAGCTGAGGAGATCGCCGGAGAGCCATGAGAAGCCCTCGGCCAGCGAAAGCGGCCCCAGGATCGTTGACATCAGATGAAAGAAGCCCGAGTCTGGCGTGCCCGCGAGGGTCGAGACGGGATTGATCGCGGCAGTGGGATGTACGTTCGCGGTCAGTTCTGGCAACACGAAGGTGATGACCAGCCAGACGACCGTCGCCGCAATCAGACCGCTGGCGGTGGCCGGCATTCGGGCGGCTGCGCCAAGCGCCAGGAACCCGAACATCGAGATGTAGGCCCAGCCTGCGACCAGGAACAACGCAAGGCGCAACAGGTCGCCCGGCCCGACGACAAGCGACGGGATGGTGAACAGCGTCGCGACCGAGATGATCGCGGCAACCGCCATCATCGCTCCGGTTGCAGTCGCCAGAGCCCGCATCTTGCCGAGGGCGATATCACGCCGGTCGAATGGCCGGGCGCCGATCAGCGGCAATGTCCCTGCGCCGCGGTCGGTCTCGATCAGAAGTTGGCCGATCACGATGGATCCGAAAGCGCCGATCAGGCTGATGTAGATGCCGAGGTTGCGCAGCACCGCCAGCGGCGCGGACTGGCTGACCGGGTTCGCCGGGACGGGCTGGCCAACCGAAGCAAGGTAGGTCGCGGCATCGGCATAGATCGCATTGACGGTGTTCGTCGCGGACCAGCCGAGCCAAGCCGTGACCAGCACCATCGCCGCGAAGAAGGCGATCAGGATCAGGACGCTCCTGTCCCGCGTGAGCCCGGCGAGCGATTGCCGAGCGATGAGCCGCGCCGGGGTCATGCCGCCACCTCTGGTGTGCGTTCGGCCACACCGACATAGAGGTCTTCGAGGCTACGTTCGTCGTATTTTTCCGCGACGGCCTTCATGCTGTCGTGGAAGACAAGCTTTCCGTGCGCCAGAACCCCGATTGACGTGCAGCTTCGCGCCACTTCGGAGAGAAGGTGCGTGTTCATGAAGATGGTCATGCCGCGCCCGTGCAGCTTCTCGACGATCTCGCGCAGCTGGCGGACCCCCATCGGGTCGAGGCCCGAAGTCGGCTCGTCGAGGAACAAGACTTCGGGTTGATGCAGGATCGCCTGCGCCAGGCCGACGCGCTGCCGCATGCCCTTGGAAAAGGTTCCAACGCGGCGGTCAGCGAGAGCAGAGATATCAAGGAAATCGAGCGTTTCGCGCACCACATCATTCGGGTTCGCGACGCCGGACAGGCGGGCGAAGAAGGTGAGGTTCTCGCGGGTGGTGAAGCGGTCGTAGAGACGCACGTTTTCAGGCAGATAACCGATGGCGGCGCGGACTTTCAGCGGATCGTTTCCGATGTCATATCCGGCAACTCGCGCCGTGCCCGAGGTGGGCGCGAGCAAGGTCGTCAGGAGGCGGATTGTCGTCGTCTTGCCGGCGCCGTTGTGACCGAGGAAGCCGAAGACCTCGCCCTTCGGGACGTCGAGCGACAGGGGATGCAGCACCACCGCGTCGCCGTAGGATTTGCTGAGGCCGGAGGTCGATACAGCCGAGACGGTGTTGGTCATAACCGAAGTCCTTTGTGGGAAGTTGCGGTCCCGGGGTCAGCCGGGACCGCAGGTGTTTCAGGATTGGGGGATCATTTCGCGCGGTCGGGCGCTGCCCGTGTGGTCATTACCAGAACCGTCCCGGCGATCACGGCGAGGAAGGCGAGGCTAGTGACAATGGTGCCAAGCCCGAGGCCACCGAACTCGGCCGGCTGCGCCAGGAAATCGCCGAAGGAGGCGCCGAGCGGGCGGGTGAAGATGTAGCAGAGCCAGAAGGCCCACATCCCGTCGAGCCCGAGTGCGAAGTAGCCGAGTGCCAGCGAAGCGATGATCAGCCCGAAGAGTACGCCCGTCCCCGCAAATCCGACGCCGAAGGCTTCGGAAATCAGGTCACCGACCGCCGTGCCAAGAGCGAACGTGAAGAGGATCGCCAGCCAGTAAAAGGCCTCGCGACGGAAGGTGAAGACCTCGTGGATTGAGAGCGTCCGTTCCACTACGAACCAGATCGCGAACGTGGCCGCGAGTGCCAGCGTGAAACCGATGGTCGATGTGAGCAGCGGGATGCCGAGCGCGTCGGTCATGTTGTCGGTGATCAGCGTACCAACGACCGAGATCAAGACGACCGCGATCCAGTAGGCAGCGGGCACATAGGCCTTCTGGCGGAACTGCCAGAACATTGCCACGACAAGGACGGCGGTCATCAGGACCGTCGTCGCGCCAAGGCCAAGGCCGAGGTTGACCGCAAGGAAGTCGGCGGCGGTTTCGCCCATGGTCACGGCCATGAGCTTGATCAGCCAGAAACCCGGGGTCACTTCGGGCACCCGGTTCACCCCCGCGGGCTGCGGCACGGGGCGATCGAAATCTGCAAAAGTTGCGTCGGTCATGATGGATTCATCCGTTCAGAAGGGCCAGCGCCTGGGCCGAGAAGGCGTCGGCATGGGCGTCATCATCGGCATTGCAGCGCTCGAGCGCCTTGGATTGCAGGTCGGCGACAGTGGCGGGCGGAGTGGTGCTGCCGATCGCAGCGCGAAGTTGTCTGATCAGATCCTCGCAGGGGATCGCGCGACCGCTCTCATCGGTCACGGCGATGCCGGAGACGAATTGAACGGGCCCCGTGGCAGCGGCTGGCACGGGGGCATCGAGCGTGCTGGACAAGGCCGCGAGCGCGGCATCGACCGTTGCCTGGTCGGGTGAGCCCGCGCGCAAGGCCGAGAAGGCCTTGTCGGCGGCCGCATCGACTGAATTCCAGGCGGCACGGTCGGCCTGTCGTAGGTCCGAGGCGTTCTGGTCCCACAGGGTTTCAAGGTCGGTGATGCGGTGTTCGGCGGCCGCGAAATCGCCGGTGGCGGCGATGGTATGGGTGTCGGTCACGATGGTCTTGTAGGCCGAAAGGTCGCCCAGACCGTGCGATTGGATTGCTGCGGAGGTCTGCTCGGCCGGCGAGATTATCATCTCGGCCAGCGCGAACCCTGCGGCCGGGACGGCGATCAGGGTCGCCGACAAGGCAAGGTTCCGAAAGGTGGAGTTCATGGGAGGCGTCCTGTCGATATGCGCTCGGGCCTCCAACCGAGGTCCGTAAGCGCAGTTCTGACAAAGACTTTCCCGAAGCGTCTGGCCTGCTTCTTACACTTTGGTAAGAAGCCGATTTTCGCGGGTCACGAACTCGGGGCTGCGGTCCCGGTATCCGGTATTCGGCGGATCATGGCCGGAGAGGACACCGAAACTGACCTTGCCTGCTCGGGATCCTCGGTCAGAATACCAACCCAAGCACGCGCAGGTAAACGCACTCGATCATCGTCCAAAGCGCTCTGCGCCAAGGGACTGACCTTACAATGAATGCACTAAACACTCCGAGCGCCGCGCCGCCAAGGATGTCGAGCGGGAAATGCGCACCCAGATAGACCCGCCCCCAGCCTACGGCCAACCCGATCGGCAAGAGAAGAAGGCCGAATTTCCCCAGCGGCGACATAGCAAGCGAGGCAGCGAGGCAGCGAGGGCAAAAATCAGCGTCGCGTGATCCGAAGGAAACGAGTTTTCAGGCGCATGGTTCATCAGGTTGAGTCCCAAACCGATCTCGAACGGTCTGGGCCGGTAGGCCAGAGCGCCGATGACCTGCACAAGGCCCAGTCCCAGAAGACTAGCCGCCACTGCGTCGAGCAACGCAGGCCTTGACCGGCCCACGATCCAAAAGACGACAAGCCCGACCGCCACGAGCGGCACAACTGTGCTGGCCAACACCGACGCGACAACAACCAGCCAGCCTGGAGCGCTCGGTCCGGCGGTCAGGAGTTGAAACAGGAAAGTGTCGAGGGCCTGCATTGGCATCACCTTCAGGTTGAAAACAAGCGCGGAAGTCTCAGGGCAGCCTCAGAACGACGGCCTGAACCGGAACAGCGGTCTGACCTGCGACCGCCGGTTCCTGTAGGTCTAATGGGGGCGCAAGCGTTGCACCGCGTGTCCGCATGTCCCGCACGACGGCGTCGCGCCACGTCACATCGGTGGCGCCCACAGGTGCGCCGCCTTCTGCATCATTGGCCTCGTCGACACCCACAGTTCCGACAAAGGCGCGCAACCCATCGGCGGTGACGAATTCGGTGCGCCAGAAGCGGAGTTTCGGATCGGCCAGCGATGACGTCGCGCCGGGCGCACGCTGCACGAAGGCGAGATCGTTGGGCTGCCCGCGCCAGAAATGCGAGACGGTCTCGACGGTTGGATCTTCGCTGCCGCCGACCGCTGCGAAAATTGCGTCGAAGACAAGGCCCGGGGTCGGCAGCTGCGCCGCTGTCCAGTCCGATGCGAGGACAGCATCGGCAAGAGCGGTTTCGTCTCGGGCGAAAACGACAAGCGAGACCGGATGCACCGGCGAGCCCATCAGCGACTCGGTTTGCGCAGGGAGGCCCAATTGTGCCCGTGCAGCAGCATCTGACAGAACCTGATCAGTGACCTGGACAGGGACATTGCGCGGATGGTCATAGCGCCAGACGTTTGACGCGGCCAGCACGGCCAGTCCTGCGGCCAGGGAGAGAACCGCGACCCTCGCCCTGTCGGCGATCGGCGCCGTCGCGGCGGAGGTCTGCGACAGTCGCCATTCCGAGATCGCGATGCCGACCGTCACCCAGAGCGCACCGACCAGCCAGCCGTTCAGGACATCGCTGAGGTAGTGCTCGATCAGGTAGATGCGGCTGACGCCGATGGCGAAGGCCATGAGGCCAGCCAGCAGAAGCGCCGTCTCGGCACGGAGCCTCCCCGCCCGCCAGACGACATACATCAGCATTCCATAGGCTGCGACCGAAGCAGCAGCATGTCCGGAAGGGAAGCTGCCAGAGGTCTCGGCGAAGACACCGAGAGGCGAGCGCGGACGCCCGAAGGCGAGTTTGAGCGCCGCAACGGTAATGGTGTTTCCGGCCACCGAAACCGCCAGTCCAACCGCGAGCGCGCGCCGCCCTTCCGTTATCAGCCAGATCAGCGCCGCCACCATGACCGGCAGAACGACCTGCCAGCCGCCAACTGCGGTGATGAACGACGCCACCCGGATCGGACCCGGCGACTGGAAATGGTGGATCAACTCGGACAGACGGTTGTCGAGCCCAATCAAGGGATCGCCCGAGAGAAACTCGAAGACGGAGTCGGCCCAGACGGCACCGATATAGACGAAGATCAGTGCCAAGAGGCTGAGCGTCAGCCCCGAGAACGCGTTGCGGTCGAGTCGCGCCTCGACCCAGCGTGCTGTCTCAGGGTGGTCCTCGATCCGGTGCCGCACTGCGGGGATGTCTGCGAGACTGCGCAGCGCGGCAGACATGACCGCCCATGCGAGCGGCAGGAGTCTCAGCGCCGAATAGAGCGTGGTCCAGAGAATGATCAGCGCCAGAAGAACGACACCGGTCAAGACCGCGACCCGGGTCAGTGATCCGCCGATCCGGCCCATGACATCGCCCAGGAAATAGCCGATCGCGACATGGGCAAGCGCATAGGGAATGCCGCCCAGGATGTTCCAGATCAGGAACTTGCGGCGGTCCATGTCTGCCATGCCCGCAACGAGTGGAACGAGCCCCGCCACCGGCCCGAGGAACCGACCGATTACCAGTGCCATACCGCCCCGCTTCTCGAAAAGTCCTTTGGCGCGGGCAAAGGCGGAGGACTCCCCGATGCGGCGGCGGCCCGGCAGGCGGTTCATGGCCAGCTTGCCGGTCCAGTAGCTCATTTCCGATCCGAGGACCGACCCGAGCGCGACGAACCAGGCGAGATCGAAGAAGTCCAGGAGCCCGCGCTGGACGAGGATGCCACCGGCGTCCACGATCAGCGTTCCGGGAATGACGACGCCGGTGACGAAGAACGCCTCAAACATCGAGGCTAGCCCGATGAGCCAGTAACTGAGAACGCCAAGCGCCTGGAGCGAAGGGAAGATCTGGTCGAGAGACAAGTTCATGAAGTCACTTCGCAATCAGGCCGCGCGCCGAGCCCGCTATCAGGAGGGCAACGTCTCCCATTGCGCGCATCGGCGAGATGTTGGGAGGCAGCGCCAGATAGCGCGGGCGCCAGTCCGGCTGAAACTTCTGCTTGAAGGTCCTGAGCCCCTCGAAGTTGTAGAATGCGCCGCCGTGCCGATAGATGAGCCGCCCGAACCGGTTCCACGATCGCGCGACTGACCGCTCGGACAGCCCCGAAAGCGGCGCGGTGCCAAGGCTGAATTCCAGCGCCCCTTTCGCCTTGTAGTGTTCGATGAGGCTGAGGAACATGTATTCCATGAGGCCCGAGGCCTCTTCGGGCAGATAGCGCATCAGATCGACGGCCAGGTGTGCGCCGCCTTTTGACGCCAGAATATTGGCGAAGGCGACGATGCGACCATCCCTTCGTACAACCGAGATGTCGAACAGCGCCAGGTAGTCCGGATCGAAGCGCCCGACCGAAAAACCCTTCTCGCGTCCGGTCTTGCCGCCGAGCCACGCATCCGAGATTGCACGAAGTTCGGCAATGAGTTCGGGGGTATGGGGCGATGTCAACATGGTAAACTCGTACCCGTCGCGCTGGCGCTTGCTCATCGCGGCGCGCATGGTCTTGAACCGACCGCCCGCGAGGCTGAACTCGGGCAGCCGGACGACCGCTTCCTCTCCGACCTTGTGCAACGTCAGGCCGAGTTCGACCCAGAGCCCGAGGTTGCGCGCGCTGACCTCGTAGAAGACGGGGCGCGCGTTGGACCGGGCGGCCTGGTCGGCAAAGGACCAGGCGAGTGCTTCGAACTCAGCCCGATCGCCAACCGGATCGCCGAGCGCAATCCACGATCCGCCCCGGACGGCATACATGATGAAGGCCGTGGCGGTTTCGGAAAACAGGAACCGCTTGTCGCCGGTCTGGCTCAGCCAGGCCTGCGGGTCTTCGGACAAGTCACACAGGACGGCGGCCTCGGAGATTACTTCCGGCCGCGCCTCTACGGGCGGTTTCCGCCGGATCGGACGCGTCAGGAGGTAGATCCCGAAAAAGAACATGAGCGCGGTTGCCGCGAGCCCCGCCCGGAGCGCGCGGGGTGTGTTCGAGTCGTGCGAGAACTCCGACCACAGGTCATTCGAATACGGGACGGCCTTGTGCACGAAGAAGAAGAATGCGGCGGCTGCGACCCCAACGCCAATGACCGTCGCAAACCATCGGGTATCGAAGACGCCGGCCGTCAGGCGGCCGGGTCGGTCGAAGGCTTTCCTGAACGGCAGGAGCAGAAGTGCACTAGCCCCCAGGAAAGCCGCGTTCTCGAACCCGAAATCGTTCAGGAGCGACGCGAAAGCCCCGGCCAAGAGGGCAGCGATGGCGAACCACCAGGCCGAGGAAACCCGCCGCGCGAGACCATGCGACACGATGATAAGCGCAACGCCTGCAATCGCCGACGCGATGGTTCCGCCTTCAAGCAGAAGCACACCGACGAGGTCGCCCTCCGCCATCGCTTCCGCGCGCACGGAAGGCAACATCGTAATGAGCAGGAGCCAGGCCCCTAAGCCGAAGGCGACGGTTGCGACGACACCCGGCGAGAACCCGTGCAGCGTGGCAAAGGCCGGTTGCAGGGCCGGTGCCCGGGCAAGAAGACGGCTGCCGAAGCCGCTGGCCAGCCGGATCTCGTTCAGGGCGACCAGCAGGAAGGCAAGTGCGAACGGAACCAGATAGTAGACCAGGCGGAAGAGGAGCAGTGCCGCAGCTGCATCCCCGGCCGGCACCGAGGCAGGCAAGGTGCCGATGACCACCGTCTCGAAGACACCGATGCCGCCCGGAACGTGGCTCAGCACTCCGATCATGGTCGCGGCGGCATAGATGGCGACGAAGGTCGCATAGTCGGGTTTTCCGGCGGGAAGAAGAACCCACAAGGCGAACGAGGCAGCGGCGATGTCGATCAGGGTGACGACAAGTTGTCCGGTAAGGTCGGCAGGCGGCGGCAGGTGCAGTTCATGACCGCGAATGCTCAGCGAACGCTGCGAGACGGACATCCAGGCGATGAGGGCAACCGAAACCGTGGTAATCCCGGCGGCAACGACCTGGATAGTCGATGGGGCATAGGGGAGCCAGGCACCGACTGCGCCGGGATGGACGGCCAGGGCCGCGATGCCGACGAGGGTCAATCCAGTGCCGAGGGCGATCGCAATGTAGCCAGAAACGGCGGCCACCTCGAATGCATTCAGGCCGACGGCGGAATAGATCCGGTATCGCACCGCGCCGCCGGAGATGACACTGACACCGATCGTGTTGCCGAAAGCATATCCAAGGAAGCCGCCTAGCGCCACGATGCCCCGGTCAAGCGTTTTCCCGATGAACCGCAGGCCGAACCAGTCATAGAAGATAAGCGCGACGTACCCGATGGCGGTCGCCCCGAACGCCGCGGCAAGCGCACCCATTGGAGTCGCCCTGATCTGCGCTGCGACGTCGGCCGGGTTGACGGGCTTCAGGAGGTGATAGAGCGCATAGAGCCCCAAGGCGAAGAGACCGGCGCCCAGAATGATGGGCGCGGCGCTTCGCAGGAATTGTAAGTTCAGTCGGGCCATCCCCACTTCGGTCCGTTCGGTGTATCGGTGATCGGGATGTGATTACCCTCGGGAAACCCTATCTGAAAACTGTAAATCTCCCAAATGCCTGGTTCTTACGAAGTTGTAAAAAGCCGGAAATGCGATCCATGGGACCGGTGCCCAATTGTAGCATGCAGGCGACGAGACCTGTTCTCTAGAAGGAACCTATCCCATGCTTCGCAAGACCATGATCCTCCTGCCCGCCGCGCTCCTTGGGGCCCTGCCATTCGCGGCATCGGCCGAAACCATGGACCAGAGCGAGCTCGACATGTTCCGCTCCGCATCGCTCACGATCCAGCAGGCAAGCGATGCCGCACTTCAGGCCCATGCCGGCACGCTGGCGGCCGTCGCCTTTGGCGACGAGAACGGGCGCGCGGCCTACGAGGCGGTGGTGATCGGCGGCGACGGACAGCCCTGGACCGTTCTGATCGACGCCAAGACCGGCGAAGTCTTCGCCTCGGCCCTGTCTTCGTCTATGGATGATCACGAGGATCAGGGCGACGGCCAAGACGAAGAAGATCACGACGGCGAAACGAACGACGGCTGATCCAACGTCCCCCTGAAAATTCAAACCTTTGCCCGGCCGCGTCTGGCGGCCGGGACTCGTTATTGGAAAGACCGCACCGCATGAGAGTCCTTTTGGCGGAAGATGATCGCGAAACAGCTGCCTATGTGGTGAAAGGTCTCTCCGGGGAAGGCCATGTCGTCGACCATCTGACCAACGGGAAAGATGCGCTGTCGCAGGCGATGTCGGGTGACTACGAGCTCTTGATCCTCGACCGCATGATGCCAGGGCTCGACGGACTGTCCGTGCTGAAGTCGCTGCGCGCGGCCAAGGTCGACACACCTACGATCCTGTTGACGGCGATGGGCGCGGTCGATGACCGGGTCGCCGGCTTGCGGGGTGGTGCGGACGATTACATCGTCAAGCCCTTCGCCTTCGTCGAACTGCTAGCTCGGATCGACACGATCTGCCGAAGGCCAGCGACGCGCGATGAGGTACTGGAGCTCGTCATCGGTGACCTGCGGCTCGACCTGCTGAAACGCGAAGTGACGCGAGATGGCGAAAGGATCGACCTTCAGCCGCGCGAATTCCTGCTCCTGAAGCATTTCATGGAACGGCCCGGTCGCGTGCAGACCCGCACCGTGCTTCTGGAATCGGTCTGGGGGCTCCATTTCGACCCCAAGACCAGCGTGGTCGAAACCCATATCAGCCGACTGCGCAACAAAATCGACAAGCCCTTCGACAAGCACTACCTCGTGACGCTGCATGGGGTCGGATATGTGTTGCAGCCATGAGGCGTCCGCTATCATGGTCGATGCGCTTCGCGCTCGCACTGTCGGCGGTATTCGCCATCGGCACGCTGTCAGCCGGAGGACTCTCCTACCTGTTCCTGTCACGGGAAATGACGGCGCGCCTCTCAGCCGACGTCAGGTCGGGGGCGGAAAGTCTCGCCCGGATCGCGGCGACCGGGGACAGGACTGACCTGCGAGAACAAGTCCTCGCTCAAGTGAGGTCCAGCCGCGACAGCGCAAGCCTTTACAGCTTTTTCGATGTCGGCTCCGGTCAGGCAATCGGCTCCCTGCATGTTGCCGAGCCGTTCGAAGGCGAGAGACGGCTTATCGTCGGCCGGGACATTCCTGAAACCGCCGCGACCGGTTCGGAGAGTGCCGACGCCTATCTTGCTTACGGGATCCGAACCGACCTCGGCTGGGTCATCACGGCGCGAGACGAGGCTTGGGTCGCGGAAAGCGGCGAAATCCTGATCCAGACAACTGCCTGGTCGCTGGTGCTTGCCGCGCTCCTGTCCATGGGACTCGCGGTCGTCATCGCCCGCAAGAACGAAAGGCGCATCGACAGGATGGATCGGGTTCTGGACGAGGTCGGCGAAGGCAGACTCGACCGCCGCATATCGGACAGCGGCAACGACGATCTGGCGGCTCTTGCTGCCCGCGTGGACCGGATGTTGGATCGGCTTGAAGCAGGCGTCGCATCGATCCGGCAGGTCTCCACCGATGTCGCCCACGACCTGCGTGCACCACTCGCGCGACTCAGGATGCGGCTTGAACCTCAGGCCCTGTCATCCGACGTGCCGACTGAGACCCGGCATGAAATCGGCTCGGCCCTGATGGACATCGACGCCATCTCGGCGACCTTCGATGCGATCCTGCGTCTTGCCCGCCTGCAATCCGGCACGGTAGCGCGGCGCGACGAAGCCGTCGACCTGGCAGCGCTGGCCGCATCGGTTCACGAGATCCTGCAAGCCTCTGCCGAGGAAAGGGGCCACACCCTTGATCTGGACATGCCCACGATGCCCATCGAGGTTCAGGGGGACGAGGACATGCTCTCGCAGGCCCTGACCAACCTCGTCGCTAACGCCATCGGGCATTGCCCGCCCCCGGCACAAGTCCGGATCACGGCCGGCCTGCGCGATGCGCGGCCTTTCCTTGAGGTTTCGGACAATGGGCCGGGCATTCCTGAAGCCGACCGCGCTCGAGTGCTGGAGCGGTTCGCGCGGCTTGACGAGAGCAGGTCGGTTCCAGGAACCGGGCTTGGCCTCAGCCTTGTCGCGGCGATTGCCGCTCTGCATGGGGCCGAGCTGGTTCTCGAGGACAACGGGTCAGGACTGCGGGCTTCGATGGTTTTCCAACCGCCCGCGCCAAAGGACACGGTTCTTACGAAAGTGTAAGGTGACGGCAAGGCAATCCGGGACTGCTGCTGCCATATGAGGGGAACAAAACGTCTGGAAGGCTTCCCTCCAATGTCCCTCGCGCTTGAAACTTCCAATCCGGATCAGCACGCACTTTCTACTCGGCTGGTCCATGCAGGGCTCGCCCTGTCCATCTCCACCCAGCTTGCCACAAGCCTCATGATGCAGGGCCCGACCGACACTTCGGCCGGTGACGCGATCTTCCAGCTTCACCGCTACTCCGGTTTCGCAGCTCTAGCCTTTGCCCTCTTGTTTTGGATGAACCTGACATTCCGGCGTCGCGGGACGGCACCCTCGGCGCTCTTCCCTTGGTTTTCGAGAGAACGACGCCGCGCCTTCATAACGGACGTGGGCAACCACTTGCGCACCGTTATCCACGGACGACTGCCCACCTATGAGGAAACCGGACCCCTCGCATCGGCAGTTCACGGGCTCGGCCTACTCTTGATGACGGCAATGGCGGTCAGCGGCGGGGTCTATGCGGCGCAGGTCTGGGCAAGCCTCCAATCGCCCGAACCCGATGGTTCGCTGGCCATGACGATTCACTTTACGCTCGCCAATCTCGTCTGGGTCTATCTGATCGCCCATGCCGGCATGGCGACAATCCACCACTTCGCCCGATCTGCACCGCTGGGCAAGATGTGGAAGTTTTAGGAAGGATTGAAGACCTTAGCCTGCGTGACAAGTTCGTCTGTAACCTTGCAGATCAATGAAGTGAATGACTGCTTTCCATCCAAAGTGAAGATACCAAGCCGGTGCCGGGTGGGTGATCAGCGCGCATTTGACCGGCTTCGCCGGTCCTGCGGCTGTCAAAGGCCTCGGAGGCGCACACGCGCCGTGCCCGGGCCCTCGGGAAGTGAAGCCGAAGCCTCGCCCGAAGGGATCGTATTCCGAGACGATCACGACCTCGTCTCCGTCGATTTCATCGGCGGGGACAGCGCCGAAGGTTCCATCCCCTGCTTGGAAGACGACGATCGAGACCATGAGCGTGGCGGCGAGGCAGGAGGCTGCGAAGGCGTGAGCATCTTTGTGGGACATCTGTTTGGCTCCTGTCTGGGAGGCGGGGGACCATCCCCCGCGCGAGAGGACCCTGCAGGCCCGAAGACTGTCTGACATCACCGGGTGCGTTCGGCTCGCCCGAATCCACGCGGCGGCACGGGCTCGCCCGTAGTCCGACCCCTCGCGGGTTCATCTCGAAGACAGGATCTGGGGCAAGGAAGGGAATGGCGAGCGGGGGATGGTGCTCTGGCGACTGGAGCCGATTGTCCCGCTGATACTTCTAACGCCGCCAGCCTCCCGGGCAGGCTTTGGGTTGAAGACTTCCGTATTGGGGGGATGAATCCTTTGGTGCCCCGCAGCATCGCGGGACGAGGGTGTGGTCGGTGAGAGGCCCGTTTCTCAGCAGGCCCCTCACACATTGTCAGGGCTCAGGCGGCCAGGTCCGCGCCCCCTGCCCTTTCGCCGTCCTCGGCACCAACGATCTCGAACCGCGCGTTGCGATAACCTTCCCGTGCGATCCAAAGCTCGGCCGCAGTGATGGATTCCGCCAGATGCAGCAGCTCGGTGTTGCCACCGAAGTCCAGCAGCACGCGGACCTGCCCCGGCTTCGGTTCCTCCGCAACCTCGAAGACCAGACGGCTGTCCGCCGAATGGCTGCGCATGATGGTGACGAGAATGACCCCGTCCGAGGAGAAGTTGCCCTCATGCAGCGTGAAGGAGGCCGGTGCCGTCCATGTCGGATAGACCCGGGGTGGCTCCTTCTTCACAAGACGGCCGAGTCCGTTTGAGCTCTCCCAGGCTGCCAGCTTCTTGGTGAACCGTGTCGGCGGCTTGGGACTGCCGTCGGTGTAGCGGATAAGCGCCCCGAGGGGGGCTGTGTCGATGATGGTAATTGCAGACATGATTCCTCATCCTGAATGCGAGCGTTCGCATTCATCATATTGATATTGCTGTGTTTTGTGGGAATGAGGGGCGGGCTTTCCCGCCCCGGATGGCTCAGATCACTCCGCAGCCATCATCGACGCAGCGGTCTCCGGCAGATCGGCCGTCAGGAAAGCCGGGAGATAGACATCTTCGGGTTCGCCCGCGTCCTCCCCCTGCCCTTCTGTGATCGGCTCGCCGTCGCCTGCCGCCAGATCAGCCCGGCGCAAGACCTCGGGCAGCCAGCCGCTGCCCTTGAGGAGCCGCTCGGCTTCGGTGGCCATCTCGCCCTTCTTCAGATGGTCGAGGAGTTGCGCGGTCCCCTCCCCCTTCGCCTCGCGCACAGCCTCGAGGATCCGGGCTTTGGGCACACGGTTGAGATAGCCATCGACGGTCGGCTCCCAGCCCGCCTCGACCATGTCGAGATCGACGGCACGCGCCACCAGATCGGCATGGGCCATGCGGCGGGTCAGACCGCTGGCGGAGATGCCCGCACCATAGGGGTTCACCTTCTCATGGAGCGCGTTGATCCCGAAGCTGAGGCAATGTGCCAGAAGGGCCAAACGACTGCCCTGGTCGAGAACGGTCAGATAGTCCCAGAGCGCCGCGTCATCGCCAAGAGGCAGATCGGCCTCCCAGGCGACGTGACGTTCGTCAACGAGCTTGGCCACCACGCTGTCCTTCAGATCGGGCGCTTGAGCCGACATGTAGACGTGGCGGACCGAGGCTTCGAGGCAGCTGCCGGAGGCTGAGGAGGTGCGGAAGGCGTCCGTGACCAGCTTCAGGAGCAGGAGCGTCAGCGCAACGTCCGGCGACCGCCCGATGGCTTCGCGCAGCGCAAGGGTCCGATGGGCCGTCAGTTCCATGACCAGCCGTTCGGGCAGCGGCTTCAGCGCTCCGTCGTCTTCCTCCTCGGACGCATCCGCACCAATCGGCTGACCGCCCGAGGTGATGACGGTGCCGCCAGCGGAGGTCGCCGACGGTTTCCAGCTGGAACCGCCGACATCCCCCCCCCTGCCCCATGGCATCCACACCATCGCCATCCTGGACCGCGGTCTCCTCGTGCGGCTCGTCCTCTGGCCGAACGTACCCGCGATAGATCGCGAGACTGCCATCCCGATCCAGCGTCACGAAGACGCCCGCGCGCGCAATCTCGGTCGGGTCGTAGATCAGAGGCCGCTGTTCAAGCGCTTCCATCGCCATCTCGAGTTGACCCAACCGGGCATCGATCTCCTCGGGGTACTCGTCCTGGCCGGAGTATTCTTCCTCCAGCGCCCGATACTCCGCGAGGAGCGTCGCATGGGCCGCGCTTTCCTCGTCTGTCATCGGCGCGGGATCACCGGCCAGACGCCGCAGACCGTGGCTGTAGCCATAGGGCAGGTCGGTCGCCACCTCGATCCACTTCCAGCCATCCGAGGCCAGCGCCTCGGCTTCGGCCTGGAGCTTCTCGGAGACCAGCCGATCGAGCAGGGCAGGGTCCTCGAGCCAGCCTCCGTCATCGCCCTGGAAGAGATCGCGCAGGACGACACCGCCGGCCGCCTCATAGGCATCGACACCGACGAAGATCGCGCGGCGATCAGACGCCCGGACCGAGGTCTCCGTGAGCATGCGCCGTATGGCGTAGGGCTCCTTGTTCCAGGAGTTCTTCACCGCATCCCAGACCTGCGCCTGACGCGCATGATCCGGGTTCACGGTGAAGGCCATCAGCTGTTCGAGCGTCATGCCGTCCTCGGCATAAACCTCGAGCAGGGCAGGGGCCACGGAGGCGAGTTTCAGGCGCTGCTTCACGATCTGCGGCGTCACGAAGAAGGCCGCCGCGATCGCTTCCTCGCCCTGACCCTTTTCGCGCAGGGCCTGGAATGCGCGGAACTGGTCGAGCGGGTGCAGGGCGACGCGCTGCATATTCTCCGCCAGCGAGTCGTCCTCGGCGAGGATCTCCGACGCAGCATCGCGCACGATGCAAGGGATCGGCGCTGACTTCGCCAGCCGCTTCTGCTTCACCAGCAGCGACAGCGCCTGGAAGCGACGACCACCGGCCGGGATCTCGAACATGTCGGTCTCGACCCCATCGGCATCGAGCATGGGCCGGACGTTCAAGCCCTGCAGCAGGCCGCGCCGCGCGATGTCTTCGGCCAGTTCCTCGACGGAGATTCCCGCCTTGATGCGCCGCACGTTGGACTGGCTCAGTACGAGCTTGTCGAAGGGGATGTCCCGTGAGGATGACAGGGTGATTTTCTGGGCAACTTTCGCCATCAGATCTTCTCCACGACGGGCGCCGGAAGCCACTCTCCCGATCTCACTTCCCGTCACCCATCAAACCCCCAACCTTTCCCTCTCTTCGGCCGCTGACCCAGCGACGCGTGACTTTACAGCTGTTAAGTCGGGTCAGGCTTGGTGATAGCTCCAAGCAACTTAACAGCTGTTATGCCGCGTTTCGCCGGGACATCAGCGCCATGACCATCGGCCCGCAAGAGAACTCGCCCGCCGCCGCCTTCGATGTCAGCGCACGGAGGTATCCGCCGGGCGATCTGATGTCGGCAAAGCGTTCCAGCATGGCGACAACAACGATCGATGCCTGCTCGGGCCCCATGAACCGTTGCGCTTCTTCCCAAGCGGACGCACTGATCCCCATGGTCGGCCGCACATGGCATGCAGCGTCAAAAAGCTGATGCCAATGGCGGATATCGCCCTGGTAGAAGGTCTTGAGCGATGGGCACCCCGCGATCACCAGATGGAGCGGGATCTTTGGCACGCGTCTTGTGTCCGCTTCTTCCACGTCAGCACCAGGTGCATCCGTTTCAACATCTGGCGCGCCGACCGCCGCCCCGCCTTTTTCTAAGGCAGGTTCAAGATCTATAGATTCTTCATTTGAATTATGATGGTGGCGCTCAATGATGGCACCATTGGTGTTCATCTCTTCTGTTTCAGGGCCATCAATGACGTTGCGTGCATGATCGAGAAGGGCTTCAAGGTCTGCTCGATAAGCCAAGAGCTCCTCGAGCGTGAGCTTCCGGCGAAGGGCGCGAGCAGTGAGGACAGCCTTGTCGCGTAGTTGGTCCCAGAGGCCAAGGCCCGGCTGGATCTCCTCTCCAAATTCCGCAAGGGCAGCGAGATCGCGCCGCATGAGGCTCACGACCTCCCGCAGTCGCCGCACACGGTCCTCGGCCTCACGGACTGCCTCTGCGGCTCGTGCAACCTCTTCGGAGCGGCAATAGAGTGGCGAGAGATCGAAGCCGAAGGCCACGCGCTCTTCGCCATGCTTGCGAACATACCTCTTGCCGTTGGGACTATCGCGGCGCATGAGCAAGCCAGCATCCACCAGACGGGCAATGTGCCTGCGCATCGTGGAGCAGGGCATGCCGTTCAGCCGCTCGCAGATTGCCTTGTTCGACGGGAAGACGACCATCTCGGTATTCCCGCCAAGTGCATCATCCGGAAAGAAGCTGAGAAGCCCCTGCAGAACGGTCAGATCGCGTTCGGAAACCCCAAAGGCCGCCTGCGCCTTGGACAGCTCGCGAAGGAGCTCCCACTTGTTGACGGGCTTGCCCGGAACAGACGCCTCAGGACGCTCGACCACGCGCAGATGGGCGTGCGAGATCGGCCGCATAAACGGCGAAATCGGTGTGTACTCCATGATTTCATTCACGAAGGCAAAATTTCCCTGGCCCGCGAATCGCTTTGCGCTTGCGGGAAAGGGGCCAGATCGCTACATTCAGAGGTGCGAAAACTGAGTTTTGTAGCGGGCTGGTCCCGTGCGAAACCTAAGAAAGGTCTCGTGAAGCTTGCTTCTCGGGGCCTTTTTCTTTTCTGCCTGTCTCGTGCCTCCTTTTTGGTTGTTGCTCTTCCTCAGTCTTCCTTGCGCTTCCAGCGCTCGTGAAGCTCGGCGATCAGCTGCGGGGCCTTGCCCTCAAGCCAGCTGACAAAATCTCTGTCCTCGGCCTTCAGCTCGAGCTTGAACTGTCGGCCGCGGCGCTTAGTCGCGATGGTTGCTGCACCAACGCCCGGAATGGCCACACTGGGTGCCCATCGGGGACCTGATGGGCGGGTCGGCCGCTCTGCCTGCATCACTGCTGCGAGGACGGAAAGGAACGCGGCGTCCGACTTTTCGTCAGGTCCACCGGAGTGAGAGGACCTGGTCTCTGCCGCTACTGCAGCGAGGTTCTCGCGGTCCACAGATGCATCGCCCAGTGACTTCTTGAGTTCCTCCCAACGAGGCCGGCCGATACCTGGCGCAGCACCTATCGCTAGGACGAGGCTCTCGCCAACCGCGCGGACGACGCTTAACAGCTGCGACACACCAGCTTCAGTAAGACCTAGAACCTCTGCCACGCCCTTGTTGGTGCGTTCCGCCTCTCCCAGGTGATCGCCATTGAGCAAGGCTGCCGCGACCAAGGCACGTTCGATGAAGCTCAGGTCTCGGCGTTCTTGGTTCTCGAGCAGCTGATCCCGAAGCGCCTGATCCCCGTCCATTTCGGTGACGATCGCACGGACCTTGATCCCGAGATCCCGGCAGGCTTCAAGCCGACGCCGCCCGTAGATCAGGCTGTAGCGATCCCCTTCGAGAGGTCGCACGAGGATCGGCACCCGTTGGCCACTTCTGGAGATCGATGCCTTCAGCCCCGCAATCTCGATTTGAAGACGGTCATCCAGCCTGCCCACGGTCTCGACATGGTCAGGCTCGATCTCGAATACGCCGCCCCGCAGCCTGCGCCCCTCAAGAGCGTCGGGAGCATTGCGCAAGGTCTGCAACGGCAGTCCCAATTTAGGCTTTCTTGCCATTGCGTCCCCACGTGCTCTGGATGATCGCGGCGATCTCGTCATTGACGGCATTCATGGACTCGATGGCGCGGTCGAATGTCTGGCGCGTAAAGTCCTTCTTGTCCGCCTCATACAAGGTCTGCTTGGTCAGCCCGGCATCCGATATCGCCGTCGACTCGACCATGTGGTTCGTCAGCACCGAACGCCCGAAGAGCCCACGAATGAAAGCGATGACCTCGGTCTGCGGGGCGTCGCCCACCTTGTAGCGGGTCGGCAGGAACCGCAGCCAATCGAACCGCAGGTTGGCGCCCGCATCACGGATCACACCCAAGAGGTCGGCCGTCATCCGCAGGAACTGCGACATGGACATGAGGTCAAGCATCTGAGGGTGGACGGTCACCAGGACGCCTGAGGACGCGGAGAGGGCGGACATGGTCAAGAAGCCCAGTTGCGGAGGGCAGTCTATCACGACGACATCATAGTCGGCTTCGACGCTGTCGAGGGCGTCACGGACTCTCGCGAAGAAGGCGCGGGCGCCGCCGCGCTGGATCGCCGCCGGGGTCTCATGCTCGAACTCCATGAGCTCGAGATTACCAGGAATGAGGTCCAGGCCACGGATGTAGGTCTTCCTGATGACCTCGGAAACCGGGACAGGGTCCTCATAACGGACAGCGTCGTACAGCGTCCCGCCTTCCATGAGGTCCAGTTCAGGCTGGATCCCATGCAAGGCGGACAACGACGCCTGCGGATCCAGATCAATGGCCAGGACCCGATAACCCTTGAACGCAAGTCTCTGTGCAAGGTGTGCTGATGTAGTCGTCTTGCCGGACCCACCCTTGAAGTTCACAACGGAAATGACCTGCAGCTCGTCCCCTTTGCGCCGACCAGGCACATAGGTTCCCGGCTTCTTGGCATTGGCCTCGAGGCTGTGCCTGATCTCCCAGACATCGTCGAGGGTGTAGCGGCGATGGCTACCGGCCGTCGTCTCGACGTCCGTGATCTTGCCTTCCCGATGAAGTTTGCGAAGGTAGGTGTGATCGACACCGAGCAGCTCGGCCGCCTCACCGCTCGTCAAGCTGCGCATCACCTTTTTCGCGTCGGGTGGAAAGTGCGCTGCGCGTTGTGCATGCAGGTTCGAAGCCAAGAGTTCGGCGTAGTGGCCAATGGCGACGTCCAGGTCTTTGTCTATCTCGGTCATGCCCTGCTCGATCCGTGGGCGCGATTTTTATGTGACCGCGCGGTATTTTTCGAGACTATTGCCTGACCGACCAGATTCGCGCAAGCCTTTTCCACATCTAGTGTCTGAGCGTACAGCAAGCACAAGCACAGTGGGACTCGCTGGCCAAGCTTTCTCTGGCGTTCATGGGGATGTAGTTTTCTCGGCGTTAGTGGTCGCAGGAGGTCGGGATGAAAGTCGTGAGATGGGGCAACTCCCTGGCAGTGCGCCTGCCTGTAAAGCTGGTCAGAGAGCTCGGGCTGGTGGAAGGTGACCGGATCGACTTGATCCGTGAGCATGATGTTCTGCGGGTTCATCGCTTGCCGCGCACGCACGAGGTGCTGGACAGTTTGCGGGAGTTCCGCGGCCGACTTCCCGCCAACCAGCGCCTTAACCGCGATGATGCTCAAAGCCGGTAAGGGCCACTGTCTGCAAGGGGAGGGTAGGTTGTCCTTTGCTGAGTGAGACGTGGTGCAGCGTCGTGACGGGCCTTCGACGCACGTTGAGAACCCTAAAGATTGCGCAACTGCTCCACGGCGGTGGCCAAAGGCATTGCTCTCAGCCCGTCACCTGCCGGCACCTCCCGTTCACCGGCATAGACCAAGATCTTCCGGTCGGCCTTAATGTCATCGACAGACAGGTGGAAACCACGCGACACCTTGGGTGTTGTGGTGCGCTTGATCTCAATAGCCCAGGTCGCATTCCCGGGAAGCCGCAGAACGAGGTCAAGCTCGGCCCCCGCTGCAGTCCGGTAGAAGAAGTGTTCGGTCCCAATCGGCGCGGCGGCGATCAGGGTTTCGATGGCGAACCCTTCCCAGCTTCCGCCGACCACCGGGTGCCCCAGCACGCTTTCTATCGAACCGAGGCCAAGAAAGGCATGGACGAGACCGCTATCCCTGACAAAGACCTTTGGCGACTTGACGACGCGCTTGCCCGCATTCTCATGCCAAGGCTGCAGGCGCCGGACCAACATAAGATCGACGAGCAGATCAAGGTATCGTCCCACCGTCTGGCCTGAGACGCCCAGGCCCTCAGCAAGCGCGCTCGCATTCAGCAGTCCACCCTGCGCATGCGCCAGCATCGTCCAAAAGCGGCGCAGCGTAGCAGCCGGGATGCGCGGCCCAAGGGCAGGGATATCGCGTTCCAGGTAGGTGCGCAGGAAGTCGTCGCGCCAGGCCAGGCTGTTCTGGTCACTATCTGCTTGGAAGCTGTCAGGGAAACCGCCTCTCAGCCACAGGTCGTTCAACCTGTCCTCGCCGACTTCGTCCAGCAGCAGTGGCGGCATTTCAATATAGCGAACACGCCCGGCAAGGGACTCGGCCGATTGGTGCAGAAGCACATTCGATGCAGACCCAAGCAGAAGGAACTGCCCTGTGCGGACCCCCTTGCGGCGTCGCATGTCGATCTGTCCGCGGAGAGTCTTGAACAGGTCCGGCATCTGCTGGACCTCATCAAGGATGACGAGTTTGCCGACCTGTTCGTCCAGATACAGATCGGGCTCTGTCAGGACCCGTCGATCTGCGTCGCGTTCCAGATCAAGGTACACGGATGGGCGTTGTCCAGCTATCTCGAGCGCAAGGGTGGTCTTGCCAACCTGCCGAGGCCCCAAGAGGACAACAGCCGCTTGAGCGTCGAGGGCGGATTGAACGGTCTGAGTAGCATGGCGATGATACATACCTTGCAATTACTCCATGTCATGGAATATTTGCAAGGTTATTGTGCTCAACCCAGCAAGCCAAGCCTCTCCGCCCGCTCCAGCAGCATCTTCACGGATGACGGCTGCCAGCTTGTCCGCCCGCGTGGCGTGCGCTCGCGCATTGCCTCCAGCCGGGTGCAAATCGCCTGAAGCGTGATGTCGGGGTCCGCGCCCTTGATGGCGGCGACGATGGCGGGCAGGCGGTCGTCGGTCTCGCGGCGGCCGGCGCGGTCCAGTACCGTGGGCGGCAGGAAGCCGTCCCGGACATAGGCGTTGACCGCGCGCAGGAGTCGGCTTTGCGTCCAATGCCGCTCGCGGGGCAGGGGGCCGTTGACGATGCGCACCACATCTTCCCAGGCCAAGTCGGGCCGCAGGCGGCGGACATGGGGCACCCAGTCCTGCGCGTTCTCGTTCAAGCGCTCCATGTAGCCATCCTGCCGCGCCAGCCGCACCTTTCGAAGAGCGGCAGGGTCTTTGGCCCGTAGCCCAGGGTTCCCGCCAACGCGGCCCTTGGTGCGGGCGCTGGCCAGCCCCGCCTTCGTACGCTCGCGGATCAAGGCGCGTTCGAATTCGGCAGCAGCACCCAGCACCTGCAGGGTGAACTTGCCCTGCGGGGATGCGGTGTCGATCGGGTCCTCGATCGAGCGGAAGAACGCGCCCTTGGCTTCAAGCCGCTCGATCACCTCCAGCAGATGCGACAGCGACCGCGCCAGCCGGTCGATCCGCACGACCACCAGCGTGTCGCCCTTGACCACGCGCTCCAGCACCCGCGCCAGCACCGGCCGCGCACGATTGCCACCCGACGCCTGCTCCTCATGGATCTCTACGCAGCCCGCGGATTTCAGGGCCTGCGACTGGGGCAGGGGGGTCTGATCTTCTGTCGAGACGCGCGCGTAGCCTATCAAAGGCATCAGAACAGGCCTTTTGCAGTTTCACATACCACTAATAAACGACCGTTTGTAAACGGAAGCAAGGGCGCTCTCTATGGCCGAGGTCAGCGAAATGCCCTTGGTTTCCTCAGGCTGTGCGCGATCAGAGTGGTCTCGCAGGCAGTCGCGCGCGTGTGCTATGTAAGGAGTGCAGACGCAGTCCGAGAAAACCCTTGGGTAAAGTGCAAAATGTACGTATTTTGCACATATGAAGCCTCAAGCATCTGCTCCACATGATAGTTTTGACGATCCTCTGACCGCGGTGGAAGAGGCTGCGGAGAGATCCGAAGATGATCTGTGGTTCCTGCCCGGTCCGATCGAAGACGAGCCCGACGATCTGCCGCCTAGCCCAAGGGGCGAACCCCGCGAGACTGCGATCCTTGACGACTGGCGCAAAGCCGAGGCGGACAATGCCGCGCGGCTCGCCCGTGTCGCAGTTCGGCTCGGTGGGCTGGACGAGCGGTTGCGGAGGGGGCCTGAGGGTTGGCGCCACAGGCTCGCCCTGATCGAAGCGGCCGACCTAAGCTGGTTCGCAGGCGACCGCATCGGGCCGGATCGACTGGCGCTCTGGATCGCCCTGCGCCTGTCTGGCGTGCAGGACGACACTGTCGCCCTGGCGCGGGTCGGATGGGCGGTTCGGCGCCTGATAGGGGGGCCAGGGCCGGAGGTGGACCTGGCCGCTTTTGTGGATCGCCGTGACCCCGAGAACTTGGCGGATGAGGCGGAGCCCTTTGCGGATCGCGCGGGCGGTTGGCTGGACCTGATGGCGCAAGCTGCCGACCTGCACCCGATCAGCCGTGCCTGCATGGGCTTTCACATTTGGAGTTTGGCGGGTCTCGGGCAGCACGGAGACCAGATGGAAGCGGCTGTCACGGCCGCGCGGATTGCGACCGGAGAGGGCAGGGGAGCGATATTTGCCCCTCTCGCCATGGGCGGGGCAGGCGGGCTGCGCGCCGGTGGCACTGCTGCTGACCGACTGGTGCGATGGCTCGACGGGATGGAGACAGCAAGCCGGACCGCGATGCGGCACCTTGACGACATCGAGGCTTGGTCAGCGCGGTCCGAAACCGAGATGGTCACGCTCTCGGGCAAAACGCCCCCAGCCTTGCGCGCAGTTCTGACCGAATGGCCCCTTGTCTCCGCCCCAATGGCCGAGGCAATCACCGGCGCCAGTCGCGCGGCCGTTCAGCGGAACATGGCCTGGATGCAGGCGCGAGGTTTGATCCGAGAAGTGACCGGGCAGGGAAGATTTCGCATGTGGTGTGCACGCGCAGCCTAAGTTGCCTTCTCTCACCCCGGCTCCGTCAAACCATCAGCATCGGCCTTCGCGCCTGCTTCCGGCAAAAGCCGCAAGAGTGCAATGGCCAGCACCAGCCAACCGATCAGGTTCACGCTTAGCACGCGCGCCGCATAGAGCGCCGCAAGGTCGGGCGGCACTGCCGGGGCAGAAACGGGTGGCAAGGGCGCTCCGAAAAGGTGGGGTGTCAGGATCAGGGCAAGGCCCGCGAGCCGCCCGGGCCAGGACCGCAACCCCGCAGCAAAGAAAATGCCGGCAGCCGTCATCGCGACAGTCGCAACCCACCAGAGTTGCCGGTCCGCCAGTTCCGCTGCCTCCATTCCGGGCAGTTCGGGCGGAAGGTCGATTGCAGGCGCAAGGGACAGGACGGCAAAGCCGAAAAGGCCGAGGGCTGTGGCCGGGATCCTCCCGCCGCCGGGCAGAGCCCGGAACGCGGTCAGGCCGGCTCCGGCCAGCAGGCCAAAGCCCGCCCAGGTGAGGATCAGGGTCAGGACCGTCAAGCCATTGCGCACAAGCAAGTTTTCCGTATTTTCCGCGCCCTGCGCATCATGGCCGGGCGTTTCTAGCGGGTTAGGTGCAGGGTCGGGCTTGTTGCTCTCGATCCCGATCAGAACGAGTTCGCCCGTCTCATACCGTTCAGCCTCGACGATCAGGGGTTGGATGAGAAAGAACTGAAAAACGGCAGCCACGAGGCCCGCGATGGCACCCGCGATTACCCCGCCGGACAGCAAGGTCTTTGTCATGTCGATTATCCTGAAACGTCAGTGGCAGGGAAAACCGGTCGCATGACGTGTGTCATGCGTTGCAGCGTGCAATGCGTCAGGCGAAGCAAAACCAGCGGCAAAGATCAGCACTGCGCCAATAAGCGCGCTGGTCAGGATTGGTCCGAACTGGCTCTTAGATTGCTCCGCTGTGGCGGACAGGATTCTGGTGGACATGAAGGTTCTCCGCCCGTCACACCCGACGGGAATGGGTTTCATCAAAGTCTGGCCGGTCTCCTGGCTCGCGGATTAACACAGTCCTTCGCCTTCCCGGGCATTGGCCCAGTGGCACGATGAAGGACCGCTACCGCATACAGTCGCGGGGGCGGCTGAGGCCTCGGGCGCCGCAATTGGGTCCGCCCTTCCTCATTCCCGATTGAGTTCCAGGACTCTGCGCCCCTTGAACACCAAACAATGAGAGCTTCGCGCCGAACCCCCGCTAAGTCAACTGACTACCGGGAGTGAGAATGCTGCACCGGTACTGCTTTGCCGCTCTGCTGTGTCGTGCAATCAGATCCATGCTCCACCCCGTGCCCGAGGTCAGCCAGGATTGGGCAGTCGGGCCGGTGATCGCCGCAGCATGCGTCGGCTAGGTGGCGCAGCGTGTCGATCATGGCCTGCATCTCGCGCACCTTCCGTTCGAGGCCGTCGATCTGGTCCGTCGCAAGGCGTTTCACATCCGCGCTTTGACGGGTCCGGTCGCGCCAAAGTGCCAGAAGCTCCTCGATCTTCTCGACCGAAAAGCCAAGGTCGCGGGACCGACGAATGAACCGCAGCATCTGCACTTCAGTCGGAGAGTAGACGCGGTAGCCTGATCCGGTCCGCCCTGCGGTCGGAATAAGGCGAATGGATTCGTAGTAGCGGATCATCTTGGCCGACACGCCCGAGGCCTTTGCCGCCTCACCAATATTCATGATCATGCCTCCTTCAATGCACAACTGCGGCCCGGAACCGCCGCAACCGGAGCGCGTTTCCAAGAACAAAGACCGACGACAAGGCCATCGCGGCGGCAGCGAAGATCGGCGACAGAAGAACGCCGAAGCTCGGCCACAGCACGCCTGCGGCTACCGGGATCAAGGCAGCGTTATAGGCAAAGGCCCAGAACAGGTTCTGCCGGATGTTGCGCATCACGGCCTTGGACAGCGCGATGGCGTCCGATACCGCCGTCAGGCGACCGGTCATGAGCACGACATCCGCCGCCTCGATCGCTACGTCGGTCCCCGTTCCGACAGCAAGGCCAACGTCAGCCTCGGCCAGGGCCGGGGCATCATTGATGCCGTCGCCGACATAGGCGAGCTGTCCCAACGCCTTCAGTCGCTTGACTGCGGCGACCTTGCCGTCCGGCAGCACTTCGGCCACGATCTCGTCGATGCCGAGTTGGCGGGCGATGGCGCCTGCGGTGCGGGCGTTGTCGCCAGTGATCATCGCAACTTTCAGCCCCATAGTGTGCAGGGCGCGGATTGCCGTTGGCGTGGTCTCCTTGATCGGGTCCGCGACAGCAAGGATGGCAGCGAGTTTGCCGTCGATGGCGGCATAGAGCGGCGACTTGCCTTCGTCTCCTAATCGAGCGGCACTATTCCCAAAGGGCGATACGTCAATCCCCAGTCGGGCCATGTAGCGATCAGCGCCGATCTCGATCCACTGCCCGCCCGCCTGTGCTGTGACGCCGAAGCCGGTAACGGAGTCGAAGGCTGTGACGTCGGGAAGAGACAGACCCTCGTCTTCTGCGGCCTTTACGATGGCGCGAGCGATCGGGTGCTCGGACTTGGCCTCGACGGCCGCCAAGGGTGCCAGAACGGCGGCACGGTCGAAGCCCGGTGCAAGCTCGAGGTCGGTGAGGCTCGGCCTGCCCTCGGTCAGCGTGCCCGTCTTGTCGAGTGCCACGACCTTCACCCCCTGAAGAGATTGCAGCGCCTCGCCCTTGCGGAACAGCACACCAATCTCGGCCCCACGCCCGGTGCCCACCATGATCGAGGTCGGCGTGGCGAGGCCCATGGCGCAGGGGCAGGCGATGATCAACACGGCCACGGCGTTGACGAGGCCGAAGGTCAGCGCGGGGTCGGGGCCGAAGATCAGCCAGATGGCAAAGGTCAATGCCGCAAACGCCATCACAACTGGGACGAACCACATCGTGACCTTGTCAACGAGTGCCTGGATCGGCAGCTTGCCGCCCTGTGCTGCCTCGACCATGCGAATGATTTGAGCGAGCATCGTCGCCTCGCCCACCGCGGTGGCGCGGAACGTAAAGGCACCTGTCTGGTTTACAGTCCCGCCGGTTACCCCATTCCCAGCGGTCTTCTCCACCGGCAGCGGCTCGCCCGAAATCATGCTCTCGTCGATCCAGCTTGCGCCAGTCATTACCTCACCATCGACTGGCACCCGCTCACCGGGACGGACCTCGACGACATCTCCCGGGCGCACCTCGGAAACAGGCACCTCGACCACCCCGCCGCTGCGGATCACCCGGGCTGTCTTGGCCTGTAGGCCGACCAGCCGCTTGATCGCCTCGGACGTGCGTCCCTTGGCGCGCGCTTCGAGGTAGCGACCGAGCAGGATCAGCGTGACGATCACCGCCGCCGCCTCGTAGTAGACATACGTTGTCCCGGCAGGCAGGAGCCCTGGGGCGAAGGTGGCGACCAGCGAATAGCCGTAGGCGGCCGAGGTGCCGACGGCGACCAGGCTGTTCATGTCGGGGGTGAGGCGGGCAAGCGCAGGCAGGCCCTTGCGGAAGAAGCGCAGGCCGGGGCCGAAGAGGACGGCTGAGGTCAGGGCGAACTGCAGATACCAACTGTTCTGCATCCCGATCGTGTTCATTACGGCCATGTGGACCGACATGAACAGGTGCGACCCCATTTCCAGAACGAAGACTGGCAACGAAAGGGCGGCAGCGATTACAACATCTCGCTTCAGCAACGCTTCTTCTGCGGCCTTTTTCGCTGCGGCGCCATCATGCGAAGCCATAGCTGGGGCTGCGGGGCGGGCGTCATATCCCGCGTCTGCTACCGCTCGGGTCAGCGCCGCCACATCGGCTGATCCTCTCACTGTTGCCCGCTCGGTAGCCAGATTGACGGTGGCAGACGCTACCCCCGGCACTGATGCCAACGCCCGTTCGACCCTTGCCACGCAAGAGGCACAGGTCATCCCTTCGATAGCGAGGTCGATGGGCTTTGCTGGCACATCGTAGCCCGCACCTTCGACGGCCTTCACCAATGCAGCGCGATCGAGCGCCACGCCCGTAACTTCGGCTCGCTCCGTGGCAAGGTTAACTGATGCCGTCGTCACCCCCGGCAACGCCTTCAGTGCCCGTTCGACATGAGCAACGCAGGACGCGCAGGTCATCCCCTCGACGTCGATCGTCATAAGATCGGTATCAATTCGAGACGACTGCTTTGAGAGCATGTTCATCACGGAATTCCTTTCAGGGATGCCTCCGCTGTATGAGATAGGGCTTCCCATCATGGTAAGGTCAAGGGGTAACCTGAGATTCGTCATCACGGCTTTGTGGGCTTGACCTTACAACCGTGGGAACCCCTATTTGGTGGTGCATGAGGCAAAACCCCGAAGGAGGCACTCATGCAGTTCCATATCGAGAACATGACCTGCGGCGGTTGCGCCCGCAGTGTGACGAAGGCGATCCAGTCGGTGGATCCGGCCGCCGACGTCAGGGCGGACCCGAGCACGCACAAGGTCGAAGTCACGTCCGCAGTTGCGCGTGATCGGCTGGTCGCGGCCCTGACCGAGGTCGGCTACGCCCCGGCCTGAAGCATCCAAAACATTACAGGACACCCGAAAATGAAAAAACGCACAGTAGTGCTCTCCGCAGCAGCCATTGCCCTTGTTGGCGGCCTCGCCATCGCCCAGACCATGGAAGGGATGGACCATTCCAACATGGGCGGAATGGGAGACATGGGCATGATGAGCCACACGTCGCTGATCCCGCCGGAACTCGCCGACAATCCGTCTGCACAGGCCTATGCCGCCGCCATGGACAAGATGATGGCCGACATGATGGTCCCCTATACGGGTGATGCCGACGTCGACTTTGTGCGAGGCATGATCCCGCACCACGAAGCCGCAGTCGCCATGGCGCAGATCCAGCTGGAACATGGAACCGACCCTGAAATCCGCAAGCTCGCGGAAGAGGTGATCGCGGCTCAGGAAGCCGAGATTGCCGAGATGAAGGCCTGGCTCGCCGCCCGCGGCCTGTAAGGCTCTTCAGTGGCGTGCGGGGTGGCTTGCTCCCGGCCATCCCGCCGCCCGACTGGCAGGGGGTTTTGATCCACCCTGGCAACGTGAAAGGAGCGCAGCTATGTCGGATGCACATCAGAACAAGCATCATCAGCATGGACATGGGATCGCAGCGGGCTCTCGGCCCGCCGACGTTCAGTCGGGCGCTTCGGCAGCCACAGATGAGGGCCCTGCAACTGCACATGCAGGACATCATGGCGGGCATGGCGACATGGTCGCCGACTATCAGCGCAGGTTCTGGGTCTCGCTGGTACTCACGATCCCTGTTCTGATCCTTTCGCCCATGGTGCGCGACTTTGCGGGGCAGGGGATGACGCCGCTGTTTGCCGCCGAGGAGTGGGTCGCACTTGCCCTGTCCTCCATCATCTACTTCTGGGGCGGTTGGCCTTTCCTGACTGGCGCGCTTCCGGAGATCCGGACGGGCCGTCCTGGGATGATGACGCTGGTCGCACTGGCGATCTCGACCGCGTACTTCTATTCCGCCGCCGTCACGCTGGGCCTGCCTGGTGGTGAGCCGTTCTATTGGGAACTGGCCACGCTGGTGACCATCATGCTGCTGGGTCACTGGCTAGAAATGCGCTCGGTCCTTGGTGCATCGCGGGCGCTGGAGGAACTGGTGCGCCTCTTGCCCGACACCGCGCTGCGGGTGACGGCCGATGGCGGCACCGAGGAGGTGGCGGTGGCGGCGCTGATCGCCGGCGACCGGGTGGTGATCCGCCCGGGCGCGAAGGTGCCAGTGGACGGCGTGATCACCGACGGCGTCTCATCGTTCAATGAGGCGATGCTGACGGGCGAGTCGAAGCCCGTAACGCGCACGGCCGGCGAGACCGTTATCGGCGGGGCGGTCAACGGCGAGGGCGCGGTCACCATCGAGGTCAAGGCAACTGGGGAGGCGACCTACCTTTCGCAGGTCATTGCCATGGTAAAGGCCGCGCAGAACAGCCGGTCGCGCACCCAGGACCTTGCCTCCCGCGCGGCCACAGTTCTGACCTGGGTCGCCATCACCGTCGGCCTGGGTTCGTTCGTCTGGTGGATCTGGGCGGGCGAAAGCGTCACCTTCGCACTGGAGCGGATGGTGACGGTGATGGTCATTGCCTGCCCCCACGCGCTTGGCCTTGCCGTGCCGCTGGTGGTGGCAGTCTCGACGTCGCTGGCGGCCAAAAACGGCCTCCTGATCCGCGACCGCGCAGCCTTTGAGCGGGCGCGCGACCTGAACGCCGTGGTGTTCGATAAGACAGGTACACTGACCGAGGGACGGTTCGGCGTCAGTGATCTCGTCATGCTCGACGGTGGCGATGCAGCAGTGGCGCTGCGCATGGCAGCTTCAGTCGAAAGCCAGTCGCAGCACCCGATCGCGCAAGGCATCGTGGCCGATGCCAAGGCCAGGGGGATCGACTTCCCCGCCCCGGAGGGGCTGCAAAGCATTACTGGCGCCGGCGTCACCGCTCGGGTGGACGGAGAGGACGTGGCCATCGTTAGCCCCGGTCACCTGCGTCGGCAGAACACCCCTGTGACAGATCCGCGCCTTGCGGCACTGGAGGAGGCGGGCAAGACAGTTGTTGTCCTTGTGAGGGGTGGCAACCCGCAAGCACTCTTCGCGTTGGCCGACATCGTGCGGTCGGAATCTCGCGATGTTGTGGCGCGCCTCAAAGCCAGGGGTGTGCAGTCGATCATGATGACGGGTGATGCGGAAGGCGTAGCCCGGTCGGTCGCAACTGAGCTGGGGCTGGACGAATACTTCGCTCAGGTCCTGCCCGATCAGAAGGCGGCCCGGGTCAAGGAATTGCGTGCCCGGGGACTGAAGGTTGCTATGGTCGGGGACGGTGTCAACGACGCCCCGGCGCTGGTCGAGGCCGATCTTGGCATCGCCATCGGCGCGGGCACGGATGTGGCGGTAGAATCAGCCGATGTCGTACTCGTCCGCTCCGACCCGCGTGATGTCGAGGCCATTCTCGGCCTGTCGCGGGCCACCTACAACAAGATGGTGCAGAACCTGATCTGGGCCACAGGATACAATGCGTTTGCAATTCCGATGGCCGCGGGGATCACATTCGGCACAGGATTTCTAATGACGCCGGCCGTCGGGGCCGTGTTCATGTCGGCCTCCACCATCATCGTTGCCGTCAACGCGCAACTCTTGCGGCGCTACCGAGGTTGACGCGCCTATCCCATACCATGGAGCCCGTGCAGACTGCCGGTCAGCAGCACCGGAATTAGAACTAGCGTAGCTACGGCAAGGACAAGCAGGCGCTCGCGCCAGCGGTTCAGCCGCCAGCACAGAAGGGCGGTCAGTGTCACGACCAGTGCGACCTCGAACATCCCGAACACATTGCCGTAAAACCGCGCGTCCCAGTAGCTGACCGGACTGCGGAACACCCAGTCCGAGACGGGCCAGAACTGGCGGCGGGCATCATCGTGATGTGTCAGAAAGTCCGCAAGGGCATGCAGAAGACCGGCGCCCGCGAAGGCGCGCAGGATCAGCCGTCTGCGCCAGAGTGCCAACCCGAGGAGACTTCCCCAGACGAAAAAGCTGTGGTCCACGGCGAAGACAACCTGCCAGCTCTCCGAAAAGAACAGTGTGCTGAAGACCTCATGTTCCGGAATGCCCGAAACGCGGGTTGCCCACAGGACCATCGCAAACATCGGAAGGTCCGGAGCGAGCCCACCCGCGAGCGCGGCCAGCAGGGATGCGATGCAGAGGGGTCGTGCGAAGATTGCAGCCCCGATCAGCATGTGGGACGGCGTGTTCATCGGGTCAGCAAACTGGCGCTGCCTGGGCAGCCTCGTCTTCCACAATCCGGCGAAGGAGCGCGTAAGGGATTGCGCCGTTCAGGACGGTCCGCCCGATTACAAGACCTGGCGTGCCGATGAAGCCAAAGACATCGGCGAGGGCTCGTGTTCGGTCCAGCTCTTCCTGCACCTCTGCAGATGCCATGTCTTTGGCCAGTCGATCGACATCGAGGCCGATATCCGCCGCCACCCTGAGGACGGCGGCTTCTTCGGCGACCAGAGGTGTTCGCATGAACCGACGCCGAAGTTCTGGTTGTTTGCCTTGCTTCGCGGCAGCGACCGACGCCCGCGCGGCAAGCTCGGAAGCGGGTCCGAAGATCGGTAGTTCATGCTGAACCAGCCGGAAGGAAGCAGGATAATCGGCCATCAGCGTGTCGAGGTCTCGCTCCAGCGCCCGGCAGTAGGGACAGCGGAACTCGCTGAAGTAGGCAATGGGAACGACCGCCTCAGAACCGCCGTTGCCAAAGAGGGCAGGGCAGGGGTCAGCACGTACCGCTTCGGCACGCGCGCGGCGCTGGTCTGCATCCTGAGGCGGCGCATCGAGTCCGACAAGGGCCAGCGGTGTTCCGGAGGTCTGGCCAACCCCGTCAAGTCGGCGAAACGGCGGCAGATCCGCAATGTCTACATAGCGCGGCCCGCGGCCCGGGAGCCGGTCCCAGGGAAGAGCCCGCAGACCATAGATCACGGCAACGAGCCCTCCGAAGATCAGAAGGTCGCGGCGTCTCACGGTCACACCACGGTTACAGGTGTTCCGACCGGCACCTGCTCGTAGAGCTGGATCACATGGTCGTTCAACATCCGGATGCAACCGTTCGACACGGACTGGCCGATGGACCACGGCTCGGTCGTACCATGGATGCGGTAGTAGGTATCGCGCCCTTCCCGGTAAAGGTAGAGCGCCCGCGCACCCAAGGGATTGTTTGGTCCCCCGGGCACGCCATCGGCGAACTGGGCGTAGCGGTCGGGATTGCGGCGGATCATGTCGTTCGTCGGGCGCCAGGACGGCCACTCGGCCTTGCGCTCGATGACTGCCGATCCCTTGAATGCGAGGCCTGCCTTGCCCACGCCAACACCGTAACGGATTGCACGCTCGGAGTCGAAGACATGGTAAAGAAAGAAGCTTCGCGGAAACACAAGGATCTGACCGGGTGCGTGCTGCTCGCGGACACGCACCTCACGCGGCTGGAACTCGTCGGCCAGCACGAACGGTTCTTCGGTATGGGCCCGCAGGATGCCGGGCGAGGACAGCGCCGCGACCGCGACTCCGCCAATGAGGGTGCGTCGGGAAATCATGCTTACTCCTGAGAGGAACGGAAAGAAGAGGTTCGCTCAGAGGATGTGTCGCGGGGGCGGCGTTCGGGGGGAAAGGCTGTGGCTGGAGGCTGCGAACGGCGTGATCTCGAAGCGAGATGAACCGGCACTTGGCATCAGGCTGAAGAGCTGAGGCTGGTCGGCAAAGATAAGCTGACATACCCCGTGCCCAGACCCTTCACCACACAGGCCGTCCGGTATCAAGGGAACCGCGTGAAGCGCATCCGCATGGGCGCTGTGCGATGGCCTTTCTGGGTGCGCCAACCCCATCAGGGAGGCGACCAGAAGGAAACTGCACAACAGGGCCATGATCGTCCGCATGGATCGATATTAGCCTTTTGCACCTCGATAGAGGGTGATCACATGAGAGTGAGCAGCAGATTTCCCTGCATAATTGGCGAAAACGTCACGCATTCACCAGTTTGTGACTCTGCGGTTCAGTGAAGCGATTTGACCTTCCCACGTTGGAAGGCGGCATGCACAGCAAAAAAGAGGAGCAGGTCATGCGATTCAGTCGACGACTTTTTGTTGCCGGAGCCCTTTCAGCCCCTTTTGTGATGGGTCGGGTGGCCTTCGCGACAGAGGACAATCCGGGCCCGGTGCGCAACAACATCTCGGCTTTCCGCACGCACGAGTGGCAAGATCACTTCGACGCCCTTGGGGTCGGGATCATCATTTCTGACACGACGGCCAAGGTCCTTCAGCATTGGACAAGCGACGGTCAGATGTATCTCTATCCAACGTCTGTGCCGCTCTCGGACGAGCTGACCCGCCGGGGGTATACCGAGGTGGTGGAGAAAAGGGTGAACCCGAGCTGGGCGCCGACTCCTTCGATGCGGGAACGGAACCCTGAGTGGCCGGCGTTTGTGCCTGGCGGCGACCCGACGAACCCGCTCGGTACGCGGGCCCTTTACCTGTCGTGGCAATACTACCGCATTCATGGTACACACGACACGCGCAAGATCGGTCGCCGCTCGTCGAACGGCTGCATCGGGCTCTACAACGAACATATCGAGGAAGTCTTCGACCGGACGCCGGTCGGGACGCAAGTAAAGCTGATCTAGCCGGATGAGACCTTCATCGACGTTACTGAACCCGTTCAAGAACCTGCTTTCGCGCGGGTCGTTGCGGTTCGTGTCGATGTGGCTCCTGGCCGTGGTTCTGACACTTGGTCTGGTCCTGGGGCAGGCGGCAGAGGCAGGCTCGCTCGAAGATCATCATCCGGACGCGTCTAGCGAGATCGCAGTCAACTCGGACCAAGAGACCGCGTCCGTTCCTGCATGCCACCCAGGCCTCGCCTGTACGGTGTTTGTGTTGCCCGAAGGGCCGGTCACTGCACTCTCCCTGTCGATCCTGATCACTTTGCGACCGGACTTGACGCAGTCGCAGCGCCGCTTTGGCGGCCCAGCCGTCACCCTGCCTCCCCCCCGAACCCTGACCTGATAGCCAGGCCGGACGAGGGTCCGACGGCTTTACAGGGCTGTTCGCAGCTCTGTTAAGGCGCGGTTCCTCCTCAGCCTGACACCAGACAGTTCCAAGTCGCGCGATCCGCCTGAAGGGCGGGACGCTGGGTCGGTCAACAACAAGAAACCAAGGGCAGTCAGGCAGATGAAACCACAACGGACGGGCGCAATAGCGCTTGCCGCTTCCGCTGTCGCGGCAGTGGCGCTGGCACACAATGGGGCGACGGGTGTCGTCTTGGATCGGATGAACGGAATGACGGCGATGCGGGACATGGTGGCGGAAATGGCGCCCATGATGCAGGGGACCGTTCCGTACGACACATTCATCGTCTCGGAGGGCGCAAGCGTGATTGCCGGCCATGCGGGCGAGACGATGCTGTCGCTGTTCCCGGAAGGTAGCCTTGAAGGGGTGACCTATGCCAAGCCGGAAATCTGGTCCGACTGGCAGGACTTCGCAGCGCTTGCCGAGGAGTTGAAGACTTATGCCGACGCGCTGGCCGTGGCAGCGCCGAACGGTCTGGAACCGGCACCGCCGCCGCCTGGCGAGATGGCCAGGATGGATCATTCCGCCATGGCCATGGCCCCCGAACCCGAGACGGACCGCGGCTTCACGGTCGCGGAGTTGATGGGCTATGGCGGCAAACCTCTGGACACACCGGTTTCGCGGGGCACTCTTGACCCGGCAACCTTGGCGGTCGATCTGACGACGCTGGCGGCTGATGACCTTTTCACCCGGATCAGCGGCACCTGCTCGTCCTGCCACGCGCAATTCCGTGCGGGCCGGAACTGACGATGCGGGGATTGATCCGCTTCTCGGTTGTTCTACCGGCGCTGGCGGCAGGCTTTGGTGCCGGGGTCCTGGCACTCTGGCCGATCGGCGTTCCGGAGCCCTCTGCGTTTCCGCCGGGCAACGCGGAACGTGGCGCCTATCTGGCCCGCGCAAGCGGCTGCGTGTCCTGTCACACCAACGCGGCAGCTCAAGGCCTCGCGCTGGCCGGTGGGGCTCCGCTTGATACGCCCTTTGGAACTTTCGTGCCTCCGAACATCACCCCGCACGCCACCGCCGGAATCGGCAGCTGGACAGTGCAGGATTTTGCCAAAGCCGTCCGACAGGGCGTCTCGCCTGAAGGAGATCCGTACTACCCGGTCTTCACCTACTCGTTCTATTCAGGCTTCACGGACCAAGACATCGCCGACCTTTGGGAGGCATTCCGCACCGTCCCGCCCGTTCCGGACTTCGCACCTGCGCATGATGTGGGATTTCCGTTCAGCTTCCGCTCCGGACTGAAGCTCTGGCGCGCTGCCTACCTTGATGCGCCGAAGACTGACGCACTGATGGGCACGTCTTCACCCTGGAACCGAGGACGCCTGCTCGTCGAAGGGGCAGCGCATTGTGCGGCTTGTCATACTGGACGCACACTTGCAGGGGGCCTCGATGCATCCGCCCGGTTTGCAGGGAACGACAGTCTTCCCGGCGGCAGCAAGGCACCCTCGATCCTGGCGGCCGACCTGATCGGGCGGGGGTGGACAGTGGCGAACCTGGCCTATGCGCTTCAATCCGGGCTGTTGCTGTCGCGTAGCCCTTAAATGCGGCATACGAAAGTCAACGAAATCAATGGGGCGGCTTTGCCATTAAATATGGTATCTTGCCTTTAAATCCGACATTTTTGCCATTAAA
>JAYRKT010000105.1:0-1778 GCA_041905595.1 Rhodobacter sp.
CTTCGCCCCTACGGACAACCTTGCGCGGGTCCCCCTCCTGCCCTCGCCGGGAGGCAGGGTTTCAGGAGAGGGCCGCTTCGCGGTCCTCGCCAGAAACCCCGCCCGATTATCCGGCACCAGACCGGCAAAGGGCAGCACCACAAGGAGGCCGAAATGGCTTTGTTCGAGATTGTCACCATGACCGATGACTGCGGCATGAGCCGCGTCGTGACCGATGACATTCCCGCATGGGTCGAGGACATGGGGACCGAGATCACTGGGACCGAGACCCGCACCCGCCTGCGCCCCGAATTGCAGGGCCAGCCGAAGATCGCCGGATTTGTCGGCCCCTGCTGGGGCGGCCTGTCCGGCACCGGCGAACCCATCATCCGCTACGAAGATCGCGGCACCTACGCTGCCTTGAGCCAGTAAGGAGGCGGCGATGACCTATTTTTCCGTGGTCCAGATCGACATGCACCCGGCCCCCTACGTTGCCGCGACCGGCAGCGCCCGCAGCGCACAGATCCTGGCTCGCCTTGTGGCCGAGCGTTGCCCCGGCAACGTGTTCGGCATCCGCGACAGCGCCGACTTCAAGGGTCTGAGGAGCAACGGCTTCATTCGCGATTGCGCCCGGTCCGTCGAGGTGCAGACCCTGGCCGCACAGGAGTTGATGGCCGAGGCCGACGACAACCCGGACCAGCTTCTCAAGTGGCACGTCTATTTCTACAGCGGCGCAGGCGAAAGCCGCTTCACCGTCAACGCCTATCTCGATCATGACAGGCGCGTCCGCGCCAAGTGCGAAGCAGACCCGACACTGGTTGGCCGTGACGTGATCTATGGCGACGCGCCCACCCTGGAGACGCTTTATCTCATGCTTGATGCCTTCGCCGCCCGGCAGGAGGCGACCGCATGACATGGCGGATCATCGAGACAAGGGCGCATCCATGCGCCCTTCCCCGCGCCCATGACACCGAGGCCCTGGCTTGGCGCTTCGCGCGCCGCCACGGCCATGAGGTTTGGGAAGTAACGGACAACGGCCGGACCGCCTTCGAGCGTTTCCTGGGCCAAGGGTGACGACGACATGACGTATCACAGCACCAAGTTTCCGAAGATTGGAGAGACGCAGGAGCATGCCGCGCCTGCCATGCGCCGCAGCCTGTCCGAGATCGTGGCCGAGTATGACGCCAAGGCCGCGGCCATTCCCGAGGCGATTGCCGAGTTCAACCGGGCCGAGGCAGCGGTCAATGTTGCCGTCAGCATCGGCGGAGCCTATGGCGGTCAGATTTTTTCCCGAAGCCCGAGCCTTTACGAACGCGATGTGCGCCTTGCCTTGCTGCGGTCAGCCTGGAAACATGTCTATGAAGGCTTGCAGATCGAGCGCATTGCCAGTGCCAAGGACCGCAAGCAGCTTGACCTCAAGCTGACCAACCCCCTGCCCTTCACCCTGCCCAATCTTGCGGAAGTGTTCGGGGATTACCTGCTGGACCCCCGGTTTCACGTCCTCAAGGGACTGGCCGAGTGCTTTTGCGACCTGGACCCCGCCTATAAGAGCCATTCCAAGGTCAAGATCGGCGTCGAGGGCCTGCCCAAGCGCATCATCATCGGCAGCGCGACCGGCTGGAACGGTTGGGGCCAGGAGCGGCTGAAGGACACCTTGAACGCCCTGCGCGTTTATCGCGGCCAGCCGCGCTATGAATACCGCGAATTTGCCGACATGATGAAGGAGGCCGAGCGGCACGGCGAGGCCGATTGCTGCGCAGGCTTCATCCGCGCCTTCAAGAACGGCAACGTGCATCTGA
>JAYRKT010000016.1:0-73577 GCA_041905595.1 Rhodobacter sp.
TCGGGCGTGACGATCGTCACCTTGATGCCCTGCTCGGCCATCGCCCAGGCGGTGCCCACCCCACGCCAGTTGCCGCCCTCGTCATAGACCACCACCGCGTCGCCCAGCCGCGCCTCGCGGCGCATCACCGCCTCTGGCGACCAAACCCCGGCATCGAGGCCGGGAAGCCGCGGCTCGCCCGGCTGCCAGCGCTGGAACCCCGTCTCGTCGGGAAGCGAGCCGGTGGCGAGGATCACCGTGTCGGCGGGATGTCCGGCAATCTCGTCGGCGTCGAGGAAGGTGTTCAGGCGCAAGGTCACGCCGAGCTTGTCGAACTGACGCTCGTACCAGTCGAGCAGGTCGAGGATCTGGGCGCGGCGGGGCTGCATTCCGGCCAGGCGGAACTGTCCTCCCACCTTCGAGGCGGCCTCGACGATTTCGACGCGATGGCCCCGCTCGGCGGCGGCGCGTGCGGCTTCCATCCCGGCCGGACCCGCCCCGACGACCAGGACATGTTTCTTCTCAGGTGCTTCGACAAACCTGTCGCCGCCCCATTCCCATTCGCGGCCGACCGACGGGTTGATGAGGCAGGAGATCCAGTAGTCCCGGCTGCGGCGCCCCCAGCACATCTGGTTGCAGGAAATGCAGCCGCGCACGTCATCGGCCCGGCCTTCGGCGGTCTTGCGGGCAAGGTGGGGGTCGGCGATCTGGCCGCGCACGATCGACACCATGTCGGCCTGACCGGAGGCGATGATCGCCTCGGCATTCTCTGGGGTGCGGACATGCGCCTCGGAGGTGATCTTTGCGTGTTTCACCACCTGTTTCAGCCGTTCGGTGACCGGCGTCGTCAGCTTTTCCGCAAAGACGAAGGTCGGCATCAGCCGCTCGAAGTCAAGGTAGCCGCCATGGCCAACCGTCACATAGTCCACGTCGCCGGTAGCGTCGTGCAGCGCAATGATCTCGCAGAGTTCCTCAATGCTTGGCAGGACGCCGGGAAACGCGTCAGACCAGGAGATCGCGAGGCCAATGATGAAGTCCGGGCCACATTCCATACGGATGCGGTCGATCAGCGTGCGGGAAAAACGGGTGCGATTCTCAAGGCTGCCACCCCATTTGTCGGTGCGCTTGTTCGACCAGGGCGACCAGAACTGGTCGAGGAGCGAATGGTAGGCCGCCCAGACTTCAACCCCCTGAAACCCGCCTTTCTGGCAGCGGATGGCGGCTGTGACATGGGCCTCGAGCAATTCCTCGATCTCGGCCTCGGTCATGGCATGGGAGCCGTCGCTGTCGTGGTAGGACGGACCGCCCGATGGTGACCAGTGCGGGGCAAAGGACAGGTCGGAATCTCCATGCGCGCCAATATGATAGAGCTGCTGGAGGATGACGGCGCCGGCGGCCTTGACCGGCTCGGTGACCTTGCGGAAATGCGGGATCACCTCATCGGTGGAATGCAGGAAGTTGCCCCGCGTAAGCACCCCCGTCCGGTGCACTGGCATCGGTTCGGCAACGATCATTCCGGCGCCGCCAAGCGCGCGTTCCAGGAGGTAGCCAGCGGTACGCGGGCCAGGAAGCCCTTGATCCGACATGTTATTCGTGTGGGCTCCGAAGACGATCCTGTTGCGCAGTGTGTGGCCACGCAAGGTAATCGGGGACATGACGTTGGGGTGCTGGCTGGGCATAGACGGCGCTCCTTGAATACGCCAAGCTAAGCGCAAGTACACCATAGGCACGACGCGCGATGCGACGTGCAAGCAGGCTCTCATGTCGGAAATGACCCAATCGCTCCTGCAGGCGAGGGGCCAAAATCAACACGACAAGGCTTGATCGGATCGAACGAAACAGACACGCTTCCGGGATGTCCCGGATCACGGCGGACAGGGAGGGTGGCTTGGCCTTTCTGACCGAGCGTCTGACAGAGAATGGGCGAGGCAATGCGCAAAGTGGTCTTGGGGTCGTTGGTTGGTTGCGTCGCTGCACTTTGCGGTTCGGTCGCAGCTGCGCAGGACAGGCCGGCGACCGACTTCGACTACGACGACCTCCAATCCGAAGTCCCGATCGAATCCGAGGTGTTCACCCCGAAGCTGACCTATGGCAGCCCCGGCGGAAACATCTTCACCTTCTACGGTCAGGTCAACCTGACCTATCAAGGCTTCGATGACGGAACCGAAACCACCAGCGGACTTGTCGACAACGGCAACTGGAATACCCGGATCGGCTTTACCTATCTCCAGCCGCTCGATGAGTTGACGCTCCGCTATCGCTTTGAGACCGGTCTTGGCCTGCGCAACAGCGCGCTCGTGTCGCAGACATTCGAGCCGCCCTGGATCGACTGGCAAAAGACGTCCTTGCGCTGGTTCGAGGTTGCCGCGGATGCCCGTGTCGGGACATTCTCCCTGGGTCAGGGAAGCACGGCGTCGGACGGTACGGCCGGCCTCGACGACAGTTTCACCTTCGTGGCCGGCGCGACGAACTCGACCGACGGCTTCGGCTCGTTCCGGTTCCGGGATGCGGATGGAAACCTCACCAATGTCTCGATCGGTCAGGTCAACAACGCCTTCAACGGGACCCGCCGCTTTCGAGCGCGCTACGACACGCCGATCTTCAGCGGCGTGATGCTGTCGACGTCCTACGGCCGCAACATCCTGACCGACGGCGACAACGCGGATTACTACGATCTGGCCATCCGCTGGACGGGAGAGATCGGCGATATCGAGGTCCGGACAGCGGCCGGGTACCAGTGGATCGATGACCCGGATAACGGCCTGACCCGCCGCGTTGCCGGATCGGTGACGGGTGTGCATGTTCCGACTGGGCTGAACTTGTCCGTCTCGGCCGGTCAGCAGATCAACGGAGCGAGCTATTACTGGGCACGGGCGGGGTGGAAGGCAGACCTTATCGCGGCAGGGACGACCTACCTGTCCGTCGATTACTACAACGGAAGCGATTTCCTCTCCGACGGCGCAAGGACCGAGAACTACGGCATCTACGCGGTTCAGGACATCGACTCGCTCTCGCTGAACCTTTACGCTGGCTGGCGGCGTTTCACCTATGGCGACCAGCTGGGCAATACCTATCAGGATGCCGATGGCCTTCTGTTTGGCGCCCGCTGGTTCTTCTGAACCGGTCAGGGATTAGGCAGCCAGCCGGTTGCAAGAACGCCAGCCCAGTCGGGCCGTCCACGCGCCGCAGCAAGGTCGGCTGCACGCCTTGGCTCATAGGCCACGCGCCGGAATGCGACCGACCAGCCGCCCCGGACCGCATCGAGGATGGCATAGCAGGCGTGGGGAGTTCCCGCCTCGGCGCGGTGATAGACCGGATGGTCATCCTCGAACCCCGGACAACCAACCGAACCCGGGTTCACCACAATCCGCCCGTCGGGCAGCCGGACCGCGGCCGCCAGATGGGTATGGCCGCAGAGCAGAAGCCCTGCCTCGACTTCCCCGGCAATGCGCGCCACCCGCGCAGGCGCGCTTGGGGCGAACAGGCCGTCTGACCGGACGTCATGCAACCAGTAGGTCGTATCGTCCTGCGGCGTCGCGTGGCACAGAAAGATGTCGTCGATCCTGCGCGTCGCGGGAAGCGTCGCCAGCCAGTCAAGTTGCGCGGGTTTCAGATGTGGCAGCGAATCCGCTTCCCACGGCCCGAGCGGCGAAGGACGCTCGACCAACCAGCGATCGTGGTTGCCGCGAACCGCCGGCCAGCCGAGTTGCATCAAGAGATCGGCAGTCTCCCCTGGCCAAAGCGGCCCGGAGAGGCAATCGCCGAGGTTGACCGTAAGGTCCGGCGATTGCAGTGCAAGATCGTCCAGAACCGCATTCAGGGCATCAAGGTTGCCATGAACATCGGCTAGGACGGCAAGCCTCATTCCGCGGCCATGTCGATGGCGGAATCCCAGCCCGAGATCGCCTTGACCTCGAGGAATTCCTCCAGCCCCCAGATGCCGCCTTCGCGCGCGCGACCCGAGGCCTTGACCCCGCCGAAGGGCGATCCCGCGCCGCGGCTCTTGCCGTTCATCTGCACCATGCCCGACTTGAGCTGTAGCGCGAGCCGGTTCCGGCGCGCGCCGTCCTGGCTCTGGACGTAGTTGGTCAGACCATAGGGCGTGTCGTTGGCGATCTGCACCGCTTCCGCCTCGGTCTCGAAGGGGATCATGCACAGGACCGGGCCGAAGATCTCTTCCTTCTCGATCGTCATGCCGGGCTTCACGTCGGCGAAGATCGTGGGCTTCACGTAGAAGCCGCGGTTGAAGCCTTCCGGCAGGCCGGGGCCGCCGGCGATCAGGCGCGCGCCCTCGTCGATGCCCTTCTGGATGTAGCCCTGGATCTGGTCCCACTGGCGCTTGTTCACCACCGGGCCGATATGCGGGCCTTCCTCGTGGGCGGAACCGACCTTGATCTCTCCCGCCACCTTGGCGGCGATTTCGACAGCGCGGTCGTAGATCGGGCGTTCGACCAGCATCCGGCTCGGCGCGTTGCAGGACTGGCCGGAATTGTCCATCATGTGACGCACGCCGCGCTCCACCGCCCTGTCGTCCGCATCAGCGAAGATCAGGTTGGCGCCCTTGCCCCCAAGCTCCAGCGTGACGCGCTTCAGCGTCTCGGCAGCGGCCTTTGAGATGGCGCGGCCGGCGCGGGTCGAGCCGGTGAAGGAAATCATCTCGACATCCGGGTGGGTGGAAAGCTGTGCACCGACACCCATGCCGTCGCCGTTCACGAGGTTGAACACGCCCGGCGGCAGGCCCGCGTCATGGCAGAACTCGGCGAAGATCATCGCGTTGAGCGGGCTTTCCTCGGACGGTTTCAGCACGCAGGTGCAGCCGGCCAGGATCGCCGGGATCGCCTTGAGGGCGATCTGGTTCATCGGCCAGTTCCACGGCGTGATGAGGCCGACAACGCCGATCGGCTCCAGCGCGATACGGTCGTTCGGTGCGTGGGGGCCAAGCGGGCGGACCCATTCGATATGATCGAAAGCGGTCAGGAAGTTCTTCAGATGCCACGGCAGGCAGGGGGCCTGCTCACCCCGGGCATGGGCAAGGGGCGAGCCCATTTCCATGCTGATCGCGCGGGCCAGTTCCTCTTTCCGCTTTTCGTATTGCTCGAGGATGCGGACGACGGCGGCGCGGCGCTCGGCCGGGGGCGTCGCGGCCCATTTCGGGAAGGCGGCCTTGGCGGCGGCGACGGCGGCATCGGTATCGGCCTTGTCGCCAAGCGAGATGATCGCGCAGACCTCTTCGTTCGACGGGTCGATGACAGCGCAGTCGCGCGGCGTGGCCGGGGCCACCCATTTGCCGTTGATGTAGAACTCGCGTCTCTCGATCATGGTATCCTCCGCAGGAATTTGATCAAATTATGGCAGGTTGGCTTCGGCTCTGCAAGTCACCGCCCCCGAGAAGCAAGTCACTGCCCGGCATGTCCTCTGGAGATTGACCCTTTCGTGCGACGGGGACTGAATGGAAAACGACAGGCTTTCCAATCTTTCCTGTCGCAATGGTGTCTTGCGGGGCTAGTCTCGCCCGCCGTTCGGTTATCTAATCCCGGCGCAACATTTCGCAATGGAGACCCAGATGGGACTGCGCATCAACGACATCGCCCCCGATTTCACTGCCGAATCGACGGCCGGGACGATCCATTTCCACGACTGGATCGGCAGCGGCTATGCCATCATCTTCTCGCACCCCAAGGATTTCACCCCCGTCTGCACCACGGAGTTTGCCGCGGTTGCCCAGCTTGCCAAGGAGTTCGAGGCCCGGAACACCAAGGTGATTGGCGTTTCGGTGGACTCGGTCGCGGATCACCAGAAATGGAAGCGCGATATCGAGGCCTTTGCCGGGGTGCCTGCGAACTTCCCGATCATCGACGACTCGTCGCTGACGGTCGCCAAGGCCTATGACATGCTCCCGGCCGACAAGGTCCTGCCCGACGGGCGCACGCCGGCCGATACGGCAACGGTGCGGACTGTGTTCCTGGTGGGGCCGGACAAGAAGGTCCGCCTGACCATGTATTACCCGATGTCGGTCGGCCGGAACTTTGCCGAGATCCTGCGGGCGCTGGATGCGGTGCGCGCAACGGATGGCGTGCCTCTGGCGACACCGGCCAACTGGGTTCCGGGACAGGACGTGATCGTTGCACTGGCGCTGAACAACGATCAGGCCAAGGAGCGGTTCGGCGAGCTGGACTTCAAGCTGCCCTACCTGCGCTACGCCAAGGCGCCGAAGGCCTGATCCAGCGGATCCCGCGGAGAGGGGGACTTTGCGCCCCCCTCGCCCCCCGCAGGATGTTTGTGCAAAAGAGACAGACAGGAGCGGCCGTCCGGGAACCGGGCGGCACTTTTCTTTGACGGAGGCGCAGATGACACCCGATACCCTGGCACGGCTTCGGCGCGAGACGCCAGCCTGCGAGACGCTTCTGCATTTCAACAATGCCGGGGCTTCGCTGATCCCCGATCCTGTTCACCACGCAATGCTGGACTATCTCGAGGCCGAGCGGCGGATGGGCGGCTACGAGGCCGAGGCGGCGCTGGCCCCCCGGCTGAAGCGGTTCTACACCGGGTTTGCGGAGTTGCTGGGCGGCGATCCGGCCGAAATCGCCTGGGCGGAAAGCGCGACCCGGGCCTGGGATTCGGTGTTCTACGGACTCGACTGGCAGGAGGGGGACGAGGTCATCATCCATGTCTCGGACTATGGCTCGAACACGCTGTCGCTGCTGCAGATGCAGGCGCGGAAGCGGATCGTCATCCGCGAATGCCCGTCGGACGCGAGCGGGCAGATCGACGTCGAGGCGCTGGACCGCATGATCGGGCCGCGGACGAAGCTTGTGGCGCTGAGTCACATCCCGACGCAGGGCGGTCTGGTGAACCCGGCCGCCTCGGTGGGACGGGTCACACGCGATCATGGAGTTTTCTATCTGCTCGACGCGTGCCAGAGCCTTGGGCAGGTCGAGGTGGACGTGCGGGCCATCGGCTGTGACGCGCTGTCCGGCACGGGAAGGAAGTTCCTGCGCGGGCCTCGGGGGACGGGCGTTCTGTGGGTGTCGAAGGCCGCGCTTGGGCGGCTGGACCCGCCCTTCATCGACGGGCACTCGGCCTTCGTCTCGGAGGACGGCTTCAACTGGGAGCCGGGGGCGAAGCGGTTCGAGGCCTTCGAGCAAAACTATGCCGGCAAGGCGGGGCTGGCGCGGGCGGTGGACTATGCGCTGGAAATCGGCATGGCCACGATCGACGAGCGCATCGCCGGCCTTGCCGCACGGCTGCGCGGAGACCTCGCCAGCCTGCCGGGCGTCACCGTCCGCGATCAGGGGGAGCGCAAGGGCGGCATCGTGACCTTCACGGTCGAGGGCAAGCCGTCGCGCGGGATCGTCGAGGCGCTCAGGGCGCAGGGCATAAACTGCTCGCTGTCTTACGCGCGGTGGGCGCCGCGGGATTTTGCCCGGAGGCACCTGCCCGAGATGGTGCGCGCCTCGGTCCACGCATACAACACCGAAGCCGAGATCGACCGTTTCGTTGCAGCGGTGGCGGCGCTGTAGGGTGGATGGCGAGCGGAAAAATCCGAAGTATTTTTGTCAGTATTATTGATCTGACTGTTTCTGTCTGGTATTCGGGGTCGCAGAGCAACATCCGGGATTCTGCAGTCATGAAACGTCATCTCCCCCTCTCCCTTCTCGCGGCCCTGGGGCTGGTTCTGGGTCTGGGGCCCGCGCTTGCCGAGACTTCGGCCCTCACGGTCACGCTGACGGATGGCGTGGTGTCGCCGCAGACGATCGAGCTTCCCGCGAATGCCGCCGCCACGCTGACCGTAGTCAATGCGGGCGCGACGCCGGCCGAGTTCGAAAGCAAGCAGCTGCGTATCGAAACCATCATCCCGCCCGGCCAGACGGCAACCGTCGAGTTGCAGCCTCTGCCGGCGGGCAGCTATTCCTTTGTCGAGGAGTTCCACGAGAATCTCGACACCGCGCGCGGCACCATCGTCGCCAAGTAAGCCCTTCCAAGGCGAGGCTTCCTTATGAACGGTCAGATCATTTTCATCATCTGGCGCGAAAGCGTCGAAGCGCTGCTGGTGGTGGGCATCCTTGCCGGTTGGCTTGCGCATGAGGGCGCCGGTCGGCGCGCCTCGCTGTTCCTGTGGGGCGGTGTCGCGGCGGGCATTGCCGTGGCGCTGGCACTGGCAGCGGCGCTCATGGGCTTCTCAAGCCTGCTCACACCGGACCTGCGGCAGAACCTGATGACGACGATGGTCTTCCTTGCGGCGGCGCTGATCCTCCAGATGGTCGTCTGGATGCGCCGCCATGGCCGCACCTTGAAGCGCGACATGGAAGAGGGGCTGCGGATCGCAGCGGAGCATCGCAACTGGTGGGGTGTCTTCGTGCTGGCGCTTGTCGCGGTGGCGCGCGAGGGCAGCGAGACGGTGATCTTCCTGTATGGCTCGCTTGCCGCAAGCCAGGGCGCGGCGGCCGGATCCGCCGCCCTGTCGATCGCAGTCGGGTTCGCCGCCGCCTTTGCCAGCTACCTGCTGCTTCGGGCCGGCGCGCGGTACATGCCCTGGCGGACTTTCTTCCGGGTCACCGAGGTCATGCTGCTTCTGCTTGGCTGCTCGCTGTTCGTGACGGGCGTGGGCGATCTGGTGGCCGCGGGCCTGCTGCCCTTCGGCCTACCGCTGTGGGACAGCTCGGCGCTGCTGGATGACGGGACGCGGTTCGGCGGGCTTGTCGCCTCGCTGACGGGCTATCGCGCGCAGCCTGACCTTATCACCGTGATCTCCTGGCTCTTGTACTGGGGGGTCGTGCTGCTTGCGCTGCGGCTTCAGCCACGCCCCCGCGCGGCCCGCGCCGCCTAGGCCTGACCCGCAACCTTGGGATAGAGCACGGCGCGTGTGCCAAGCTGGACCCGCGAATACAGGTCCATCACATGCTCGTTTACCAGCCGTACGCAGCCGTTCGACACGGCTGAGCCGACCGTCCAGGGCTCGGGCGTGCCGTGGATGCGCAGGAAGGTGTCGCCGATCTCGGGCGTGAAAAGGTAAAGCGCGCGGGCGCCGAGCGGGTTGGTCGGCCCGCCGGGCATCCCGTCGGCGAACTGCGCATAGTGTTCGGGGCTGCGCTGGATCATCTCCTTGGTCGGGGTCCAGCTTGGCCACTCCTTCTTGGCGCCGATGGTGAAATCGCCGGGGATGTAGAGATTGCCCTTCGCGATGCCGACCTCGTATCGGATCGCCTGCCCCTTCTCGAGCGTGTAATAAAGCGCGAAATTCGCCGGATCGACGTGGATCTCGTTTGGGGCGAAGTCGTTCTTGAGCCGCACGACGCGCGGCATGTATTCCTCGGGCAGGGTCCAGCCCTCGGGCATCGGGACGGCGCGGGCCGGCGCTGCGAAAGCGGCGGCCAGTCCGGTGACGAGGAACTGGCGGCGAGACGGCGTGAAAGGCATCGCGGGCAAATCCTTGGCTGTCTGTGCGAATACCCCGGAGACTGCGGCATCTCGCCAGGAAAACAAGCCATTGGTGCGTAGAGAGCATGAAAAAAGGGCCCCGGCGGCAACGCCGGGGCCCTGATCAGGAACGGGAAGCCGGGCTTACGCCTCTTCGGCTTCTTCTTTCTTCTTCTCGACGATCTCGGCGCCGGTTTCCTGGTCGACCATCTTCATGCCGAGACGGACCTTGCCGCGCTCGTCGAAGCCCAGAAGCTTGACCTTCACTTCCTGGCCTTCCTTCAGCACCTCATTGGGGTGGTTCAGGCGCTTGCTGGCGATCTGGGAGACGTGGACCAGACCGTCGCGCTTGCCGAAGAAGTTCACGAAGGCGCCGAAATCGACCAGCTTCACCACCTTGCCGGTGTAAATCTGGCCTTCTTCCGGCTCTGCCACGATCGACCAGATCATGTCATAGGCCTTCTTGATCGCCGCAGCGTCGCTCGAGGCGATCTTGATCACGCCGTCGTCGTTGATGTCGACCTTGGCGCCCGATGTTTCGACGATCTCGCGGATCACCTTGCCGCCCGAGCCGATCACTTCGCGGATCTTGTCGGTTGGGATGGTCAGCGTTTCGATCTTCGGCGCGTATTCCGAGAAGCCTTTCGGGGCCGAGATCGACTTGGCCATCTCGCCCAGGATGTGCATCCGCCCGTCCTTGGCCTGCGCCAGGGCCTGCTCCATGATCGCGGGGGTGATACCCGCCACCTTGATGTCCATCTGCAGCGAGGTGATGCCGGACGAGGTGCCCGCCACCTTGAAGTCCATGTCGCCGAGGTGATCCTCGTCACCGAGGATGTCGGTCAGCACGGCCCAGCGGCCATCTTCCTCGAGGATCAGACCCATCGCCACGCCGGCGACCGGAGCCTTGAGCGGAACGCCCGCATCCATCATCGACAGCGAGCCGCCGCAGACGGAGGCCATCGAGGAGGAGCCGTTCGATTCCGTGATCTCGGAGACGACGCGGATCGTGTAGGGGAAGTCGGTCGGCGCGGGCAGGACGGCCTGAAGGGCGCGCCATGCGAGCTTGCCGTGGCCGATCTCGCGACGGCCGGGCGAGCCCACGCGGCCAACTTCGCCGACCGAATAGGGCGGGAAGTTGTAGTGCAGCAGGAAGTTCGAACGGTAGTTGCCGTTCAGCGCGTCGATGATCTGCTCATCCTCGCCGGTGCCGAGCGTGGTCACGACCAGCGCCTGGGTTTCCCCGCGGGTGAACAGCGCCGAGCCATGCGTGCGCGGCAGGACGGAGGTTTCGCTGACGATCGGGCGGACGGTCTTGTTGTCGCGGCCGTCGATGCGCGCGCCACCGTTGATGATGTCGCCGCGCAGGATCGAGCTTTCCAGCTTCTTGATCGCTGAGTCGAGGTTCGGATCGGCCTGCTCTTCTTCAGTGAGAGAGGCATGGATCGCGTCGGCTGCGGCCGAGATCGCATTGCTGCGCTCTTGCTTGTCGCGGATCGCGAAGGCGGCGCGCATCTGCGCCTCGCCCACTGACTGCACGCGGGCATAGAGCGCCGAGTAGTCGGGCGGGGAGAAGTCGTAGGGCTCTTTCGCCGCGACTTCGGCCAGCGAGATGATGAGATCGATCACCGGCTGCATTGCCTCGTGGCCGAACTTCACCGCGCCGAGCATCTCGTCCTCGGTCAGCTCGTAGGCTTCCGATTCCACCATCATCACGGCATCCTTGGTGCCGGCGATGACGAGGTCCAGGCGCTGCTCGGGGTTCGAGCGGAGCTGGGTCATGTCATCCATGGCCGGGTTCAGGACATACTGGCCGTTCGAGAAACCGACGCGGGCCGCGCCGATCGGGCCCATGAAGGGAACGCCCGAGATGGTCAGCGCAGCCGAGGCCGCGATCATTGCGACGATGTCGGGATCGTTGTGCAGGTCGCAGGACAGCACGGTCGCCATGACCAGCACTTCGTTGCGGAAGCCATTGACGAACAGCGGGCGGCAGGGACGGTCGATCAGGCGGGAAACCAGGGTTTCTTTTTCCGAGGGACGCGCCTCACGCTTGAAGAAGCCGCCCGGAATCTTGCCGGCGGCGTAGTATTTTTCCTGGTAATGGACGGTCAGGGGGAAGAAGTCCTGACCCGGCTTCGCCGATTTGGCGAAGGTCACGTTGGCCATGACGCTGGTTTCGCCCAGGGTGGCGATGACCGAGCCGTCGGCTTGGCGGGCAACCTTGCCCGTTTCCAGCGTCAGCGTCTCACCGCCCCACTGGATGGATTTTTTCACTTCGTTGAACATGTATCGTTTCCTCAGGGGTTGGCCCGGCCCTCCGGGTGCCCCGCATATGGCGGCCCCATTGCCGCCGCCCCCAATCCTGTCGCACGGGCCCGGGGGTCAGGCCTCACGTCTCAGATGGGGCGGGGCCATACAGGAAAACAGGGGTGTTGGGAAGCAGGTTGTCAGCCTTGGGCGGCGACAGGCCATCCGGGGGAAGTCGTCCAGACGCCAGCCGACGGGATGTCTTACCGCGGATCCCTTCCAGACGGGCACCCCTTCCCGTTACCGCGCGCACCATTGCAGTCCCACCTCAGTGACGACGGCATCCAGGCGGATGTCGTGAGGCTGGGGAAAGATCGTGCCGAGTTTTGCGCCTTGCAGGCCGACACCGATCGCGAAGGGCCTTGGCCTTGCCGCGGCAAGGGTCCGGTCGAAATAGCCGCCACCGTAGCCGAGCCGGTAGCCCTCGCTGTCCCAGCCAACCAGCGGTGCCAGCGCTATGTCGGGCCGGATCGTGTCGCGCGTGGCGGGAACGGGGATGTTCCAGTGCCCGCGTACCATGGCGGCGCCCGGGGACCAGGGCCGGAACACGAGCGGCGCTTTCGGGGTTTCGACGACCGGCAGGGCAAGGCGGACACCCTTTTCTGCCATCCGGATCATCCAGGGCCGCAGGTCCAGCTCCGACTTGATCGGCCAGTAGCCGGACAGGACCATCCCACCGATGTCGGGGAAAAGGCGCGACAGCAACGCGTCGAGATGGGTGGCGACCGCGGATGCCAGCGCCTGGCGGTCTGTCACGCTCAGGGCAGCCCGGGCCTCGAGTCGCGCCACCCTCTCGCTCTTGCGCCAGCGTGCGACGTCGAGTGCCTGCTGCGGATCAACGGCCAACGGATCGAAGTAGTCGGGCGCAACCTCTCCGGCCAGGCAGGGGGGCGAGGCGAAACGCGACGGCGGCAATCCCTTGGCGGTCATGATCCTCTCCTCTGGTGGAAACCCAGGGCACTGACACAACGGGCCGTCATCAGGGATCGGGCAGCGGCGGCCTTCAGCCCGCCCGGGCGGCGGACACCAGGGCGACCCCCGCCAAGGTTATTGCAAGGCCGAGGAACATGGCGATGGTCAACGGCTCGCCGAACAGGACCCACGACCACAGCATCGTGACGGGCGGACTGAGGTAGATGATCGCACTGACCCGGACCGGCGACCAGAGGCGCAGGCAGAGGTAGTAGATGCCCCAGCCGCCAAAGGTCGCAAGGCCCACCAGCCAGCCTATGCCAAGGACAAAATGGGCGGTCAGCGGTGGAGCGATTTCGCCCCGCAGCGCCGCGACGGGTGCGAACATCAGCGCGGCGAACAGGCATTGCAGGCAGAGCCGCTGAACGATCGGCAGCGGCGTGACCGAAACCCGCTTTTGCAGGACGGTCGCAAGGCCGAAAGAGACCATCCCGAGGACCGGCAGCACATAGGCGAGCGCCGGGGCCTGCCCGAGCCGGAACGCATCGGCCGAGACGGTCAGCACGCCGGCCAGTGCCACCGCGCTGCCAAGCCATTGCTGACCGGTCAGCCGCTGGCCAAGGATCGGGAAGGACAGCGCGGCAATGGCAAGCGGCACGAGATCCGCCATCAGCGCCACGAGCCCGGTCGGCACGCGGCAGGCGATGGCCAGCGCAAATCCCCCGAGATAGAGGAACATGCCGAAAAAGGCGAAGATCGCCTGTTCGGCAAGAGCCCGAAGTGTCAGTCGCGGACCGCGCAGGGCGAAGGGCAGAAGCAGCGCGCCGGAGACCAGGCTGCGCCAGAACAGGATCGCGGCAACAGGAGCCTCTTCATTGGCATAGCGGACGCCGACGAATCCGGAACTCCAGCAGGCGAGCAGCGCCGCCCCCAGTCCGACGAACAAGACGGGCGAACGGCGCCAGTCCTGGGTGGGGAGTCGAAGGGTGGGGCTTGCTGTCATGTCGGGCACTCGAGGGACCCCTTCAGCATCAGTCGCGTCGGCAGTCAGGGACGCGACGGACGCGCCGCATCGGGACTGGAAACCGACCCGCGAAATGAAAACGCCCGCACCTTTCGGCGCGAGCGTTCCAAATCCGGCGAAGGCGATCGTCTCAGCGACGCAGGCCCAGACGGGCAATCAGCGAAGCGTAGCGCGATTCGTCTTTCTTCTTGAGGTAGTCCAGCAGCTTGCGGCGCTGCGCGACCAGCATCAGCAGACCACGACGCGAATGGTTGTCATTCTTGTGGGTCTTGAAGTGCTCGGTCAGCGTGGCGATGCGGCTGGACAGGATCGCGACCTGAACTTCGGGCGAACCGGTGTCGCCTTCCTTGGTCGCGTATTCCTTCACGAGGCGGTTCTTCTCTTCAACCGTGATCGACATCGGGGTCTCCTGTTCTAAGGGTCATGGCCACAGCCGGGATGTCGTCCAGCAGGGCCCTTGGAGGGCTCCGCATTCGATTGCGGATGCGGGCGTATAGGGGAATTGCGCGCAAAAGGAAAGCCGGAATCCGGATGGGCCGGTGCCCGCATCGACCTCGCCCTCATTGCGCCACAATGCTCTGCAATAATATGGTTTGTAAACAATAGCTTAACCTGATTTCTGGTTAACGCGGCAGAAAGGGGGCGAGATGTTTCTGGCGCTTGCGGGGATGATAGGCGTGGTCTTTGCCGGGGTAGTCGCGGATGCGGCCTTCTCGATGCTGGAGAGCCCAAACCAGGAGGATGACGAAACGCCAACCGGCGACTCCGCGCCGACCACTGCGACTGCGTCGGACGACCAACAGGGCAACCTGCTCGACTGGCATGAGACCCACGACGATGACGACGATGATGACGGCAATGACGATGACGACGATGACGAAAACACTGCGGACCAGGACACCATGAGCGGGGTCGAGACCGCGACCCCGGTAGAGTTCGACGATGATGATACCGACAGGACAGACGCCGCTGCGCCAGTGGATGAACCGGTCGAGGCCGAACCGGCAACCGCAGACGCCGATCCTGATGCAGCCGCCGAGGCCAGTGAAGCTCCCGCCGCGGATATCTCCGAACCGGAGGTCATTGCCGCAGAAGGGGGCAATCCCGACCCGGCCTCTCCCGCGCTGACCGGTCCAGGAATCGATGAGGGGGCCGATGAAAACGACCTGATCCTCGGCTCCGCTGGCGACGACCTCATCGCTTCCGGTGGGGGGGATGACCATGTCGAGGCGGAAGATGGGAATGACATCGTCCACGGCAATGGCGGCGACGACCTGATCCTTGGCGGCAACGGCGATGACGCGCTGCACGGAGACGCGGGCGACGACAGTCTTGCCGGCGGAGACGGCGCCGACACGCTGGCCGGTCACGAGGGCGACGACCGCCTGATCGGCGGGTCAGGGGATGACAGTCTCATCGGCGGGGACGGCGATGACTGGATGATCGGTGGGCGGGGCAACGATGCCTTGGCGGGCGGCGACGGAAATGACAGCCTCTCCGGCGATGCCGGGACGGATATTCTCGATGGCAATGGCGGGGACGACCTGCTTGACGGCCATGGCGATCATGCGAGCGATTTCCTCAACGGCGGCGAGGGTGACGACACGCTGATCCTCGGCGACGGGGAGGTGGCCACCGGCGGCGAGGGCTACGACGACTTCCACCTCGAGGATTGGGAAACGCAGGCCGGGCTGGCGCGGATCGAGGACTTCGATCCGCTTACGGACCAGATCGTCGTCTTCTACGATCCCTCTGCCCATCCCGATCCGGAACTGAGCTTTGATCCGACCCATGACGGCACCGGTACCGTGGTCAAGCTTGACGGCCTGCCTGTTGCGGAACTGCCCGGAGTGACCGATCTGGACGCGGATGCCGTGCGGCTGGAATGCGATCCGCCGCTGGCGGCCTGAACCTCAGCCCCAGTGTTCGGGCTGGCGGTCGTAGCCGATGTAGAGCGGATGCTTCGGCTGGCCATCCTGGGTCAGCCCCAGATGCCAGAGCGGTTGGCCGGTGGCGCGGAGCAGTCGCTCGACCTGCCGCCCGCGATCGAGATGCGCGCCATGCGCGCCCCAGGCGCAGATGATGCGATCGGCCCAGGGGACGCTGTCGGCAATGGCGGCGTCATTTGCGGGGCCGACCGGATCGGCCTCTGCCCGCATCACCTTTGGATCGGTTGCCCGGAAAGCGAAGATGTTGGTAACGCGGAACGACCCGAAGCCAAGTGCCCGGGACCGGCGTTCGCAGCGTTCGACCGTCGGATCGTTCTGCACCTCGGTCGCGGTCGAGGGGTTCAGCATCACGAACAGGGCCTTCTGCCCGGCGGCGTCCCAGGTCCGGGTCAACAGATAGCGGTAGCGTTCGCACGGCGAATAGACGGCCGTCGAGGCCGCATCACCCTTCTGGAAATGCCGCGTGATCATGAGGCCTCCACGAAGACACGGCTTGGATGCAGCTCTCCCGCCAGATACCGGCCGACGGCGACCGCCCGGCCGTGATAGCTGGCCCAGCATTCGTCGCCATAGGTGACCCCTGCCCCGATTACCATGCCGGGATTGCCGTTCCTGAGCCGTGCCGCCCCCTCCGGCGTCGCCTCGACTCGTGGCAGGTCGGCCAGACCCAGCTCCAGCGGCTTCAGATGTGTGTCCAGCGCCTCGGTCCTTGCGAGGCGGTCAATCTCGTCCAGGCCCAGCCCCTCGTCAGCGTCGAAGGGGCCGGACCATTCGCGCCTCAGCCACTGGACATGACCCAGGCAACCAAGTGCCCGGCCCAGATCGCGGGCGATGGAGCGGACATAGCCGCCCTTGCCGCAAACCATTTCAAGCTCGACATGGTCGGGATCGGGGCGGGCAATGACCTCCAGCCGCTCGACCCAGAGCGGGCGGGCGGCGAGGTCCAGTTCCTCGCCCTCGCGTGCAAGGTCGTAGGCGCGCTCGCCGTCAACCTTCACGGCGGAAAACTGCGGCGGCACTTGCTGGATGTCGCCCCGGAAGGCGGGCAGCGCCGCCTTGATCTCGCTGTCCGAAGGCCGCAGCGCCGAAGTGACGATCACCTCGCCCTCGGCGTCGTCGGTGGTTGTCGCCGCACCGAAGGTCACGACGAAGCGATAGCATTTCAGAGCGTCCGTGATGTAAGGGACCGTCTTTGTCGCCTCACCCAGGGCCACGGCCAGCACCCCGGTCGCAGCGGGGTCGAGCGTGCCGGCATGGCCGGCCTTTTGTGCCTCGAAGGCCCATTTCACCTTGTTGACGACCGAAGTGGAGGTGACGCCGGCCGGCTTGTCGATCACGACCCAGCCTGAGACAGCCCTGCCCTTGCGCTTGCGTGCCATGATCCCTCCGCTTCGAAGGCCCGCCTGCTAGCGGCCCCGGCCCGGCCCGTCAACCGCGCGGCACGACTAGGCCGACGATCGGCCCCATCGGAAAGCCGAAATCGTCACGCCCGACCGACGGCGCATAAAGCCGCGAGATCGAGCCGTCGAGATAAAGGGCATTCGGTGTTTTCAGCGCATCGCGGAAGAACCGCCCGAACTCGGCGAAGTTCACCGCATCGTCGGAGATCGCGAAGACCACCGTCCTCCCATCGGCCGACACACCGACTCCGTTGCGGACATAGCGGGAGTCGCTGTCGGGAATGAACCGGGGATGCAGCTTGCCGTCGATGACCAGCATCGGACCGGACTGCGTGGCATAGCGACAGTCGCGCGGAGCCTTCGCAAAACGGCGGGTTTCGATCACCCGCGCCCCATCGCCAATGCAAAGAACCCCGTTTGGGAGAAGCCCGAAATTGCCCGCGCTTGCGCCCTTGACCAGCGGCGCAAGCTGAGCGCCCTCCTCGATCAGCAATCCCACCGGCGCGCGGCCCGGGTGATACATGCCGCCATTCATCGCAAATGCCAGCGTCTTGCCCTCGCGCTCAAGCGCGGTTTCGACCCGAGCAAAGCTCCCATAAGGCTGCCCGTCCGCCGCCTGCTGGAACACCCGCAGGTCGGCCGAGGCCGGGGCCTCGCACAAGGTATAGCGATGGTCTTCGAAAGTGGTCGTTCGGCAGGGCGCGGCATGGGCGACCCCCGGCAGGACGGCAAGGGCGATGAGGGCGAACCAGCGCATCGGCCTATTCCTCGTCGGGGTCGTCGACCTCGGGATTGCCGGCCTGGATGTCGCGCTGAACGGTCTCGTCCGAGAACATGCGGCGCGTATCGTCGAGACGGTCAAAGGTTTCGTCGGTCAGGAAACGCAGTTCGGGGGCGAATTTCAGCGTCATGTTCTTGGCAACGGCCCGGCGCAGTTCATGCTTGTTGCGCTTCAACGCAGCAATGGCCTCGGCCTTGCCTGCGCCACCCAGAGGCATGACGAAGACTGTCGCGATCTTCAGGTCTGGCGAAAGGCGCACCTCGCCCACGGTGATCGACATGCGGTTCAGGTCGGGATCATGGATCTCGCCCCGGATCAGCACGTCGGACAGGGTCCGGCGAACGAGTTCGCCAACGCGGAGCTGGCGCTGGCTGGGGCCGGAGCCCGATGAAAAGCGGTTCTGTGCCATGGCCCGTCAGATAAGGGCTTTCGCGCCCCCCCGCAACGGCGGGCTTTGCGGAGGACGGCCAATGCCGCTAAGGAAGGGCCGACCAGCCAGGAGGATTAGTCATGACCGTGCCGGGTATCGTCGTCACCGGGGCATCGGGGCGGATGGGCCAGATGCTGATCCGCACAATTGCGGCGTCGGACAAGGCACGGCTGGTGGGCGCTGTCGAACGGTCCGGCACGCCCTGGGTCGGGCGCGATGTGGGCGAAGCGATGGGCGGCCCGGCGACGGGCGTGATCGTGACGGATGATCCGCTCGAGGCTTTCGCCAAGGCGCAGGCGGTGATCGACTTCACGGCGCCGGCCGCAACGGTCGAATTCGCAGCCCTGGCCGCGCAGGCGCGGGCGGTGCATGTGATCGGCACGACGGGCCTTGAGGCCGAGCACCTGAAGAAGATCGCAGCGGCGGCACGCCATGCGGTGATCGTGCGGGCCGGGAACATGAGCCTCGGCGTCAACCTGCTGACCCGCCTGACGCAGAAAGTGGCGGAGGCGCTGGATGCCGACTGGGACATCGAGATCGTCGAGGCGCATCACCGGATGAAGGTCGACGCACCTTCGGGCACCGCGCTGATGCTGGGCGCGGCGGCCGCGGCCGGGCGGGGCGTCAGCCTTGACGAGGTCCGCGACAGCGGTCGCGACGGGATCACTGGCGCGCGCAAGCCCGGTGCCATCGGCTTTTCCGCCATCCGGGGCGGTGACATCGTGGGCGAACATGATGTGATCTTCGCCACTGCCGGCGAACGGATCGTGCTGCGCCATGTCGCGACCGATCGGTCGATCTTTGCCCGTGGTGCGCTGAAGGCCGCGCTGTGGGGACAGGGGCAGAAACCGGGCGAATATGATATGATGGATGTGCTGGGGTTGTGAGTCTGTCATCGCCCGACTGAATCCGGGGTGATCCGATCGGAGGCGAGACGCGTAAGACTCTCGTTTCGTGAAGGAGTGTCTCGATGATGGGCCATGCCATTTCCGCGATGCTGTTCGTCCTCGCCTCGGTCACCTCGGCGCAAGCAGAGACCTATGCGCCGGTGCGCGACCGCGAGGAATTCCTTTCAATCGTGAGCGGCAAGACCCTTGAACTGCCGCTGCTTCGCATCCGGCTCGAGGTTCGACCGGACGGACGCATCGAGGGCAGCGCGCTTGGTTGGGAAGTGACCGGAAGCTGGAACTGGCAGGACGGCTACTTCTGCCGCGACATGGACTGGAGCGGAACGCCCATTCCGCATAACTGCCAATTGGTCGAGACCAAGGGCGGCCAACAGCTGCGCTTCACTGTGGATCGCGGCGAAGGCGACTCGGCGTCGTTCCGCCTGCGCTAGAAGTCGATGGCGAGGCCCTTCTTTTCCCAGTCGCCATAGCGCACGGGTTCAGGTCCGTCCCGCCCGCCAAGCTCGGGCGGCAGTGAAAGCTGCGCCTTCTTCCGGCGTTCCTCGGCTTCTGCAAGCGCGCGCAGGGCTTCCGGCGGCAGGTCGCTCGGGGCGTCGTCGCTTTCGGGCATCTGCAGGGCGCCTTTCTTGTAAGCCGTCGGGCGATGATATACGCCAGATCATCCAGGCAGCAAGGCGGGCGGAGGTGCGGCATGTCGGCAGACGGGCTCGCGGCGCGAAGGGCCGCCGTGGCGCTTCTGGACGCCGTGCTGGGCGAGCGCAGGCTTTTGTCCGACGTTCTGGCCGAGCCGAACGGACCAATCGCGACACTGACTTCCCCCGACCGGAGTCGGGCACAGCGGCTGGCGATGACGGTCCTGCGCCACGTCGAACAGGCCGATCGGCTGCTCGACCCGCATTTGCGTCGCGACCCGCCGCGCACGGTCGCGAACATCCTGCGTCTGGCGGTCGTGGAACTGGCGGTGGACCGCGCCGCAGCGCATGGCGTGGTGAACGCGGCGGTCGAGATGACTCGGCACGGGCGGCGAACCGGGCACCTGACGGGCCTCGTCAACGCCGTGCTGCGCAAGTTGTCCGACAAGCCCGACCTGTTCGCCGGGATGCCCCCGCAGCGGATGCCACAATGGCTGCGCCAGCCGCTGGTGCGCCGGTGGGGACGCGAGGCGGTGACGGCGATCGAGGCGGTGCAATCCGCCCCCGCACCAGTCGATTTGACGCTGAAACCCGGGAAAACGCCTCCGCCCGCGGCCGAGCGGCTGCCGACAGGCAGCTGGCGGATGAAGGAGGCCGGACAGATCACCGCGCTTCCGGGCTACGCAAGCGGTGATTGGTGGGTGCAGGACGCGGCGGCGGCACTGCCTGCCCGCATCCTCGCCCCAGTGCCGGGCGACCGGGTGCTTGATCTTTGCGCGGCTCCGGGCGGAAAGACACTGCAACTCGCGGCAGCGGGGGCGCAGGTGACCGCGCTCGACATCTCCGGACCGCGCCTGAAGCGGCTGGCCGAAAATCTCAGCCGCACCGGCCTTGCCGCCGAGGTGGTTGTGGCGGATGCCCTGCACTGGTCAACGACTCAGTCCTTCGATGCCGTCTTGCTGGACGCGCCCTGCTCGGCCACGGGGACGATCCGGCGTCATCCCGACCTCCCTTTCGTCAAGGATGGCAGCGAGATGGAGGGGCTTGTCCAGTTGCAGGCTCGCCTCTTCGACCGGGCTCTTGCCTTGCTCAGCCCCGGCGGGCGGCTTGTCTACTGCACCTGCTCGCTTTTTGCCGAGGAAGGCGAGGATCAGGTGACGGCTGCGCTCGCCCGCCATCCCGGCCTTGCCGTGTCGGCGCCCGAGGCCGAAGGTCTGGCGCCGGAATGGACGACGCCAGAAGGCGGTCTGCGCCTGCGCCCCGACCATTGGGCTCTGGAAGGCGGCATCGACGGGTTCTACATCGCGCTCTTGCGCAAACCCGCCGAAGCCTGAAGCGCTTGCGAGGTGACAGTGCCGGGGGGCGCCGCTATGCTGCAGCGGTGAAGCCCCGCAGAGGGCGCATCCGGCAGTTCAACGCGAACAAGAGGCAGGCGTGACCCAAGGAAAAGGTCAATCCTTGGTATTGGCGCGGGCGGCGAACCGTCTGCAGGCCCGGCTTGCCGGGCTTGCCCGCAGTTCAAGCGGATTCCAGTCGCAACCCGAGCCGCGGACCATCGGGCTTTTTGCTCGTGGCCGACAGATGATCGCCGGAAACTTCCTGTTCGCGGGCAGCCTTGTCGAGGCACCGGGCCTGTTTCTTTGGGACATCGCCGTTCCGGATCCCGCCTTCGAGGCCGAACTTCAGGGCTTCGGCTGGCTCGATGATCTGGCGGCGGTGGGCGATTCGGCAGCGCGGTCACGGGCGCAGGACTGGACCTGGGGCTGGCTTGACCGGTTTGGCAGAGGGCGCGGACCAGGCTGGACTCCGAACCTCACCGGACGGCGGGTGATCCGCTGGATCAACCACGCCGTCCTGCTGCTCAACGGCCGCGACCGGACGCAGGCAGACGCCTATTTCCGCTGCCTGTCGCGGCAGACCGAATTCCTGTCGCGCCGCTGGAAAGCCGCCGATCCCGGCCTGCCACGGATCGAGGCGCTGACTGGGCTGATCTATGCCGGCCTGTCGCTGACCGGCATGGAACGGCATGTGCAGCGCGCCCGCGTGGCGCTGGCCGAGGAATGCGCGCGCGACATTGCCGAGGATGGCAGCATCCCCAGCCGAAACCCCGAGGAACTGCTCGAGATCTTCACGCTCCTGTCCTGGGCGACGCTGGCGCTGTCCGAGACGGGTCGCCGGCCCGAACCGGCACAGACAGCGGCAATCGAACGGATCGCCCCCACTTTGCGGTCCCTGCGCCATGCCGACGGCGGGCTGGCCCGGTTCCACGGCGGCGGACGCGGCCTGGAAGGGCGGCTGGATCAGGCGCTGGCGAGTTCCGGGGTCAAGCCTGCCGGGGCGCCGACCGGGATGGCGATGGGCTTTGCGCGGATGTCAGGCGGCCGGACCAGCGTCATCATCGACGCGGCTTCGCCCCCGGACGACCGTTATGCCGCGACGGCCCATGCCTCGACGCTCGCCTTCGAACTGACTTCGGGGCGGCGGCCGTTGATCGTGTCCTGCGGCTCGGGCCTGCCCTTCGGGCCGGACTGGCGCAGGGCCGGCCGCGCGACCGTTTCGCATTCGACGCTTGCGCTCGATGGGTACTCTTCGTCGCGGTTCGACTCTTCAGGGCAGGAACGGCTTATCGACCGGGCCGAGGTCTATGACGGCCAGATCGTCAGCCGCCCCTCGGGCACGAGTTTCGGCGCCGCGCATGATGGCTGGTCACGCACTCACGGCCTGACCCATGTTCGCCGCATCGACCTGTCGCATGACGGCCGACGCATGGTGGGCGAGGATCTCCTGGTCGCCGACAGCCCTGCCGAACAGAAACGGTTCGAGCAGGTTATGACTCATACCAAGCTTGCAGGGGTGGGGTTCCAGATCCGTTTTCACCTGCATCCCGACGTGGATGCCGCGCTCGACCTCGGCGGCACCGCCGTGTCGCTGGCACTGAAAAGCGGCGAGTTGTGGATCTTCCGTCATTCGAGTGGCGCGGAATTGCGCATCGAACCCTCGGTTTACCTCGAAAAGGGGCGGTTGAAGCCGCGCGCGACCCGCCAGATCGTGCTTGCAGGCCACGCGCAGGACCGCGAGACCCGGATCGGCTGGACCTTGGCCAAGGCTCAGGATACTCCGCTCGCGATTCGCGATCTCGACCGGGAGGATCTCGCCTCGATGTCGTGACTGGGCAGATGGGGGAAGACAGATGACCAACCTCGTGCCGATCGGCCGCGCGCTGATCTCGGTATCCGACAAGACCGGTCTGGTGGAGCTTGGCCGGGCACTGGCTGCGAAAGGCGTGGAGCTGATCTCGACCGGAGGCACGGCGGCGGCGCTTCGCGCGGCAGGCCTGGCGGTACGCGATGTGGCAGAGGTGACGGGTTTCCCCGAGATGATGGATGGCCGGGTCAAGACGCTGCACCCGATGGTGCATGGCGGACTTCTGGCGCTGCGCGACGATGACGAGCATCTGGTGGCGATGGCCGCCCACGGGATCGAGCCGATCGACCTGCTGATCGTGAACCTCTACCCCTTCGAAGCAACGGTGGCCAAGGGCGCATCTTACGACGACTGCATCGAGAACATCGACATCGGTGGCCCGGCGATGATCCGCGCGGCAGCCAAGAACCATCGCTTCGTCGCGGTGGTGACCGATCCGCAGGATTACCAGCCGCTTCTCGACCAGATGACGGCGCAGGGTGGCGCGACGAGCTATGGCTTCCGCCAGAAGCTCGCGCTGACCGCCTATTCCCGCACCGCCGCCTATGACGCAGCTGTCTCGACCTGGATGGCAAAGACGCTCGACGTCGCCCAGCCCCGCCGCCGCGCTTTCGCGGGCACATTGGCGCAGGGCCTGCGCTATGGCGAGAACCCGCACCAGTCGGCAGCTTTCTATGTCGACGGGTCGAACCGCCCCGGCGTCGCCTCTGCCCGGCAGTGGCAGGGCAAGGAGTTGTCGTACAACAACATCAACGATACCGATGCCGCCTTCGAACTTGTTGCGGAATTCCCGGCGTCGGAAGGTCCCGCCGTCGCGATCATCAAGCACGCCAACCCCTGCGGCGTGGCGCGCGGCGCGACCCTGGCCGAGGCCTATGGCCGCGCCTATGACTGCGACCGCACCTCGGCCTTCGGGGGGATCGTTGCGCTGAACCAGCCGCTCGATGCTGCGACAGCCGAAGAAATCGCCGGCATCTTTACCGAAGTCGTGATCGCGCCCGGTGCGGATGAAGGCGCGAAAGCGGTCTTCGCCGCGAAAAAGAACCTGCGGCTTCTTACCACAAGCGGTCTGCCCGACCCCTATGCGACGGGGCTTGCGTTCAAGCAGGTCTCGGGCGGGTTCCTGGTGCAGGACCGCGACGCGGGCCGGATCACCGCCGCCGATCTGAAGGTGGTGACGAAGCGCCGACCGACCGAGGCAGAGATCGCCGACATGCTCTTCGCCTGGCGCGTGGCAAAGCATGTGAAATCGAATGCCATCGTCTATGTGAAGGGCGGCGCCACCGTGGGTATCGGCGCCGGCCAGATGAGCCGCGTGGACTCCACCCGCATCGCCGCCCGCAAGGCCGAGGATATGGCCGAGGTGCTGGGCCTGACCGACGCGCCGACCGTCGGCTCGGTTGTCGCGTCGGATGCCTTCTTCCCCTTCCCCGACGGCCTGCTGACTGCGGCCGAGGCCGGGGCGACGGCGGTGATCCAGCCCGGGGGGTCGATGAGGGATGACGAAGTGATCGCAGCCGCGGATGCGGCGGGACTGGCGATGGTCTTCACCGGGCAGCGGCATTTCCGGCATTGACCATGCGCATCGCCGCCAAGGCCGCCCTTGCCGTTTTCGCGCTCGACCAGATCAGCAAGATCGCCGTGGTCTGGGGCCTGAATCTCTATGACCGTGGCGAGATCGAGATCCTGCCGCCGCTGCTGAATTTCCGCATGGCGTGGAACCAGGGCATCAATTTCGGCCTTCTTTCGGACGATACCGAGATCATGCGGTGGGCTCTGGTCGCTGTCGCGCTGGCGGTCTCGGTCTGGGTCTGGATCTGGGTGAAGCGCGAAAAGACTGGCCCGATGATGCAGCTTCTGGCTGGGGTTCTGATCGGTGGCGCGCTTGGCAATGTCGTGGACCGCATCATGTACGGCGCCGTCGCCGATTTCCTGAACATGTCCTGTTGCGGAATCGATAATCCCTTTGCTTTCAACGTCGCAGATGTTGCGATCTTTGTTGGCGCGATCGGGCTGGTGCTGTTCGCGGGCAAGGACCAGCCACCGCCGAGTCGCCGGACAAAGACCCCGTGACGCGCCGGAGGCTTTGCGATAAAGACGGCGGAACAGACGACCAGGAGGCGGGCATGCAGACTCTGAAGTGCGCTTTGGCGATCGCGCTTGGCGCGACCGTGGCACTTGCGGCCTGCAACCCCAAAGACCCGCATCTGATGAACATTGCGACCAATGGAACAGGCCCGGATGAGTTCGGGATTCTTCCGGTCAAACCGCTGGAATTGCCCCAAAACCTCGCCGAGCTGCCGCCGCCTGAACCGGGTGGCTCCAACCTGGTCGATCCCAATCCGCAGGCCGACGCGATCGCCGCGCTTGGCGGCAACCCGGCGGTGCTGACGCGTGGCGGATCTGTCCCTGCGTCGGATTCCGGCCTGGTGCGCTATGCTTCGCGCTATGGCGTCGATCCCGACATCCGGCAGGTTCTGGCTGCAGAGGATCTGGAATACCGCCAGCACCATCAGGGCCGCGTTCTGGAGCGTCTGTTCAAGACGAACGTATATTACCGCGCTTACAGGCCGATGGCGCTGAACCAGCATGCCGAGTTGGAACGCTGGCGTGCCGCAGGCGTCGGCAACGTCTCCGCTCCGCCGCCCCAGAAGGGCGAGAAGAGCTGACGCGGCCTTCCCGGTTACGTCTTCATCACAACCGCGTTGGGCGGGATTGCCTTGCCGGCCCGCGCGGGTAGGTTCGCGTCAGGCAGCAGTCAGGGCCAAGCATGACGCAAAGATTTCGGGCGGCCCTTGCCGCCGCCAGCCTGTGCTGGGCGGCATTTCCCGCCCATGCGGAAAAGGTGACAGACTTCACCCTGGCGAACGGTCTGCAGGTCGTGGTGATCGAGGATCACCGCGCTCCGGTGGTGACCCAGATGGTCTGGTACAAGGTCGGCGCCGCCGACGAGGCGCCCGGCCATTCCGGCATTGCCCATTTTCTGGAACACCTGATGTTCAAGGGCACCGATGACGTGCCCTCTGGCCAGTTCTCGGCCATCGTCGAGGCGCAAGGCGGCAGCGACAACGCCTTCACCTCGTGGGATTACACCGCCTATTTCCAGCGGGTCGCAGCCGACCGGCTGGACATGATGATGACCCTGGAAGCCGATCGGATGCGCGACCTGCGGCTGACCGAAGAGGACGTGACGACCGAAAGGCAGGTCATCCTTGAGGAACGCAACCAGCGAACCGACAGCGACCCTGCCGCCTTGTTTGGCGAACAGTTGCGCGCCGCTCAGTTCCTCAACCATCCCTACGGCCTGCCGATCATTGGCTGGCGGCACGAAATCGAACAGCTCGACCGGCAGGAAGCGCTCGACTTCTACCGGACCTATTACGCGCCGAACAACGCGATCCTCGTGGTCGCGGGGGATGTGGACCCCGCTCGGGTCAGGACGCTGGCCGAAAGGCATTACGGCCCGCTCGAACCGACCGCCACGATCCCGCCGCGCGAACGGCCGCAGGAACCGCCGCAGCGCGCCGAACGGCGGCTGGCGATGGCGGATCCCCAGATTGCCCAGCCCTATGTCTCGCGCAGCTATCTGGCCCCGGCGCGCAAATCGGGTGACCAGAAGCAGGCGGCGGCGCTTGCCGTTCTGGCCGAGCTTCTCGGCGGCAGCGGCACCACCTCGGTTCTGGCCAAGGCGCTGGCCTTTGACAATCCGAAGGCCGTCTATGTCTCGGCCGATTATGATGGCGAGGCAGTGGACGACGGGCTGTTCAGCCTGGCCATAGCCCCAGTGCCGGGAGTGAGCCTTGACGAGGCCGAGGCGGCAATGGATGGCGTGATCACCAAGTTCCTTGAGGACGGAGTCGATCCTGCCGCATTGGAGCGGATCAAGGCCCAGGTCCGCGCTGCCCAGATCTACGGCGACGACAATGTCGAGGGGCTGGCGCAGCGCTATGGCGAAGCTTTGGCCGTCGGCCTGACGATCGAGGACGTCAAGGCCTGGCCCGATTTGCTGCAGTCGGTAACCGCTGATGACGTGATGGCGGCGGCCCGGCAGGTGCTGAACCGCGACAATGCCGTGACCGGCCATCTGGGACAGGTGCAGGAGACCACGCCATGATCCGCCTGCGCCTTGCGACGCTGCTCGCTGCCCTGCTCTTCGCCCTGCCGCTCAGGGCCGAGATCGCCGTCCAGGAGGTGACCTCGCCCGGAGGCATCACAGCCTGGCTGGTCGAGGATCACGAAATCCCCTTCACCGCGCTCGACGTGGCTTTTCAGGGTGGCACCAGCCTGGACCTGCCGGGTGAGCGCGGCGCAGTCAATCTCATGGCGGCGACGTTGGAAGAAGGCGCGGGCGAGATGGACGCCCAGGCCTTTGCCGAGGCGCGCGATTCCCTCGCGGCCGGATTTGGCTTCGACGCCAGCCAGGACGCCGTGTCGATCTCTGCCCGGTTCCTGACCGAGAACCGCGATCAGGCCATAGACCTGCTGCGTCAGGCGATCATTGCACCGCGCTTCGATCAATCCGCGATTGACCGCGTGCGCGGGCAGGTGCTGTCAGGCCTTGCGTCGGACGCGACCGATCCATCGTCGATCGCCGGCGAGACGTTCAACGCGCTCGCCTTCGGGAAACATCCCTACGGATCAGAGGGAAGCGGCACCCCCGACAGCGTCGCCGCCCTGACGCGTGACGACCTGATCGAGGCGAAGACCCGCACCATGACGCGCGACCGACTGCATGTGGCGGCAGTGGGCGACATCACTCCGGAACAACTGGGTGAGGTGCTTGACCGACTGTTCGGCGATCTTCCCGAGATGGGCGCGCCCCTGCCGGGCCGCGCCGCGTGGCAGGCCCCCGGCGGGGTCAAGGTCGTGGACTTCGACTCGCCGCAATCGGTGGTGGTGTTCGGCCAGTCGGGGATGCGGCGCGACGATCCGGATTTCTTCGCAGCCTATATGCTGAACGAAATCCTTGGCGGCAACCGCTTCAGCGCGCGGCTGATGACCGAGGTCCGCGAGAAGCGCGGGCTGACCTACGGCATCGGCACCTACCTGATGCCAATGGCCTATGGCGAGGCGCTGATGGGGCAGATGGCAACGGCGAATGCGACGACCGGACAGGCAATCGACCTGATCCGCCAGGAATGGGCCCGGATCGCGAAGGACGGCGTCTCGGCCGAGGAACTGGCTGCGACGAAGACCTATCTGACCGGCTCCTATCCCCTGCGCTTCGACGGCAACGGCCAGATCGCGGAGATTCTGGTGGGCATGCAGATGGACGGGCTATCTCCGGACTACATCACCACCCGGAACGCAAAGATCGAGGCCGTGACACAGGATGACATCAAGCGCGTCGCGGCGCGGCTCCTGACACCAGATGCGCTGCAGTTCGTCGTGGTGGGGCGGCCGGATGGGGTCAAATCGACGGAGTAACTGCCGTCTTTCCCATAGCGGAATCGGCGGGCCGCTGCTACTTTTGGTGGCATGACGCTCGACACCCCCAATATCCTGACCGGCCGGCCGGTAATCCGGCAGCTTGACGAGGCGGCGATCAACCGGATCGCGGCAGGTGAGGTGGTGGAACGGCCGGCCTCGGCGGTGAAGGAACTGGTCGAGAATGCGCTGGATGCGGGCGCCCGTCGGATCACGGTCGATTATGCCGATGGCGGCAAGACGCTGATCCGGGTGGCCGATGACGGCTGCGGGATGACGGCGGAGGATCTGCCGCTGGCGCTGTCACGCCATGCGACATCCAAGATCGACGGCTCGGACCTGCTCGACATCACCAGCTTCGGCTTCCGGGGCGAGGCCTTGCCCTCGCTCGGCGCGGTCGGGCGGCTCACCATCACCTCTCGGGCCGAGGGCGAAGCGGGGGCGAGCATCGGGGTTTCGGGCGGGCGGATGGAGCCGGTGCGACCGGCGGCGCTGAACCGGGGCACTGTCGTGGAGTTGCGCGACCTGTTCTTCGCCACGCCCGCGCGGCTGAAGTTCCTGCGCAGCGACAGGGCCGAGGCGCAGGCCATCGGCGAGGTGGTGCGGCGGCTGGCGCTGGCCGAGCCAACGGTGGGTTTTACGCTGCGCGACGTGTCGGGCGGCGGCGAGGGGCGGGTGATGTTCCGCGCCGACCCGGAGGCGGGCGATCTGTTCGACGCGCTGCACCGGCGCGTCGCGGGGGTGGTCGGCGCGGATTTCGCGGCGAACGCCCTGCCGATCGACATCGAGCGGGAGGGGATGCGCCTGACAGGATACGCGGCGCTGCCGACCTATTCGCGGGGCTCGTCGGTGGCGCAGTACCTTTTCGTCAATGGACGGCCGGTGCAGGACCGGATTCTGCTCGGCGCGCTGCGCGCCGCCTACATGGATGTGCTGAGCCGCGACCGGCATCCGGCGGCGGTCCTGACGCTCAGCGTCGATCCGCAGCGGGTGGATGTGAACGTGCATCCGGCCAAGGCCGAGGTGCGGTTCCGCGAACCGGCACTGGCGCGGGGGCTGATCGTCGGCGGGCTCCGGCAGGCGCTGAGCGGCGCGGGACACCGGGCGTCGTCGACCGTGGGGACGGCGACTTTGGCGGCGCTCCGGCCGGAAGAGGTCGTGAGCCCGCGCATCTACCAGATGGACAGGCCTTCCGGTACCGTCCTGAGCCGGGCGGCGATCTGGCAGGCGCCGCCGCCCCAGCCGGGTTTTGCCGAGGCGCCCTCGGCGCGGGTGGAGCCTGTTCCGCAGGAGCCGGCGCTGGAGGCGCGGCCCCTGGGCGCGGCGCGGGCGCAGGTGCATGAGAACTACATCATCGCCCAGACGGCGACGGGCATGGTGATCGTCGATCAGCACGCCGCGCATGAGCGGCTGGTCTATGAGCGGATGAAGCGGCAGATGGCCGAGACGGGGATCGCCGCGCAGGCGCTGTTGATCCCGGAGATAGTGGACCTGTCGGCCAGCGATGCGGCGCGGCTTCTCGAGCTCGCGCCGGAGTTGGAGCGGCTAGGGCTGGTGATCGAGCCGTTCGGCGGTACGGCGGTGGCCGTGCGCGAGGTGCCGGCGATCCTTGGCCGGGTGGATACGGCGGCGCTGCTGCGCGACATGCTGGACGAGTTGGCCGATCTGGGCGACTCGTCGCTCTTGCGCGGTCGGATCGACGCTGTGCTGAGCCGGATGGCCTGCCACGGCTCGGTCCGCTCTGGACGGCAGATGCGGGCCGAGGAGATGAACGCGCTCCTGCGCGAAATGGAGGCGACGCCACTCTCGGGCCAGTGCAACCACGGACGGCCGACCTATGTTGAACTGAAGCTGGCCGACATCGAGCGGCTTTTCGGACGGACATGAATACCCTGCCCTTTCCATTGCCCGATGGCGTTGAACCCTGGATGATCTATGCCGGGGCGGCGGCGATCGTGCTCCTGATCCTTGTCCTGACCCTGCGCGCAGCAGGACGGTCGGCGAAGCTGGCCGAACCGATGCTACGGGAACTCGGCTGGCTCGGCCAGCGGGTGCAAATGCTGTCGGACGGGCAGGAGCGGCTGTCGGGCGGGCTGAGCCATGTCTCGGAAGCGCAGGCGGTCAGCCAGACTGCCATGCTGCAACTCATGGAGCGGCGGCTGGCCGAGGTGCAGGCGGCCATGGGCGAAAGCCTGTCGGGAAGTGCCACGCGCACCGCGCGGGGCCTGGGCGAATTGCAGCAACGGCTCGAGATGATCGACCGGGCGCAGGCCAAGATCGAGAAGCTCTCGGGCGAGGTGCTGACACTGCAGGACATCCTGTCGAACAAGCAGACGCGCGGCGCCTTCGGAGAGATCCAGCTGCATGACATCGTGCAGAAGGCCCTGCCGCCGGGCAGCTTCACCATGCAGGCGACGCTGTCGAACGGGAAGCGGGCCGATTGCCTGATCCACCTGCCCAACCCGCCGGGGCCGATCGTGATCGACTCGAAATTCCCGCTCGAGGCCTACGAGGCGTTGCGGCGGGCCGATACCCCGCAGGCTGTTGCCGAGGCGGGGCGGGCCTTGCGGGCGGCTGTTCGCACTCACCTGAAGGCGATTGCCGAGCGGTATATCCTTGAGGGCGAGACGGCAGACGGGGCGATGATGTTCCTGCCCTCGGAAGCGGTCTATGCCGAGTTGCATGCGAATTTCCCCGAGGTGGTGCGCGAGGGCTTCGGCCTGCGCGTCTGGATCGTCTCGCCCACGACCTGCATGGCGACGCTGAACACGATGCGGGCGATCCTGAAGGATGCGCGGATGCGCGAGCAGGCGGGCGCGATCCGCAAGGAACTGGCGCTGCTGCATCAGGATGTGGAGCGGCTGGGCGACCGGGTGCAAAACCTCGACCGGCATTTCGGGCAGGCAGCCAAGGATATCGAGGAGATCAAGATTTCCTCGGACAAGGCCGGGCGGCGCGCACGGCGTCTGGATGCCTTCGACTTCGACGAAATCGCGCCGGAGGCCGCGAACCTGATCCCGCGGGACGCCGCCGAATGAGGCACCTGACCCCGGCGGATTATGTGCGGATGCCCTGGGCGAATGGTCGGGGCGAGACCATCGAGATGCTGAAGGAGGTCGATGCCGAGGGGCATCTGATCTGGCGGCTGTCGGTGGCGACGGTCAGCGAGGATGGGCCGTTCTCGCTTTTCCCCGGCATCGAGCGGGTGCTGACGGTGATCGAAGGACCGGGCTTCGACCTGACGGGTGAAGGGATCGCGCTGACCTGCGCGCCACTCGTGCCGGTGGCTTTCCCCGGCGACGTGCCGACCCGGTCAGAGCGGACCAAGGGCGCGGTATCGCGTGACCTGAACGTGATGACGGCGCGACGGTTGCCCCGGCCGGAAGTGGCGGTGATCCGCGGCAGGGCGGCGCTGGCGGCGAGTGCGACGCTTTGCCTTTACGCGCTCGCGCCTTCCGTCGTCGCGGGCGCCTACGTCGCGGCAGGCGATCTGGTGGTGACGGAAGAGCCGGCGGACATCTCGGGGCTGGTCGTGGCCGCCCGCCTGTTTCGCGGCGAATAGCACGTCAGGTCGAAGCGCGGCGCAGCCCCACACCTGCCGACAGCGCGAAGGCGAGCGCGGCGCAGACGACGACCGACGGACCGGCGGGCGTATCCTGCCAGAGCGACAAGGCAAGCCCCCCGACTGAGGCAGCCGCGCCGATGATCGAGGCGAGGACGGCCATCGCCTCGGGCGAACGAGCCACGCCCCGTGCCGCCGCAGCCGGGATGATGAGCATGGCCGCAATCAGCAGTGCGCCCACGACCTTAAGCGCCACCGCCACCACGACCGCCAGCGCCAGCGTCAGGATCAGCCGTTCGCGGCGCGGGTCGATCCCGGCGGAGAAGGCCAGATCCTCGTTCAGCGTCGCGGTGAGCAAGCGTGACCAGCGCCAAACGATGATCCCAAGCACCAGCGAAGCGCCGCCCCAGATGAAGGCGAGATCGGTCTTCGACACGGCAAGTATGTCGCCGAACAGATAGGCCGACAGGTCCGTCCTGACGCCGTGGACGAAGCTTATTGCCACAAGGCCGAAGGCCAGCGCCGCATGCGCCAGCGTGCCAAGCGTCGTGTCCATCGCCCAGCCCTTGCCCGCCAGCACCGAAACGGTGACCGCCATCGCCAGCGCGACGACCAGAGTGCCCAGACCGACCGGCAGGTCCGTCGCCAGCGCCAGCGCCACGCCAAGGATGGCCGCATGGGCGGTCGCATCGCCAAAATAGGCCATGCGTCGCCAGACGACGAACGACCCAAGCGGCCCGGTTGCCAGCGCCAGCCCGATCCCGGCCAGCGCCGCACGCATGAGGAAGTCGTCAAGCATCGCTGGTCACCTTTGCCGGGTGAGGGTGGTGATGGTGGGGCTCGTGCGAATGATCGTGACCATGATCATGCGTGTGATCGTGGTCATGCACATGCTGGTAGAGCGCCAGCGCCCCATGCGTGCCCAGGCCGAACAGCGCCCGGTATTCCGGCGCGTTCGACACGACATGCGGCGTGCCTTCGCAGCAGATATGGCCGTTCAGGCAGATCACCCGGTCGGATGCCGCCATGACGACGTGCAGGTCGTGGCTGACCATCAACACCGCCGCGCCGGTTTCCTTCCGCGCCTCTTCGATCAGACGATAGAACCCGGCCTCGCCCGGCTGGTCCAACCCTTGGGTCGGTTCGTCCAGGACAAGGATCTCGGGTTCGGTCAGCAGAGCGCGGGCCAGAAGCACACGCTGCAACTGCCCCCCGGACAAGTCGGTCAGCATCCGGTCTGCGGCCTCGGGAACCCCTACCCGATGAAGGGCCGCCGTCACCGCCTCGGGGCGCTGACGCTGTGGCAGCGACAGGAACCGACGTGCTGTCATCGGCAGTGACCTGTCGATCTGCAGCCGCTGCGGCACATAGCCGATCCGGAGGCCCGGCTTGCGCGCAACCTCTCCCGCCGCGACCGGCACGATTCCAAGCAACGCGCGCAGCAGCGTAGACTTCCCGGACCCGTTCGGGCCGACGATCGTGACGATCTCGCCCGGATCAACCTTGAGCGAGATGTCGTGCAACACCTCGGTTTCGCCGAAGCGGACGCAGACATGGGTGGCAGTAAGCAGGCTCATTCCTGCACCGCCTGACAGGCGGGGCACAGGCCCAGCGCCTCGATGTTGCTGCGTTCGATTGCAAAGCCAAGTTCGGTAGCTGCCGCATCGAGCGCGGCGCGGACGCTTTCGGCCGAGGCTTCGGCCACCGTGTCGCAGCTGCGGCAGATCAGGAAGGCCGGGGCATGGGCCTCGCCCGGATGCATGCAGGCGGTAAAGGCATTGAGGCGCCGCACCCGGTGCGCCAACCCGTTGTCGACAAGGAAGTCGAGTGCCCGATAGGCCACCGGCGGCTGATGGCCAAAGCCCTCGGCCGCAAGACGCTGCAGCATGTCGTAGGCCCCTATGGCACGATGGGACTCGAGCAGGATCTCGAGCGCCCGCCGACGCACCGGGGTCATCCGCACACCGCGCTCGGCCGCAAGCGATTCGGCCCGCGCCATCACGCCACCCGCGCAATGAGCATGGTCATGCTCCACAAAAGCCTGCCTGTCGCGACTGTCCGCCATCACCGCCCCTTGACGTGTTACGGTATAACATATGATAAGCCATCGGAACCGAGTCCAGAGGGCATCCCGATGCGTTATATCATATCCATTGCGCTCGCCAGCGCACTTGCAACCGCAGCCTCGGCCGAGGTGCCGCGCGTGGTCACCGATTTCGCGCCGGTTCAGTCGCTGGTCCAGCAGGTGATGGGCGATCTGGGCCGTCCGACGATGATCCTGCCTGCGGGCGGTGATCCCCATGACTTCCAGATGAAGCCGTCGCAGGCCGCTGCACTTGCCGACGCCGAGGTGATCTTCTGGGTCGGGCCAGAGCTGATGCCCGCGCTTGGCGATGCCATCGGCACCCTCGGCGACAAGGCGAGGGTGGTGGGCCTGCTGAGGGACGGAGGCGGCCATGTCCGCCAGTTCGCCGACGGCGAAGGCACCGATCCCCATGCCTGGCTTGACCCCGAAAACGCGATTGCCTGGCTTGGCACCATCGCTGCGACACTGTCCAGCGCCGATCCCGAGCATGCCGCAACCTATCGCGCCAATGCCGATCAGGCTGTGACGTCGATCCAGATGCTTGATGCCGACCTGACTGCCCTACTGGCCCCGGTCAAGCCCAAGCCGTTCGTCGTCTTTCACGACGCGCTTGGCTATTTTGGCGAGCATTACGGCCTGAACATCGCCGGAGCCATCGAACTGGGTGACGCCACAACGCCGGGCGCGGCGCAATTGCGAAAGATTCGGGACCTCGTGGCCAGTTTCGGTGCCGTCTGCGTGTTTCCGGAAGCCGGGCGCGACCCCAAGTTCATCGCGACCATCATCGACGACAAGGCGCGTGTCGGTACACCGCAGGATGTCGAGGCCCTGACGCTGACTGCGGGACCCGAGCTTTACGCGACGCTCCTGCGCAATCTGGGCCAAGGCATTTCCGACTGTCTGGCCAAAGACTGACCCGCTTGACCGTGCTTCACCTTTCCGCGCAGGTTGCCCGCGTGGAAGAGGGAGACATCAGCGATGTCGGGACAGATCACGACGTTCGGATATGGGTCGGACGGTCGCCGCGTCGATGCCGTGAACATTGGCGGAGCAGAACTGACGGCAACCATACTGACCCGTGGCGCAGTCTTGCAGGATGTCCGGCTGGCCGGGGTCGGACATTCGCTGACACTGGGCACAGATTTCCTGGAAGCCTACGAGGGGCCGATGGCCTATTTCGGCGCCATCGTCGGCCCCGTCGCCAACCGCATCGCGGGGGCCAGCGCCGAGGTTGGCGGCCGTATCTGCAAATTCCCCGCGAATGAAGGTGTGACCCTTCTGCATTCCGGGCCAAGGGGGCTCCACACCCGCCACTGGGCGATCGACGACGTGACGAATGCGTCCGTCACGTTGCATATCGTGTTGGAGGAAGGCGATGACGGCTTTCCGGGACGCCGGGACATCCGCGCGGCGTTCCGCATCGAAGGAACGGCGCTTCACTTGGCGCTGACCGCCACGACCGATGCCCTGACCCTGATGAATCTGGCCAACCACAGCTACTGGAACCTCGACGCTACGCCGACAACCGCCGGGCATCGGCTGCGGATCGCCGCAGACCGCTACCTGCCGGTGACGCCTGCGCTGATCCCCACGGGCGAGAATCGTGCCGTGTCGGACGCCTTTGATCTGCGCGAGGGAAGGATGCTGGACCTGACGGAAGGCTATGACCACAATCTCATCCTGTCCGATCGTCCCCAGAGGATGACCGAGGTGGCCGAACTGACCGGCCGTAGCGGAATCAGCCTGCGGCTGGCCACAACGGAGCCGGGATTGCAGGTCTACGGCGGCCAGGGGTTGGCGACTGCGCCATGGCCCAGCCACCGGGGCGAGCCCTGTGGCGCTTTCGCCGGCATTGCGCTGGAGCCGCAGCGATGGCCGGATGCACCGCATCATCCGGGATTTCCGACCATCCTGCTGTCGCCGGGCGAAACCTATCGGCAGGAAACGCGATGGACCTTCGGCCGCTAGACCTCAGACCGTCGCCCGCGCCCCGCGTGCCCAGGCCTTGAGGCAGAGCATCTCGACCGCAAGGATCGCGGCCGCGTTCGACGTCATCTCGGCATGGTCATAGGGCGGCGAGACCTCGACCACGTCCATGCCGACGAAGTCCATGCCTTTCAGCGCTCGCAGGATCGACAGCGCCTGGAAGCTGGTCATGCCGCCCGGAACCGGCGTGCCGGTGCCCGGCGCGGTCCCCGGGTCGAGGAAGTCGATGTCGAAGGTCAGGTAGTTCGGGCCCGATCCGAGCGTCTTGCGGATAACCTCGGCCACGCCCTCGGCCCCCATCGCATGGACCTGATCGGCGTAGAGAACGGTCATCCCGTGCGTGCGTTCGCCGGTGAAGCAGGTGCGGATACCAACCTGGACGGTGCGCTTCGGGTCGATGATCCCGTCGCGGACGGCGTAGTACATCATGCTGCCATGGTCGAGACGACCGCCCGCATCCTCTTCAACATCGCGGTGCGCGTCGAACTGGACCATGCCGAGCGGCCCGTGTTTGGCGGCGTGGGCCTTCAGGACCGGGTAGGTCGAGAAATGGTCCCCGCCCAGCATCAGGGTATCCGCGCCCGCGGCGATGATCCCGGCGAAATGCTCTTCGATCGCTGCGGGGATCGCCATCGGTTCCCCCCAGTCGAAAGACACATCGCCGTAGTCCGTTACCGCCAGCGTGTCGAAGGGATCGAAGCGCCAGGGCCAGACCGGCCCCCAGGCATGCTGCGCGCTGGCCCGGCGGATTGCCTCGGGTCCGAAGCGGGTGCCGGGACGGTTGCTGACGGTCAGGTCAAGCGGGATGCCCGTCACCGCCACGTCCACCCCGGTCAGGTCGCGCGTGTACTTGCGCCGGAAGAAACTCAACGCCCCGGCATAGCTCGCCTCGATCAGCGATCCCTTCAGCGCCTCGCGCCGGAACGCGGCATCCGCCAGCGCCTCTCCCACGTCCTTGCCCATTAGGGGTTCCTTTCCTGTTTCGATAGCCGGGTTTGCGAGATGGCCAGGGACTAGGCGCGCGGGCTGAATGTCCAGAAGACCTTGCGGACGAGCCCGGTGCTGATCCAGGCGTTCGGTGTCCCCGCAGGCAGAAGCAGGGTCTCTCCCGGTCCGAACTGCTGCATTCGTCCTTTCGCATCGGACAGGGTGATCGTGCCTTCCAGGACGTGCATCAGTTCGGTATGCGTGAAGCTCACCAGCCTTCGCTGATAGGCCGTCGCCTGCCAGATGCCGGTGGACAGTTGCCCCGTCTCATCCTCGAAGGCCACATGCGCCCTGGTCTGCGGCGCGGGCGACATAAGGTTCGCCGGATCGGGCGGGGCCGAGGGCTCCAGACGGGCGTTTGGGTCAATACGGATGACCCGGCCCTGGGCTACAGCGGGCACCTGTCCCTCGTCGAGGATCGCGAAGATCTTGCGAACCCGCCCGGCCTGCGCCCACAGGCAGCGGACACCCTTCGGGATGAGGAGGGCATCTCCGGGGCGGAAGACCGTCTCTCTATCCTGCTCGACGATCACGACATCGCCTTCGACGATCAGCATGAACTCATGGACAGGCCATTCCGTCCAGCGCCCGATATTCGCCCCGGCCTCCCAGACCCCGACGCTCAGGCCCGACTTGGGATCTTCGAACCAAAGATGACCGGATGACCGAACGGCGCCCGAGGATACATCCTCCGCCGTGTAGTCCGGCCAGGCGTCAAGCGGGATGTGCGGATCGAGCCGCAGGATGGAAGAGGTTTGCATTGTGGTGTCCGGCCGGTGCTCCGGCCTGTTCGGGTTGCGCTCTGCGGGGCAGGATGCTGGGCCGCAGAGGGTGATGCAAGCTCAGCCGTTGATGCCACCCGCACCCGCCGCCTGGAACCAGCGCACGATCGTCTCGCGCTCGGCCGGTTCGATGAAACTCACGTTGGCAGGCGGCATGGCATGGGTCAGCCCGGCCTGTACATAGATCCGCCGTGCCTCGTGCGCGATCTGCGCCGGCGTCTCCAGCACCACATCCTTCGGCGGCCAGTGGATGCCGTCCCATCCCGGCTCGGCTGCGTGGCACATCGAACAGCGGCCCTGTACGATGCTGGTCACATCGTCGAAGCCGGGCGCCGAAGCATAGCGCAGCGCCTCGCCCTGAAGCGCTGCCTCTTCTGGAGCATGCCGCATCGGCGCGGTCGAAAGCCAGGCGCAGATCAGCAGCAGGATCGCGGTCACGGCCCATGTCCACCACGGCGTGCCCTTGCCGGCATGCATGGTGTTGAAGAAATGCCGGATCGTCACGCCCATCAGGAAGACGAGGCTCGCGATCAGCCAGTTCCACTCGGTCGCGAAGGCGAGCGGGTAGTGGTTCGACAGCATCATGAAGATGACTGGCAGCGTCAGGTAGTTGTTGTGGGTGCTGCGCTGCTTGGCGATACGCCCGTATTTCGGATCGGGGACGCGGCCCGCCTTCAGGTCGGCCACCACGATCCGCTGGTTCGGCATGATGATGAAAAACACGTTGGCCGACATGATCGTGGCGGTGAACGCGCCCAGATGCAGCAGCGCCGCACGGCCCGAGAAGACGTGGGTGTAGAAATAGGCCATGCCCACGAGGATGACGTAGAGCAGCACCATCAGCCCGGTCGAGTTCTCGCCGAGGCGGCTCTTGCAAAGCTGGTCGTAGACAATCCAGCCGCCCGCCAGCGAGGCCAGCGAAATGCCGACCGCCTGCCAGACCTGCAGCTCCATCACCTGCGGATCGACCAGATAGAGGTCGGCGCCCAGGTAATAGACGAGGCAGAGCATCGCGAAACCGGTCAGCCAGGTCGAATAGCTTTCCCACTTGAACCAGGTCAGATGCTCCGGCAGCCGTTCAGGGGCCACGAGGTATTTCTGAATGTGGTAGAAGCCGCCGCCATGCACCTGCCATTCCTCGCCATAGGCGCCGGGCGGCAGTTCGGGCACCTTCCGCAGGCTCAGGTCCAGTGCGATGAAGTAGAAGGATGATCCGATCCAGGCGATGCCGACGATAACATGCGTCCAGCGCACCGCGAACTCGATCCATTCGCTGATCACGATCCAGTCATACATGCGCCTTGCCCCTTCTGCCGGATGCAAAACGCTATACCGGCAGCCACTGTCAGGTTAATCCATCAAATGCGGGATCACTTTCAAACCCGTGGAGAGAATGCTGCGAGGGCGCGATGTCCTACGTCAACAACATCCGCATGTTCGTGCGTGTCTATGAATTGGGCAGCATGAGTGCGGCGGCGCGTGATCAGCGCACGTCTGCGGCCGTCTCCTCGGCGCGAATCTCCGAGCTGGAAAAGCACCTCGGCGTCCGTCTGTTCAATCGTACGACCCGTTCGCTGCAGCCGACAGAAAACGGGCGCATCTTCTACGAGGGCGCGCGCAAGGTGCTGGAGGCAATCGAAGAGGCCGAGGCGGCGGTGATCGACGTGACGCAGAACCCGCGCGGGTCTATCTTTGTCGCCGCCCCGCTCGGCATCGGGCGGCGGTTCATCGCGCCGCATGTGCCGGCCTTCAAGAACGCCTATCCCCTGATCGACGTGCGACTGCGCCTGTCGGACCGCAACGTCGACCTGACCGCCGAGGGACTCGACGTGGCGTTCCACCTTGGGCTCCTCGACGACTCCACGTTGAAGATCCGCCTGATCGCTGATTGCCCACGGCTGCTCTGCGCCGCTCCTGCCTATGTCGCGCGCCGGGGAGTGCCTGCCGACGGTGCCGCGCTGGTAGCAGACCGGCATGATTGCCTGAACCTGCGATTTCCCGGCGCGAAAGAATTCCAGTGGACGCTGCAGACCCCGGACGGTCCCCGCCGTTACGAGATCACTGGCCCGTTCGAATCCGACGATGGCGACGTGCTGACGGGCTGGGCGCTTGATGGCCAGGGCATCGTGATGAAGCCGGTCTTCGAGGTGGCCGACCACCTGCGTGCCGGTCGTCTCGTGCCCGTTGCCACCGCCACCCCGCCGATGCCCACTCAACTGTCCGTCCTGACCCAGCACCGGCGCCTGCGCGACCCGAAGATCCGGCTCTTCACCGACTTCATGGTGGCACGGATCAAAGCCGACATGGCCACACAAGTCGAGGGGCTGAAGGTCGGCCTTTAGCCTTGCCGTTCAAGATCCGGCCACGGGCCTCCGCCCGCCAGGGCAATGATTGGCGCATAGATCGCAATATGAATCGGGAATGCTGGTTTCCGTGATATGATCGGACTTGGGCCCACAGGACCCGACTCAGCGTGGGAGGAAATCCATGACGCCCTGGGAGATCGACGCACTCGAACTTGCGAACTGCAACTGCGCCTATGGTTGCCCCTGTCAATTCCTGTCGCTACCGACCCACGGCCATTGCGAAGCCGCAGTCGGCTTCCACATCAACAAGGGCCATCATGGCAAGGTTTCGCTGGATGGCCTGAACGTCGCATTCACTGCCTCTTGGCCCGGGGCCATTCACCAGGGCAACGGCACGATCCAGTTGATCGTGGACGAGCGCGCCTCGCCAGAGCAGCGAAAGGCGCTGGAAAGCATCTTCTCCGGGGGCGATACCGAGGACATGGCGACCGTCTTCTGGATTTTCGACAAGATGTCGCCGAACCGGCTGGAAACCCTGGCCAAGCCGATCGACGTCAAGATCGACATGGCGGCGCGGCGGGGCCACGTGCGCGTCCCGGGCGTTTTCGAGACAACGGCAGAGCCGATCCGCAACCCGGTGACCGGCGCCGAGGTCCGGGCCCGCATCAACCTGCCGGCCGGATTCGAGTTCCGCCAGGCCGAGGTTGCGACCGGAACGACGTCCACGTCAGGAGCGATTTCGCTGCCCAACAACAAGGGCACCCACGTGCACATCTGCCGGGTCTACATGAACGGCAAGGGCGTGATCGACCACGCGGCCTGACGCGATGGACAGGCCGCACCTCATCGGTCGCCTGCTGGAGCGGGACCGATGGATCGTGATCGCGGCGATGTTTGCCGCCGTCGTTGTCTGTGCCCTTTTCACCGTCTCCGGCGGCGGTACCGGCATGTCGAGCATTGACATGACACGCATGACCGGGCCTGCGGGCGCGCTGATCGCGCGGACGCCCGACATGCTGATGCCGACGGTCTGGACTGCCGGCTATGCGGCCGTCATCTTCCTCATGTGGTGGCTGATGATGGTGGCCATGATGGTCCCGAGCGTGGCCCCGGTGGTATTGCTTTATGGCGCCCTGAAGCCCGAACGCGGGGCGTCCGGCCAGCTTGAATTCCTTGCCGGATACCTTTGCATCTGGGCGGTATTCAGTCTGGGCGCAACGGTCCTTCAGGCCATGCTCAGCGCAAGCGGCCTGATCTCTTCGATGTTCATGTCTGTCACAGGGGCCTATCTCGGGGCGGGGCTCCTGATCGGAGCAGGCCTTTATCAGTTCACCCCGCTCAAGTCTGCCTGCCTTGCCGCCTGTCGCGGCCCGGTCGAATCCTTGACTCAGCATCGCCGGACCGGCCGCGCCGCCGCGTTCCGGATGGGCCTGTCACACGGGATCTATTGTCTCGGTTGCTGCTGGGCCCTGATGATCTTGTTGTTCGTCGGCGGGGTGATGAACCTTTGGTGGGTCCTCGCGATCGCCATCTATGTCGCGATCGAAAAGTTCGCACCGGGTGGAGACCGACTGGCGCGCCTGATGGGCGCCGCGCTCGTCCTCGCGGGCGTCGCGTTGGTGGTCCGGACGGCAGGCGCCATCTGAGCCTGCGATCAAATCGTGGTCCGGTGGGCAACCGGCTCTCGCCGGTCAGCTTCCCCGGTAGGTCGAATAGCCGAAGGGCGAAAGGAGCAGTGGGACGTGATAGTGCGCCCCGGCGTCGGGAATGCCGAAACGGATAGGGATCTCGTCGAGGAAGAGCACACCCTCACCCGCCTGCCCGCTCGCGCGCAAGTAGTCGCCCGCGGCAAAGACGAGTTCGTAGCTGCCCGCGGCCATCGTGTCACCGACCAGCAGCGGGCTGTCCGTCCGGCCATCGTTGTTTGTCACGGCCTCGGCGATCTTGCGGTGGCTCTGGCCGGAAATCCGGTAAAGCGTGATGCGGATGCCCTCGGCCGGTTTGCCCCGCGCCGTGTCCAGAACATGCGTCGACAGCCGACCACCCGCCATTTGACCCTCCATGCTTTACTGCCATCCTGCCGCCTTCGCGGGCAGATGGCGATGCCTCTCGCGCAAGGAAGCTGTTTCCGCGAGATTTTGATAAACCCGGCCGCGCCTTGAGCCTAGAACAATGGCAGCAAGCAAAGGCGCATTTCCCATGACCAACCCGCCCCGCTATCCCCGCGACTTCACCGGTTACGGTGGCAATCCTCCCGACGCAGCCTGGCCCGGAGGGGCAAAGGTCGCGATCAGCTTGGTGCTGAACTACGAGGAAGGCGGCGAAAACTCGATCCTGCACGGCGATGCAGCGTCCGAGGCGTTCCTGTCCGACATCGCCGGGGCGGCACCCTGGCCGGGCATGCGGCACTGGAACATGGAGTCGATCTACGACTACGGGGCGAGGGCCGGGTTCTGGCGGCTGCATGACCTGTTCACCTCGCGCCATTTGCCGGTCACGATCTATGGCGTGGCGACGGCGCTGGCCCGAGCACCCGCGCAAGTCGCGGCGATGAAGGCCGCCGGGTGGGAGATTGCCAGCCACGGCCTGAAATGGGTCGACCACCGCGACATGCCCGAGGAGGAGGAGCGCCGACAGATCCTTGAGGCGATCCGCCTGCATACAGAGGTAACAGGCAGTCGCCCGACCGGCTGGTATACCGGCCGCTGCTCGGTCAACACGGTGCGGCTGACGGCGGAACAGGGTTTCGACTGGATCTCTGACACCTACGATGACGACCTGCCCTACTGGATCGAGGCAGGCGAACGCGACCAGTTGGTGATCCCCTACACGCTCGAAGCCAACGACATGCGCTTTGCCACCGCGCCCGGCTACATCACCGGCGAGCAGTTCTTCCAGTATCTAAAGGACAGCTTCGACACGCTTTATGCCGAAGGGCAGGCCGGACGCCCGAAGATGTTCTCGATCGGCCTGCACTGCCGCCTGATCGGCCGTCCGGGCAAGATCGCCGGGCTGATCCGGTTCCTCGACTACGCGCAGGGCAAGGAAGGCGTCTGGTTCGCCCGCCGCCTCGACATCGCCCGGCACTGGACCAAGACCCATCCGCCGCGTCGCTTCGAACGGCCGAGCCGGATGGACAAGGCGGCGTTCGTCGCGCGCTTTGGCGGCATCTTCGAACATTCGCCCTGGATCGCGGAGCGCGCCTGGGCGCTGGAACTTGGGCCGGCACATGACACGGCAACGGGACTGCACAATGCACTGGCGCGGATGTTCCGGTCTGCCGGCGAGGAGGAGCGGCTTGGTGTGCTGACCGCGCACCCTGACCTTGCCGGGAAACTGGCCCAAGCCAAGCGGCTGACGGCGGAAAGCACCTCTGAGCAGGCAAGCGCCGGACTGGATGCGCTGACCGACGAGGAACGTACGACCTTCCAGACGCTGAATGCGGAGTATGTGGCGAAGTTCGGCTTCCCCTTCATCATCGCCGTGCGCGAAAATACCAAGGCCTCGATCCTTTCGGCCTTCCAGACCCGCATCGCCAATGATCGTGCCGCTGAATTCGCCACGGCCTGCGCCCAGGTCGAACGTATCGCCGAACTTCGCCTGAAGGATTTGCTGCAATGACAGCCTATTACGCCCCGCCTGGTGGCTTGCCGCCGCAATCCGCGATCCACACCGGTCGCGCGGTCTTTACCGAGGCCTATGCGGTGATACCGAAAGGGGTCTTCTCGGACATCGTGACAAGCTATCTTCCCGGATGGGCCGACACGCGGCTGTGGATGATCGCCCGGCCGATGTCGGGTTTCTCGGAAACCTTCAGCCAGTATGTGATGGAGGTTGAGCCCGGCGGCGGCTCGGACCAGCCCGAGAACGATCCGGCGGCGCAATCGGTGATCTTCGTGACAGCGGGCGAACTGACCCTGACGATCGAGGACGCGCGGCACCACCTGACCTCAGGTGGCTACGCCTATATTCCCGCCGGGACGGCCTGGCGGCTTTGGGCCGGCGGCACCGAGCCGGCCCGCTTTCATTGGGTGCGCAAGATCTGGGAACCGGCGGAGGGGATCCCGAAACCGACCGCCTTCGTTTCAAACGAACGGCAGATCGCCCCCATCGCCATGCCTGATACCGACGGGCGGTGGGCAACGACCCGCTTCGTCGATCCGGCCGACCTGCGCCACGACATGCACGTGAACATCGTCACCTTCCTGCCAGGGGGCGTCATCCCGTTCGAAGAGACCCATGTCATGGAACACGGGCTTTATGTGCTGGAGGGCAAGGCCGTCTACCGGCTGAACCGCGACTGGGTCGAGGTCGAGGCGGGCGATTTCATGTGGCTGCGCGCCTATTGCCCGCAGGCCTGCTACGCCGCGGGGCCGGGGCCGTTCCGTTACCTGCTCTACAAGGACGTGAACCGTCATGCGCGGCTGCGCGGGCCGTGGTCGACGGGTCGCTGAACGGAGACGTCGAGGGGGGCTTTTCGCCCCCCGGTGCGGACTTGCGTCCGCCCCTCCCCCCGCAGGATATTTGAGCAAAAGAGACAGGGACTTGATCAGGATGCCGGGTCCGGTCCGCAGGAGTTCGAGGACCGCCACCATGCAGATCATCACCGCCGAGCCTCTTACCGCGCCGGCCTTTGCTGATTTCGGCGATGTGCTCTCGGCGGAGGGCGCTCCGGACCGGATGATCAACGAGGGGCTTTGCGGTCGGCATCACGACCGCGCGCGGCTCGACTTTGTCGGCGGGCGGGCGGGGATCTCGATCTTCGACGCGGTGCCGCGTGCGCTTCCTTACGAGTTCGACCTGGTCGAGCGTCACCCGGAAGGGAGCCAGGCTTTCATCCCGATGGCGGCGGCGCCTTTTCTTGTCATTGTGGCGCCGGACGACGGTGGGCTGCCGGGCAGACCGCGCGCCTTTCTGACCGACGGAGCGCAGGCGATCAACCTGCATCGCGGCACTTGGCATGGCGTGCTGACACCCCTGTCTGCACCGGGCCTGTTCGCCGTCGTGGACCGGATCGGCGATGGGGCCAATCTTGAGGAGCACCGCTATCCCGAGCGGTTTCGCGTGGTCTCCCCAGGCCGCTGATCGGCCCTCAGGCCATCAGGCGCGCCACATCGAGCATCCGGTTGGAAAAACCCCATTCATTGTCGTACCAACCGAACACCCGGACCATCCCGCTCTTCGTGACGCGGGTCTCGGGCAGCGCCATGACGATGCTCTCGGGCCTGGCCCTGAGATCGGTCGAGACAAGTGGTCGATCGGTAACCCCGATCACCCCGCCAGCCGCTGCAAGCACAACATTTAGCTCGGCTGCGGTCGGAACCCGCTCGACCATTACCGCTAGGTCGACGGCCGAGACGCTGGCGGTCGGAACCCGCACGGCCGAGCCTTCGATCCGGCCGGCGATCTCGGGCAGAACCTGATCGAGCAGGCGCTGAGCAGAAGTCGTGGTCGGAACCATCGACAGGGCGGCTGCCCGACTGCGGGCGAAATCGGCGGCCGGCGCATCGACGGTCGGCTGGCTGCCGGTGTAGCAATGTATGGTGGTCATGGAGCCGGTCACGACCCCGAAGGCTCGGTGCAGGACCTTTGCCAGAGGCGCGAGTGCATTGGTGGTGCAGGACGCATTCGAGACGATGCGCTGGCCACCCAGGGCCGCCTCGTTCGCACCCAGCACCACGGTCAACTCCGCCGCACGCGATGGGCCGGAGATCAGGACGCGTCCGGCGCCGGCGGCCAGTCCCTGCCCCGCAACCTCCGCACTGTCGGCGCGGCCGGTGCATTCCATGACCACATCTATTCCGGTGAGATCCAGTCTCGTCAGGTCGGGAGTGCGATGAAGGGGAATTGCCTGGCCATTCACGACAAGCGCGCTATCCCGCAGGGCAACGCTGCCGCGGAACGGGCCGAAGACACTGTCATATTCAAAGAGGTAGGCGCACATCGCGGCGTCGGCGATGTCGTTTATCCCCGCGATCTCAAGCCCCGGCGCGGCTCCGCCCGCCCAGGCCCGCAGGACCGACCGGCCAATCCGGCCGAAACCGTTGATGAAGATGCGCATGACCCGCTCCGTCCCTGTCCTGGGCGCAGTCAGATCATGGTGCGCGGGCGGGTTCAATGCCCCGCCCGGACGAGCAGGGCATCAAGCCTTCGGGAAGAGCGCATCCGTCTGAGCCTGGACCTGCGCGGCAAGACCCGGATCGACGTTCATCTTCTGGGCCAGCAGCGCAAGATAGTCCCTCTCGGCGGGAGTATCGGGATCCACCACAATCACCGACGCCGTGTAAATCTGCGCGGCTTCTTCCGCCGATGTCGCCATCGCCGCAATCCGGTCGATGTCGAGCGGCTGGGCAAGTTCTTCCTGGATCAGCTGCGCGACCTCTGGCCCGAGGCCAAGCGTCTGGATCTGCTGCTTGATCTTCTCCTGCTCGTCGATGGTGACGTTGCCATCCGCCTTTGCGGCCGCGATCATGGCCCTCACGAGGCGCGCATTCAGCTGGTCCGTGACCTGGGGCGCGGCTGTATCGAGGCCAAGCGCGCCGGTAATCGCATCCATCGGCGATTTGCCCGCCTGATAGTCGGCATAGGCGCGCGAGGCGAGGCTGCCGATGAGCGCGGCGCCTCCGACACGGGCAACACCCGCCAAGCCGCCCTTCCCCCCCAGCAGTACGCCGAGCAGGCCGCCTGCGAGGGCACCCTTTGTGCCGGTCGACTGCGCGTCCCAGCTTTGCCTGGCCTTGTTCACGAGGTCGCTCCCACCGCCCGCAAAGAGCTGGTCCATGAGCTTCGATACGTCTCTCATCCTCAAGTTCCCCCATCAGGCAAACAACTGGTGCCTAAGACGGGAAGGTATGGTCAGCATCATGACGTTTCAACGACGAGACAGCCACCTCGGGCAGCAGTCGCCTTGCAACAGCTACTCGCAGATGGAAATCGGCGAAAGTCCGCGCTGGTGGTGTCCGTTCATCGCCTGGTTTGCACCAACGGGCCGGATCAGCTCGTCCATCCGGGCCGCCACTTGTCGCTTGTCGAGGCTCTCGGCAACCGACCTGCGGTGCAGTCAATCCCGCCGTTGACGGTTACGCCGTCTTCCGGTCGGCCCGGATCGGATCGAACAACAAACGCAGGCCGTTCAGCACCACAAGTACCGTCCCGCCCTCGTGCCCGATGACCGCAAGCGGCAGGGGCAGTTCGAAGGCAAGCGCGCCAATCACCAGCAGGATCATCGCCGATAGGGCAAAGATCAGGTTCTGGCGAATGACGCGCCCGGTCCGTCGCGCCAGGCGGTGCGCCGCCGCGAGCCGGTCCATGTTTTCGGACAGCAGCGCGACGTCTGCAGCCTGGAGTGCAACTTCGCTGCCGGCCGCCCCCATCGCAATCCCGACGTCGGCTCGGGCCAGCGCCGCGGCATCGTTCACTCCGTCGCCGACAAAAGCGACCTTGCCCGCCTTGTGCAGGTCGGCCACAAGCCGCACCTTGTCTTCCGGCAGGAGGTCCGCATGGATCTCGTCATCGCGCAGGCCGAGTTCCCGGCCGATGCGCAGGGCAACCGGGCGGCGGTCGCCCGTCATCATCGCCAGCGTAGCGATGCCGCCTTCACGCAGGGCCTCCAGCCCCGCACGCGATGTCGCCCGCGGACGGTCTGCGACCGTCACGGCGCCATAGACTTGGGCATCGCGCCCCAGATAGACGATCGTCTCGGCCTCGTCGCCCAAGGCCTGCAGACCAGCCTGCTCCAGACTGGCGCCCATGCGGGCAGCCATACGCGCATTTCCCGCCCACAGCAGGTTCATCCCGTCATAGCTCTGGTCATCGCGGCCGGTGATCCCCTCACTTGGATGGGCTGTCACGCCAGATACTTCGACCGGGACCAGACCGCGAACCTCAACAGCGCGCCGGACGGCGTCGGCGATGTGATGTTCGGAATGCGCCTCGATCCCGCCAAGAAGCGCCAGGAAGCGCTCTTCATCGCCGGTCAGATCAGCGATGCGGGTAACCTCGGCCTGGCCGGTGGTCAGTGTGCCCGTCTTGTCGAAGGCAAAACTCTTGACCGCCCCCAGGGTTTCCAGCGCTGCGCCGCCCTTGAACAGGACACCGCCACGCCCCGCCGCGGCCAGCGCGGACAAAATTGCCGCTGGCACCGAAATCACCACAGCGCATGGGCTGGCCGCGACCAGCAGTGTCGCAGCCCGATAAAGCGCATCGCCGAATGGCAATTCCAGCCAAAGGAAAACGCCAAGCGCTACAATCGAGCCCGCCAGCACGCCAACCGTATAGCGCTGACCGAACCAGGCGCTGAACCGCTCCGAAGGAGCCTTCGCAGCCTGGGCCTCAGTTACCAGCTTGATCATCCTGGCAATGGTGCCCTCGGACGCTGTCCGGTCCACCCGCACCTCAAGCACGGCATCTACGTTCACAGTCGCTTCGAAAACCGGCTGGCCGGGCCGTTTGTGCACCGGTACGGACTCGCCGGTGATCGTCGCCTCGTTGATCGAGCCTTCGCCCTCGACGATCGTGCCGTCCGCCGGCATCCGCGCGCCAGGGCGAATGACCACGCGATCCCCAACCACCAGGTCGCCGACTGCAATCTCCAAGACCTGACCATCTGGTTCGCGGCGCAGCGCCGTTTCGGGCCGCAGAGCCATTAGCGCCTCGACCGCCCGCCTCGCCTTTCCCATCGCCAGCTCTTCGAGGGTAGTCGAGAGGCTGAACAGCATCAGCAGGACCGCACCTTCCATCGGCGCACCGACGACTGCCGCCGCGACGGCAGCCACGACCATCAGAAGGTCGACATCAAGAACGCGATCATTCCAAAGTTCGGACAGCGCCCGCACAGCTGGCGGAACGCCACCGGCCAGGTAAACGACGCCGAGCGCAAGTATCTGAACTTCCCACGGACCCCGGCCAAGGACCATGGCAGCGGCCAACAGGAGGCCCCCTACAGTAAGGCCGGTCAGCAAAGTATCAGCCCGCGTATCGTCGCCTCGATCCGCAAGCGAATGCGCCATCGGCCCGGTCGCCTCGAGCGGCGCCTTGGCCGCAATCTCGTGCGTCAGATCCTGCCCGTCCATTTTCGACCTTCGTCTATCGGCGTAACACCTCCAGAAGGTTGCACGGAATGACGGAAGCTCCAATGACTTGCCGCAAGTCGCGAGGTGTCAACGCACATCTTCCCCGATACGCACCGTCAGGAACCCATTGTTAGGAAAGGTCTCGATCGCCCCATCAGCATAGGTGATGCGGAACTCACCTTCATAAAGCCCGGCATCCGTCGTATCGGCTGCGGCCCAGCCATACTCCACGACCGCCCCTTCAAGGATATCGCAGGGCGCGTCGATGATCGTCGCTCCGCCGCGCAGTCGCATCTGGAACTGCACGGTGGCCCCGACCAGACTGACCGCAGGCTCAAGCGCATAGCGCAGGGCGGGCGAGGTGTCGCCGCGCTTGATATAGAATGTCTCGTTCATTCGCTTTTCTCCTCTCAGGCGATCGCGCTCGCGCCGCTGCCGTCCAGATGCCAAAGCTGGAACAGGCCAGCCTCGTTGCCGGCATAGGGCGCCGTCGGCGGCGTGAAGTCCGCGATATAGCGCTCCGTGAGCCAGATCGCATGTTCGTCACTCGTTCCGGGCCACTGATAGGTCGCGGGGCTCGATCCGAAGGCATTGACGCCGTAGACTGAACTGCCCGCTCCCCGGACCGGGATTGCCGCTCCCTCGCTCGCGATAAGCGCACCATCCAGGTAAAGCCGCCGCTGCGCAGGCGTGCAGACCAGCGCCACATGGTGCTCAAGCCCATCCGCCACCACCGGGTTCGTACCGGCGACCGAGTTGGTGCTGTCGCCCACATAGCTGTCGGCTGAACTGGTGTTGCGGAAGTTGCCGACGATCCGTCCGGCACTGTTCACGCCGATCCAGCCCTTGTTGGACATGCCAGCCAGGACGCGCGCGGCAGACGGTGCTGCAGACAGGGTGAACCGCGCCTCGATCGTCCAGGTCGCAACGGCCGGAAGGGCGGCCCCTGCCGTCGAGGTCAGGCCATAACCCGCCGTCACGCGCTGGCCAAAGCCCGTGATTGAACTTCCATAGGTCGCCGAGGTCATGGTCAGGGCCTGCGCCGCTGTGCTGGCCAGGATCGGCGCTGCAGTAACCGCTCGAACGGTTCCGTTTAGCGGACGCCCGATGCCAAATCCGTCCGCGCTGTTGTCGTAGATCATGTCAGCGCCCCCATCCGCGGCCGGATCGCTGCCGCGCGCGAACCACACGTCCAGAGCCACGCCATCGGCTTGCGCTGCAGCAAGCTTCAACGTGATCGTCGTGCCGCCGATCGTGATCGGCGTCGTGGCATCCAATGAAAGGGCCGTGCCGGTATCGCCCCGCGCATAGACCTTGAACCGCGTCGCTGGCGACCCAATCGAACTCAGCCCGGTCGCTCCCGGTGGCAGCGCCACCGTCAACGCGATATCGGTCTGGCTCGTCCGCAGGGCCGAGGTGATCACGGGCTGCGCGTAGCCCCGCATCGCCCGGCTGAAGGCCCGCGCCAGCGCAACGCCACCAGCTTGGGTTTCGTGGACGCCATCTACCAGAGCCACGTCAACCGGTTGAGCATAGGTTCCACCGTTTGCAGCCGCCCAATCCGCTTGCGTCTGCCGGATGCTGGCAATCCGGTCGCCCGTGCCCCAACTGGTCGACGAAATGTTCGGCAGAGCGCAAAGCAGCTTTCCGAAGGTCGCGCCCATGACCCCATTGTGGGCGGAGATGTTGGCAAACAGGCTGTTCAGCGCCTGCCTGTAGACCAACGGAGCCGTTCCCGCGCTTGAATCGCTGTGACCCTGGAACCAGATGAACTGTTCGAACCCGCCAACCGAATCCAGCACCGCCAGAAGTGGCGCGTTCTCCGTTCCGCCGGGCACGAACGCGCTGATGGCCTGCGCGCCCCGGGCATGTCCGACCAGCGCGCAGGTCACGCCATGTGCCGAGATCTGGTCCTTGAGTAGCACGGCCGCCCCGGCACTGTCGTACTTGCCGCTGTCGGTCGGGAACGCCCAGGCGGGCGTCAGGTCGGTTTTCTGGCTGTCCTGATAGGTGCCAAAGATCACCCCGTTCGCGTCCGGCGTGATCGCCAGATCGGTCAGCGTGGTAGTCTGGCTGTCCATCTTGGCAAAGAGACGCACTGCCAGCGACTGCCCCGCCAATGCGATAACCCGACCGACGCCGACGGCATTCGCATAGCTGTGAACTGCCGTCGCCCCGTTGGTCCGGAACTGGATGGTCAGCCAGCCCCGCCGGGCGGGGACATCCGGGCAGACGACCGCGGCAGTTCCGGCCCCGAGCCCGGTCGCGGCGGCGGTCCAGTCCTTCAGCACCGTGCCGTCTTCGGCTTTCAGCACCCGATAGTCCAGCGTTGCGGCCGTACCGCTCAACGTGACCTGGAAGGTGAGCGTTCCCACGCCCTTCCCGGCTTCGCCTCCGGCGACAGTGCGACGCTGCGCCACCGAATAGGCTGCAGGACCGGAGACTGCCGTGATGACGTTCACCGCTGTGTCCGCCACCGTAAGTTCACCTGCGGCCATGACCCCGGCAATCGCCTTGTAGGTTCCCGGCACAGTCGGCCTCACGGCCACACCCTCTGCCGCGTCCATCTCGATGATCGTCGTGGCTGCGGGGATGAAATATTGCTTCACCATCGGATCGGTCCCTCATCCTGTCTTTCAGTGCCGCAGCATCAGACGGCCGCCATTTCGGCTGTCCGGGGGAAGCGACCCCCGACGCCCCGAGGGCACCACGTCGCCCGCAACAATCCTGCTGCCCCCCGTCAATGGCAGCGTGCCTCCAGCAGAAGCAGCAGCCTCAACGGCGGCCGTCGCTGTTCCGCCAAGATCCAGCACGCCCGTGGCTGAAATGCTCGCGCCCCCGCCCGTCCACGTCGCGCCCGATGCAGAAATTGCGTTGGCAGCTGGCGCCCCGCCGATCCAGGTTGCGCCGTCGGAGCCGATCGTGTTCAGCATCTCCGTCATCTGCGATCAGGCCCCGCCCGCCGACAGGCTGAAGGCAGTGACCGTCACAGCCTGCCCCAAGGCCAGAACCGGATTGTCCAGGGTCATGGCTCCGCCGCCACCGGTCGCTGTCACGTCACCCTGGGTATGGCAGACGGATCCCTGATGAATCCGGAAATGCCCTGCTGTGCCTGCCTTGTCTGCGGACAGATCCTGCCAGAGGCCAAGCAACTGCTTGCTTCCCGTTGCGGCCGCCGCCATCCAGTCGGAAGGCAGCGTGATCGTCGCAAGGACGGAGCCGCTGTCAGCCTGTTCGCAATCCACGGGCGGAGGACCGTCACGCAATGTCAGCACCGGAGACGCCCCCGTCGCGACCTCCATTGCGTCAAGTGCCGCGTTTCTCAACACCGTCGAAAACTGAAAGGCCATCTGCCACCCCGTGAAATCCGTCGGGCGCATGCCATTCGCGCCCCATCGACCTCATGGGTAAGCGGCAAACCCTAAGGCCCTCCTGCCGCTGCGGACGCTGACAGAACGGCAACGCAACACTCAGGGAGGTCGGCATGCGCCGCATCCATCGCATCCGTTGGATCGACGCTGGTCGCGGATCAGCTCGTTGCAGCGTCGACTTCGTCTGCGGTCTGGACCAGACGGATGACCGTCGCGCTGCACGGGGCCTCGGCAACGACCTGACTAGAGACGGACCCCAGGTACCGACGGGTCGAGGAATGCCCGCGCGCGCCCATCAGGATATGATCGACGTGGTTGTTGGCCGCATAGTCAAGCAGGGCCCTGCCCGGATCGCTGTGCTCGAGAATGGTATAGGTCAGCCGCTCTTCAGGCAGCTCCAGCTTCTCGGCCCAAGCCCTGAGCGTGACCAGCCGCGCAACGTGGATGTTCTCGCCACTGTCGGTCGTGATGGGATCCAGCCCGATCCGCGCGGTCTTGATGACGTTCACGCAGGCCACCCGGGCGTCCGGCTGGATCACCAGCATCCGCTGAACCCACGTCAGCAGGCGATGCGCCAGTTCCTCCATCTCGGTCGACAGGTCGACTGCCACCATCAGGATCGGCGCACGATCGATCTGGCTCAGCATGGTCGGGGGTGCGGCAAAGCGCCGGACCTTCCGCATCTTTCGCCAGCGCCGGAACACTGTCCAGAATCCGTCACGCTGTGTCTTCAGCCCCCGTGCAGTGATCTTTACCTGCTTGGGATGGCTCAGGTCGAACAGCATCTGCGACGCCGACTGGTAGCGGTTGTTCGGATCAACCTCCAGCGCGCGCAAGATGATCTCCTGAAGCCACTCCGGGATCTCAGGGACTATCGCCCTTGGCGGCACGGGATCGCGCCACAACCGCTTGCGCACGCCCTTCAGCCTCTCGGGCTGGCCGAAGGGCATCTTGCCAGTCGCAAGCTCGTAGATCATCGCGCCAAGCGCGAACAGATCACTGCGCAGGTCGTCCCGTTGGCGCAGATATTGCTCGGGCGAGATATAGGGGAAGGTTCCCATCGGGATGGTGAACTCTTCCGACAAAAGGTCCGGTAGCTCGTCGTGGCGCGATAGGCCGAAGTCAATCGCAACAATCTCTCCAGTCTCGCGCCGAAGGAAGTTGTCCGGCTTTAGATCCAGATGGACCACATGCTGCTTGTGAAGGGCATGGACCGCTTCCGCCATCCGCGCCGCGAGCTCGATCACATCCGAGACCGGCAACGGCGCGGTCTTGAACAGCTGAAGCAGAGACTTTCCCGGAATTCGCTCGGTGACGATGAAGGGCATCACCGAGAAATCCCCGACCCCCATCACCCGCGGCACATGGGGCCCTGTCAGCCGTGGCATGATCATCTGCTCGACCTCGAAGCCGACGATCGTGGGGCCGTCATAGCCGTCAAGGATCGTCGGGACCTTCATCACCATAGGCGTTCGATACAGGGGATGAGTTACATCCCAGATCGTCGCGAATCCGCCCTGATGCAGGCACTCGCCGAGCTTGAAGCCGTCGATCTCCAGTCCTTCGCTTGGCCGAAGCATCCTATTCTCCCTTCATCAGGCGGATCGCCAGCGCGTCGGGCAAGCCCGCCGCGAGGATTTTGGCCGCCGTCGTCGACACGTCGTATGCGACGCGCCGATAAGTGAGTTCGTTCGTGCCGGTATCCAGAATCGCATAGGCGGCCTCGGGGCTGCGGTCGCGCGGCTGGCCGACCGATCCCACGACCGCAATCCAGCGCCGCGATCTGATCAGTGGCACGGCGGCGCCAATGCGGAACTCGTGCTCCTGAACCTGCCCCGTCAGACCGTAGGAAATCAGCGCGGGAACATGCACATGCCCGCAGAAGATCAATCGCGAGTTACAGACACGGAAGCTGCCCATCGCCCGCTGCGCGCTGGTCACATAGATCCAGTCACCGGGATCATTCGCGCTCGCATGCACGAAAAGGATATCACCAAGCTCCTGCGTCAGCGGCAATCCGGCAAGGAAAGTGCGCTGCGTCTGATTCAGGCGTGGCCGGGTCCAGTCCATCGCGGCGGCAGCGACTTTGCCCATCGTCTCAGCGCTGTCCCCCACGGCATTGTCATGGTTGCCCCTGACTGCGATGGCTCCGGCCTCGACAAGCGCCATGGCCTTGTCCGTGCACCATTCCGGATCGGGGCCATAACCTACGATGTCCCCGAGCAGGACCACGCGGTCGACCGCTCGCCGCTCCACATCCGCCAGCACGGCAGAGAAAGCTTCGCGGTTGCCATGTATGTCCGTCAGGATCGCCAGACGCATCCCGTATCCTCCAGCCGCCGACAAAGCCCCGGCTCTCCCCGCTTGCAGCCTAAGCACGGGTTCCCGTTGCGGCAATCACCCAAAGCCGCGACCGCTCGCCGCGCCGGCGAATCGGTTCGTCATCGATTCGCATCGTCCAGCGCGTCCATGCGGGTGGCGGCCACTCTCGCCCCGATCAGAGGATCGCCCTGTCGACCACGACTTCAGCGACACTTCGCTTAGGGGCTCGTGTCAGCAGCCGATGGTTGTGAATCCCCACAGTATTGAATTGGCTGATGTTAGCGCGATCAGGAATGCAAGAAATTTACAAATGAACTCTGCCTGCAGTCAAAATTTTTTCAAAAAAATCCTGTTCAATAAAATACTTACCAATTCTTTCACAAACACGCTAAAGTGTGCCCGGGGGCGGAGGAGTGGAGTGAGGTCGCCCCCGCCAGTCGGAGGAGCACCATGACCGATCAGTCCCAGACCGAAGCCATTTATCCGGCATCGCCCGACTTCGTGGCGAAAGCGCATATTGACGCCGCCAAATACGAAAAGATGTATGCCGCCTCGATTGCGGATCCCGACACTTTCTGGGGCGAACAGGGCAAGCGCATCGACTGGATCCAGGACTATACCAAGGTCAAGGACACCGACTTCACCTTCGGTCAGGTCTCGATCAAGTGGTTCGAAGACGGCAAGCTGAACGTCTCGGCCAACTGCATCGACCGCCACGTCGCCCGTCGTGGAAACCAGACCGCGATCATCTGGGAACCCGACGATCCCGGCACTCCGGCCAAACACATTACCTATGCCGACCTCCTCGAAAACGTCTGCCGCATGGCGAACGTGCTGAAGGCGAACGGCGTCAAAAAGGGCGACCGGGTCGTCCTGTATCTTCCGATGATTCCGGAAGCGGCCTACGCGATGCTCGCCTGCGCCCGTATCGGCGCCATCCACTCCATCGTCTTTGCCGGCTTCTCGCCCGATGCCCTCGCCAACCGCATCAACGACAGCGAGGCGCGCATCGTCATCACCGCCGACTATGCACCTCGTGGCGGCAAGAAAACCCCGCTCAAGGCGAATACCGACGCCGCCCTCCTGCACTGTGACGACCACGTAAAATGTCTCGTCGTCAAGCACACCGGCGACCAGACCTCCTGGCGCGAAGGTCGCGACATCGACCTGAACGCCGAGATGGCCTGGGCCTCGCCCTATTGCGCCTATACCGAAATTGGCGCCGAGGATCCGCTTTTCATCCTGTACACCTCGGGTTCGACCGGCAAGCCGAAGGGCGTCGTCCACACCTCGGGCGGCTACCTCGTCTATGCTGCCATGACCCACCAGATGACCTTCGACTACCACGAAGGGGACGTGTTCTGGTGTACCGCTGACGTGGGCTGGGTCACCGGCCACAGCTACATCATCTATGGCCCGCTCGCCAACGGCGCCACGACTGTGATGTTCGAAGGTGTGCCGACATTCCCCGATGCCGGCCGTTTCTGGGAAGTCTGCGCCAAGCACAAGGTGACGCAGTTCTACACCGCCCCGACTGCCATCCGCTCGCTCATGGGCCTCGGCACCGAGTGGGTCGAAAAGCACGATCTGTCTTCCCTTCGCCTGCTGGGTTCGGTTGGCGAGCCGATCAACCCCGAAGCCTGGAACTGGTACAATACCCATGTCGGCAAAGGGAAATGCCCGATCGTGGACACCTTCTGGCAGACCGAAACCGGCGGCCACCTCATCACGCCGCTGCCGGGGGCAATCCCGCAAAAGCCGGGCTCGGCCACCAAGCCGTTCTTCGGCGTGAAGCCGGTCATCCTCGACCCGAGCAACGCCAAGGTGCAGGAAGAAACCGAAACCGAAGGTGTGCTCTGCATCGCAGACAGCTGGCCGGGGCAGATGCGCACGCTCTGGGGCGACCACCAGCGCTTCCAGGAAGCCTATTTCGGTCAGTATCGCGGTTACTACTTCACCGGCGACGGCTGCCGCCGCGACAAGGACGGCTACTACTGGATCACCGGCCGTGTCGATGACGTCATCAACGTCTCGGGCCACCGTATGGGTACTGCCGAGGTCGAAAGCGCCCTCGTCGCCCATCCGAAGGTCGCAGAAGCTGCCGTAGTGGGCTATCCGCACGACATCAAGGGTCAGGGCATCTATGCCTACGTCACCCTGATGAACGGGGTCGAGGCCACCGACGCGCTCCGCAAGGAGCTGGAGACCTGGGTCCGCACCGAGATCGGCCCGATCGCCAAGCCCGACCTGATCCAGTGGGCGCCCGGCCTGCCCAAGACCCGTTCGGGCAAGATCATGCGCCGCATCCTGCGCAAGATCGCCGAGAACGACTTCGGCAGCCTTGGCGACACCTCGACACTTGCTGATCCCGGCGTGGTGGACGAGCTGATCGACAACCGCATGAACCGGGGTTGATCGCAAGATGGCCGCGTCCGTCTTCATCCTGCTCGGCCCTCCCGGGGCCGGCAAGGGCACCCAGGCCCGGATCCTGCAAGAGGATTTCGGCCTGATCCAGCTCTCCACGGGGGACCTTCTGCGTGCGGCGGTCGCTGCGGGCACGCCGGCGGGACTCGCCGCCAAGGCGGTCATGGAAGCCGGCGGTCTTGTCTCGGACGAGATCGTACTGGCCATCCTGAAAGAGCGTCTGGGCCAGCCCGACACGGCGGCTGGCGTCGTGCTGGACGGGTTCCCGCGCACGGCGGTCCAGGCCAAGGCGCTGGACGGGCTGCTCGGCGAATCCGGGCAAGGCGTGACGGCCGCCATCAGCATGGAAGTGGACGACGAGGCGATGGTTGATCGCGTCTCGGGCCGCTACACCTGCGCCAATTGCGGCGAAGGCTACCACGACAGCTTCAAGCAGCCCGCAGTGGCGGGAACCTGCGACAAATGCGGCGGCACGGACTTCAAGCGCCGGGCCGACGACAATGCCGAGACGGTGCGTGCACGGCTTCAGGCCTATCACGACCAGACGGCGCCGCTCATCGCCTATTACGAAGGCAAGGGCGTGCTGGAACGGATCGACGCGATGGATACCATCCCGGCGATCCGCCAGGCGCTCAGTGCCATCGTGAACCGCGTGGCGGCCTGAAGGGAGGATCGTGTCCGGCACCGTCGGGCGCGATGGCGAAGCGGAGGGGATTGCGGAAAACGTGCTGTGGCGCGTGAACCCGGCATTGACCGGGACCGGGGGAGGATTCCCGGCGCCCTGCCCATCTGCGATCTCGAACCAGGGAACTGACCGGCCGGACGGTCGGATAACAAGGAGGAACGGACATGACAGCGAACCCGTCGACCGCCAAGGTCGACCGCGCCCGCCCGATGACTGCCGAGGAAAAGAAGGTCATTCTTGCCTCGTCCATGGGCACAGTCTTTGAATGGTACGACTTCTACCTGTATGGCTCGCTTGCCAAGATCATCGGGGCCCAGTTCTTCTCGGCTTTCCCCGAGGCGACGCAGGGCATCTTCGCGCTGCTGGCCTTTGCTGCGGGCTTCCTCGTCCGCCCGTTTGGCGCGCTTGTTTTCGGCTCGCTCGGCGACCTGATCGGCCGGAAATACACCTTCCTCGTGACGATCCTCATCATGGGTCTGTCGACCTTCATCGTCGGTCTTCTGCCCGGATCTGAATCCATCGGGATTGCCGCTCCTATCATCCTGATCGCGCTGCGCATGCTGCAGGGTCTCGCACTTGGCGGCGAATACGGCGGCGCGGCGGTTTATGTGGCCGAACACGCCCCGAACGGACGCCGCGGTTACTACACCAGCTGGATCCAGACCACCGCGACGCTCGGCCTGTTCCTGTCGCTGATCGTCATTCTGGTCGTCACGAGCATCGTTAACAGTGGCTGGGCTCCGACCGAGCTTCTGAAGGATGGCCAGCCAGTGCTCGGTGCCGACGGCAAGCCCACGATGGTCACCGCATTCCAGTCCTGGGGCTGGCGGATTCCCTTCCTGCTGTCTGCGGCTCTTCTGGGCGTTTCGCTCTATATCCGCCTGACCATGGAAGAAAGCCCGGTCTTCAAGAAGATGAAGGCGGAAGGCGCGACCTCGAAAGCGCCGCTGCGTGAAGCCTTCGGCCAGTGGAAGAACGCCAAGTTTGCCGTCATCGCCCTGCTCGGCCTCGTCGCCGGCCAGGCCGTGGTCTGGTACTCGGGTCAGTTCTACGCCCTGTTCTTCCTGCAAAGCGTTGCCAAGGTCGACAGCTTCACCGCCAACATCCTGATCGCCGTGGCGCTGGCACTTGGCACGATGTTCTTCGTCTACTTCGGCTCGCTGTCCGACAAGATCGGCCGCAAACCGGTCATTCTTGCCGGTCTGCTCCTGGCGGTCGTGACCTACTTCCCGGTGTTCAAGTACATCCTTGCCACGGCCAACCCGATGCTCGCTGCCGCTCAGGCCAGCGCGGAGGTTGTGGTGACGGCCGACCGTAGCGAGTGCTCGTTCCAGTTCAACCCGGTCGGCACGGCCAAGTTCACCACTTCCTGCGACCAGGCCAAAGCGCTGCTCGGCGCTGCCGCGGTGAACTACTCCACCGTTGACGCGCCTGCCGGAACCCCGGCTTCGGTCACAGTGAACGGAACGGTCATTCCGGGCGTCGACACCGCCGGCATGGACGAGGCGACTGCCAAGGCCGCCAAAGCCGACTTCGCGAAGGCTGTGAATACCGCGCTTATCGGTGCCGGCTATCCGATGGTCGCGGCCGACAACACCACCGTCGTGAAGATCGCGTCCTTCGGTGACGTCTTCAAGGCGCAGTCGCTCAAGCTGATCGTGGTGCTGTGGTACCTGATCCTGCTCGTAACGATGGTCTACGGTCCGATCGCAGCGGCCCTGGTCGAACTCTTCCCGACCCGCATCCGCTACTCTGGCATGTCGCTGCCCTACCACATCGGCAACGGCTGGTTCGGGGGCCTGCTGCCCGCGACCGCTGCCGCGATCGCGCTGCAGGTGGGCAACGTCTACTCGGGCCTGTGGTATGCCATCGTGGTGGCTGCCGGCACCTTCATCATCGGCCTGATCTTCGTGCCGCAGACGCACAAGCGGGACATCTTCTCTGACGAGTTCAACCGTCGGTAACTTCCCCTGAACTGGGTGCCTCCGGAGCAATCCGGGGGCACCTTTTTGCACGTCATAACGAATGGTCCACAGAAGGCCGCACCGAAACGTCCGACGGGAGGTCGCGATGTCCGGGAACAAGTCGAAGCGCGTTCTCGTCGTCGAACATGACGACGGCATTGCCACGGCGCTTGAATACCTGATTTCACGCGAAGGCCTTACCCAGGATCGTGTCACGACCGGCTCCGCAGCACTCGACAGCATCCGCAGGTTCCGTCCCGATCTTGTCGTGCTCGACGCCGCGGTTCCCGGAATGTCCGGCTATGACATCTGCCGCAGCGTCCGCAGCGACCGCGAACTGTCACACATCAAGATCCTGATGATGACCGCACGAGGCCCCGCAAGCGAGCGTCGCCGAGGAACCGACCAGGGCGCGGACGGTTTTGTCAGCAAGCCGTTCGAGCTGAAGGATCTACGCGAACAGATGCGTCGTCTTCTGGATCCAGGGGCCTAGCCCCGTGTTCGCATGACGACGGCGCGAACACCATAGACCACGGCCAGCAAGATGATGTTGGCAACGATCCCCACCAGGAATGTCTGCAGATCGGGCAGAAAACCGATACTGCCATGCGACATCGGCGCGATCAGCGCGACGAACAGGACACCGAACACCAGCGGCAGGAGCGCTCCCGTCGACTCTGCCGTCCGCATCTGAGTGAACATCAACGCGACGATCAGCCCAACACGGAACGGATCGAGCAGTTGCGACTGAAGCAGATGCAGCAAATCCATGGTCTTGCTCCCCCTTGTTGCGCCAACTTGGCCGGATTGGCGAGGTCCGGCAAGGGGTCAGACAGCCACACGCTCACCCAGTTCAACGACACGATCCCGCGGCAGGTGGTAATAGTCCGTCGGGTCGGCCGAGAAGCGCGACAGCAGCGCATAGATCTGGTCCAGCAACCGTTCAATCCCAATCGGCCCGGTCACGACCGGACGGCGACGACCGAGGAAGAAACTGGAACTCATAACGTCGAACTTCAGACCTGCCCGCCGGGCAATCCCCATGGACTTGCTGATGTTTGGCGTCTCCATGAACCCGAACCGCAGCGTCAGCCGGCCGAAATGCTCGCCCAACCGTTCCCATGTCGCCCGTTCCTCTGGCGCGGCGACCGGGGTTCGCAGTGTGTCGACCGTAAGAATCACGGTCTGGTCATGCAGCACGCGGTTATGCTTGAGGTTGTGCAGCAGGGCCGACGGTACGACCGTCGCATCGGGCGTGAGGAAGAAGGCCGTGCCAGGGCAGATATGGACCGAGCTGTGCCCCATCGAACGGACGAAGCCCTCCAGCCCGACGAGTTGCTTGTGTGCCTTTGCCAGCACGTTCTGCGACCCGCGCCACCAGGCCCACATGATAAGGCCCATAGCCGCCGCCACCATCAGCGGCACATAGCCGCCCTCTTCCACCTTGATCAGGTTCGAGGACAGGAAGGCGATTTCCAGGGCCGCGATCGGCAGCGCGAACAGGATCGTCGTTCCCAGTTTCAGCCGGCCCGACGCGACGATGAAGATGATGCCAAGCAGGGTGGTCACGATCATCGTGCCAGTCACAGCAATGCCGTAAGCCGAGGCCAGGGCGCTCGACGACCCGAAGCTCAAGACCAGCCAAAGTACGCCAAAAAGCATCGCCCAGTTGACCGAACCGATATAGATCTGCCCGCTCTGGTCGTGCGATGTGTGCCGGATCGTGACGCGCGGCAGCAGGCCAAGCTGCACCGCCGCCCGCGCCATCGAATAGGCGCCGGTAATCACCGCCTGCGCCGCGATGACAGTGGCCATCGTCGCCAACGCGACAAGGAACGGCAGCGTGGTCTCCGAAGCAAGCAGGAAGAACGGATCGCTGATCGCCTCAGGCCGGGTCAGGACAAGCGCGCCCTGCCCCAGATAGTTCAGCACAAGCGCCGGAAAGACCAAGACAAACCAGGCGAGCCGAATTGGCCGCCGCCCGAAGTGGCCAAGGTCGGCGTAAAGCGCCTCGGCCCCGGTGACCGAAAGGAAGACCGCGCCCAGAACGATGAAGGCAACCCCGAGATGGTCCATGAGGAATGTGACCGACAGCAGCGGGTTGAACGCCGTCAGCACAATCGGGGCATGGATGATTTCGGTCAGGCCCAGCCAACCTAGAACCAGGAACCAGACCGCAGTAATCGGCCCGAAAGCAAAGGCGATGGAACCCGTCCCGCTTCTTTGCACCACGAAAAGCGCCAGCAGGATGCCCAGTGTGATGGGCACGACGAACCGTTCCATCGAAGGCAGGATCAGTTCCGTCCCCTCGACCGCCGATAGCACCGAGATTGCGGGTGTAATGATCGCGTCACCGGCAAACAGCGCCGCCCCCGCAACGGCAAGGGAAAGCACCGGCAAGGATCTCTTCCCGATGGCCAGACGGGCGAGGGTGTAAAGCGCCAGAACGCCGCCTTCGCCCCTGTTGTCAGCGCGCAAGAGCAGCATGACGTATTTCACGGTCACGACAATAGTGAGCGTCCATATGATGAGCGACAGCAGGCCCAGCACCTCGGACTGTTGCAATCCGTCATGGGCAACCGGACTCAGCGCCTCGCGAAAGGCGTAGATCGGGCTTGTGCCGATGTCGCCATAGACGACGCCTAGCGCCCCGAGCGTCAGTGCCGCTACGCCGGAAGGCGCGGCATGCCCGTGCCGTTCTTCGGACTCGTCGCGCAGGAAAGTCGCGATATCCAGTTCACCATCGTCGAAGAGCGGCAACTGGCGTTCTCTCGGCTGTTGCCGATCCTGAGAATGATTCTTTGTCATCTGGGGAATAGCTGCGGTCTACAGCCGGAAGCAGGCAGATCAGCCAACGCCTTCATCGCCCGTTGCTCCCGCGCCGGCCGGAACAAGCTCCTGTATCGACCGTGTGACAGCCACGGTCACAGCAACTTTACCGGCGGGGCCACTACCTCGCAAGATGATTCTGCATCGCGGCATCCGTGTCCGGGATGCCGCGATGTGCGCAGGACCGGCGCAAGGTCTAGTGCGTGACCGCCTCGCGTCGGCTGCGCCACAGCGAATAGACGGTGCCAGCCCCCAGGATGGCAAACGTGACCGCCAGAGACCAGGACGCGGGAAACTTTTCCCATCCCAGCAGGTCGGCGACAAAGATCTTCGACCCGATGAAGACCAGGAGGATCGCCAGGGCGTGTTTCAGGTAGTGGAAGCGGTGGAGCACCGCGGCCAGCGCGAAATAAAGCGCGCGAAGTCCAAGGATCGCGAAGATGTTCGAGGTGTAGACGATGTAGGGGTCGGTTGTGATCGCAAAGACGGCAGGCACCGAGTCGACGGCGAAGACGAGGTCGGCAATCTCGATCAGGACCAGCGCAAGAAACAGCGGCGTCATCCAGCGGACAACCTTGCCGGTCTTGGGGTCGGCCTCACGCACGAAGAAGGCATGGCCATGCAGTTTGTCGGTCACCCGGAAATGCTTGCGCAGGAACTTCAGCACCGGGTTCTCGCTCAGATCGGTCTCCTTTTCGTCGGTGACCAGCATCTTGATGCCAGTAAAGATCAGAAACGCCGCGAAGAGGTAAAGCACCCAGCCATACTGCGCGACCAGCGTCGCCCCGACACCGATCATGATGCCCCGCAGGACGATCACACCCAGGATGCCCCAGAACAGCACGCGGTGCTGATAGGCGCGCGGGATAGCGAAAAAGCTGAAGATCAGCGCGATGACAAAGACGTTGTCCAGGGCCAGCGTCTTTTCCACCACAAAGGCGGTCATGTATTCGGCAGCCGAGTTCGCTCCGAACTGGAACCAGACGAAGCCGCCGAAGGCGATGCCAAGGCTGATGTAAAGCGCAGAAAGTTTCAGGCTTTCTCGGACCCCGATCTCGTGATCCTCGCGGTTCAGCACACCCAGGTCAAAGACCAGAAGCGCCAGAACGATGCCGATAAAGGTAAGCCACAACCAGACTGGCGTGCCCAGAAACAGGGTGTAAAGCAGGTTTTCCATTCGCGTCCTCTCGCAATCTCCGATCGCACCTGACGCCTGCCTTCCCCGTATTCGTGGGATTACCGGGCGGACACCGAGCGCACTCGATGCGGTCCGACATCACGACACATTGTCGTCAGAGGGGCCCGGCCCGCAGAAGCCGAGATGGAGCGCGACCCGGACCACGGCAAGGGGACGGCGACGAAAAATCATTGTCCAGTGTCAGAAAGCGTTCAGGACTACGAAGATCGCCGATTTGACCACCGCATAGGCGATGCCCCCGACAATCGCGAGCGCAACGCAGGCTGCCGTCAGACCCGCCAACACCCAGATTCCATCGCGCTCAAGCAGTCCAAGCGCGATGACGCACAGCGCGAAGGCAGGCAGCATGTTGCCGAACGGTATAGGCAAAACCAGAACCAGCGACAGCACAAGGCAGACAAGGCCCAGCAAACGCTCGAAGGCCGGTGAGGTCAAAAGGCTCAGCCGCTGTTTCAATAGACGTTCGGCCCGGGCAAGCCACGGCGCAGCGCGCTCGACGATCGCCCGGTAAGCCTCGCGCGAGGTTGACTGGCGGGTGATGAAACCAGGCAGATAAGGCAGCCGACCCAGCATCATCTGGAATGACAGAAAGATCAGTGGAAGCCCAAGCACCCCGGCAAGACCGGGCGGAGCCGGCAGCATGTTCGGAAAACCGAAGATCAGGATGAGCGCGCCAAAGGCCCGCAGGTTCATGACATCCAGAAGATCGCCGACGGAAATCCGGTCGCGTGACGGATCATTGGCGATCCGTGTCAGCATCTCCGACAGTCGCTCGCGCGGTTTCGACACGGCTGACCGCCGCCGAAGGATCCGTCGTGCCCCCGTCTTCCTCGCCATGACCTCAGATCCGCGCCGATCGATCGGCACACCAAGGCGCAAGCAGCAGGTCCATCCGGAGTTTCATGCAGGTCATATTGGCAGCCCAAACTGCCGGCACAACCCCCCGCCCGCGCGGTCTTGGCGATTGGCAACATACCGACTGGTTGGTATGCTGCGAAGATGAACGAGATTCGCTCCAAGACACCCGGTGCCCGGACGAAGCTGCTAACGGCCGCCTTGTCGCTCATCAGGCGGCACGGATTTGCGGCCACCTCGGTTGATGAACTCTGCGCTGCTGCCGGGGTGACGAAGGGGGCCTTCTTCCACCACTTCCGCAGCAAGGAAGATCTTGGCGTCGCCGCCGCGCGTCACTGGTCGGAAATCACCGGGACACTGTTCGCGACCGCCGACTACCACGACCTGCCCGATCCGCTGGAACGGATCTACGGCTATCTCGACCTGCGCGCCACGCTGGCAGCGGGGGGCGTTCCCGATTTCACCTGTCTTGCCGGCACGATGCTGCAGGAAACCTACGATTGCCATCCGCCAGTGGGCGAGGCGAGCTATGCCTCGATCACCGGTCATGCCGCGACGCTCGAACCGGATTTCCAGGCGGCGATCGATCTTTACGGCATCAAGGGATGCCCATCTGCACGCAGCCTCGCCCTGCACACGCAGACCGTGCTTCAGGGCGCTTTCATCCAGGCCAAGGGAAAGGGTGATGCCGAACCGGTGCATGAGGCGCTGGATCACCTAAGACGCTATCTCAACTTCCTTTTTCCGCGACCAATGGAGGGCTCGCCATAACGGAGACGACTGATTTCCAGAGGCTGATGCAGGGCGTCATCCCCTATCTCGCCATCGACGGGGCCGAGAAAGCCGCCACATTCTACAAGGAGGCCTTCGCGGCGCGGCAAATCGGACAGACCGTGAAGGGTCAGGATGGCCGGGTGATGAACATCATGCTCGAGATCAACGGAGGGGTTATGATGATGAGCGACCCCTTCCCCGAGGCGAACGTCCCCGCCGCGCAACCCGCGACATCGCAGGGCCTGACGTTGCAACTGGTCGTTGCCAATGCCGATGGCTGGTGGTCGCGGGCCGTAAAGGCCGGCTGCGAGGGAACCCAGCCCGTCAAGCTCGAGTTCTGGGGTGACCGGTACGGCCGCGTCCGCGATCCGTTCGGTCTTGATTGGGCATTCAACGAACCCGGGCCGGGCCGCAACCCAGCCTGACCTGACATCCTGCATCCAAGGGAGGAGAGGAATATGGCCTATGTCGATGGCTTCGTGGCGGCGGTTCCGACCGCCAACAAGGACGCATTCCTGAAACATGCGCGCGAGATCGACGCGCTGTTCATCAAATATGGCGCGACGAAAGTCGTGGAGTGCTGGGGGGACGAGGTGCCTGATGGCGTCGTCACTTCCTTTCCCATGGCGGTGAAGAAAACAGCGGATGAAACCGTGGTCTTTTCTTGGGTGACGTGGCCCTCCAAGGCGGTACGCGAGGACGCCTGGAAGAAGATGATGGACGACCCCGTCATGCAGGACCCCGCCCGCCAGATGCCGTTCGATGGCAAGCGGATGATCTACGGCGGGTTCGAGGTTTTGCTGGACCTCTGACTAGTCCCAGGCGTCAGTCAGGACCCTCCGGGTAACCCGCTCTACCGGCGCATCATGCTTGATCAGGCCCGCGACCCACTCGCAGGACGCTGCGTTGAATACAGCACCCTTGCCGCGTCGGTATTCAGCAATGCAGCCGTTCCCCCGCGAGGCGCGCCCGACCGTTTCGGGTGTGACCTCACCATAGACATTCAACGCAACTTCCTCTGCATCGAGCGTGCCGATGAACGGGTCCGCATCATGTGCGCCGGTGGAATGGGACAGCGTCGTGGCCGGCGACAGCGCGACGATGGTCAGGTCACCCTCCAGCCCAGTTCCCACGGCGGCATAGGGAAGTCCCTGGTCCATGGTGTAGTCGATGCCGTCCACCTCGTAGGCGAAGATGCGGCTGTCGCGACCCAGCACGTCACCATAGCCAAGGCCGCTGTCTGTCAAGCTCCAGTGCTCGGGCCGGTAAAGCACGAAACCGCCTGTGCCATGCGCGGCGCAGCGGCTCCATCCGGCATAGACCCCCATGGCGCCGGTCAACCCCATGGTGGCTACAGCCGGTCGACCGGTCTTTGGGTTGTCCCAGTAGTTCGTCAGGCGCGTAAGGTCGGTGGTCGGGTCCTCTTTCGGCGCGCGGTATTTGTAGCAGATCTGGGTGGCGAGGTCGGGTGAAAGCCGGGTCTGCCAGAAGAAGTTGCCGGCGAAGCGGGCAAGCTTCCCGCCCCGGTCGATCCACGCGTCCAGATGGTCGCGCATCTCCCATGTCCAGTATTCATCATGGCCGACGATCAACATCCGCTCGTAGCCGTCCGCCAGGGCCGGGTCGCGATGCAGGTCGTGCTGGGTCGCATAGTCCAGCGCGATGCCTTGCTCCTCGCACCAAAGCGCGAAGGGTTTCTCAAAGGCGGCCCAGCCGGAGGACGCGTATTTCTTCGAGATGCCCGTCGCGCGGGCATAGTCCATGTGCGGGTATTCCGGTTTCCGCAGCAGGGGGGACTCGTGCGGAATTCGCGGCGCCTCCTCGAGCCAACGGACGAAGCCCTTGGCCCAGGGACGATGGATCGACACCTCGGCGGCGAAGTCGTCGCCCCTTGCGCCCGACAGTCCCTGATAGTGGTTCGACCCGCCCCAGTCGTTGTAGGCGCACCATGTCCCGGTCGCGAGCAGCATCAGGACTTTCGCGAAGGGCTTTGCCGCCCGGACCACGAACATCCCCTCGGACATGTGTCCCGGAACCGTCAGGGTGAAGGTATAGACGCCGCTGCGCCACCCCTCGGGGATCGTCAGCACGAGTCCCTCCGGCCAGCCGCAGCCGCGCTCCGAGCAGTCGGCGGGCGTGGGCGAGAATGCGCAGGCGATGTCTTGTTCCAGGACCGTTTCCGGCGCGATCCCGTCGCGACGGATCACCAGCCGCGCAGTCGGTCCCTTGCCCATGACATGCAGCGCCAGCCGGTCGCCCGGAGCATAAGACAGGCGGTCGGAATAACCCCAGACCTGCGCCCTGTTCGGGTCGGTCGACGCGGCCTCGTAATAGTGCCCGGTTACCGGATCGCCGTCATCGAACGGGCCGGCGACGAAGAAGTCCTTCAGCATCAGCGCATCCCTTCGGCAAAGGCCTTGTTCAGGAAGGCGAGGCTCCGCTCCAGGTAGGTCTCGACATTCGAGCGCCGGAAAACCCCGTGCCCTTCATTCCCGAACAGCATCACCTCGTGCGGGATGCCGGCCTCGGTCATCTCTCGGATCGCGACATGGGTGTTCTCGGGGCCGACATTTGAATCCGCCAGCCCGTGCACGACCATCACATGCCCGCGGATATTGCCGATGAAATTGCCAGGTGAGGCATTGGCGTATTTCTCGGGGAACTCCTCGGGCGACCCGCCCATCATCTCTTCCGAATAGGCGCGCCCCCAGGGCATCTCGGTCGCGTGATAGTCGATGTCGAGCTTGTACATGCCGCACATCGGGATCGCCGCCGTCACCAGGTCGGCGTGTCGAGTGATCGCAACCCAGCTTGAAAAGCCACCATAGGAGTTGCCGGCCACCGCGACCGGGCCGGGGATACCGGCCGCCAACGCCGCCTCGATCCCAGCACGGATGTCGGCCTGTTCACGACCGCCCCAGCCATCGTCCTTGACCGCCTCGCGATGCGCGAAGCCGAAACCGGTCGATCCGCGATAGTTGGAATCGAGCACGGCAAAGCCCGATTGCACCCAGAAGCCGATCTTTGGGTTCACCCAGTCCTCGGAATGCCAGGTCGGCCCGCCATGGACATACGCGATCAGTCCCCTTGGCGTTCCTTCTGGGCGATAGAGCCAGCCCTGCATCGGCAACCCGTCCGGCCCGGTCCAGCGGAAATCCTCCGGCGCAAGATGCAGGCGGCCCGGCTCGTCCTCTGCGCGGGCCAGCGGCAGGCAGGACCCGTCCGCCAGCACCCGGACCAGCTCATGCGGGGCGTCGGCGTCATAGGCCTCGGCAAGCCACCCGCCGTCCGGCAGTGCTGCCAGCGGCAAAAGGCTGCGGCGACCGGAGCTGTTCGCCAAGGGCTGTCCGTCACCATTGGGCCCGAAGATGACGGCGCGGGTCCAGGACTGGTCATGCACGATGCAGGCGAAGCGCCCGCCCTCGCCCGGCAGCACATCATGCGGGAAAAGCTGCGGCTCACCCGCCAACCAGACCATCTGGCCCGAAGACAAGGTCAGGACGCCGACGCGATCACGCCCGTCAACATCGGCGACCACCGCGAGACGATCCTCGTCCAGCCAGTCGGCGCGGATATGGTTCGTCGGGCCGAGGTTCAGCACCTCTCGCAGGTCGCTGCCGTCCTCGTTGAGCACCCAGAGCTGGTCGCCCCCCGGCGCGAACTCGTGCCGGGTCCACAGCCATTGCCGGCGCGAAGGTGAGGGCAGCGGACCGGTTTCGAACGGTGAGCCGGCGCGGGCAAGCTCTGTGAAGACGCCGCTGGCGAGGTCCAGTTTCCAGACCGCGACCCCCTCGAACTCCTCCCCCCGCAGGTAGTCGAAGTTCGAGGTGAAGATGATCAACCGTTCATCTGCTGTGAACCGCCCGCCAAAGACGTAATGCGTGTCCTGTGTCGGCGTAAGTTGCCGCAGGCTGCCGTCGCGGCGGTCGAGCAGCAGCAGGTGGTCATGCTCGTTGGAATGGATCGACTGGGCAAGGATCAGGCGCATCCCGTCGCGGCTGACATCGCGGATCAGGAAATGGTCCTGACCCTCGGTCAGTCTTTCTGGCGGGCCAGAACCGTCTGTCGGCGCACACCAGACGTCCTCGGTCTCGCCCATCCCCGCCCAGCACCAGAACGCCCACCGCCCGTCACCGCTTGCATGGACGTGGGTGATTTGCGGCAACGAGGCCCAGAGAGAGGCAGCGGTCGTCATGGGGCACCTTCGATGAAATGGCAGGCGGCCTGCCGGCCCCCCGGAAAGTTGCGCAGTTCCGGCCGCTCGGCATGGCACCGCGGCTGGACAAGCGGACAACGCGTGGCAAAGACGCAGCCTCTGGGTGGGTTCAGCACCGAGGGGAGCTCACCGGTGATCGCCGTGCCGCGCCGGGCGCGCTCGCGCATCGGATCGGGTTCGGGCACCGCATCCATCAGCGCACGGGAATAGGGGTGCAAAGGCCTGTCGAAGAAAGCCCCGCGTGGCGCCTTCTCGACCACCCGACCAAGGCACATCACCACTACCTCATGCGCCATCTGCCGAACGACCGCGAGGTTGTGCGAGATGAAGATCAGCGCAAGGCCCAACTGGTCCTGCAGGTCCATCAGCAGGTTGACCACCTGCGCCTGCACCGAGACGTCCAGCGCCGAAACCGGCTCGTCGCAGACGACCAGTTTCGGCCCGCCTACCAGGGCACGGGCGATGCCGACCCGCTGCGCCTGCCCGCCGGACAGTTCGTGGGGATAGCGTCCGGCGAACTCGGGACCAAGGCCGACCCGTTCCAGTGCCTCGCGCGCCTTTGCCTCGCGGTCCCTGCGCGACAGGTCCGGCGCGAAGGTCACGAGCGGCCGCGTGACCGAGGCGAGCACGGTCATCCGCGGGTCCAGCGCCGCGAGCGGATCCTGAAAGATGATCTGAAGCTCGGCACGCTTGCGGCGCAGCGTCTCTGCCGAAAGCTTCGCCATGTCGTCACCCTGCCAGATTACCTTGCCGCCGGTCGGCCGGTTCAATCGCAGGATCGCCCGCCCGAGGGTCGACTTGCCACAGCCGGATTCCCCGACGATGCCAAGCGTCCGCCCAGCCTCCAGATCGAAGGACACCTCGCGGACGATGGGCAGGATGCGCGGCCGGGATAGCAGCCCGTCGCCGGGGATCATGTAGCCGACATCGAGCCTTTCGACTTCAAGCAACGGCATCGGCAGCCTCCACGTGGCAGGCGATGCGATGGCCGGCAGTGGTCACCAGCACCGGCGCTTCCCGTTCGCAGATCGCGACCCTCCGGTCGCAGCGCGGGGCAAAGGGGCAGCCGGGACTACGCCGGGACGACGGCGTTCCGGGGATCGTGCCAAGGCGGGGTGTCTCTGCTCCCTCAAGACGCGGCATCGCCTCGAGCAGGCCCTGTGTGTAGGGATGCCTGGGATGGTCGAACAGCGTGTCGATCGCCGCCTCCTCCATCACCTGCCCGCCATACAGCACCAGAACCCGGTCGCAGGCCCGCGCCACGACGCCAAGGTCATGGGTCACAAGGATCACCGCCGTCCCCGTTTCCCGGGCAAGCTCTGCGATCAGGTCCAGCACCTGCGCCTGGATGGTGACGTCGAGCGCGGTCGTGGGCTCGTCAGCCAGAAGGATCGCGGGCTTCATCAGAAGCGCCATCGCGATCATCACCCGCTGGCGCATTCCGCCCGAGAACTGGTGCGGGTAGGCCCGCGCCCCCGCCGCCGGATCTGGGATGCGGACCCGGTCCAGCATCGCGACGGCTTCCTTCCAGGCTGCGTCACGCGAAAGGCCGCGATGCGCGATCAGCCCTTCGGCCAGCTGATCGCCGACCCGCATGAAGGGATTGAGCGCTGTCATCGGGTCCTGGAACACGATCGACATCTCGGACCCGCGCACCGTGTCGAGGTCGCGGGGCGAAAGCGACAACAGGTTTCGCCCACCAAACAACGCCTGTCCTGCAACGGTCCCGTTCCCCGCCAGCAGCCCCATCAGCGCGAACAGGATCTGGCTTTTCCCCGATCCGCTTTCGCCGACGATGCCCAGGACCTCGCCCCGGTGCAGATCGAAGCTCACGCCGTCCACCGCGCGAATCTCGGCCTGCGGCAGGCGGAAGGTCACGCGCAGATCGCGGACTGACAGAAGCGGGTCAGCGGTCATTTGGGTCGAAGGCATCGCGCAGCCCGTCCGCTATGAAGTTGAGACACAAGAGTACCGCGACAAGGAACGCCCCCGGCAGCAGCAAGAGCCGCAAGTCGGTGTCCATCGCAGAAGTGCCGGTCTGGATCAGGTTCCCCCAGCTGGCCTGCGGTTCCTTGATGCCGATCCCGAGGAAGGACAGGAAGCTTTCCGACAGGATAACCTCGGGCACCAGCAAGCTGCCGTAGACGATCACCACCGAAAAGCAGTTGGGGACGATGTGGCGGAGCACGATCCCGGCCGAGGTCATGCCCCCCGCCCGCGCGGCCTCGACGAACTCCCGCCGGGCCAGTCCCTCGGCCTGGGACCGGACGATGACGGCCGGGGTCAGCCAGAGGGTGAAGACGATCGCCGCGAACAACGCGATGTTGCCGCCTCCGAAGAGGAGACTCAGCAGGATCACGAGGATCACGTAGGGAAAACCATAGAGGATCTCGACCATCCGCATCATCAGGCTGTCGGTCCGCCCCCCCGTGAAGCCCGCGACCGCGCCGTAGAGCACTCCAATCCCGCCCGCGACGAGCGCCCCGAGAAAGCCGATGGTCAGCGACACCCGCCCCCCCTCCAGCGTGCGGATCAGCAAGTCGCGGCCGTAATCGTCGGTCCCGAACAGGTGCGGCGAGGCGAAGTCGATCGGCGCCGAGATGTAGTCGAAATCCGCGTCCTCGCCCGTGAACGGGAACAGGAAGGGGCCAACGAAACAGGCCAGCACGATCAGCGCCAGCACGCAGACCGAGGCGATTGCCAGCCGGTTCCTGCGGAAACGCGCGAACTGTAACTGCAGCGTCGAGAGGTTTTCTGTCTCAGCGGCCATTGCGCAACCTCGGGTCGATCCAGGCGCGGATCAGGTCGGTGACGATGTTCAGCACGATCAGAAGCGCGCCGTAGAGGAGCGTAATCCCCATCACCAGCGGGTAATCGCGGTTCAGCGCGGCATCGACGAAGTGCCGCCCGATCCCCGGCAGGGCAAAGATGGTCTCGATCAGGATGGACCCCGTGATGATCGCCGCTGTCGCCGGGCCGAGATAGGCGATCACCGGCAGAAGCGTGCCCTTCAGCACATGGCCCCAGACGACGCGCCGCGCCCCGATTCCCTTGGCCCGCGCGGTGCGGACATAATTCTCGCGCAGGGTCTCGATCATCGACGATCGCGTGAGCCGAGAAATGTAGGCGATGTTCGGCAGCGCGAGCACGAGGACCGGCAGGATCAGCGCGCGCCCGCCGCCATCGATGCCACCCACGGGAAGCCACCCCAGCCACAGCGCGAAGATGATCTGCATCAGCGGACCGATGACGAAGATCGGCACGGCAACGCCAACCACGCCCACGATTCCGGCGACATAGTCTGTCGGGCTGTTGCGCCGCATCGCCCCGGCGACGCCGAGGGCGATGCCCACCAGCGAGGCCACGACGATCGCCCAGATGCCGATCGTGATCGACCAGGGCAGGCCCGAGGCGATGATTCCGCCCACGTCATAGTCGCGGAAGCGGGTCGACGGCCCCAGGTCGAATGTCGCCAGTCCCTTCACATAGCGACCGAACTGCATCCAGACCGGCTCGTCCAGATGATAGGTCTTCTGGATATTCGCCAGCACTTCGGGGCTGATCTTGCGCGACTTCGAGAAGGGCCCGCCAGGCGCGAGCCGCATCACGAAGAATGTCAGCGTGACCAGCGCCGCCAGCGTCAGCCCGCCATCCCAAAGACGTTTGCCTATGAACCGCAGCATCCAGCCTCCAAGGCGCTCGGGGTGGGGGGGGGGTGGCGCCCGCCCCCCGCCCCGCCGGAGATCGCCACGCAAACCGCGGGTGTTGTTGCGGCGGGGGGGGGTG
>JAYRKT010000016.1:73587-87969 GCA_041905595.1 Rhodobacter sp.
AGGCGCTGGGGGTGCGGGCGATTTCACGCCCGCACCCGGCCCGTCATTCAAGCGACAGGAACTGCGAGTTGTTGTAGCCGGCGGCAGAGGTTGCCCAGCCCTTCACATGGGGGCTGACCATATGCCGGGTCGGCTCGATGGCGATGGGCGCAAAGATCGAGTCGTCGAGCAGGATCTTCTCCGCCACGGCAAGCTTCTCGTTGCGGACAGCGGGATCGACCTCCTGCGCCGCCACATCCATTGCGGCATCGTATTCCGGTTTCACCCAGTTATATCCGGGCTCCGCCGAGGGGCGCATGTAGGCCAGGAATGTCTCGGCTCCGGCGAAATCGCCCACAAGGTTGTCACCGAAGACGTCCCAGTCGCCCGCATAGAAGGCGTCGAGCCAGGCCTTTCGCTCCATTGAGTCGACACTCGCCTCGACCCCCAGGGTCTTTTTCCACATCAGCGACACGCCCTGCGCCAGACGGACACGGTCTTCGGCCACGGTCGTCACGATCTTCAGCTTGAGCGGGTTGTCGGGCCCGTAGCCGGCCTTCGCGAGCAGTTCTTTCGCGATTGCGTCGCGGTCGGCCTGCGTCATCGTCGCCTCGGCGATCTGCGGCCCGTGATAGTCGGGATCGAAGCCGCCGGCATAGGAGTAACTTGGGATCGCGCCGCCCTTGACGATCTTGTCTTGAAGAGTTTCGCGGTCGATAGCGAGCGAAAGCGCCCTGCGCACATCGATGTTGTCCAGCGGCGGATGCTGCAGGTTGAAGCTGTAATAGGTCACCTCGGTCGACGGGCCGATCGAGACTTCATCCGGCACGCTGGCCTTGAGCGATTCGATCTGGTTCACCGGAATATCGTAGGTGATGTCGATCTCGCCGGCCTGGTAGCGCTTCAGTTCTGTATTCACATCCTCGGTCACGAGATACCGGACATGGGGAATCTTGACGTTGGCCGCATCCCAGTAGTTCGGGTTCTTCTCAAGCAGCACATGGCTTTGCGGCACGACTTCCTTGATCACGTAGGCGCCGTTGCTGACGACCTTCGTCGGGTCAATGAACACGGCCGCGCCGTTGGCGTCAAAGCTTGGGCTGTGCAGCGGCGGGACCTGGAAGCCCCCCATGATGTCAAGCATGTGCGGGTTGGGGGATTCCAGTTCGACGACGACGGTGCGGTCATCCGGCGCCTTGAAACCGAGCGTCGCCGCATCCTTTGTCTCGCCATCGGCGATCGCCTTGGCGCCCTTCACCTGGATCACCGAGTAGAAGTAATAGCCCTTTTCCGAAGCTGTATCGGGATTGAGGGTCCGCAGCACCCCGTTGACGAAATCCTGGGCGACCAGTGGGTCGCCGTTCGACCATTTCAGCCCTTCGCGCAGGTGAAAGGTCCAGGTCTTGCCATCTGCGGTTACATCCCAGCTTTCGGCGGCACCGGGGATGACCTTGCCAGTGCCATCGTAAGTGATCAGTCCCTCGTAGGCGTCCATCTGGATCCAGCCAGCCGCCGCATCGAAGTTCACATGCGGGTCGAGCGAAGACCATTCCGAACCGACGCCGCGGTCGAGTGTATCGTCAGCAAGCGCAGGCTGCCCGAGGCTCAGCGCCGCGGCCAGGACCAGACCGCTCAGGGCCGTTCCGATGAGTCGTCTCATTGTTGTTGCTCCCGTTGGTGTCGTCTTCTTGTTGTACGTTCGTTCAGTCTGACAGCAGAACACCCGTTCTGACAATCCTTTCTCCTGCAACATGCGCTAAACTTGCTCCACGCAGGCACGGCCGCCAGAGTTCCTGCCGGAAAACCATGCCCGAGGCGGGGGCCAGAACGGGCAGCCGGGTTCGCGTCAGCGGGTCGGTGACATGGGCGATGGTCTGCCCTTCGTCCACCATCGCACCCGGAGGCGCGGCCCAGGTCACGAGTCCGCCCTGTGGCGCAAAAACCTCCGCTGCCCCCCCAAGCGGCAAGGTCATGGCGTCCGGGTAAGCCGGGACGGCCGCCCAGCCTGTCACGACTCCTATTCCTGCAAGGAAGGTCATCAGGTTCTCGGCGTCTCTGGCCGCCGTGGTGTCATCGACATCAAACTGTCCGCGATATTCGAGCGTTGTTGAGAAACAGGGCGACGGGATCGGGAACCGATCGCCGAACCGGTCCTTCAGATGCTTCCAGGGGGCGGTGTTCGCCTCGTCGAAGGCGTTGCCGCCCGACACCGCCTCGATGAGCGCAAGCTTCGCCCCGGTCGACCGGCAGAGCAGTGAGGTTACATCAGGGCGGGCCGGGCTGGCGTAGAGGTGCAACACCGCGAAGTGATCGCAATGCAGGTCCAGCACATAGTCGGCATCGCACGACCAGGAGAGGAGGGTCAGCTGCTCCTCGATCATCTCGGTCCGGGCGTGTAAGCGTTCCGCAGCCAGCGCCTCGCGGAAGGCGGCGCGGATGACATCGCGGTTGGCGTCGGGATCATCGGTCAGATGCGGCTCGATCTTGTCGCCGACCAGCAAAGCAAGGTCGGGGTAGCCGCGGTTGAAATTGTGCAGCGTCTCGGCCTCCATCCGGCCAAGCGGCCGCTGGAACGCCCACTGCGACAGGCCGAGCGGGTTCGCGATCGGCACGACCCTCACCTCGCCGCGAATCTGCCCTTCCATCTCTGCCCGGTCGAGCAGCGGCAGAAGATGCTGAAGGACAAGGACGCCCGGCATCTCGTCGGCATGCAGACCGGCCTGAAGGTACACCACCGGCCCGTTGCCATCGCCATAACGATGGCAGATCAGCCTGCGGCGGGTTCCGGGAGAGGAAGACTCCAACTCGTGCGTTTCGGTCTTCATGCCGGTCTCCTCACCATGCGGACAGCACCGCTTCCAAGTTGTCGCCCAGCTCCGGGCACAGATAGCCGCCCTCCTGCACGACCACTGTCGGCAGGTTGAGTGCGGCAATCGCCTTTCCGATCCGATGGAAACCGGGCGTCGTCACTTTCAACCCGGCGAACGGGTCGCCCTCGAAGGCGTCAAGGCCAAGGGCCAGAACCAGCGTGTCGGTCCCGTGCCGTGTCAGCGCGTCCAGACCCCGGTCCAGCGCGGCCAGAAATCCTTCGTCTCCGGTGCCACGCTCCAGCGCGAGGTTGAGGTTCGCGCCTTCCCCGTCACCCGTGCCCCGCTCCTCCGGATAGCCCCAGAAGAACGGATAGAACCGTTCGGGATGGGCATGGAGCGAGATCGTCAGCACGTCGCCCCGATCGTAGAAGACGCCCTGCGTGCCGTTCCCGTGGTGCAGGTCAACGTCAAGGATCGTCACGCGCCGCCCGGCTGCCACCAGCCGCTCGGCAGCGATGGCGGAGTTGTTGAGGTAGCAAAAGCCGCCCGCGAGATCGGAAAAGCAGTGATGCCCGGGAGGGCGCGACAACGCATAGACCGCGCGTTCACCACCCAGCACCAGATCCGCGGCGTGGATCGCCGTCTGTGCGCTGGCATAGGCGGCGGCCCAGGTCTCGGCACCGATCGGGCAGGAGGTGTCGGTCATATGGAACCCCGCCTGCCCAACGGCGGATTTCGGATAGCCGTCGCTGCGCGCGGCAGGATGGATGTTCGGGATGACCTCGGCGCTGGCGCCCTCGATCCGCTGCCAGCGCGTGAAGATCGTTTGCAGGAAAGTCAGATAACGGTCCGGATGCACGGCGCGGATTGGGTCGATGCCGCTGTCGGGCGGCGCCACCACCGGTCCGCCCAACCGCCGCGCCCCAGCCAACAAAGCCTCGACGCGAGCCGGTTTTTCCGGGCAGGGCTGGGCGGCGCCGGAAGACAGGAAGAATTTCGGGTCGTGCCGCCGCTGAACCGGATCGAAGACGGTCTTCATGGCCGCTCCAACGAAGCGAGCGCCTCTCCGTCGAGGATCAGAAAATCGTAGCCGCGGGGTCTGAAACCGAGCTTGGCGTAGGCGGATTTGGCCGCCGCGTTCTCGGGCCCGACCGACAGGGTCAGATAGCGCGCGCCCCAGCAGGCATCCGCAAGCGACCGTGCCCGCGCCAGAAGCTGCCGCCCGATGCCTTGACCACGCAGGCGCTCGTCGACGAACAGGTCCTGCACATAGACACCAGGCTCTCCCCGCAGGGTCGAGAAATCGGGATAAAACAGGACTAGACCGACCGCGTCGCCGTCCTTTTCGGCCAGTACGGCGCGGAACAGGGTCTTCTCGCCAAAGCCGTGCTTCAGAAGCGCGCTTGCAGGGCCCACCTCGGGGCCGCCATCATGATCGGAAAGCGCCTGCAGCAGATCACGGATCACAGGCACATCTGCGGCAACAGCGGAACGATAGGAAATCATCTGCCTTTCAGCCCCAACATGGCCCGCACCTCGGAGGGCGTCGCGACCTCGCGCCCCAATCCTTCGACGATCCCGCGGATCAGTTTCACCTGCTCGGCATTCGACTCCGCGAGCCGGCCCTTGGCGAGATAGAGGTTGTCCTCCAGCCCGACCCGCACATGCCCGCCCATCGCGGCCGCCATCGTTGCCATCGGGATCTGTGCCCGACCTGCTGCAAGCACCGAGAACTGGTAATCCGACCCGAACAGACGGTCGGCGGTGCGCTTCAGGTGGGTCAGCGTGTCCGGCTCGGGCGCCATGCCGCCCAGCACGCCAAAGACGAACTGGATAAAGTACGGGGCTTTTACCGCGCCCCGGTCGACGAAATGCTTCAGCATGGTCAGGTGACCGATGTCGTAGCATTCGAACTCGAACCGCGCGCCGCGGTCGTCGCCCATCTCGCGCAGGACATGGGCGATGTCGCGCGGGGTGTTCTTGAAGACGAGGTCGTCCGTCCCTTCGAGGAACGGCTTTTCCCAGTCGAACTTCCACTGCCGTGGCTTTTCGGCCATCGGGTAGAGCGCGAAGTTCATCGACCCCATGTTGAGGCTGCACATCTCGGGCGCGAACTGCTTTGGCGCGGCAAGGCGCTGCTCCAGCGTCATGATCGCCGATCCGCCCGTGGTCATGTTCACGACCGCATTGGTTCCACCAAGGATCGCCGGTAGAAAGGCCCCCCAATGCGCCGGATCGGCCGAGGGGTGGCCGTTCGCCGGATCGCGCGCGTGAAGGTGCAGGATGCCGGCGCCGGCCTCGGCGGCGCCGATGGCCTGGCTGGCAATTTCCTCCGCCGTCACCGGCAGATGGGGCGACATCGAGGGCGTGTGGATCGACCCCGTGATGGCGCAGGTGATGATGATCTTCGACATCAATTGCCCGACACCGGCAGGTTGCATTCGGCGGCGAAGGCGTCGAGCGCGTCGACCAGCCGTTCCATGATCTCGCCCACCTGCGCCTCGGTGGTGATCATCGGGGGTGCGACGATCACATGGTCGCCGGCATAGCCCCCGCGTGTGCGGCGCGGATAGACAATGAGACCGCGCTGGTATGCCTGCTCGGTCAGCCTGTCGTAGGCGCGCAGCGCAGGCGGCAGCACCTCTTTCGTCTCGCGGTCCTTGACCAGTTCAAACGCCAGCAGGAGCCCCTTGCCGCGTACGTCGCCGATAAAGGGATAGCGGTCCATCAGGGCGGTCAGTTGCGACTTGATCATCCCGCCGACATGGACGGCATTCGCCATCATGTCCTGCCGCTCGATCTCCTCGATGACGGCAAGGCCCGCGGCGCAGGCCAGCGGGTTGCCGGCATAGGTGAAGCCATGCAAGAAGCCGCCCGCCTTGAGCAGGCGGTCCACCAGATCGCCCCGCGCGACGATCGCACCAAGGGGCATGTAGCCGGCCCCAAAGCCCTTGGACACAGCGAGGATATCCGGCGCGCCCTTCCAGTTCTGCCCGCCGAAGAGCTTGCCCGTCCGCCCGCCGCCCGACATCACCTCGTCATGGATCAGGAGCACCCCATGGCGATCGCACACCTCGCGGATCGCCTCCATGTAGCGGGCGGGCGGCACGAGCGCGCCGGTCGAGGCGCCGCCAACCGGCTCGACGATGAAAGCCAGCACGCTGTCCGGCCCTTCCGCGCGGATCTTGGCGTCAAGCATGTGGGCATAGTGTTCACCGGTTGCCGGGTCCTCGGGGTCCAGCCCGTCAAGCCAGGCGGTCGGCGCGGGGACCTTGGGCATCTCGACCATCATCGGCTTGAACGGGTCGGTCAGGTGGTCGTAGCCGCTGACTGTCAGCGCCCCGAGCGTGCAGCCGTGATAGGACGGGAATCGCGAAATGATCTTCCACCGGCTGCCCTGCCCAATAGCGACGGCGTACTGGCGGGCCAGCTTCATCGCCGACTCGACCGCCTCGGACCCACCCGAGACGAAGAAGACCCGGTCCATCCCCGGCCAGGCATAGTCGACCATCTTCGCCGCCAGCCTTTCCGAAGGCTCGGTAACGAAGTGCAACCGATAGCCGAAGGTCGACTTGTCCATCTGCTTGCGCATCGCGTCCAGCACATGCGGGTTGGAATGGCCGATGTTGCAGACCATCGCGCCCGAAGAGCCGTCGATGAAGCGGTTGCCCTCGGTATCCCACATGTAGATGCCTTCGGCGCGGTCCAGCACCGGGCGGGGATGTTCGGTCTGGTAGAACAGATGCGACTGGGCGTTCCTGAGCTGGTTCATGCGACTCTCCGTTTTCGCGCGAAAGACTGGACGGGGTCGCGCCCATAGATCAAATAGATAATTGGAATGTGAATTATTGACAGGAACAATGCCCCAATGGCCCGACTTTCGCCGGCCGAGCGCATGGCGCGTGATCTGGACTGGAACCTGTTGCGCGTTTTTCTCGCGCTGGCCGAGGCAGGGTCCGTCACCGCCGCAGCCACGGTCCTGAGCCTGAAGCAGCCTTCGGTTTCCTCTGCCTTGAAGCGGCTGGAAGGGCGAATGGGGGTCCAGCTTATCGAGCGACGCCCCGGCCATTTTCAGCTGACACCGGCAGGGGAGCGGTTGCGGATCGAGGCCGAAGAGGTTCGCGCGGCAATCCTGCGGCTGACCGATGCCGTGGCAGAGGTTGAAGGGCAGGCCTCGGGCCCCGTGACCATCGCGATGGCCAGTCACGTCATCAGCCCCCATTACGACCGGGTCGTCAGCGATTTCCACCGGGCCCATCCAGCTGCGACCTTCAATATCGAGGTCATGGCCAGCCGCGACGCGCTCGCGTCGGTCCAGGCCCGCCGGTCAAGTTTTGCCGTTTGCCTTGTCAGCAGCAGACCGCCGGGTGTGGAGACCGAAATCCTGTATCGCGAGCATTTCGGCCTGTTCTGCGGCCCGACGCACCCGCTGTTCGGCAAACGCGGGCTGCGGCTTGCCGACCTGGAAGGCCTGCCGAGCGTCTCGTTCCAGACCGATCGTGTAGGCGACGCCTTGCAGCCGGTCACCGAAATGCGCCGCGCCGCCAATCTCGAGGAGCGGATCGTCGGCACTTCGGTCCACCTTGAGGAAGTCCGCTGGATGATCTGGATCGGCATGGGGATTGGCCCGTTGCCGGTCCATGTTGCCGAGCAAGGCGTGAGAAATGGCGAACTTTGGCCATTGCCGCCCTACGATGGCCTCGCCGCGATCGATGTGCATCTGGCCTGGAACCCGAGAAAACGCCAGAACAGCGCCGAGGCTACGCTTCTGGGGCAGTTGCGGGCGGCAATTGCCTCAATCCCATTGGCAGAGCGCATCTACGGCGCTTCCCTTCTGATGTCGTGACGCAACGAAACGACGCATTACCCCCAGGATTGGCAGGTTTCGTTTATTGATTTTTCATGCTGCATGGCAGCAATGCAGATGCAGCATTGGCAGATTCGACCCCCGGACCCATCTTCGGCGGATGTCTTCCTGGTACGCGACAATGGTGAAGTTTGATATTTTACCCGGACAGGGGTCCGGCTGGTCTGATCGCCTGGTCGCGGTGCGACAATGGTTTCGCCGCAAGCCGGGACCCGTGTTCCGGCTGTCCGAAAACGACGGCACCCGGCTTTTCCTGCACTACGCGACCCTGCCTGTCGCCGACCGGCACCAACGTTTTCACGGCAGAAGCCCCTATGGCCCTATCCTGGAGCGCTGCCAGAACATCGACTTCAACGAAGCGATCATCCTGGGTCAGAAGGTCGGGCGCCGCTTGATCGGTGTAGTCGAACTCCTGCCGTCGATGGCGGATGACGAGCCTGGCTACGAACTGGCGGTATCGGTTCTGCCCGAATGGCAGCATCAGGGGGTCGCGCTTGCACTGGTTCAGGCCGCGCTCGACCAAGCCGCGCAGGTCGATCCGCTTCGCCCGGTGGTCCTTTTCACCGAAACGGACAATCACGGAATGCTGCGCATCTGCCGAAAGCTGAACGGCAAAGGCGAACTCGTGGGTGGAGAGTACCGTTTCCTGTTCCGCCCCGGCTTTGGGCGTGCGGGCTCGGTCGCCTGAGCCCGCACGGATCGTTCATCCTTGCAGGTCCATGCCGCGCGCGCGGTCGCGCAGCATGAATTTCTGGATCTTGCCGGTCGATGTCTTGGGCAGTTCACAGAAGACGATGGTTTTCGGCGCCTTGAAATGCGCCATGTGCTGGCGGCAAAAAGCGATGATCTCGGACTCGGTTGCGGTGGCCCCCGCACGCAGCCGCACGAAGGCACAGGGCGTCTCGCCCCACCGCTCATGCGGACGCGCGACGACTGCCGCCTCCATCACGTCGGGATGCTTGTAGAGCACATCCTCGACCTCGATCGACGAGATGTTCTCGCCGCCGGAGATGATGATGTCCTTAGAACGGTCCTTGAGCTCGATATAGCCGTCAGGATGCATGACGCCGAGATCGCCTGAGGCGAACCAGCCGCCGGCAAACGCCTCTTCCGTCGCGGTCGGGTTCTTCAGATAGCCCTTCATCACGTTATTGCCGCGCATGAAGATCTCGCCCATCGTCTCCCCGTCAGCGGGCAGCGGCTCCCGTGTCTGCGGATCGGCCACCATCAGGCCCTCGCAGGACAGGTTGCGAACGCCTTGCCGGGCCTTGAGACGGGCGCGCTCTGCCAGGGGCAGCGCATCCCATTCACTGTGCCAGGAACACATCACCGCCGGTCCGTAGGTCTCTGTCAGCCCATAGCCATGGGTCACGTCGAAACCGAGTGCTTCCATTTTCTCGATGATGATGGCGGGCGGCGGGGCGCCACCGGTTAGAACCTTGATCCCGGCCTGCAGCCCGGCCTTCATTTCGTCCGGCGCATGGACGAGCAGCGCCAGCACGACGCTCGCCCCGCAGAAATGGGTGACCTTTTCGGTCCGCATCAGGCGCAGCATCGCCTCGTCGCGTACCGCGCGCAGGCAGACGACCGTGCCTGCCGCAGCGGCGATCGTCCAGGGAAAACACCAGCCGTTGCAGTGGAACATGGGCAGCGTCCACAGATAGACCGGCTGCTGGCCCATCTCCCAGGCGGCGATGTTCGACAGCGCATTCAGATAGGCCCCGCGATAGTGATAGACCACGCCCTTCGGATTGCCCGTGGTGCCCGAGGTATAGTTCAGGCTGATCGCATCCCATTCGCTTTCGGGCGGGGTCCATTGGAATGCGGGGTCGCCCTCGGCCAGAAGCTCGTCATAGGTGACCCGACCAATGCGCCGCCCTCCGTCGAAACTCGGATCGAGGATGTCGACCACCAGGATATCCCGGCGGCCGGTCATGTGGACGGCGCGATCCGCAACCTCCGAAAACTCCGGATCGACAAGGAAGACCTTCGCCTCGGCGTGGTTTAGGATGAAGGCAATCGCCTCGGCATCAAGGCGGGTGTTGATCGTATTCAGCACCGCTTTCGACATCGGCACAGCGAAATGCGCTTCGTAGATCTCGGGAATGTTGGCGGCGATGATGGAAACCGTATCTCCGGCGCCGATGCCACGCCGGGTCAATGCGCTGGCGATCCGCCGGCACCGGTCATAGGTTTCAGCCCAGGATCGGCGGAGGTCATTATAAACGACGGCGGTCCGGTTAGGATAAACGCCGGCCGTTCGCGCCATGAAACTGACCGGGGTAAGCGGCGCATAGTTGGCCGCATTCTGGTCCAGCGCATAATCGTAGATACTGGTCTTCATCTCAGGACTCCTGCTGTCTTCCGGCGCCTTCGCATCGCGAAGGCGCAAGCCGGGCCGCGGAGCCAGTCGCAGGGGTTCCTGCTGCACCACCATCCGGGGCCTATTTCTTCAAAACGTAACTGCCCGGCGCATCCTCGATCGCTGGCAGTCCTCCTGCCCCCGGGATCCGCGCGGGGACCCGCGCCGCGCTGTCATGCGAGTCGATCCACTCCGCCCAGGCCGGCCACCACGACCCTTGCTTGGCGGTAGCACCCGCCAGCCATTCCTCGGGCTTCTCGGGGTAATCGTCCCGCTCCCAGTAGCCATATTTCGGCCGCTTGGCCGGCGGGTTGATCACGCCCGCGATATGACCCGACCCGCCCAGCACGAACTTCACGTTCCCGCCCAGAAGGCGGGTTGTCGGATAGATCGACCGCCACGGCGCAATATGATCCTCTTTCGTGGCCAGCACGAAGAAGGGCACAGTGATCTTCGACAGGTCGATGGGCGTTCCGTCCAGCGTCAGATGGCCCGGCTTGCGCAACCCGTTCTCGATGTAGATCTTTTCCAGATACCACAGCAACATGGCGGCCGGCAGGCGGGTGCTGTCGGCATTCCAGAACAGCAGGTCGAAGGCTGGGGGCTTCTTGCCCATCAGGTAGTTCATGACATGGAACGACCAGACGAGGTCGTTCTCGCGGATCATCGAGAACATGTCCTGCAAGTGATGGTTCTCGAGATAGCCCTTCGTCTCCATGTGCTTGCGCAGCACCTCGAGCCGGTCGCGGTCGATGAAGACCCCCACTTCGCCCACATCGGTGAAGTCGACCATGGTGGCCAGTGTCGTTGCCGTGACGATCCGCTTGTCGCCGCGCGCGGCCAGGAAGGCGAGCGTGGCGGTGACGAGGATCCCGCCGATGCAGAAACCAAGGATGTCGAACTTCTTCTCCCCCGTCGCGGTCTGCATCGCATCAAGCGCCGCGAGCGGTCCGAGCTTCATGTAATCCTCGAAGCTCAGAGCAGCATGCTCCTTGGTCGGATTGACCCAGGAAATCAGGAACACCGAGTGTCCCTGCTCCAGCATGAAGCGCACCATGGAATTGTCGGGGCGCAGGTCAAAGATGTAATACTTGTTGATCCAGGGCGGCACGAACAGCAGCGGCCGCTTCCTCTGTTTTTCGGTCAGCGGCGCGTAGTGGATCAGCTGCATCAGTTCGTTCTGGAACACGACCTTGCCGGGCGTGACAGCCAGATCCTTGCCGACGACGAAAGCTGCCGGATCGTTGGTCGAGATATCGAGGCGACCGTCACCGCGCTCGATGTCATCGACAAGATTGCGCAACCCGTCGAGCAGGCTGCGACCCTGGGTCTGGGTGAACTCGTCGCGGACCACCGGATTGGTGGCAAGATAGTTTGTCGGCGCAAGCGCGCTCAGAAGCTGGCGGGTGTAGAACTTTACCCTCAGGCTTTCCTTCGTTCCCTCTGGCAAGAGCGCCAGAAGATCTTCGGTCGCTCGCTCCATCGCGATATGTCCGTCGCGCAGGCCGCGCACGAAGGGGTCGCGCTGCCAGCGTCGGTCGCGGAACCGCTTGTCAGAGGCGCCCAGCCCCTCTTCACGGTCGCCTAGCCAGGCGTCCTGCCATGCCTTGGACCAGTCGAAACAGAACTTCTGCATCCGTTGAGCCGTCTCAACCGGCTGGTCGAAGAAGGTCGGAAGCACCTTCAGGTAGGCCTCCCAGACGCTGCGCGCGTCGACGATCGAGAATTCCTGGTCGGTGACCTTGTCATTCACGACCGCTTGGCTGCGCTGCATCGCTGCCTGCAACCTGGAAACCAACTGTCCGAATTCGCTCCACTGCGCCATCAGTTCGCCGGTTTCCATCGCCATGTCCTCCTCACTCGGCTGCCTGCCGCCGGGCCCTCGATGTGGTCCGTACGGTTGCCTGCCCGTCGACGACCATCCGGTCCCCGACATGGCAGGTCGTCGTGAGAATGACACGGTTGCGATCGCGCAGCACCTCCTTAACGGTCACTTCGGCGGTTACCGTGTCACCAGGCCGCACGGGGCCGACAAAACGCATCTCCTGAGCAACATAGACGGTGCCCGGGCCAGGCATCCGGGTGGCGATTGCCGCCGAAATCGTGCTCGCGGTCAGAAAGCCATGGGCAATCCGGCCGCCGAACGGCGTGGCCGCAGCGAAGTCCTCGTTGATGTGCATGGCATTGTTGTCGCCCGACACCCCGGCGAACAGCACAATGTCCGCCTCGGTGATCGTCTTGGCGAAACGGGCAGTCATTCCCGGTTCGAGATCCTCGATGTCATATCCGTTCAGCTCGTTCATGCGAGGCTCCTCACCGATCAGCGTTCCAAATCCGGGCAGTTGAAGCTGCAATCCTCCGGGGCTTTCCCCACCACACGCAGGCTCGGTTACTTCATGGCACGGGACGGCCGGGCATCAGGCCACGGCCCCCAGGTCGGCTGGAGTCAGTGCAAGCACCGCCTCGGCGCCGCCCAGAACCTGGGCCCGCGCGGCCCTCGCCTGGGGGAAGACCTGCTGCGCGTAGAAGTCGGCCAGCCGCAGCAGCGAGGCCGCATGATCTGCCCCCTGCCCCGAGGCCAGCCGGCCGGACGCCGCGATTGCCGCATCGGCCATCGCCCAGGCACCCAGGCAGTTGCCGCAAAGGTCGAGCATCGCCGTGGCCGAAGCCTGCGGCAGCCGCCCGTCACGCTGTGCGCTGGCAAGGACCCAGTCGGTTGCCTCGCGCAGCGATGCGACCGCCTCGGCCAGCATCGCCTGCAGGCGGGCCTGACTGGCTCCCTCGATCTTTGCTCCCGCCAGACGGTCGGCGGTCGCCTGCATGTCGGTCAGTAGCTCGGTCATCGCCTGTCCCTGATCGCGGATCAGCTTGCGGCCGATGAGATCCAGCGACTGGATGCCAGTGGTGCCTTCGTAGATCGTGGTGATCCGGGCGTCGCGCAGCATCTGCGCCGCGCCGGTTTCCTCGATGAAGCCCATGCCTCCATGGACCTGCACGCCAAGGCTGGCCGAGACATTGCCCATCTCGGTCGACCAGCCCTTGACCACCGGGATCAGAAGGTCGAGCCGGCGCTGCGCGGCGGCGGCGCGTTCGGTATCGAGGCTGCGGCCCGCTACGTCCTGCGCGGCGGCGGCGCGATAAGCCAGCACCCGCGCGGCAAAGGTGCGCGCCTTGATGAGGCCCAGCATCCGGCGCACGTCGGGATGGTTGATGATGGTGACCGATCCGGCGCTGCCCGCCTGCCCGCCCTGCTTGCGCTCGGCGGCATAGGCGACGGCCTTCTGCCCGGCGAGTTCGGCAATGCCGATCCCCTGCAGCCCGACGCCAAGCCGGGCGCTGTTCATCATGGCGAACATGTATTGCAGGCCAAGGTTCGGCTCGCCGACGAGATAGCCGACGGCGCCACCAGTGTCGCCGAAGGCCAGCGTGCAGGTCGGGCTGGCATGGATGCCGAGCTTGTGCTCGATCGACACGCAGCGCACGTCGTTGCGCGAACCAAGCGATCCGTCGGCATTCACCAGGAACTTGGGCACGACGAAGAGCGAGATGCCCTTCACCCCGGCCGGGGCGTCCGGCAGGCGGGCCAGCACCAGATGGACGATGTTCTCGGCCATGTCATGCTCGCCATAGGTGATGAAGATCTTCTGCCCCGAGATGCGGTAGTGATCGCCCTCCGGCTCCGCCTTCGACCGGATCGCGGCCAGATCCGATCCGGCCTGCGGTTCGGTCAGGTTCATCGTGCCAGTCCAGTGCCCGGAGACGAGATGCGCCAGGTAGGTGGCCTTGATCTCGTCCGAGGCATAATGCGCGATCGCCTCGACCGCGCCTTGAGTCAGCAGCGAGCAAAGCTGGAAGGCGGTATTGGCCCCGTTGAACATCTCCTGGATGCAGGCGTTCACCGTTGCGGGCAGGCCCATGCCGCCGAACTCCGCGGCCGCGGTCGGGCAATTCCAGCCCATCTCGACCAGTTGCGTGTAGGCCGTGCGCCACCCATCGGGCGTGGTCACTGCGCCATCGTCAAACCCCAGGCCGGCCTTGTCGCCTATACTGTTCAGCGGGCCGATCACCTCGCCGGCGAAGCGGGCGGCTTCCTCGAGGATGGCCTGGACCATGTCGGGCGTGGCGTCCTCGAGCCCCGGGAGTTCGGACAGCCCGGACAGTCCGCAAAGCTCCTCGAGGATGAAGGTCATGTCCTGCAGCGGTGCGGTATAGGTCATCTGGGTGCTTCCTTCAGAGCTTATCGATCAGTTCCGGGACGACGGAGAAGAGGTCTCCGACGAGGCCGTAGTCGGCGACCTGGAAGATCGGGGCCTCTTCGTCCTTGTTGATGGCGACGATGACCTTGCTGTCCTTCATGCCGGCAA
>JAYRKT010000106.1:0-1726 GCA_041905595.1 Rhodobacter sp.
CTCAAGGCGGCATAGGTGCCGCGATCTTCGTAGCGGATGATGGGTTCGCCGGTCTTGGACAGGCCGCCCCAGCAGGGACCGACAAAGCCCGCGATCTTCGGCTGGCCCTGCAATTCGGGGCGCAGGCGGGTGCGGGTCTCGGTCCCGGTGATCTCGGTCCCCATGTCCTCGACCCATGCGGCCAGGTCATCGGTCACGACGCGGCTCATGCCGCTGTCGTCGGTCATGGTGACAATCTCGAAAAGTGCCATGGGCGTTGATGATGTGACCGCCCCCCGACGGCATCTGATGTGCCAAGGTGGGTCTGCAACGATCCACAAGGGGAGCGGTCATGTCGGAGATTATCACGGTCGGGCTCGATCTGGCGAAGAATGTGTTCCAGGTGCATGGAGCCGACGGCACAGGACGGACGGTTCTGCGCAAAAAGATACGGCGAGCGCAGATGCTGGAGTTTTTCAGCCAGCTGCCGTCGTGCGTCGTGGCGATGGAAGCCTGTGGCGGTGCCCACTTCTGGGGCCGTGAGATCGGCAAGCTGGGCCATGATGTGCGGTTGATCCCGCCTGCCTATGTGAAGCCATTCGTCAAGCGGCAGAAGAACGACATGGCGGACGCCGAGGCCATCTGCGAGGCGGCGATGCGGCCCACGATGCGCTTTGTTCCAGTGAAGGGCGAAGAGACCCAAGGCGCGGCAATGGTCTTTCGCGTGCGCGAGTTGCTGATCCGGCAGCGCACGCAGGCGATCAACGCATTACGCGGCCATCTGACCGAGTTCGGTCAGATTGTTCCGCAGGGGGCGGCCAATGCCTCGCGGCTGATCGCGATCGTGGAAGATCCAGAAAGTGATCTGCCTGCCGGTGCCATTCCCACGCTGAAGGCTTTGATCGCGGTGCTCACGCATCTGGAGGCAGAGATCAGGAAGCTCGATGCGGAGATCGCCCGTCGCGCCAAGGAGAATGACGTCGCCCGGCGGCTGATGACGGTGCCGGGCATCGGGCCGCTGATTGCCACGGCCATTGCGGTTCTGGCTCCGCCACCCGAGACCTTCCGCAAGGCACGCGACTTTGCCGCCTGGCTGGGTCTGGTGCCCCGGCAGCATTCGACCGGCGGCAAGCAGCGTCTCGGAGCGACGACCAGAATGGGCGAACGATCCCTGCGACGCCTGCTGATCCTTGGCGCCAACAGCGTCATCATCAAGCGCCACGTCCATGCCGCGGCGCGGCCGGGCACCTGGCTGGCGGGGATGCTGTCGCGCAAGCCTCCGATGCTGGTGCGCGTCGCACTGGCCAACAAGATGGCACGCATTGTCTGGGCCCTGATGGCAAAGGGCCAAGACTATCGAGCTCCGGCTGCGACGGCGTAAGCCGAGCGTCAGTCGCGAGGACGTCGGAGCGTAAGAAGGGCAAGGAGACGTTTGGCGCAACGGTCGTGAGACGGGATCAGGGGAACCAGCCTGCAACAAAGTGCCACCGAGCACGCGGCGTTGATGTGGAGCCTGATCCGCGAACACCATACGGGCCCTGCGGCATGGATCGCGCCGCATCATGAGGCCGGACACATGTCAGCACCCGACAACGCGCCGGGATCAGCTTCAAAACTCCTCTTGCGCTTGGGGCGGTTACACATGTTGCAGAACTCCCGCTTCGGGAGTGAGTGCCCCTTACCCCAGCGGCTTCAGGCGACGCGCTCGATCTCGGCGGTGCCGAGGGCATTGAAGCGGTTCATGAGC
>JAYRKT010000107.1:0-1723 GCA_041905595.1 Rhodobacter sp.
AGCTTCGGCTATCGCGCGCCCCGGAACGCGGTCATCGACCTGACCTTCGTGTCGGCGGCGGCGCTGATCGCGGGATCGCTGTATCTGGTGCTGGACATGAACGTGCCGTTTTCCGGGCCCATGCAGATCTCGGACCTGCCGCTGCGGCAGTCGCTGGCAGAACTGCGGCGCGCGGCACCCTAGGCTCAGATGGGGTATCCGGTTTGCGGCCCACTTCCTGTCCGGGACGTCATGAGGTGCTGCGCTTCGAGCTGATGGTAGAACGTGATCTGTGTGAAGCAGCCACAAGCATCAGGGAAGGAAGCGCAGCATGAAGCACTATGCCGGATTGGATTGGGCCTTGTTTCGCAAAAGGCGTGAAGCCTGGAGGTCCCCTTTCCTTGGACGGACTTGTCCTGCGGGTCTCGTGACAGGTATGCCGGGCGCGGTGTAGCCGTTCGGGACGGCGGCGCGGACCTGGAGTTCGGCAACCTGGCGGTCGAAGTCGCGCGCCATCAGGCTCTGACCCAGCAGCTTCACGCAATTCGTCCTTGCCTCGGCGCGGCTTCGGCGGGGATGGCCGGTCCATTTTCGCCAGATGGCGCGGCCGAGATATCTCGAAGCGCGCAGCGCCTCGTTCCGGGCGATGGCTCCTGTGGTCGAAGGCCTCCAGGGCTTGGCGTTCTTGCGCGGCGGGATGACCGCCTGCGCGCCGCAGTTCGCGACGGCGTCGTGGCACTGGCGCGCATCATGGGCGCCGTCCGCGGTGACCGATCCGATCTCCACGCCGGCGGGGATCTGGCTCAGCAACTCGGGCAGCATCGGCGCATCGCCGACACTGCTTCCGGTGACCTCGATGGCCCGGATTTCCCGCGTCTGTTCGTCGACACCGAGGTGGATCTTGCGCCATGGCCGGTGTTTCGTGCCGCCATGCTTGCGGGCGTTCCACTCGCCTTCCCCTTCGGCCTTGATGCCGGTGCTGTCGATCGGAAGGTGCACGGGACCCTCCGAGCCACGAGAGGGGATGCTCGCCGCCAGGGTCTTCTGACGCCAGCTCAAGGTGCTGAAGTCGGGAACCGCCCAGTCCAGACCGTGATGATCGACGCGGCATACTTGGAGGAGCACCGCACGGCGACCAGCCTGCGATCGAAAAAGGGGGACTCGGCGACCAAAGGGGCCGTCTGATCGGTCGGACGAAGGGCGGCATGAACACCAAGTTGCGCGCCGTCGCCGATGCCGATGGGCGCCCGATCCGCTTCTTCATGACCGCAGGCCAGGTCAGCGACTATACCGGCGCTGCAGCCCTGCTGGGCAGCTTGCCGAAGGCGGAATGGCTGCTGGCCGACCGCGGCCATGATGCCGACTGGTTCAAAGAAGCATTGCAATACAGGGGAATAAGGCCATGCATCCCGGGCAGGAAGTCGCGCGGCAGACCCGTGAAGCACGACAAGCGCCGCTACAAACGGCGAAACAGGATCGAGATCATGTTCGGGCGCCTGAAGGACAGGCGACGCGTAGCAACGCGCTACGACAGGAGCCCGAAGGTCTTCCTCTCCGCCGTGTCCCCCGCAGCAACCGTCATGTTCTGGCTGTGAAACTCAATGAGTCCTGAACCCGGCACTACTTTGGCAGATTTTCCTTTGGGCGTTCTGCGATGAGCCTTTCACAATGAGGGCAGCGCATTGGTGGCGGTCTCACGAAGGCGTCGAGGATGGCTTGCCTGACGGCTGGCATGGTTGGTTGC
>JAYRKT010000108.1:0-1719 GCA_041905595.1 Rhodobacter sp.
GCCGCATCGAGAACTGGCTCGTCACGGCGCGCAAGCAAAACACCGTTGTCGTGATGATGACGCAGTTTGCGCACCAACTGAACGCCTCGGCGCATGGGCGCACGCTGCTGCAAGCCCTGCCCACGAAAATGCTGCTCCCGAACAAGGAAGCCAGCGTCAGCGATTATGACGGCCTCAGCCTCAACCAAAAAGAGCTGGAAATCCTCATGGGGGTGAACCCCGGCTCGCGCGTGGCCCTGCTGCGGTCCGATGACGGCTCGCATGTGATCGACACCGATCTTTCAGCCCTCGGCCCGCTCCTGACCATCCTCGGGGGCATGAAGGCCGGTGAGGCCCTTGTGGGGGCGGATTACCGGACCCGGCCTGATTTCTGGAAAGGATTTGATGATGCGTAAACCTGTCGTGCTCATGCTGTTTGCGTCCCTTGTCCTGTCGGCCTGCGCAGGCACGCAGTCACAGCCCACCAAAAGCAAATGCTTCACCGCGCGCGGCGATCTGACCTGCGATCTTCGCCCCCTGCCTGATCTGTGGGGCGAGGCGCGGCAGGATGCCGTTCGCAAGGTCGGCTTTTATGAAAACGCGGTCGAGGACGGTCCTTATGCGCAGCCCTGACCGGCTGTTCCCTTGGCCATTGGCGGCAGCGGTGCCGCTGGTGGCGCTGATGCTGTCCAGTACGTCGCTGGCGCAAGGTGTTCCGGTCGTGGACCCGCTCAAGAACGCCAAGGAAGCGGAGATTACCGCGCATCTGGAAGCTGACTTGGCCCTGCAACGGCAGAAGGCAGAGGAAGCGCGCAAAAGGCTTGAGGCAGATCGCCAGCAACTCAAAGCCCTGGGCGATGTGTCGGGCGCAATGACCCTCCCGGGTGGCGGCACAGGGGCCGCCGCCATGATCTCGGACCTTGAAGCGGCGGGGGATGGAAAGCAGGCGGTCTATGCCGCCGACAACAGCGCGGCGGCTGAGCAGCTTTTTGGCGAGGGCCGGGAAAATGTCGAACAGATCATCATCCGCGCGGCCAGGGACACGCATCATCTTCAGAAAGCGGGCCTGTCGCTGATCCAGTGGCGGTGCTGGGTGCAGGCGATGATCTGGCAGGAAAGCCGCTTCAACCCCCATGCGCAATCGCCGGTCGGGGCTTATGGGCTGACCCAGATCATGCCTGATACCGCCGGCGACCTGGGCATCCGGTCCACCTATCGCTCAGACCCCTCCGTTCAGGCAGAGGGCGGCGCGCGCTATCTGGCGCAGCAACTCAATGCCTTTGACGGCGACATGATCCTAGCACTGGCCGCCTACAACGCGGGGGCGGGCAATGTCCGCAAGCATGGCGGCGTGCCGCCCTTCGCGGAAACCCGGAAATACGTCCAAGTCATTCCCGCCAAATACCGCGAATACATGGCAAAGCTCGGGGCGGCAGACCAGATCGGCTCCATTGAGCCCTCCTATCTGGCGAATGCCGAAAAGGCGATGATCGGCGGTGCCGTTGCGCAATATGCCGACGAAGCCGGACAGGACATGGGATTGGCGATGGCTCGGCTCGAAGAGGCCATGTCGCGCCTCGACAAGACGGAAAACGCGGCTGAGGCGATAGCACTGAACAGCTTTGTGCGGGCGGAATTTGCCCGGCTTCTGGTCATTCGGACCCGGCTGATCGCGACCCGTTCCAAGCCGCTTTCGGCCGAGGCTGTGGCTGCGGCAGCGGCCTTTGCCCAGGAACGCAG
>JAYRKT010000077.1:0-8878 GCA_041905595.1 Rhodobacter sp.
GCGTCCCCCCCGCAGCGGGGGGGGGGTGGGGTGGTGCATTTGGGGGGCTGGGTTCGGTCATCCCGATCTATCCTAACAGGGAAAGGTCCGTCCGCGGTGCAGGGACACCGCGGACGGAAGGTAGGGAGTTACTTGCCGCCCATGATCTTGTGATAGACCGGGGCCGTGTCCTTCTCGTAGAGCGCGCCGGTGATGATATCGAAGCCGATCGGGATGCCGTTCGTCTCCATCAAGAGCGCAGAGAGGCACATGTAGGAGGTGGCCTGCGGGTCTTGCCACATGCCGGCGGCGACGTAGCCGTCCATCACCTCCTGCGTGGTGTCGAGCGAGTTGCCCCAGCCGACGACAGGGATGTCGCCGGCCTTCAGCCCCGCTTGGTCCCAGACCCGCTTGACCGAGCCCGTCACCATGTCGCCAAGGCCGATCATCGCCTTGATCTTGTCGCGGTTCGCCGTGACGTAGTCGGTCATCCGGTTGATGACCTCGGCCTGATCAAGCGTGGCGTCCGTGACCTCCCAAGTGATCCCGAGCGGTTCGAACACCGACTTGATGCCCTTCTCCTCTTCCACGCCATAGGACGCGCCTGGGACCTCGACCGGCATCCAGACGAAATCGCCCGACTTCACCAGCCCCTTGTCGACGAGGTATTGCGCCCAGGTCTGGCCGACATGGATCAGGTCGCCGCCCACATAAGCGTTCCAGTCTGCCTGCGGGTCCGGCGTGTTGAAGTTCACGATCGGGATCCCCGCGGCGCGGGCTTCCTTGACCACATCGACCATCGAGCCCGGGTCAGGGCTGGTCGAGCAGATGCCGGAGGCACCCGCCGCGATGGCGGCGCGCACGGCTTCCTGCTGGCTCGGAACGTCGCCCGAGTGGAACGAGGTGTTGACAGTATTGCCCGTTTCCTTGGCCCAGGCTTCGGCGCCCTGCAGGAAATAGGTCCAGACCGGGTCGGCGGGTCCGCCATGCGAGATCCAGTAAAAGGTCTTGCCCTCGGCCAGCGCGGTGCCGGCGCTCAGCGCGAGCACTGCCGTCGCGCATAGGAACGTACGTCTCAGCATCGTTGTCTCCTCCCTTGTGTCGATGTCTGCGGGCGCCATGACGGCGCCGCGTGATCCGGGTTTGCCGCCCGGTCGGTCCGTTGCGCCGGCCCTCCTCGCCAGCGCCAGACTTGCCCCGGGGCCTAGCCCCGCCCCTCGTCCCCCTTTTCCAGAGCGTTGATGAACTGCTCGAACTCTCCCTCCGCCATGGCAACCAGATGCCGGTCCTCAGGGTAGGCCCCGGTTTCCACGTCGGCTATGAATTCACGGAACGCTGCGACCCGTGCGGCCTGGAGCCGGGCGTATTCGGCACGGAAGTCGCGGTAGACCTTGGAATGACGGGGAATCCGTCCGTCGGAATAGCCAAGAATGTCATTGGCGAAGAGATATTGCGCGTCGCAGCCCGCGCCTGCGCCCATTGACCAAAGGAGGATGTTCACCCGCTTGCTGATCTCGCTCGCGACCTCAGGCGGCACCACTTCGATCTCGACGGCGAAAGCGCCGGCTTCCTCGTAGGCGCGCACCTCGTCATACAGGCGCAGCGCCGCGTCGGCGGTCTTGCCCACGGCGCGGAAGCCGCCGGTCCAGGTGGCGCGCGAGGGCACCAGCCCGACATGGCCGACCACGGGGATATGTTCGCGGGCAAGGTACTCGACCGTCTTGAGCGAGCCCGAGCAATAGACCGCGTCGGCTCCCCGGTTCACCGCATCTCCGCACCAGCGCAGGTAGTCGTCCGGCGTGCCCGCCTCAAGGTGGGTCTTGCCGGTCATCGAGAAGATCGAGGGCGCGACCCGGCGATAGTCGGGGTGGAACAGCACCTCGGGCGGGACCGAGGCGATGTCTATGCCGGCCTGCTCGGCCGCGGCGGCCTCGTCGATCGAAAAGTAGCGCAGCATGGTCAGCTGGCGCTTTCCCTTGAGGGCGCGCAGGTCAGCAACCGTAGGCAGCCGTCTTGTGATGGTCGCCGCGGACCCGCTCGATGTCATGCCGTCGCTCCGTGAGGAAACCCCGTGACCATCATCCCGCTACACGCTGCGTTCCGGCACCGTCTGGTGCAGGACGTCCTTGTAGGGCCGCGCCGTCAAAGGAAGCTCGCGGCGCAGGTAGTATCCGACCTCATGCCTTTGCCGCAGGATTGCCCGGAACATCTCGGCATAGGCCTGGGCGATCGAGGGGTTGGGCACCGGCAGGTCATGCTTGATGAGTTCATGCAGCCGGGGCAGGGCGTGGTAGGGCACCATCGGGAACATGTGATGCTCCACGTGGTAGTTCATGTTCCAGTAGATCCACCGGCTGATCGGGTTCATGTAGACAGTGCGCGAATTCAGGCGGTGGTCGAGCACGTCTTCGGCCAGACCGCCATGCTGCAGGAGGCCGGTCATCACCATGTGCCAGCAGCCGTACAGCCGGGGCAGACCAATCAGCAGGAGCGGGATTGTCGACTTCCAGCCCATTCCGGCCGCAAGCATCCACAAGGTCACGGAGAGCGTAGCCGCATAGATCGCCATATGGACGCGTGCCCAGAAGATCGCCTTCGGCCATTCCGAGGCAGGGATGTAATCCTTCTCATCCGGTGACAGGGTGCCTAACGCATTCCTCGCGATCCCGACGAGCGACTTCCACGCGTCGACGACCCCGACATAGGCCAGCGCCTTCAGCATCAGGCTGATCGGATGCATCCAGGCGATCTCGGCGTCGCGGCCGACGATGATCGTGTCCGTATGATGTCGCGCATGGCTCCAGCGCCAGTTGATCGGGTTGCGCATCACCTGGAACGAGGCGATGTGATAGACGACATCGTTCATCCAGCCGGTGCGGAAGGCGGTCCCATGGCCGCATTCATGCCAGCGGGAATCGCAGGCCGAGCCGTAGACGACGCCATAGGCCAGCCAGAACGGCACCGCCCACCACGTGCCCCAGAACCAGATGCCGCCCGCGGCGAACACGATGTGCAGGGCAATCCACAGAATCGTGTCGCGGATGGCCGGGCTGTCGGTTCGCTGCATCAGCGCCTTCATGTCCTTGCGGGAAACGTCCGTATGATACCACTCGGCGGCCGCAAGGCCGGCCTCGACGGCATGTCGGGCGGACTCTCCGGTCAGGGAGTAGTCTCGTGGAGGCACAAGGGACACATGGGGTCCGGACGAGTCGATATTCATAGTCTGCCACATCGCTTTTGCCTCAGTTTCGGGATTCCGGGGGCGGCAACAACGGCAGATCACATCAGATCACATCAGCTGCGCCCCCGAAATCGTTCCGCTAACCCATTGTGCAATTGCAGAAAAACCGCTGAGCCGATTGCGAAGGAGGTCCAGCCTGATGTAATTCTGCGCAGATCCATCAGCGCCGAACCAGGCGGGGAGCGCCGCATGAGCCGCAGCACGATTTCCGACATCGCGCGCAAGGCGATGGTCTCGACCGCAACCGTGGATCGTGTTCTGAACCGCCGGGCCGGGGTCAGCCCTGCCAACCGGCAGCGCGTGTTCCAGGCGGCGAAGGAACTTGGCTACCTGCCAAGCGAGGGCACGGTGTCGATGCCCTCGCGGCCGGCGCATCTCGAGTTCCTGATCCCCTTCGTCCGGAACGGCTTCATGCGCGAGTTGGTCGATGGCATCGAGGCAACCGCAGGATCGCTGCCGCTGGTGGCGTCGTGCAAGGTGACGCCGCTTGACGGCATCGGGCCGGATTCGCTGCTGCCGGCGCTTGAGCGCATTTCCCTTTCGACGAGCGGCGTTGGTCTCGTCACCATCGACCATCCCAGGACGCGGCACGCCATCCGTGAGCTGAGCGAGGCCGGGGTGCGGGTCGTCACCATCGCCTCGGACGTGCCCGCGACCCCGCGCGCCGCCTATGTCGGCGTCGACAACCTTGTCGCCGGGCGGACGGCAGCCTTGCTCATGGGGCGGCTGGCCTGTGCGGCGCAGGGGACAGTCGGGCTGTTTCTTGGTTCACGTGCCTTCCACGGCCACCGCGAACGCGAGTTCAGCTTCCGCGCCCTCATCCAGGAGCAGTTTCCCCAGCTCACTATCCTGCCTGCCGTCGAGACGGGAGAGGATAGTGACCTCTCGCGGCAGGGTATGCTCAAGCTGATGCGTACGGCGCCTGACCTGATCGGGGTCTATTGCGTTGGCGCCGGACGGGCCGGAATCGCCGATGCAATCCGGGCGCGCGCACCAGTCCGCCGGCCTTTCGTGATCATGCACGACCTCACCGAAAACGCGCGCTTGTGGCTGGTCGAGGACCTTATCGACGTCGTCATCGACCAGAATGCGCGCCTTGTGGGGGAGCAGTCGGTGATCCGGCTGCTCGGGTCGATCGCGGTCAACTCGCCGCTGCTGGCGCCCCGCTACATCGAACCGCGGATCATCCTGCGCGAGAACATTCCCCATTTGTGATTGGCCGGACCGTGTCGAAATGGCCGCGGCTGGGGAACTGGCCCGAAAAGGCCGGGCCTTGGCACCTCAAACGCCACGGGACCAGGTCTCATGGACAACCGGAGCAGACGTTAGGCCCTCGTGCCGGATGGCTGCGGCCGTCTCTGGTTCAACGGACCGTCTGGTCTACAATTCCACGCCACCGGGCAGCGTAGTCTGCCAGCATCGGCTGGTCTGCGGGCCTCTCGATCTTGCGCGTCGAAGGGGAGGGGGCTGCGTCAATGCAAAGCATTGCGGCACCTGCCGAGGTTCCGGTGGAGGATGTCGCGATCTCCACCCCGTCCGGACAGGTGGCCGCGAGCATGTGCAGATAGTGCGGATTGCGGGCGAAGGGACCCTCGACGATGACCGGTCCACGCGCGCCGATCAGATCCAGCGAAACCTGCGTCATCAGGGCCAGGTAGAATGAGAGCGCAACAAGGCGCTGTCCTTCCGTGCCTGGATTGGCCGTCCAGCGCATCTTGCAGTCTGGGAAGGGGCCCGATCCAGGTTCGACTGCGGGCAGAAGCTTCAGGCCCTCGCGCAGCACCGATGCGTAGTCCGTGTCGTCCGGGATGGCCTCGCTTCCGGCGCGGATGACATCGAATTCCCGCCCCCCCATGAACCGTGCCGAGGGGACCGGATGGCCCAACGCATTGACATTGACCAGCGTGTCGCGGGACGGGTCGAGAGCAACGCGTTCGCCCCCCACCGCCATCGACACGACCCAGGTCCCCGTCGACACCACCGTGAAGGGGCTGCGACGCCCCAGGACATAGGGGTATAGCGAGGCGTTGGAATCGTGGATGCCAACCGCGACCGGCGTATCCTGTGACAGCCCTGTCGCCCGGGCCACGTCGGCCCTGACCCGGCCGAGAACATGGTTCGACCTCATCGCGGGCGCGATCCTCCCTGCAAGCCCGAGCCGGTTGACCAGTGGCGAGAATTCGCCCTGCCAGGGGTTCCACAGGTCGGTGTGGCACCCGAGCGAGGTGACATCGCTGGCCATCTCGCCTGTCAGCCGCCAGCCCCAGTATTGCGGATAAGTCAGGACATGCGCGACCCGATCAAGCAGCCCAGGCTGTGTGGCGAATTGCCAGTGAAGCTGCGCCCCGAGATTGAGGCCCATCGGCAGGCGCGGAGAGCCCGTCTCGTCGAAAGTCGGCCGGATCCCATTGTAGGCTTCCGCGAGCCTGTCAGGACCGTCGTGTTCATAGTCGAGCATCGGTGCGGCAAGCTCGCCCCGGGCATCGAGCAGGACGCCCGAGGCGCCATGCGTTGTCACCGAAATGGCATCGATGCCATGCGTTTCGTGGAAAGCGGCGAGGTTGAGAAGGAAGAAATCCCAATGACCCTCCAGGTCGAAATGTGGCCAGGGCGGCCCGGGCAACACCGTGTTCTGCCGTGTGACCACCGCCAGCTCGGCCAGCGTCCTTGCATCGACCAGCGCCAGCTTCGCGTTGGTCTTGCCGATGTCGATGACGGCGATGTGGCGAGGGTCCATGATGGATCAGGGGAGGTGGAACATCGGCACCAGGGGCACCGCAACTGGTTCGTTATCGGGATGGGTGGCCATGAGATCCGCCATATGCGCCCACCAGCGCTGCATCACCGGATGGGAGGGCAGTTCCGCCATGCGGTGATCCTCCCTTCGCCACAGGACGCCGAACAGGGCGTTCGTCCCGGGGTCGAGATGGATCGAGTAGTCCTCGATCCCGGCCTCCTTGAGCAATGCCACAAGTTCCGGCCAGATCTCGTCGTGCCGTTTGCGATACTCTGCCTCCATTCCCGGCATCAGCATCATGCGGAAGGCATACTTCTCCATCATTTCCGCGCCATCCTCCACAGCCGCGGCAGGGCAATCACCCCGATCAGCAAGGCGCCGATGATGATCGACATGACGATGCCCGGCACATTCAGCAGGCCAAGACCGAAGGTTACCAGTCCCATGACAAGGGCTGCAATCACCACCCCGGTGATGGTCCCGGAGCCGCCAAGGATGTTCACCCCGCCAAGGACGACCATCGTCACCACTTCCAGTTCGAACCCGGTCGCGATGGATGGCCTTGTCGATCCCAGCCGCGACGTGAGGCAAATTGCAGCGATCCCGCTCATCAGGCCGGTCAGCAGGAACAGGATGAAGCGGATCCGGTCGACGCGTACACCGGAAAACCGCGCGGCCGTGGCGTTGTTGCCGATGGCATAGACCCTGCGGCCGAAATTCGTCGCATGCAACAACAGGCCGAAGACGATGGCCATGACCATGAACAGGACCAGCTCGAAGCTGAAGACCCACCAGACATAGCCCTGTCCGAACCATCCGAAGGCGTCCGGATAACCGGTGAAGGCTCCATCCCCCAGGACGATATAGGCGATACCGCGAAACAGGCTCATCGTGCCGATGGTCACCACGATCGACGGCAGGCCCAGACCGGCGACGAGAAAGCCGTTGAACGCCCCGCAGATCAGGCCGGTCGCAAGGCCAATCAGCACAAGGACCGGCACCGGCGCTCCGGCCGACATGGCCAGTCCCATCGCCGTGGAGGCCAGCGCGATGATCGCGGCCACGGACAGATCGATCTCCCCCGCGATGATGAGCATGGCCATCGCAAAGGCGATGATCGCCTTTTCGGTGAAGTTGAAGCTCGCGTCGCTCAGGTTCCATGGATCGAGGAAGTAGGGCGAGGCCAGCGAGTTGGCGATGAAGATGGCAACCGCGACCGCGAACAGCAGCGCTTCCCAGCTTTTCAGCGCGCGCTTCCAGCCGGGAACCAGCCTGTCTGGAATATTGCGGCCCCGGGCCGGAGCGGTGGCCATTAGATCGACGGTGCTGGTCATGCGGTTCCCTCCACCGTCCGGTGTTCGGCCTGCCTCAGGATGATGCGACCCTTCTGTCGCGAACTGCGGGCGTTGAAGGCGATGGCGACGAGGATCGCGATGCCGGAGATCGCCATCTGCGCAAAGGGCGATATTCCGACGACCGGCAAGGCGTTCTTCATGATGCCAAGGAAAAGCGCGCCCATCACAGCGCCAGTGACAGATCCTGCGCCGCCCGCAATGGCGACACCACCGATCACGCAGGCTGCGACGACATCAAGCTCGAACCCGCCGGCGATGTCGACATAGGCGACGGCATAGCGTGCCACCCACAGATAACCCGTCAGGCCCGCCAACGTCCCGGCAATGACGAAAGCGGCAAACTGGGTGCGGCCGACCGAGATGCCGGTATAGATCGCCGCGTGTGGGTTTCCGCCGACGGCAAAGAAGGCGCGGCCAAGGGGGGTGCGGTAGATCAGGACAGCAAAGATCCCGACGATCGCGATCATGATCCATGTCATCACCGGTAAACCCAGGAAGACGGCACGCGGAAAGGCCTTGAACTCTGGGCTCATCTGATGGGCATTGATCCACTTCCCGGCGGTGAGCAGGAAGATGATGCCCCGGTAGATCGTCATCGTTCCAAGCGTCACGACGATGGACGGGATGCCGAGCTTCCAGACGAGCAGCCCGTTGAACGCGCCAAGAAGCGCCCCGAGCGCGATCACCGCAAGAAGGATCACCGGGATCGGAATCCCGGCTATGTTCAGCAATCCCGCGACCATTCCGCACAGCGCCAGACTGGCGGCGATCGAAAGGTCGATGCATTTGGTCAGGATCACCACCATCTGGCCGAGCGCCAGAATGATAAGGGGTGACGTATCTGTCAGCACGTTGGCAAGGTTGCCCGGGAGGATGAAGGCCGGGAACCGCATCGCGACCAGCGCCAGCAATGCAAGGATCGCCAGCGCGAGAATGGCTTCGCGCGACTTCAGGATGCCGGTCATGCCGCCTCTCCTTCGATGCCGGCCGCAGCGCGGACCAGATTTTCGGGCGTCATCCGCTCTCCGGAAAACTCGGCCGCGATCCGGCCCTCGCGCATGACGATGACGCGGTCGGACATGCCAAGGACCTCGGGAATTTCCGACGAGACCATGATGACGGCCAGACCCTCGGCTGCCAGTTCCGACATGAAATCGTGCACGGCTGCCTTCGACCCGATGTCGATCCCTTTGGTTGGCTCGTCCAGAATGATGACGCGGGGCCGGGTCGCCAGCCATTTGGCGATGACGACCTTCTGCTGGTTGCCGCCGGACAGGAGGCCCACGTCCTGGTCAAGGCTCGCCGCGCGGAGGTCCAGCCGGCTGGTATAGTCGCGGGTCATGCGGAATTCCTCGGCCAGCCGCAGAAACCCCGACCTGCTGGTCTTTGACAGCGAGGGCAGGGTCACGTTCTGAAAGATGGGCAGCCCCTTGACCGCCCCCTGCTTTCCGCGATCTTCGGGCACGTAGACAATGCCTGCAGAAATCGCGTCGGCGGTGCCGCGCAGGACCATGACCCGATCGTCGATCCGGCAGGCCCCCTTTGATGGACGGGTTATGCCGAACA
>JAYRKT010000109.1:0-1681 GCA_041905595.1 Rhodobacter sp.
GCCATGGACATCGTCGACGCCGGCCGCCAGCAGGCGGTCCACCTCGCCTTCGAGGCCGCTCTCCCAGTCGGTCGCCATCGCCGTCGGCGCCGCTTCGCGCAGTTCGGTCGGCAGGTCGCCGATTTCGACCTGCTGGCCGGGCGCCATGACGGTCAGCCAGTGACAGAGGTTTTCCAGCTGGCGGACGTTGCCCTGGAAATCGAGCCCGCTCAGGTACTTGATCGCCGGATCGGAGAGGCGCTTGGCCTCGACGCCGAGTTCGCGCGCGCTCTTCTGCAGGAAGTGGCGGGTCAGCAGCGGGATGTCCTCGTGCCGCTCGCGCAGCGCCGGCAGGCGGATGCGGATGACGTTGAGGCGATGAAAAAGGTCTTCGCGGAACAGGCCTTCCTTGACCCGCGTCTCGAGATTCTGGTGGGTCGCGGCGATGACCCGGACATTGGCCTTGATCGGCGAATGGCCGCCGACCCGGTAGTAATGCCCGTCGGACAGCACGCGCAGCAGGCGGGTCTGCAGCTCGGAGGGCATGTCGCCGATTTCGTCGAGGAACAGCGTACCGCCCTCGGCCTGCTCGAAACGTCCCCGGCGCTGCGTCTGGGCGCCGGTGAAGGCACCGCGCTCGTGGCCGAACAGCTCGGATTCGAGCAGATCCTTGGGAATCGCCGCCGTGTTGATGGCGATGAAGGGCTTGTCGGCGCGCGGGCTGTGGCGGTGCAGGGCACGCGCGACCAGTTCCTTGCCGCTGCCCGATTCGCCGGTGATCAGCACGGTGGCGTGCGACAACGCCAGACGGCCGATGGCGCGGAAGACTTCCTGCATGGCCGGCGCCTGGCCGAGAATCTCCGGCACCAGCCCCTCTTCCTCTTTTGCACCACTCTGGTGCATGGATTCATCAATCGCCCGCCGGATCAGCTCGACCGCCTGATCGACGTCGAAGGGCTTGGGCAGATATTCGAAGGCACCGCCCTGGAAGGCGGCGACCGCGCTCTCCAGATCGGAATAGGCGGTCATGATGATGACCGGGACGGTCGGGAAGCGGGACTTCACTTCCTGCAACAGCTCCAGCCCCGACTGGCCGGGCATGCGGATGTCGGACATCAAGACCTGCGGCGGCTCGGCACCCTGTTCAAGCTGCGAGATGGCCTCGCTGGCCGAGGCGAAGCTCTTGAAGGGGATGCCCTCGCGGGACAGGGTCTTCTCCAGGACCCAGCGGATGGAACGGTCGTCGTCGACGACCCAGACCGGTTTCATGATTTTTTGGCTCATCTTGTCATTGGCAATGAAAAAATGACAAGCAAGAGTCAGGCCTGTTCAACCGGGAGACGGATGGTGAAGATGGTATGGCCCGGCTGACTGGTGCAGTCGATGGTGCCGTGATGATGCTGGACAAAATTCTGGGCGATCGTCAGCCCCAGCCCGCTGCCGCCCTCGCGGCCGGAAACCAGCGGATAGAACATGCGTTCGCGGACCGTTTCGGAGATCCCCGGGCCGTTGTCGATGACCTTGATCTCGAGCGCCAGGCGGTAGCGCTTCTTGGCCAGCGTTACCTGGCGCAGCACGCGCGTGCGCAGCACGATCTCGCCTTCGCCGTTCATCGCCTGCGCCGCATTGCGCGCTATGTTGAGTACCGCCTGGATCAGTTGCTCGCGGTCGCCGACCAGTTCCGGCAGGCTGGTGTCGTAGT
>JAYRKT010000110.1:0-1664 GCA_041905595.1 Rhodobacter sp.
CACGGCACCGGAATCGAGCACGAGCGTGATGTCCGACGCGGCCGCGACGATCCCGCTCAACGATTTTGGTTCGATCAAAGACAAGGTTTCGGAAGGCTCTGCTCCGTGGACACGTGCGCGCGTGGGCACCTTGCCTGACATTCACCGCCTACCCACTCATCCGGATCTTCGGACCGGTCGCCCGCCGGAGCATCAGGGCTGCCGATAAATCATTAGTGATGCTGCATATATCTGCAAAGCGCGAGGCATCGTCAAGTCGATTGGCCAAAAGACCGCCCATCGCCAGGGCCGGCGGATCACCGATGCCCTTCTGAAGGCGGGAAAACAGGTCCGTCACCGCATCCAACGCGAACATCTGCGAGGCGGAAACGAGGACAAGATCGACCGGCATCCGCTGCGCCGTCTCGGCGATTTCGGCCGGGGTGGTCGACAGCAACGAGACCACCGGCAGGCCCAGACGGCGCAACTGGTGGGTGATCAGTTTCCACCCGAGGATATGCTGGTCGCCCCGGAAGGTGCAGGTCAGGATCGCCGGGGCCGCGATCAGCGCCGCGTCGGCCAGGTCGGGCTCGGGCGTCAGGTGCCCCAGCATCTGCTGCAGCCGGTTCGTCGCCATGGTGACCCGGGCAAAGCTCAGGTCGTCGTCCACCCAGCACTGCCCGAGATGACGGGCGGCTTCGGGGATGTAGTGATCGGCAATGTCCACATCGCTGACTGACTCGGCGCGGAGCGCGGCGACCACCATGGCACTGTCGAAGGTCTCGCCGTCCAGCACGCTGGCGAGCAGGGCCGCAAGGCTTCCCGACCGCACCGGACCGGCCGGCCCCGTTCCCGCCTTGCCGCGGTCGGCCAGCGAACTCAGCACATGCCGCGCCAGCCCGTTGACGTGCAGTGCCGCCGACGGCCCGAAGCGCGACTGGTCGAGAGCTTGGGCCATTCCGCGCATTCCTCCTCTGCGCAGGCGGCGAGTCCCAAGGGTACGCGCCGACCTTTGTCCCCCAACTCTCTGCCACTCCCTCGAGAATGTCAAAGACAATAGACAATGTGCCCCGCGGCGCCAGTCCGCACAAAAATAGTTTATTTATTACTGATCGTTACGCTTTGGCCCGAAAGCGCCGCCGCAGAGGTGTCAGTCTGGTCAGTTCAAATCTGTAAGTTTTGATTGACACTTCGGGCGGCCAACTCCTAGGCTTTCCGCAAGACGGATGGGAGTCGGCTCCATGTCGAGCACACCGAAACCGCGCAGGGAGAGACCGCCGCTTTACGACGCCGAGCAACGCGCCCGCCGCGACCGCACGGTCTGGACCACGGTTCAGGCCGTTCTTGCGCCGCTGCAGTTCCTTGCTTTCGCCGTATCCCTGGTGCTTGTCCTGCGCTGCCTTGCCACCGGGTCGGGCTACGAGGCCGCGACGTGGTCGGTGCTGGTCAAGACCGGCTTCCTGTATCTGATCATGATCACCGGCGCGATCTGGGAGAAGGTCGTGTTCGGCCAGTATCTGTTCGCCCCGGCCTTCTTCTGGGAAGACCTGTTCAGCTTCGTGGTGATCGCGCTGCACACGCTGTACCTGTGGGCGCTGGGCTCGGGTGCGGTTCCGCCGCAAGGCCAGTTGCTGATCGCGCTCGCCGCCTATGCCGCCTATGTCGTTAATGCCGGTCAGTTCCTG
>JAYRKT010000111.1:0-1650 GCA_041905595.1 Rhodobacter sp.
GGCCGAGGTCCACATCCGCATCGCACTCATGAACCGCTTCAACGCACTCGGCGCCGCCGACATCAAACGCGTGGCATGAGGTTGGTGGGGCGAGAGGAACTCACCTCAAAAGGTGAGTTCTGCAACAACGCCGGGCCTGCGGGTCGACCGGGTTCCTGCATGAAGCAGAAAAATCCGACATCTGCGCCGCAGCCTGCGGCACGCTGAAACGGCTGCGGATGCCGCAATGGTCAGACGCACCGGTAACACCGTGTGACTGCTCGCAACAGGCAAGGTCGGCCCAAGGGCACAATCGACGGGTTGGGTGAAACTGTTCACCGTCATTCCCCTTCTGTCGCGCGCCTCGACCGTGCGGCTGCACGGTCGAGGCCATGTCGCTAGAGCCGCGCCCGGGCATCCTTCCGCGCAAGCCGCTCAAGCAGATAGTCGATCTCGGACCGTCCCTGTGCCGTCAGGGCGGTGCCCGGCTTGCGCTGGATGTCGCAGGCAATCGCACCGCGGCGCATCAGCAGGTACTTGCGCACCGCCAGGCCGACCCCCGCCTGCTGCTCCATGCGGATCATCGGCAGATGCGCGTCGAACAGGTCGTGCGCGGCGTCGCGTTCGCCGCGACGATGCAGGGCGTCCATCTCGACCAAGGCATCGGGGAAGGCATATCCGGTCATGGCCCCGTCCGATCCACGCTCGGGCTCGAAATCCAGGAACAGGCCGCCATTTGCCGTCAGGATCGAAAAGGCGGGCATCTTTCCATCCTTCTGCCAGGACCGGATCGTGGACAGCTTCTCCAGTTGCGGCCAGTCCTCGGCCTTCAGCATGACGCAGGACGGGTGCTCGGTCATGATGCGCGCGATCATCGGCACCGAAAGGACCACCGACAGGGTCAGCGGATAGTCCTGCAAAGCCCAGGGGGTGTCCGGCCCGATCGCGTCCACGGCACTGCGGAAATGGGCGGCGATCTGTTCGTCCGACCGAAGGGCGGCGTGGCCGGCGATCATGACGCCCGCCGCGCCCAGGTCCATCGACTCCTTGGCCAGCCGGCCCATCGCCGTGAAGCTTGGATTGGAGACGCCGACCACGATGGGCAGCCTGGTCCGGCGGATGACGCGGGCCGCGATCTCGCGGCTTTCCTCGGGGTCAAGCTTCCCCGCCTCGCCCAGGATGCCGAGGATGGTTATGCCGGTGGCGCCCGACGCCTCGTAGAAGTCGGTCAGCCGGTCCAGGCTGTCCCAATCCACGGACTGGTCGGGATTGAAGGGCGTGGCGGCGATCGGGTAGACGCCCTTGGTCGCGGTGTTGAAGCCAAGCTCGGCCACGGGTTTGGGTTGCGCGTTCATTGTCCCTCCCTGAAGGCCGCGTAGCGTGCCTTCGTCTCGTCGTTCATGGGATAAAGACCCGGAAGCGGCACGCCGCGGTCGACCTCGGTCATGATCCAGGCTTCCTGGGCTTCCTGTTCGGGCGCCTCGGCAAGGGCGGCGTCAAGAAGCGCCGCCGGGATCAGCACCGCGCCGTCGTCGTCGGCCACGATGATGTCGTCGGGGAACACCGCGACGCCGCCGCAGGCGATGGGCTCCTGCCAGCCCACGAAGGTCAGCCCGGCGACCGATGCAGGCGCGGCGATGCCGTCGCACCAGATCGGAAGCCCGGTGCCCA
>JAYRKT010000078.1:0-8489 GCA_041905595.1 Rhodobacter sp.
GATCTTTCGCGATCTTTTAGGCAGTAGGAACAAGTTGCGTCCTGCCTGTTCTGTTCTTCCTCCTTGGTCTCTCCCCCACTCTTACTGAAACCTGCATTCAAGGAGCAGAAATGCGTGGACTCTTCCAGAACACCACCGCCATTCCGAGGGTCTTGAGCCGACGCGCGAAGTTGTAGGCTGCCATGAAGTCCGCGAGATGCGTACGCAGTTGCTCGTGGCTGTCAGAGTGGAAGCGCTTGACGGTCGCCTCCTTGATTGTGCGGTTCATCCGCTCGACTTGACCATTGGTCCACGGGTGGTTGGGTTTTGTCAGACAGTGCTCTATCCCGTTGGCCTCGCAGATCATGTCGAAGCGCATTGGCCTGGAGGAAAGGGTGTTCCGGTTCCGGGGCTGCTCTGCGAACTGAATTCCGTTGTCAGTAAGAATGGTGTGGACCTGGTAGGGCACCGCATCGAGCATGTGCTGCAAGAATTCCCATGCCGTCTTCCTGTCGGCCTTGTCGACCAACTGGGTGACCGCGAACTTGCTGGTCCGATCAACGCCGACAAAGAGGTAGAGCTTGCCTTCAGCGGTCTGAAGCTCTGCGATGTCGATATGGAAGAAGCCGATGGGGTAGCGCTTGAACTTCTGCCGCTGGGTCTTGTCACCCTCGACATCTGGCAGCCGCGAGATACCATGACGCTGCAGACACCGGTGCAGCGCTGATCGCGTCAGGTGCGGGATGGAGGGCTGCAGAGCGAAGAGGCAGTCATCCAGTGGCAGCAACCTGTGCCGCCGGAACGCAACGATCATCGTCTCTTCTGCCTCGGTCAGGGTCGTTGAACGAGGTTCCTTCGGCCCGGTCTTCAGATCCTCGACTGTCGCCCGTTTGCGCCACTTCGCCACTGTCTTGGGATTGATGCCGAGCTCCCGGCTCAGCGTCGCGAGCGAAGCCTGCGGTCGTTGTATTGCTGCTCTGACAGCGTGCGTGGTCGTGGCGCTTCCGTGACGAACTTGTCCCATAGCGCATCCTTCCATTCTTTCGAAAGAATCGCACCATCAAACCGTGGGATCAAACACTTAGGCTATGACCGGGATCACGGCATCCGGACCGGGAAGGTCAGCGAGGCTGTCCCAGGCGTCAACTATCCGAGGCCTCTGAACGCCGGCGGCGCCCGTCCACCCGGGAAGATCGGGGGTTCCCCCGGTTCCGGGGAATTCCTTCAAGCTCTCGCCGGCCCGGAACGAGCAGCACGATGACAGGGTTCGCTGGCCAGGAAGACCCTTCGATCCCGAGGAGGCCCGGACCGGCAGGATCCTTGAACGCCCGGACCGGATCGCCAAGGAAAGCAGCTCCACGGCCCGGCAAACCCAAAGCGCCCAAAGACCCGCCCCGAGCATCCCCGCCCACAGCCCGCCCCGGAGGGGTACGGTCCTGTTGTGATCCAGCATGCAGATTTTCCCTCCAGGCAGACAAGCATTACGATCAACCTGCGCGCACATAGCTGCCGGGCGCCGGTTCGATTGGCTTTAGCTTTCCCCGGCCTGGTTGATAGGCCGGTCCCTGTTCACCGCTGGAATGACTATCGATCCAGGATAGCCAGTGCGGCCACCATGACCCTTCGGTATGCGTGGCACCGGCCAGCCATTGCCGGGCGTCGGCGGGATAGTCGTCGCCGGTCCAATAGCCGTATTTCGCCCGCTTCGCGGGCGGGTTGATGACACCCGCGATATGCCCCGAGCCGCCTAGCACAAAGGTCGTGTCCCCCGACAGAAGCCCCTTCGTGGGATAGATCGAACTCCAGATGGCGATGTGGTCCTCCTTTGTGGCCAGGACATAGAACGGCGTGTCGATCTTGGTGATGTCAATGGGCACGCCGTCCATGGTCAGGTAGCCGGGCTTGCGCAGGCCGTTCTCGATATAGATCTTTTCCAGATACCACAGCAGCATCGCGGCAGGCATCCGGGTGCTGTCGCTGTTCCAGAACAGCAGATCGAACGCAGGTGGCTTGCGGCCCATCAGGTAGTTCATCACATGGAACGACCAGACCAGGTCGTTCTCGCGGATCATCGAGAACATGTCCTGAAGGTGATGGTTCTCCAGATACCCTTTTTCGGCCATGTGCGCGCGCAGCACCTCCAGCCGGTCGCGGTCGACGAAGACGCCCAGCTCGCCCACGTCGGTGAAATCGACCATCGTCGCCAGCGTCGTGGCCGTCTTGACGCGCTTGTCGCCCTTGGCGGCCAGATAGGCCAGTGTCGCGGTGACCAGGATGCCGCCGATGCAGAATCCCAGGATGTCCACCTCGGATTCGCCGGTCGCCTGTTCCACCGCGTCCAGCGCCGCCAGCGGACCCAGCCGCATGTAGTCGTCGAAGGTCATCGCGGCATGCTCCTGCGTCGGGTTGACCCACGAGATCAGGAACACGCTGTGGCCGTTCTCCAGCATGTAGCGCACCAGGCTGTTGTCGGGGCGCATGTCGAAGATGTAGTATTTGTTGATCCAGGGCGGCACGAAGACCAGCGGCCGCTTGTGCTGGGTCTCGGTCAGCGGCGCGTAGTGGATCAGCTGCATCAGCTCGTTCTGGAAGATTACCTGGCCGGGCGTGGTCGCCAGATCCCGGCCCACCTCGAAGGCCCTGGCGTCATGGGTCGCGATGTCGAGCCGGCCGTCGCCCCGCTCCAGATCCTCCAGCAGGTTGCGGAACCCGTCCAGAAGGCTGCGTCCCTCGGTTTCCAGAAACCGGTCGCGCGCGGCCGGGTTCAGCGCCAGATAGTTGCTGGGCGACAGTGCGCTGAGCAGCTGGCGCGTGTAGAATTTCACACGCAGGCTGTTCTTGTCGCCTCGGGGCAGGGTTTCCAGCAGCCGCTCGGCCGCCTGCTCGACGGCCAGATGGACATCGCGCAGGCCCCGGCTGACCGGATCGGCGTTCCAGCGGGCGTCGCGGAACCGGCGGTCCTTGCTGTCGGCGCCCCGGCCCTGCCAGGCCGCCGCCCAGGCGCGGGTGCCGTCCTTCCACAGGTTCATCTGGAAATCCAGCATGGCCCAGGGATCGCGGGCCAGTTCCATTCCGGCACGGGCATAGGCCCTGACAACGGTGGCGGAATCGACTACCGAGAAATCCTTGCCCAGCGCCTTGGCCACGGCATTGCCTTGTCCGCGCAGGCCGAGATCCCCGGCCTTTCGCATGAGTTCCATGAATTCGGCAGTCTGATCGGCGAGTGTCGTTTGTTCCATGATGGCTCCTGGACGGGTCTGGACAAGGCCGGCGGGGCTGGGCCGAGGGGTCGCCGGCGATCGGGTTCGGCAGGCGGCGGCCGGTCAGCCCGCCGCCGCCACAAGGATCACGTGCAGAAAGCCCGGCCCGTGCGCGCCGCGCACATAGCTGCCCTCGATGTCGGTGGTGCCGCTGGGCCCGGTGATGAGGATGGCGTTGCGCGGTTGGGGCCGTCCGGCCATCCGGGCCGCGTAATCCTCGAGATGGGGCAGGATGTCGTCCTCGGCCAGGACCACGATGTGATGCAGCGGCAGGAACGACAGCAGGATCGGCGTGTCGGTCCCCGAATGCACGATCATCGATCCGCTTTCGGCAATGCCCCACAACGCGCGCCCCACCGCCGCCGGCTGGTCGGGGGCCAGGGCGGTACCCACATCGAGGCCGGTCCAGTCCAGCGCCTTCAGCACCGGGGTGGGTTCGACGACCGCCGAGGGCGGCAGGCCATGGCTCGACAGATAGCGAATCACGGCGACCGGCACCGCGTCCAGGCCCGGCACCCGATCGATGGTGGTGCCGATCGCCTCGGCCTTGAGCACGAAGGCCTCGACGGGACGGTCGGCGGCCAGACGGGGCCGGATGGCGTCGGGATCATCCAGAAGGGCGCGGGCCTCGGCGGCGATGGCGTCGGGGAAGGGACGCGCGTCCGGCAGGGCCGCGCGGATAGCCGAAAGGATGCGGTCGCGGGCGGTCATGGGCGGCCTCCCTTCCCGGTCTGCTGGGCGCGATACTGCTCCATGAAAGTGCGTCCCGCCGGGCGCGGCAGGTCGCGGTGCGCGGTCCATCCCCCGGCCAGCGGCAGGCGCGAAATCCACCCGCCCCGCCCGAACAGCCGCATGGCCCGCACGCCCGCCCGGCTGGCCAGGCGATACAGCCGGGGCCGGCGCGCCACCATGGCCCAGACACCAATGCCCGCGCGCAGCGTGCCCGGCTCCAGCTGTTCGCGCCAGCTGCGGTTGCGCCAGGCGCGCAAGAGCGTCGGCAGGGGGATCTGAACCGGGCAGACCTCGGCGCAGCGGCCGTTCATGGTACAGGCGTTGGGCAGGTCGCGCGATCCGGCCAGCCCGTCCAGGACCGGCGTCAGCACCGACCCCATCGGTCCGGGATAGGTGCCGCCATAGGCGTGCCCGCCGATCTGGCGATACACGACGCAATGGTTCATGCAGGCCCCGCAGCGGATGCAGCGGAGCATGTCGCGGAACTCGTCTCCCAGCATCCGGGTGCGGCCGTTGTCGACCAGGACGATGTGCATCTCCTCGGGGCCGTCGGCGTCGCCGGGACGTTTCGGCCCGCAGTGAAAGGTGGTGTATTGCGTCATCTCGCCGCCCGTGGCCGAGCGTACCAGCAGGCGCAGAAGCGCCAAGGCATGGGCGGTAGTGGGCACGATCTTCTCGATCCCCGCCGTCACGATGTGGATGCGCGGGGGCGTGGTGGTCAGCTCGGCATTGCCCTCGTTCGTGACGGTGCAGGTGGCGCCGGTGTCGGCCACCAGGAAGTTAGCCCCCGAGATGCCGATGTCGGCGCCCAAGAACTTGGCGCGCAGCTCGCGCCGTGCGCTCTGGACCATGGTGGCCGGATCCTCGGCCGCGGGCGGCGGGTGGTGGGCCACCTTGAACAGTTCGGCCACCTGTTCGCGGGTGCGGTGCATCGCGGGCCAGACGATGTGCGAGGGCGCCTCTCCGGCCAGCTGGATGATGTGTTCGGCCAGATCGGTTTCCACCCGCTCGATCCCGGCATCGGCCAGGGCGTGGGGCAGGCCGATCTCCTCGCCCAGCATGGACTTGGACCGCGTGACCAGTTTGGCGCCGGCCTCCAGGCAGATGCGGGTGACGATGGCGCGGGCCTCGGCGTCGTCGGCGGCCCAGTGGACCTGGGCGCCGGACGCGGTGGCGTTGCGCTCGAACTGTTCCAGATAGTGATCCAGATGGGCGATCACGTGGTCCTTGATGGCGCGGCCGCGGGCGCGCGTGGCCTCGAACTCGGGAAAGGCCGCCACCGCCACGGCGCGCTTGGCCTCGGCGGTGCCGGTGGTGCGGTCGATGGCGGTCTTCAGCGTCCGGTCCGCCAGGGCCGCGCGGGCGCGCTCCTTGAACGGGACCGGCGCGGCGTGCGTTGCGCTCATGGTTCAGCCCTCCTCGCCGATGGCGGGGCCGTCGGCGCGCCCCGCCAGAACCTCGATGGTGTGAAAGCAGCGCGTCCTGGCGCCCCGGCGGTGCAGCTTGCCCGCCATGTTCATGAGGCAGCCCAGATCGCCCGCCAGCAGGATGTCGGCCTCCGTGCGCTCGATCGCCTCGGCCTTTTCGGTGACGATGGCGTTCGAGATGTCGGAATACTTGACGCAGAACGTCCCGCCAAAGCCGCAGCAGACATCGTTGCCCTCGAGCCCGCGCATCTCCAACCCTTCGACCTCTGCCAGAAGCGCGCGCGGTTGCGCGGCGATGCCCAGCTCGCGCAGGCCCGCGCAGCTGTCGTGATAGGTGGCCGTCGCGGCCAGGCGCCGGCCCCTGGGGCGAAAGCCCATGACATCGACCAGAAAGCTGGTGATCTCGTGGGTCTTTGCGGCCATGGCCCGGGCGCGGGGCGCCCAGGCCGGATCGTTGGCAAGCAGCTCCGGATAGCCGTGCACCATGGTCCCCGCGCAGGATCCCGAGGGCAGAACGACATGGTCGAACCCCTCGAAGGCGGCGATGGTCTGCCGCGCAAGGGCCGCGGCATCCCGTTCGTCGCCGCTGTTCAGCGCGGGCTGTCCGCAGCAGGTCTGGGCCTGGGGCACCTCGACCCGGCACCCGGCCTCTTCCAGAAGCTCGACGGCGGAAAACCCGATGCTTGGACGGATGGCATCCACGAGGCAGGTCACGAATAGACCGACGCGGGGGTTTGGCTGTCCGGGCATGACGACCTCAGGTGCTTTGGGGGACGGGAACGGTCCCACGGTTGCGCGACATCAAGAAAAGCACGATCATCGGCCAGACCAACGCGGCAAGCCACCACAGGTTCAGCCCGCCCGCCAAGATCGCAAGTCCGATGAAGCCGCCCTGTACAATGTAGTAGAACATCGGGATCAGCGTCATGCGGATGATCTCGCCCTCGCGGTCAACCAGTCCGACAGTGGCCGAGGCCGCAACGACGTTGTGCACGCAGATCATGTTGCCTGCGGCCCCGCCGATCGCCTGCAACGCGACCACCAGGCCCGCGCCCTCGGCCCCAAGGCCGATCTGCTCGGCCGTCGAGAACTGGAACAACGAGAACATCATGTTCGAGATGGTGTTCGATCCGGCCACGAAGGCCCCCATCGACCCGATCAGCGGCGCGAACATCGGCCAGGCGCTGCCCACCACCGCCGAGACGCTTTCGGCCAGAACGATGGGCATCGAGGCCATCGTGCCCGAGGCCGAATTGATGAACACCTGCACCATCGGCACCGCCAGAAGCAGCGCGGGGGCGGCCGCAATCATCGTTGAACCCGACGAACGCAGCGCCTTGCCATAGTCTGCGGCGCGCATTCCGTGAAACACAAAGGTGAATAGAGAAGCCAGGATCAGAACCGTTCCCGGCAGGTACAGCCATTGCACGCGGGAATTGATGCCCGATCCGAACAGGTCATCAAAAGCCATCGTCCGTCCGGGCGCGGTCAGCCAAGCCTTGAAGTCGGGAATGGTGCGCGTCGCGACCAGAAGCAGAACCACGACCACATAGGGCGCCCATGCCTTGAGCAGCGGCATGATCTGATGCCCGGCATGGTGGTCCTCCAGATCGTCCAGCTTGCCGACCCACTTGCCGTCCCACTGGTCACGCGGCGGAAACTCGAAGATCTCCTTCGGGATCAGGAACCCGGCCCTGGCGGCGGGAACGACAATCAGCAGCCCGATGATGCCGCCGACCAGAGACGGGAATTCCGGGCCAAGAAGGCTGGCGATGATCCAGTAGGGAACGGTAAAGGCAAGTCCGGCAAACAGTGCGAACTTCCAGATGCGAAATCCTTCGGCAAAAGATCGCTGGGGACCGAAGAACCGGGTCATCATCCCCACCATGATCAGCGGAACCAGAAAGCCGATCAGGCCGTGAAGCGTGGCAACCTTGACAGCGATGTCCACCAGATACTCGGCAAAGGCCATCGGCGCGATGGTCTGTTCCACGATCGCCTGACCCGAAAGTCCGGTGTTGACCCCTACGAGGATCGGCGTACCGACCGCACCGAAAGAGACCGGCGTGCTCTGAATGATCAGCGTCACGAGAACCGCCGCCATGGCGGGAAAGCCGATGGCCACCAGCAAGGGCGCGGCGATGGCCGCCGGGGTGCCGAACCCCGAGGCCCCCTCGATCAGCGATCCAAACATCCAGGCAATGATGATCGCCTGTACACGCCGATCCGGCGAGATACGTGTGAACCCTGCCCGGATCGACCGGATGCCGCCGCTTTCCTCCAGCGTGTACAGCATGAGGATCGCGCCAAAGATGATGTAAAGCAGGCTGACGGCCGTGACGGCACCGTTCACGGTGGCGCCAAGAACCTTGTTCAAGTCCGTGCCCCAGATCAGAAGCGCGGTTGCGGCCGTAACTAGATAGGCCACGCCCATGGACAGCTTGGCCGAGCGCGCCAGAACCACCAGCAGCAGGAACACTGTGGCGATTGGCAGCGATGCCAAGACAAATGTGAGTAATTGGGACATCTTTCCTCCTAAAGATGCGGTGGGCCGGGACAGGCCCGTTCAGTGTGATGAATTCGGTTTAACGTCATGGGGCGCCCCCCTTTCCGTCACTCGATCATCGGCAGCAGCTTGTTGAGGCTGTCCTTGGCATCGCCATAGAACATCCGGGTGTTCTCCTTGAAGAACAGCGGGTTCTCGATGCCCGAATAGCCGGTGCCCTGGCCGCGCTTGCTGACGAAGACCTGCTTGGCCTTCCAGACCTCCAGCACCGGCATCCCGGCGATGGGGCTGTTCGGGTCGTCCTGCGCCGCCGGGTTGACGATGTCGTTCGAGCCGATGACGATCACCACGTCGGTCGACGGGAAGTCCTCGTTGATCTCGTCCATCTCCAGCACGATGTCGTAGGGCACCTTCGCCTCGGCCAGCAGCACGTTCATGTGGCCCGGCAGACGGCCGGCGACCGGGTGGATGGCAAAACGCACCGTCTTGCCCGCCGCGCGCAGCTTGCGGGTCAGTTCGCTGACCGCGCCCTGCGCCTGCGCCACGGCCATGCCATAGCCCGGCACGATGATGACGCTGTCGGCG
>JAYRKT010000017.1:0-80617 GCA_041905595.1 Rhodobacter sp.
TGGATTACCCCGAAGAAACCCGCCTGACCTACCGCTTCCTCGACCTGCGGCGCGAGAAGCTGCATGCAAACATGATGCTGCGGTCGAACGTGGTGCGGTCGATCCGCAACCGGATGTGGGCGCAGGGCTTCAACGAATTCCAGACGCCGATCATCGCGGCGTCTTCCCCGGAAGGCGCGCGCGACTTCTTGGTGCCGTCGCGCCTGCATCCGGGCAAGTTCTACGCTCTGCCGCAAGCGCCGCAGCAGTTCAAGCAACTCATCATGGTGGCGGGCTTTGACCGGTACTTCCAGATCGCGCCCTGCTTCCGCGACGAGGACCCGCGCGCCGACCGCAGCCCGACCGATTTCTACCAGCTCGACATCGAGATGAGCTTCGTCGAGCAGGAAGACGTCTTTGGTGCCGTCCAGCCGGTGATCCAGGGCCTGTTCGAGGAATTCCGGCCCGACATGAAGGTGCCGGGCGACTGGCCGCGCATCGCCTATCGCGACTCGATGCTGTGGTACGGCTCCGACAAGCCGGACCTGCGCAACCCGATCAAGATGCAGATCGTGAGCGAGCATTTCCGCGGCTCGGGCTTCGCCATCTTCGCGAAACTGCTGGAGAACGAAGGCACCGAGGTTCGGGCGATCCCGGCGCCGAAGGGGCCGTCGGGTGAGCCCGTGGGGCGCAAGTTCTGCGACCGGATGAATGCGTTTGCGCAGGCGCAGGGCCTGCCGGGCATGGGCTACATCTTCTGGCGCGAGGCCGAGGATGGATCGGGCATGGAAGCTGCCGGTCCGCTGGCCAAGAACATCGGTCCGGAGCGGACCGAGGCGATCCGTCGGCAACTCGGCCTCGAGATCGGCGATGCGGCCTTCTTCCTTGGCGGCAAGCCCGAGCAGTTCGAGGCGGTCGCGGGGAAGGCCCGGAACGAGATCGGCCGCGAGCTGGGACTGGCCGAGACGGACACCTTCCGCTTCGCCTGGATTGTCGACTTCCCGATGTACGAGAAGACCGACGACGGCCGGATCGACTTCAGCCACAACCCCTTCTCGATGCCGCAGGGCGGACTCGAGGCGCTGATGGGCGATCCGCTGCAGGTCCATGCCTACCAGTACGACCTCGCCTGCAACGGCTACGAGCTGATCTCGGGCGGCATCCGCAACCACAAGCCGGAGATCATGTACCGGGCCTTTGAACTTGCCGGCTATCCGAACTCGGAAGTCGACAAGCGCTTCGGCGGCATGGTCAAGGCGTTCAAGTATGGCGCACCTCCGCACGGCGGCTGTGCCATGGGCATCGACCGGGCGGTGATGCTTCTGGCGGATGAGATGAACATCCGCGAAGTCATCATGTTCCCGATGAACCAGCGTGCAGAGGACCTGCTGATGGGCGCGCCGAGCGAGCCGACCAACGATCAGCTGCGCGAATTGCGGCTGCGGGTGCTGCCGAAGGAAGCGTAAGCGGGACGGGCGGATCGTCGCCCGGCCCCGACTGCATTGGAATTGCATCATGGCCGACGTACCGCCGCTCTACACCGCCTCTGTCCCTGTTTTCCTGCATTATCTCGACCGCCAGCGCGGCTTGCTGGAACAAGTGCGCGGGCGAGAAGAGGTGCTGGGCATGCGGCTGCAGCCAGACATGTTCACCTGCGGGCAGCAGATGGCCACGGCGACAGGTTTTGCGCTGCGCGCTGCCTTTCCTCTGGCCGGCAGGGACCTGCCAAAGCTGAGTGACCCGCCGCCGGACCGCGAGGGGCTTCTGGCGCGGATCGCCGAGGCTGAGGAGGTGCTGGGGGCGCTTGATCCGGCGGAGTTCGTCGGGGCAGAGGCGCGGAAGATACGGCACCGGGCGGGGTTTGCTGTGCTGGATCAGGATGGCGCGACCTTCCTGCATGTCTTTGCCATGCCGAACTTCCTGTTCCACAGCTCGATCGCCTTCGCGATCCTCCGGGCGAACGGCATCGAGATCGGCAAGGCAGATTTCGACGGCCAGCACGACTATCCGCCTGGCTTCCGGTTCTGACTGCGTCCTTTCGCGCCGGGCTCCGTCGAAAATGGCGTTGAGGACCGGCTCGCGGGGTCGCATAACGGCTGGGCAGTGATGGAGATCGGCATGACGGAAGACGAACGCCTTGGAACGCCGGTGCCGGGATTCACGCCGCCGCCACGGCCCATGGGGGAAACCCTGACCGGGCGTTATGTCCAGTTGGAGAAGCTGGATGCGGACGCCCATGCGGCAGATCTGTTCCAGGCCTTCTCGGGCGATGACTCGCTGTGGGACTACATGCCCTATGGCCCGTTCGGATCCTCGGCCCGCTATCACCGGTGGGCCAAGGATTTCGAGGGCGCGGCCGATCCGATGTTCTATGTCGTGCGCGATCTTGCGACGGGGCGCTGCTGCGGCGTGGCAAGCTTCCTGCGCATCACGCCGGACGCCGGTACGATCGAGGTCGGGCATATCTGCTTCGCGCCCGAACTTCAGGGCACGCGCGGCGCGACCGAAACGATGTACCTGATGATGAAATGGGTCTTCGAGGCGGGCTATCGGCGCTACGAATGGAAATGCAACGCACTGAACTTGCCGTCACGGCGCGCGGCGCAGCGGCTTGGCTTCAGCTATGAGGGGATCTTCCGGCAGGCGGTGATCGTGAAGGGGCGCAACCGGGATACGGCTTGGTTTGCCTGTATCGACAAGGAATGGCCGGCGCTGAAGGAATGCTACGAGGCCTGGCTTTCGCCGGCGAATTTCGATGCCAAGGGGCGGCAGAAGGAACGGCTGTCGGACCTGACCCAGTTGGTGCGGGCGACCTCTGACCCGGCGCTCGGCTAGCCGAGGGGCCGCAGGGGGCCGTCTGCCCCCGCACCCCCGAGGATATTTGCAAGCAGAAAATGAGGCAGGCCCGTCACCAGCGATGGTGAACGTGAGGTGCGATCTTTTCCTCGTAGAGGTCGCGGAGCGCCACCATGGTTTCGTCCGGCAGGGGCGCCAGCGCGTCGGCGCCGGCATTGGCCAGGGCCTGATCGGGGCGGCGGGCGCCGGGGATGACGGTGGTGACCGCCTGTTCCATCAGGATCCATCGCAGGGCGAACTGCGCCATGGTCGCGCCCTGCGGCACCAGCGGGCGGATCGCTTCGACCGCCTCGAGCGCCACATCGAAGGGCACGCCCGAGAAGGTCTCGCCGACGTCAAAGCTCTCGCCGTGGCGGTTATAGTTGCGGTGGTCGTCGGCGGCGAAGGTGCTGGTTGCTGACATCTTGCCGGTCAGCAGGCCCGAGGCGAGCGGGACACGGGCGATGACGGCGACTCCGCGGCGTTTCGCCTCGGGGAAGAACAGCCGTTCGGGGCGCTGGCGAAAGATGTTGTAGATGATCTGGATCGAGGCGACGCCCGGAAACTCGATCGCCTTCAGAGCTTCTTCGACCTTCTCGACCGAAACGCCATAGGCCGCGATCTTGCCGCGCGCCTTCATGTCTTCGAGCGCATCGAAGACCTCAGCGCGGTAGAAGACCTCGGTCGGCGGGCAGTGGAGTTGGACGAGGTCCAGGCAATCCATGCCGAGATTGGCGCGGCTGCGATCGATGAAGGCCTCCAGCGCCGCGCCGGTATAGGCCTCGGCCACATGCGGTGACAGGCGACGGCCGGCCTTGGTGGCGACGAAGGGGCGGGGGCCGCCGCGCTCGGCCAGCACGTCGCGGATCAGCCGCTCGGAGCGGCCATCGCCATAGACATCCGCCGTGTCGAGGAAGGTCACGCCCGAGTCGAGCGCGGCGTGGATTGTGGCCTTTGCGTCGGCCTCGGAGACATCGCCCCAGGAGCCGCCGATGGCCCAAGCGCCGAAGCCGATGGCGGTGACGTCGCGGCCCGAATGGCCGAAGGGACGAGTGGAAAGGGGCATGATGGGTCCTCCGCTATGCCCTGCCGATGTAGTCTGCGCCGGCCAGTCCCGCCAGAGGGGCCATGGCTGCCCCGCGACGTTGCGGGACTTGCCGACAGGCGGTCCTGACCGCATAACGCGCGGGATGCTTGCAAGGAGACCTACCCATGATCGGCCGCCTGAACCATGTCGCCATTGCCGTTCCCGACCTTGAAGCCGCCGCGCGCCAGTATCGCGAGACGCTCGGCGCCAAAGTCGGCGCCCCGCAGGACGAGCCCGATCACGGTGTGACCGTGGTCTTCATTGAACTGCCGAACACCAAGATCGAATTGCTTTACCCCCTGGGCGATGCCTCGCCCATCGCGGGCTTCCTGGAGAAAAACCCGGCCGGCGGCATCCACCACATCTGCTATGAGGTCGAGGATATCCTCGAGGCCCGCGACCGGCTCAAGGCGGCAGGCGCCCGGGTGCTGGGATCGGGCGAGCCGAAGATCGGTGCGCATGGGAAGCCGGTGCTGTTCCTCCACCCGAAGGACTTCAACGGCTGCCTCGTGGAACTGGAACAGGTCTGATGTCGATCACCGCGATCCTTGTCGTCTTTGCCGTGACCTGGTTCATGGTGTTCTTCATGGTGCTGCCGTTCCGCTTCCGCTCGCAGGCGGACAGCGGCTCGGTGGTGCCCGGCACGCCGAAAAGCGCGCCTGCCGAGGAGAATGTGAAGAAGAAGGCCTGGATCACCACCTTCATTGCGGTGCCGCTGGCGGCCGCGATCTGCGCCGTGATCATTTCTGGCGTGATCACCATTCGCGAACTGGATGTCAGGGGCGTGATGGGTCCCGCGCCTGCAGCCGATGGAACAGGTGGGTAAAGGTCGCCGCCCCCAGGACCGGCACCAGCAGATTTACGACAGGGATGGAGAGCGGCACGGCCATCAGCGCGCCGGCAAGCCAGATCGTGCCGGAATGGCGTGAGCGAAGCACCCGCGCGCCGTCCGGGCCCAGGCGGCGCATCGCGGCGAGGGTAAAGTACTCACGCCCCAGCAGGTAGCCGTTGACGACCCAGAACAGGAATGGCGCGAAGGGCCCCGAGAAAGGGTAGACGAGCAGCGCCACGAGGTTGATCAGTACCACTGTGCCGAAGAAGCGGATTGCGTCCCAGATCTGGGTCGGGATCGGGATGCGCGGGGCCGGCGGCAGCCCGGGATAATGCCGGTCCTCGACGGCCTCGGCGACATCGTCGAGGAAGAGGCCGCAGAAGGCCGAGGCCACCGGCACCATCAGGAAGACCGACGCCAGCAGCATGACCGGGATCGCGCCCAGTTCCAGCACGCGCTCGATCCAGTGGACCTCGCCCAGGCGGGGCAGGGTGACGGTGTCGGGAACGATCCACCGGATCGTCCAGCGCAGCGCGACGAAGGCCGCGATGAAGAGGCCGAGCGTCAGGCCGATCCCGAGCCAAAGCACCCGCTGGAACCGCCCGTCGCCCAGTTGCCCAAGCGCCTTGATAAAACTGTCGAGGATCATGCCCCGACCCAAGCGACGATGCGCCCCAGATCCGGGCGCGGTCGGTCGGGCGGGGTCAGCGGTGCGGTGCCGATATGGACGATGCCGGCAACGAATTCCTCGGGTGTCAGGCCAAGGCCCTGCTCAAGAAAGCGCCGGTCGTAGCTTGGCCAGCCCGACAGCCAGTTTGCCCCCCAGCCTGCGGCGGTCGCGGCGTTCAGGAGGGCCAGGCAGGCCGCGCCGGCCGACAGCGTCTGTTCGATCTCGGGGATCTTCTCAGAGGGTTTGGGGCTGGCAACGACGACCACGGCAAGGTGGCTTGCGTCGAACTGGCCGCGGCCCTTGGCGGACTGTTCGGCGTCGAGGCCCTTCTCTGCCGCGCGCGTCTCGGCCAGATCTGCCAGGCGGCGCAGCGCCGGTTTTTCCAGCACGATGAACCGCCAGGGTTCGAGCTTGCCATGATCGGGCACACGGGAGGCGGCGGTGAGAAGCGGGATCAACTCATCGCGGTTCGGGACTGGCAGCGTGAAGGTCTTGGCGGGGCGCGATTGCCGGGTCAGCAGGAAGTCGAGTGCGGCGTTGTTCTGATCGGGCATGAAGGGTCCTTGAGGGTGTTCCGGCAGCTGAAACGAGTGACAGCCGGGCATTCCGTCGAATGTGGCGGTTGCTGCGCCGGTTGCAAGGGAGGTGCGCCTATCCAAAATGGCGGGCCAGGTCGTCGATCCATCCGGTCAGGAAGGCGTCGAAGGCCGGGCCAGGCTGGCGTTTCGCCAAGGTTTCGCCGAGCGGGTCGGGCGCCGCGATGGCGCTGCGCGAGAGCTCCTCGATCACCGCGTGGCCGCAGAAGGGCACGTGCACCTCGGAATAGCCGCCCTCGTGGACCAGCACGAGACGGCCGCCGCAGAGCTCTTCTGCCGTCTCCTTCAGGGCGCGGGTCATCAGACGGAAAGTGTCGGCGGTCGCCAGCATCCGGCCGAGCGGATCGACCGCCGAGGCATCGAACCCGCAGGCCACAACAATGGCGTCCGGCTTGAAGCGGTGCAGCGCGGGCAATACCAGCCGCTCCATCGCCAACAGGTAGCCCGCGTGGCCGGTGCCGGGTGGCAAGGGGATATTCATGTTGGCGCCGAATCCTGCGCCGGTGCCGCGCACCTCGGCTCCGCCAGTGTCCATCGGATAGTTGCGTTCCTGGTGGAGCGAGATCGTCAACACCTCACCCCGGTCAAGAAAGATCGCCTCGGTCCCGTTGCCGTGGTGGACGTCCCAGTCCACCACGGCGATCCGGCCCGCCAGCCCTTGCGCAAGCGCGGCCTCGATCGCAATGGCGATGTTGGCAAGCAGGCAGAAGCCATTGGGCCAGTCGGGCAGACAATGGTGCCCAGGCGGGCGGCTGAGGGCATAGGCATTGGTCGCCCGGCCCGTCAGCACGTCGAGCAACGCGGCTTTGGCAAGGCCCGCCGACAGGGCGGCAATCTCGAACCCGCCCTTGCTGAAGGGCGTGCGCAGGCCAAGCTCGCCGCCGCCGGCATCCGAGGCCGTCTTGAACGCGGTCAGGTAGCTTTCCGGATGGACACGACGCAGGTCGTCCCAAACTGCTGGTTCCGCCTTGCGGCACGATAGGTCCGCCATCAGGCCTGAGACTTGCAAGAGGTTCAGGAGCCGACGTTTGGTTTCCGGGTTTTCGGGCAACCCGCCGCCTGGCTGGACGAGGCCACCCGCAGGCACGGTCAGCACATAGTTGCCGCCGCCATGCCAGAAGCAGCGTTCATCGGAATAGAAGGCGGTGGTCATTGCAGGTCCCCGTCATTTTTGCGGGACCTTAGGCGAGGATGGCTGTGGGGGAAACTGCCGACCTCAATGCAAACGGGCGGCCCCGTGGGAGGCCGCCCGCGAAATGAGTTCAGCCGTGGATCAGGCTTGGGCCTTGCGCCGACGGATCAGCGCCGCGCCGCCAAGCGCGCCGGCAAGCATCAGGCCGCTCGCGGGAAGCGGAACCGGGGCGCCGTAAACGTCGAGCTTCGCGGAGGCCAGGTTGAATGTGTCCTCGTCATGGCTCCATTCGTTGAAGCGGAACGACAGCGCCTCGGTCGCGAGCAGGCGGGCAAAGGCGGAGATGGCGCCGACATCGCTCGCCAGGCTCAGCTTGATGACCTGGGTCGGCGAGCCGTCCAGTTGAGTGCGCAGATTGTCCGCGTTGGTCGAGTCATTCTGGCCCAGGAAATCGGTCGTCCAGCGCTCGCGCCAGTAGACAAAGCAGGTGGGGCATCTTTGCACGAAGTTCGGAGTGGCGCCGTTGTAGGTCAGTGACAGCGTCACGTAGCTGATGCTTGCGTAGTTGAGCGACGCGAAGCTGATCGAGTCCGAAAAACGCGGGGAGCTGGCATCACTGATCTTGACGGAATTCTTCTTGACCAGATCGCTGCCGGGGGGATCGATCCGTCCCGGGTTGCTTCCGTAGTCATGGGTGAACGTCCCCAGAAGGGTGGCCGCGTCTGCCGACGGCGCGAAGGCCGAGCTCAGGCCAAGAGCGAGGGCCGCAAGGGTCATCTTCCTGAACAACTTCATTGTCATTTTCCGCCGTCAATTGGTTGTTGTCATCGGGCCAGACTTTGCCCTTCGCCCTCTTTCTTAATCAAATGTGCAAAGAATGCGGCAGAATTGGCTCGGTCTTGGGACGGTCAGCGTATCGATGGAAAATCCGGGGGATTGGCGCGGATTGGTCAGCTTTTGTACACAATCGCCCCGATCCTTCCTTGCGAAATCGCCCAAGATTGCGGCAACTGCGGCATGTCCATTTCGCGGGTGCAGAATCAGTCTGGGCGCGGGACCAACAGGGACGCCATGACCGCCGACAACGAAGCGGAAAAACCGGCCGCCGGAGCCATCATCGTGGTTCGGGTCACCCCGAACGCCTCGCGCGAACAGGTCACGCGCGATGGTGGGCGATTCGTGATCCGCGTGACAGTGCCGCCGGAAGATGGCAAGGCCAACAAGGCGGTGACCCGCCTGTTGGCCAAGGCATTGGGGGTCGCGCCTTCGCGCCTGACGCTGCTGCGTGGTGCCACCGGCCGCGACAAGCAGTTCCGTCTGGACTGATCACTCCTTGCGCGGAGACAGGCGATAACTGCCTTCTGGCAGGTCGAGCGCCATCGCAAGTTCGCGCACCTGGCGGTTCGAGAGCGTGATCTTCACCACCTCGTCCGACTGCAGATCGACCTGTTCGATGGTGACGCAATCCTCGAAGGCCAGGATCGTGACATCTTCCTGAAGGGGCACATCGTCGCCCTCGTCTACGAGGGTGATGATGGTGGCGTCGAAGTCGTGCTCAATGGTGAACATGCAGCCAGATTACGCGGCGTTTCCTGTCGGCTCAACCTGCTTCGGCATGGATGCAAATCGACGTGAAGGGGGTGTGTCGGCACATGCAGCTTGCTAGATAGCGGCGGTGACGGTGGGAGTCGGACGGCAGATGCGGGTTCTGGTTTCGGGGATGCTGGCGGCAGTGCTGCTGGCGGGGTGCGTTCCGACCACGACCGTGCCCGTGGCCCCTGCGCCGATTGCGTCGCCGTCAGCGGCAATTCATGGCCCCGATCAGGCGGCCCGCGCCTTTGTCGAGGTCGTCACCCGGGTCGAACCGGTGGCCGAAGAGGTCTGCCGCACCCGGCTGGCACCGCAGCGTTGCCAGTTCCAGATCGCCATCGATGACCGGCTTGATGCCGGTCCCAATGCTTTCCAGACCCTGGATGACGCGGGCCGGCCGATTTTGGTCTTTACCCTGGCGCTGATCCTCGAGGCCCAGAACGAGGATGAACTTGCCTTTGTCATGGGGCATGAGGCGGCGCATCACATTCTTGGCCATATGTCCCGGCAGGAACAGTCGGCGATGACCGGCGCAATGCTTGCCGGCACATTGGCCAGTCTTGGCGGTGGCAACGCCGCGGATGTCCAGGCCGCGCAGGACATGGGGGCACAGCTGGGTGCCCGGTCCTTCTCGAAGGATTACGAACTTGAAGCCGATGCGCTTGGCACCGAGATTGCCTGGCGGGCTGGTTTCGATCCTGCCAAGGGGGCACAGTTCTTCACCCGTCTTCCGGATCCGGGAAACCGCTTTCTCGGGTCGCATCCGCCGAACGCGCAAAGGATCCAGACCGTCTATCAGACGCTTGCCGCCCTGCAAGCCGGCACGCGTTGATCTGCGTCAAGGCTGTTCAGTCCTAACGACAGCACCATCGACCGTACGAAACGGCCGCAATTGGCCGTCAACCGGAGGGCCGAGCGTGATGCAAAATGTCGAGACACCTTTTGCGTTCTGGCTGACCATCGGCATGGCGCGAAAGGCCGGCCTGAACCTCCAGGAGGCAGTGGTGGAAGGCTGGCTGACGCGGCGCGATCTGGCGCGGCTGGTCGATGGCTGCTCCGTTTGCAGCCATCACCGCAGTTGCACCCGCTGGCTGGCAATCCCCGGTGAGGCCCCCCTTCCGGCCTATTGCCGGAACAAGATGCAGATCGAAGCGATCCATCCCGGACTATAGCAGCGTATTGGCGCAAGACGGACGACGGGCTTGGGCAAAGTCACGTTTTGTTGACAGATTGGTTAATTGCGGGCCTAATTCCTCATCTTCTTCACAAGAATTGAGGTCCGACATGCGATCGACGACCGTTTTCCTTGCCGCAATTGCCACATCTTCGCTGCTTGCCGCTCCCGGTCAGGCCGCCACAATGACATTTGACGACCTCGAATTCCTTTCGACCTCGCATTTCGAAGACGGCATCGTCGCCAAGGCTGGCATGGGCCAGTTCAACGGCTCGGGCGACTATGATGATGAGGGCACGGCCCATCTCGACGATGGGGGAACGCCAAATCCCGCCTTCGTGACGTTCACGATGGGCGGCCTTTTCACGGCCCTGAGCTTTGACCTGATCCCGCTTGGATTTGCATTCTATGAGTGCGAGCCGGAGGATGGCGTCGATTGCTCGCCCACCTCCTTCCCCAATGTGAAGGTCTCGGGCTTCAACGGCGGGACCGAGGTGGCAAACATGATTTTCGACATGTCGACGAACTTCGGCACGATCCTGTTCTCTGACGCTTTCAAGAACCTGACCTCGCTTGTCATCGGCTTTGCCGATATCCCGGCCGACGGCTATTGCGATGGTGCGCCCTGTTCGCATTTCCGCATCGACAATGTCGTGCTGGACGGGCCGCCGGCCACCCCGGCGGAAGTACCGCTGCCTGCGGCGCTGCCGCTTCTGGCGGTCGGACTTGGCGCAATTGCCGCCATGGGTCGGAGGCGCCGGGCCTGAACGGCCCGACGCGCCCGCGTATTCAGCGTGGCTGACGCCAGATGGTGACGGCGAAGGCCACGACGCCCAGGAGGACGAGAAGTTCTGCCAACGGCGCGAGCGGAACCATCTGCGGCTCGGTGATGCGTCCGGTGAACAGCAGGACCAGCATGATCGCCAGGATCGCCGCGCCGATCTGGAATAGCCAGAAATGCGCCTTGGCGAGCGTTGTCTGCGCTGCAGCCGGGAATACGGCATAATACAGGCCGAAGATCATCATCAGCGTGAAGCCGAGCAGGTTGATATGCGCATGGGCCGGCGCAAGGGTGTGATCCTGTGAGGCGCCCATGTAGCCCCCGATCAGCATTCCGATGATGAGGTAGATCGGCGCGATCGACAAAAATCCTCGAGATACGTTCATTTGTCCCTCCTGTTCTCCGGGTCTGACGCCGGATGTGGTCGTGAGGGACAGTCTACGGCTGCATCGCAGAAACGTGCATTCGGAATATTGGATTTCCGATGGACTTCCAGCGGGCGGGGTCGGTTCAGACCCGCCGACCCCAGAGATCGTATTCGCTCGCGTCCTCGACTTCGACCGTGACGATGTCGCCGGGGGACAGGGTCTCGAAATTCGCGTCGATGAACAGGTTGCCGTCGATTTCCGGCGCGTCCGCCTTGGTGCGGCAGGTGGCGCCCTCCTCGTCGACCTCGTCGACGATCACCTCGATGGTTGAGCCGATCTTCGCCGCAAGCTTGGCTTCGGAAATGGCCTGGGCCTTTTCCATGAACCGCTCCCACCGGTCCTGCTTGACCTCGTCGGGAACGTGATCGGGCAGATCATTGGACCGCGCGCCTGCAACATTCTCGTACTGGAAGCAGCCGACCCGGTCGAGTTGCGCCTCGTCGAGCCAGTCGAGCAAGGTCTGGAATTCCTCTTCCGTCTCGCCGGGATAGCCGACGATGAAAGTCGAACGAAGGGTGATGTCCGGGCAGACCGCGCGCCAGGCGGCGATCTCGTCCAGCGTCTTCGCGGCGGCGGCAGGGCGGGCCATGCGCTTCAGCGTGTCGGGATGGGCATGCTGGAAGGGAATGTCGAGATAGGGCAACACCAGCCCTTCCGCCATCAGCGGGATCAGGTCGCGGACATGGGGGTAGGGGTAGACGTAATGGAGCCGCACCCAGGCGCCGAGTTGGCCCATCTCGCGAGCAAGATCGGTGATATGGGCGCGCACCTCGCGGTCTTTCCACGGCGAGACGTCATGCTTGCGGTCGACGCCGTAGGCCGAGGTGTCCTGGCTGATAACGAGCAGTTCCCTGACCCCGGCCTCGACCAGTTTCTCGGCCTCGCGCAGCACGGCATGGGCGGGGCGGGAGACCAGGCGGCCGCGCATGTCGGGGATGATGCAGAACTTGCACTTGTGGTTACAGCCCTCGGAAATCTTGAGGTAACTATAGTGCCGGGGTGTCAGCTTCACGCCCGAGGCCGGGAGCAGGTCGACGAAGGGATCGGGCGAGGGCGGAACCGCGCCATGCACGGCATCCAGCACCTGTTCGTACTGATGCGGGCCGGTAACCGCCAACACCTTTGGGTGAGCCCCGGTGATGTAGTCGGGCTCGGCGCCGAGGCAGCCGGTCACGATGACACGCCCGTTTTCTCGCAGCGCCTCGCCGATCGCGTCGAGGCTTTCCGCCTTGGCACTGTCGAGGAAGCCGCAGGTGTTCACGATCACCGCGTCTGCGCCCTTGTAGTCCGGGCTGATCGCATAACCTTCCGCCCTGAGCCGCGTCAGGATGCGCTCGCTGTCGACCAGCGCCTTGGGGCAGCCGAGGCTGACCATGCCGATGGTCGGCTGGCCGGGGCGCCGCACATCCGGGATATGGGCATGGGCAAGGTCGGGGCGGAGGTTGGGCGGGTTCTGCGACATGGGGCGGTGCTATACAGGAGGACGCTGAATTGCGCAAAGGGCGGCAGGACACTCCCCTTGCAGATCGCCAAGACCTGAAGTCAGCTACGGCATGAATGGGAGGACCTGCCATGACCGACAAGCCGCTGGTGATTTCATCGCCCTTGCCCCGCACACTGGACCTGATCTTCTCGCCCGAGCGCCTGGCGGAGTTGCGCGCGCGCTACCGCGTCGTCGAGACGACGGACGAGGAGTTGCCGGCGCTGCCACCCGAGGTCCTGGCCGAGGCGCGCTACATCATCGGGCAGCCGCCGATCGACAGCGCCTTGCTTGCCAGGCTTGCGAACCTGCGCAGCATCTTCAACGTCGAGTCGAACCTCTACATGAACATGCCCTATGACGAGGTTTTCCAGCGCGGAATCTATGTCCTTACGACCGGCGCCGTCTTTGCCCAGCCTGTCGCCGAAATCGGACTTGGATTTGCCCTGTCGCTCTTGCGCCAGATCAGCGAGGCGGATGCCGATTTTCGGGAGGGCCGCGAGAAATGGGGGGCCGAGGGCAACCAGCGCGCACGTCTGCTTGCCGGGGCCGATGTGGCGATCCTTGGCTTTGGCGATCTGGGCAAGGCGATGGCCCGGGTGCTGTCGGGCTTTCAGCCGAAGCTGCGGGTCTACGACCCGTGGCTTGCGCCCCAGCAGATTCGGGCCGCCGGGGCCGAACCCGTCGATCTGCAGACCGCGCTGTCGCAAAGCGACGTCGTGTTCGTCACCGCCTCTGTCACCTCGGAAAACGAGGGGTTTCTTGGCGCGACGGCCTTCGCCTCGATGCGGCCGGGCTCGGCCTTCATCCTTCTCTCGCGGGCGGGCGTAGTTGACTTTGACGCATTGATGGATGCCGTCGCCTCGGGTCACATCGTCGCGGCGAGTGATGTGTTCCCGGAAGAGCCTTTGCCGCTGGATCATCGTGTCCGCAAACTGGAAGGATTCCTACGGTCTGCGCATCGGGCCGGGGCGATGGATGTGGTATTCACCCGCATGGGCGAGATGGTGCTGGAGGATATGGCACTACTCGACAAGGGCCTGCCGCCGCAGCTTTGCCGCCGGGCCGAACGCGAGACGGTGGCGCGCATGCGCTCGAAGCCCGTAAAAGTGAACTGATACCTTCGGCGGAGCGGCGCCGGTGCCCTGCGATGCAGCTTGTGCGGCCGCCGGCGCGCCCTAGGATTCTGCGATGGGTTTCGGAGGTTTCGATGCGTCTGGCGTTCCGCATAATCGGTATCCTCGTCGCGGTCGCGCTGCTGCTGGTGGTGGCAGCCTTTTTCATTCCTGCGGAAAAGGTTGCCGGCATTGCCGCCGCGAAGTTCCGCGAGATGACGGGGCGAGAGCTGACCATCGCCGGCAGCGTGCGTCCGACCATCTGGCCGGTCCTCGGCGTGTCGGCGCAGGATGTGACGCTCGCCAATGCCGACTGGTCGAAGGAAGGCCCGATGCTGACGGCGCGGTCGCTCGAAATCTCGCTGGATCTCATGGCTCTGGTCGGTGGCGAGGTGCGGGTGTCTGGCCTTGACCTGATCGGACCCCGGCTGGTGCTGGAGCGCGCGGCAGACGGGCGTGGCAACTGGGACTTCGGGGCAACGAAAGGTGCCGCCTCCGAAACTTCACCGTCTCAGGGGACTGCAACACCTGCCACACCGGGCAGTGGACCCGGCTTCACACTCGACCGGGCAGAGATCAGCGATGGTACGGTGATCTGGATCGACCACGCCAGCGGCGACCGGCGCGAAGTGACGGGGCTCTCGACCGAACTGGCCATTCCCGACTTTGCCGGCCCAGTCGAGATCGAGGCAAGCGGAACCGTCAATGGCGCCGAAGTAGATCTGTCAGTGGCTCTTGGCTCGCTGTCCAGCTTCCTTGACGGCAAGCTGGTCGACGGCAGTCTGAACGCAGAGAGCGGCAAGAACAGCGTCGCGTTCAAAGGCCGCATGAGCACCACGCCCGCCGCCGAAGGTGATCTGTCGCTGATGCTTGGCGAACCGGGGGCGGGGTTCGGGTTAATCGGTTTTGGCGACCCCGGACTGCCTGCCGGTCTGGGGCGCGATGGACTGACCCTGAACGGACAGGCGACGCTGACCGAGGAAGGGACGCTGCATCTGCGCGATGGATCTTTGACGCTCGACGGCAACCGGCTCAACGGTGGGGTCGACGTTCTGCCGGGCAAGGACCGCCCCAAGATCGTGGCAAAGCTGTCGGCGGGGGCGCTTGACCTGTCTGCGCTTGGTGCGGCCCCGGCCAAGTCCGGCGGTGGTGGAGGAGGCGGTGGCGCTGTTGCGCCCCCCGGATGGTCCACGGCCCAGATCGATGTCAGCGCGCTTGGCCTGGCCGATGCAGAACTGGCGCTGGCCGCCGACAGCATCGACTTCGGGTCAGTAAAGCTGGGCCGGACCCGGCTTGGCTCCGTGATCGACGCCGGGCGTGCGGTGGTCGACGTGAAGGAGATGGCCCTCTACGGGGGGAGCCTGGCCGGGCAGGCCATCGTCAACAGCCGGGGTGGCCTGTCAACCCGCGCTGACCTGACCCTGAGCGGCCTTGCGCTGCAGCCGCTGCTGTCCGACATGGCGGATTTCGACCGGCTGGTCGGAACGGGTGACATCCGCTTCAACCTTCTCGCTTCAGGCAACAGCCAGGCGGCCCTGATGCGAAGCCTTTCGGGCGACGGGTCGCTCGCTTTCGGCAAGGGCGAGGTGCTGGGGCTCGATCTGGCCGGAATGCTCCTTAACCTCGACCCGAACTATGTCGGCGCGGGGCAGAAGACGGTTTACGACCGCATCACCGGGACGTTCACCGTGAATGGCGGCATTCTGAGCAACGCCGATCTGGCGGTGCAGGCGCCGCTCGTGACGGCGAGCGGCTCGGGGACGGTCGATATCGGCGGGCAAAGCCTGAACTACCGCCTGGTCCCGACAAGTCTGGGGGGCAAGGCGCTAGGCGCCGATGCGCAGGTTCCGGTGACGATCTCGGGCCCCTGGTCGTCGCCGAGGTTCGGCCTGGACCTTGAAAGCATCGCCCGGGCGAAGCTTGAGGCGAAGGCCCAGGAAGAACTGCAGAAGCAGGCAGAGAAACTGGGTATCGCCCCGGTCGAGGGGGAAAGCCTTGAGGATACGGCACGCCGGGCCGGAGAAGAGTTCCTGAAGCAGGAAGCCCAGAAACAGCTGGAGAAGCTGCTGGGCGGCGGCAACTAGGCCGCCGTCCGCTGCGGCCTTCCCTTAGCGGCGGCGGTCGCGCCGGGCGCTCATCGGCTGGAAGGCGACGCCGACATGGGCATCGCAATAGGGCTTGCCCGCCTGCGACGGCAGGCCGCAGAACCAGAAATCCTCGGTTGCCGGGTCGCCGATCGGCCATTTGCAGGTCCGCTCGGTCAGTTCCATCAGCGTCAGCTTGCGCGCGCGCTTCTCGACCTCGCGCACCGAAGCGAGCGCCTCGGGCGAAATCTCGTTGGCCGAGGGCTGCGGCGGCAGCGGCTGGCCGGCGGGGATGATCGCCTTGCGCGGGTTCAGAGGCGTGACGGTCGCTCCCGAAGCCGGGGCGGCGGTGCGCGGTTCGGGCGCCGGGCGCGGCTCGGGCGCGCGGGCCTCGGCCGGTTCCGTCGCGGGACGAGGGGCGGCAGGTTCAGGCCGGGCAGGCGCGGCGGCCGCAACCGGCGCGGCTTCGCCCTCGTCCTCGTCGCCCTTGCCGCCGACGCGGTTCGAAAGGCCCAGGCGATGGACCTTGCCGATGACGGCATTGCGGGTGACGCCGCCCAGTTCCTTGGCGATCTGGCTGGCGCTCTGGCCTTCAGCCCACATCTTCTTGAGCGTCTCGACGCGCTCGTCGGTCCAGGACATGTTATCCCCGCAAATTCGCAAGCCGCCGGGGAATGCCCGGCACAACCCGAAGGTTTTACCGCGTCTCGGCCACCCGGCACAAGCCCCGGCAAATGCACGGGCCGCTGCGCCCGGTTCCGTACCACTCACGCAGATTGCCGGATTGTCCTTTCGCGCAGCGGCGCAAAAATGTCGAAGATCATGTCGCGCATCCAGCTCTGCCCCGGCGAAGATGTCGCCCGTGCGTGCCAACACATGTAGACCGGCGTTCCCGGCACAGGCATGGGCGGCTGGTAGATCGCTAGGCCATACCGGTCTCGGAACACCTCGGCGAGAGGATTGGGCATCAGGGCGACGGCCTCGCTGGCCGCGACCGTCCGGGCCACCCCGGCGAACGAGGGCAGGCTTGCCACGATCCGCCGCCGCCGGCCCAGTTCGGACAGCGCCGTGTCGCCGACCCCGCTCAGCTTTCCATCCGGCGCGAACAGCACGTGTCCCAGGGTGCAAAAGAGGTCAAGCGGAACGGTATCTCCTTCGGCGAGGCGCGCTTCCGTCAGTGCGACATGGCCCGCCGCGGCGATCACGCTGTAAGGAGCGCGGTAGGCCAGCCGCCGTTCGACCCATTCGGGAAAGTCCCGCAGGCCGGGGATGAGCGCCAGGTCGACGCCCTCGCGTTCCAGTGTTTGCGCGGAATTGTCGGGCACAAGGTCCACCAGTTGCACCCGCGCACCCGGCGCCTCGGTTTGCAGCCGCTTCAGCAGAGGCGGCATCAGCAGCTCGCCGATCGCGTCGGATCCGCCGATCTTGAAGGACAGGTTGGTCCGCTCGGGCCGGAAGGCCGCCGGTCCAGCCAGCACGGCCTCCACCCGGTCAAGAATGTCGCGCACCGGCGTTGCCAGATCGCGCGCAACCAGCGTCGGCTCGATCCCCTGGCCCTTGCGAACGAACAGCGCGTCGCCAAGCGCATGGCGCAGCCGCCCCAAGGCGGCCGAAACGGCGGGTTGCGACATGCCAAGCCGGTCAGCCGCCTTCACGGTCGACCCGTCGCGCAGCAGGGCGTCCAGCACCCGCAGCAGGTTCAGGTCAAAGGCCGATATATTCATGGATCAAATAAGTATCATACAATCAATCAGTTTCAATTCTTGATTTCCCCGTCCTAGCCTTCCTGCATGGCCAGTTTGGCCCCAACGGGAGGACGCGATGAAGGACTTTTCCAACGATTCCGAAACCATGCATTGGGAGGACTGCAGTTTCCGCCCGCTGGTGACAAGCCGCGAGACTGGTGGCGCGCTGTCGATGACCGATACGCTGGTCGCCCCCGGCTTCGGTCCGGGGCGGCACTATCACGACGATGCCGACGAATACTTCCTGATCCTCGACGGCGAAATCGAAGTGGAACTTGACGGCGTTCGCGCCATAAAGGGTCCGGGCGAGGCGGTCTTCATCCCTCGGGGCAAGGTCCATTCCTTCCGCAATCCCGGCAAATCGCCCGCGCGGAAGATCGTGATCTTCACCCCCGGTGGGTTCGAGGGATGGTTCGCCGAAATGGCGCAGTTCCAATATCATGTGCCGGCCGACATGGCCGCCATCATCGAGGCGGCCAAGCGCCATCGCATGGTAGTGGTGGGCCCGCCGATGGGCCCCGCCTGATCGGCCCGGATGCAGAAAGCGGTCCGTTGGCTTAAGATCCGGACCGGTCCCAAGACAACCGCGCCGGCTGCCGAATGGGTTCGTCTTCTTCCCTCGTGCGAGAAGGCGACGACACAGATATGGTCAGGACCCATGGCCAGCGATCTTGGACTGCATCCGCGCGAAACCCTGCCCGGCGCAGTGCCCCTGTCGGCACCTCACCGGGCGGAAAAGGATATGCTGGCCGCTCTGGCCGGGCGCGTGGCCGCGGCATGGCGGGGCTCGCGCGCCCGGCAGCATGGGGCCACGCTTCGGGTCCGCGGCCTCCTGATGCGTGAAACACCGCTGCATCTTCTGGGAGGCATCGGCCTGGCCGACCGGTCCGAGGTCAGGTCGCGCCATTATGACGACGTCCGTGATGTTCGTCCTGACGGGGTGTTGTTCCGCTCCCGCACTCTCAGACACTGACAGGCGGGCTAATCCGCCCGCCCTGCTTCACGCCGCGAAATTCCTTTGACCGCGCCACCACATGCCGCTAAAGCGCGGGGCATGGCCCAGACCCAGACCCTGTTCCGGTTCACTTCGCCGCGACGCCGATAAGGCGCTTTCGCGGCCCTTGGCCATTCGTCATCTTTCCTTGACGTCCCTGCGCCTTCTTGGCACCCCTTCATCTTCCAATCCGGAGCCGCACCCATGATCAGTGCCGTCCTGCCCACCTACAATCGTGCGCCACTCGCCTTTCTCCGTGGCGAGGGCTCCTGGCTCATTGCCGAGGATGGCAGCCGATACCTGGACTTGGGGGCGGGCATCGCCGTGAACGCGCTTGGCCATGCCCATCCCAAGCTGGTGGCCACCATTGCCGATCAGGCGGCGAAGCTCTGGCATGTCTCGAACCTCTACCGGATCCCCGAACAAGAGCGGCTGGCCGACCTTCTCGTCGCCAATACCTTCGCCGATACGGTGTTCTTCACCAATTCGGGCACCGAGACGATGGAACTTGCAGTGAAGATGGCCCGCAAATACTGGTACGAGAAGGGCCAGAAGGACCGGACCGAGATCCTCGCCTTCGACGGTGCCTTCCATGGCAGGTCCAGTGCCGCCATCGCTGCCGCCGGGTCCGAGAAGATGACCAAGGGCTTCGGCCCGCTCCTACCGGGCTTCCGGCAACTCCCGTTCGGTGACATCGGCGCGGTCAAGGCTGCACTGAACGACCGGGTGGCGGCGATCATCGTCGAGCCGATCCAGGGCGAGGGTGGCATCCGGGCGCTGCCCGACGCCTTCCTGAAGGAACTGCGCGCGATCTGCGACGCGACCGGCACGCTCCTTATCCTCGACGAGGTGCAATGCGGCATGGGCCGCACCGGCAGGCTCTTCGCCCATGAATGGGCGGGGATCACCCCTGACATCATGATGGTCGCCAAGGGCATCGGCGGCGGCTTCCCGCTTGGCGCCGTGCTGGCCACCGAAGAAGCGGCCTCGGGCATGATTGCCGGCACCCATGGCTCCACCTATGGCGGCAACCCGCTCGGCTGCGCCGTGGGCACCGCCGTTGTCGAGGAGATCGCCGATCCCGCCTTTCTGGCCGAGGTCGGCCGCAAGGGTGCGCTCTTCCGCCAGCGGCTGGAGGGCCTCGTCGCCGCCCATCCCGACCTGTTCGAAGCAGTGCGGGGGCAAGGTCTGATCCTCGGGCTGAAATGCAAGGTCCCGAACACGGACATCGTCAAGGCGGCCTATGGCGAACACCTGCTCACCGTGCCCGCAGCGGACAACGTCATTCGCATCCTGCCCGCGCTGAACATACCCGACGCCGATATCGCCGAAGCCGTGCAGCGCCTCGACCGCGCGGCCGTCGCGGTCGAAAAGACGCTGGCAACCGCGCATGTCGGTTGATCTCACAATGACGCTCGCCCCCAGGAGACGACGATCCGCTGCGTCCGACCTGACGCCTGATCATTTTCTGCTCACAAATATCCTCGGGGGTCCGGGGGCAGACAGCCTCTGGTTCCACCACCAGTCAAAAAGACCAGTCTGATGAACAGCTTCCTTGATATCCACAAGACCGATCCAGCCGCGCTGCGGTCCATGATCGACACCGCTCACGCCATGAAGACTGCCCGCAACGGCCGGCCCAAGGGCATGCCCGACGATGACCAGCCGCTGGCCGGCCGCATGGTGGCGCTGATCTTCGAGAAACCCTCGACCCGCACCCGCGTCAGCTTCGATGTCGGCGTGCGCCAGATGGGCGGCCAGACGATGGTGCTGTCGGGCAAGGAGATGCAGCTTGGTCATGGCGAGACCATCGCCGACACCGCCCGCGTTCTCAGCCGCTATGTCGATCTCATCATGATCCGCACCTTCGAGGAGGCGACACTCCTTGAGATGGCGGAATACGCCTCGGTCCCCGTCATCAACGGGCTCACCAACCGCACCCATCCCTGTCAGATCATGGCCGACGTCATGACCTATGAGGAACATCGCGGCCCGATCGCCGGGCGCAAGGTGGTGTGGTGCGGCGACGGCAACAACGTCTGTGCAAGCTTCCTGCATGCCGCCGGCCAGTTCGGCTTCGATTTCACCTTCACAGGGCCCGAGACGCTCGACCCAGAGCCTGGCTTCGTCGGTTTCGCCCGCGAAAAGGGGCGCTCGGTCAGGATCGAGCGCGATCCGGTGGCGGCGGTCACGGACGCCGACCTGGTTGTCACCGACACCTGGGTCAGCATGCACGACCCCGAAAGCGCCAAGGAACGGCGGCATAACCAGCTGCGCCCCTACCAGGTGAACGAGGCGCTGATGGAACACGCCAAGCCTGACGCGCTATTCATGCATTGCCTGCCGGCCCATCGCAATGACGAGGCGACGAGTGCGGTGATGGATGGTCCGCATTCGGTGATCTTCGACGAGGCCGAGAACCGCCTGCACGCGCAGAAGGCGGTCATGCGCTGGTGCCTTGGGGTGTGATGCCATGACAACGGCGCTTCTCGTCATCGATATGCAGATGGAGATGGCCCGCCGCACCGAGGCGGGGCGGGAGCGGGCCAATCCGCAGGCCGAGGAGCGGGTGGCGGAGTTGCTGGCGCTGTTCCGCGCCGGCGGGATGCCTGTGCTTCATGTCCATCATGACGAGCCGGGCACTCCGTTCGCCAAGGGCCAGCCGGGGGCCGAGGTGATGCCCTGCGCCCGGCCGTTGCCGGGCGAACCGGTCTTCGTGAAATCGCGATCATCGGCCTTCGCGGGAACCGGGCTGGACAGCCATCTCAGGGAGCATGGCATAGACCGCCTGGTTCTGACCGGGGCGGTTGCCGCCTTCTGCGTGACCTCGACCACGCGCGCTGCCTCGGACCTTGGCTATCAGGTAATCCTGCCCGCGGTTTCCCTGATCGGTTTCGACTTTCCCCGCCCGGATGGCAGCCGCATTTCCGCCGAGGCCTTGCTGGACATGACGCTGACGATCCTTGGCGCGGATTTCGCGCAGGTCATGCCCACGGGGGCGGTGGCTCAGGCGATCTGAAGCAGCCGGAGCGGAAAGCAGATTCCTTCAAAGGAATTTGCCAAAACCCTTCAAAGGTTTTGGTCGCGTTATTCGGCCGGGTGTGGGTGCGCACCGATCCGGTCCGCCGAGGAAACGCGCGACGACAGCGCCGCGACGATGGCAAGCAATAGGGCCAGCACGAAATAGGTGAGCCGGTAGCCGATGTGTTCGGCGGCGAACCCGATTGCCGAAGGCGCAAACAGGATGCCGGCATAACCCATCATCGCGACCGTGGCGATGCCGCTGCCCGCGCTTGCGCCCGGATGGTTGCCGGCTGCCGACAGCACGATCGGCACCATGTTCGCGACACCGAGGCCCGCTATCCCGAAGCAGAGGATCGCAATCAGGTCACTCGGCGCCGCGCTTGCGCCCAGAAGGCCGACCGCCCCGACCACGCCGGAAATGCGGAGGGTCATGACGGCGCCGAAGCGGTTGCGGACTGAATCCCCAAGGAAGCGCACCAGAGCCATTGTGCCGGCGAACAGCGCGAAGGCGAACGAGGCCGTCGCGAGAGAAGAGCCGTGCTCCTTGGTGAGATAGAGCGCCGCCCAGTCGAGCACGCCACCCTCGGGTACCATCGAGAAAAGCGCCATGATGCCAAGTGCATAGAGGGCAATGTCACGCTTGCCGGCGCCTTTCTGACGCGGCTCGCCGGGCGAGGCGGGCGTCCTTTCGTCACTGACCAGGAATGGCATCGCCGCCAGCATCAGCATCAGTGCGAGTATGCTAGCGCCGATCGCATGGGCCTCGCGCCCGACATGGGAAATGACGTAGCCGCCCACACCGCCGCCGAGGAATCCGCCAAGGCTCCAGAAGCCATGCGACGAGGACATGATCGCGCGATGCAGCTTGCGCTCGACCTGCACGGCATTGGCGTTCATCGACACGTCCATTGTCCCCAGGAACGCCCCCATGATCGCCATGGTTGCGGCAAGGATCGGCACGGTTGGGGAAACGATTACCGCAACCAGTGTGCCGCTCGACAGCAGGGCGAAGATGCGCAGCATCCGCCGCGACCCGTAGCGGGCGATGAGCCGGCCGGAAAAGGACATGGCTCCGACCGCGCCCAGACCAAGGACAAGGATCAGGAGCCCGAGTGTGCTTTCCGTGATCTGGTGAACCGGAAGCAGCAAGGGAATCTGCGGCGCCCAGGAGCCGAAAAGGAATCCGTTCGACAGGAACATCGCCGCCACGGCCCATCGACCGCGGGTTGCGGCCTGCATGTCTCTGGTCATCTCGGATTCTCCTGCTCGCCCGAATATCCATATGCCGAAAAAGCGGGCAGGAAAAGGTCGGATCCGAAGCGCTTTGGGGGATCTGTCAGGTGCCGCGAGGCTTGGCCCTCAGTGTCGGTTCAGCCTCGGTCGGGTCCTCGGGCCAGGGATGCCGCGGATAGCGGCCACGCATGTCCTTGCGGACATCGGCATAGGACGAGCCCCAGAAACCGGGCAGGTCCATCGTCACCTGCACCGGCTTTCCGCCCGGGGAGAGCATGGTGATGCGCAGGGGACGATGCGCCACCGTCGGATGACGCGTGACGCCGAAAAGCTCCTGCAGCTTCAGTTCGATAGAGGGCGCCTCGCCGTCATAGTCGATGGGAACCCGCCGACCGAGCGGGGTTTCGAAATGCGAGGGGCAAAGACGCTCGACCTCCTGCATCTGCTCCCAACTCAGCGACTGGCGCAGCGGCTCTGTCAGGTCGAGCGCGCGCAGATCGGCTTCGCTGCGGCGTTTGCCGAGCCAGGGCAGAAGCCAGGCCTCGGCCCGTGCCAGCAGCGCCTCGTCGCGGCAATCGGGCAGGTCGGCCCCGTCGGCGCGGGCCAGTTCAATACGCGCGCGCAGGCGGCGGGCAGGCTCGCTCCATGTCAGGCCGATCTGGCGCAGCCCGTCGAGCGCGGCGCGCGCCACATCCTCGTCCGCCGCGTCTGGCCAGGGTTGGTCGGAAAGGACCATTGCCCCCAGCACCTCCTGCCGTCGCGCCAGCACGCGCCCGTCCCGCCGGGACCATTCGCAGACGCTGCGGCTTTCGATCCGGTCGCCAAAGAGCGATCGCAACTCGGGTTCGGTCAACGCGACTGCCTGGCGGATCCGCGCCTCGCGGGTGTCGCCATCAAGGTCGGTGGCCACGATCAGGCGCATGTCAGACAGGGGCAGGCCCGGCTCCATTGCCGCGCCCTTGCCACCGGACAGCACCCAACGGGGCTGATCGCCCTTGCGTCGCAGCCCGACCCGATCGGGATAGGCCAGTGCCGCCATTGCCCCTGCGCTCATCGGTTGGGTGGTTTCGTCTGCCAGACGGACAAGGCGCCGGCTCTCCTCGCGGACGCGCTCAAGGGTCGGCCGGTGGATGGAGAAAGGATGATCCGATTCAAAGCGTTTTGGGTCCTGAAGCGCGTCCAGCCGCAAGGCCAGATCGGGCGGCGCGCCGCGCAGGGGGTCGCGCTCCTGCATCAGCGCCGCAAGGGGCCCCGCCTGCCGCCCGGCCAGCGCGAGCATATGGGCCAGCCTGGGATGCAGCGGCATCAGGGCAAGGCGTCTGCCGTGATCGGTGATGCGGTTTGCCGGATCGAGCGCCCCGAGATCGCGCAGAAGCGTCCGTGCTTCGGCCAGCGCCGGGGCAGGGGGTGGGGTCAGGAACGACAACCCCTCGCCGCCCCCCCAGAGCGCCAATTCCAGCGCCAGTCCCGTCAGGTCCGCCGCCGCGATTTCCGGTGGCGGATACGCGGCCAGCGCCCCTTCCTCGGCCTTCGCCCAAAGCCGGTAGCAAACGCCTTCTGCCACGCGACCGGCTCGTCCCCTCCGCTGTTCGGCCTCGGCCTTGGTGACGCGCTCTGTCACCAAACGCGACATGCCCGAGGATGGATCGAAGCGCGCCCGCCGTGCACGACCGCCATCGACGACGACACGGATGTCCGGCAGGGTCAGCGAAGTTTCGGCGATCGAGGTTGCCAGCACGATCTTGCGTCCCGAGAGGGCCGGGGCGACAGCAGCGCGCTGTGCCGTGAAGTCCATCGCCCCGAACAGGGGCCGCACCTCGATTCCGTCTGGCAGGCGCCCTTTCAGCAACCCTTCCACGCGGCGGATTTCACCCTCGCCTGGCAGGAACGCCAGAAGCCCCCCCGCCGAGGTCTCGTCGAGTGACTGAAGGATCAGCTCGGCAAGCGCCGGTTCGAGCCTGGCCCCGGCCGGAAGCGGGCGCGCCAGCCATCGGGTTTCCACCGGAAAGGCCCGCCCGGCCGAAGTGACAATCGGCGCGTCGCCCATCAAGGCCGCCACGGGCGCGGCGTCGAGCGTCGCCGACATCACGACCAGCCGCAGATCCTCGCGCAGCGCGGCCCGCACCTCGAGTGCCAGGGCGAGGCCAAGATCGGCATTCAGCGAACGTTCGTGGAACTCGTCGAAGATCAGCGCGCCGATGCCGTCAAGCGAGGGGTCCGATTGCAGCATCCGCGTCAGGATGCCCTCGGTCACCACTTCGATCCTTGTCGCGCGCGAGACCTTCGCCTCGCCCCGGATGCGATAGCCCACTGTCTGCCCGACAGTTTGCCCTAGCGTTTCGGCCATCCGCTCGGCCGCTGCCCTGGCGGCAAGCCGGCGCGGCTCCAGCATGACGATCCGGCCCGTGATCTCAGGCAGTAGGGCAAGCGGAACGCGGGTGGTCTTTCCGGCGCCGGGCGGAGCCTGCAGCACGGCCATGCCCCGGCCGCGCAGGGCGGCGACCAGTCCGGGAAGGGCCTCGTCGATGGGAAGCGGGTCTGTCACCCCCGCCTTATCGCCGTTTCATCCGGCCTTTGCCATAGAGCGTGTCCATGGTGATCTCGGCCACCTGGACCTTGTCTTGCCCGGCCGGTTCCAGCAGCAGAGTGAAGGGGAAGCGGATCTTCTCGGCCATATCCTTGTCACTGAAGCCGGCGACACGCCGATACTCCCCCGCGCAGGTCGTGCCGTCCGGTGTGGCTCTCGGCGGACCAATGGCCACAAGACTGCGTCGCTTGCCGTCGAAAAGCTGCAGGGTCAAGTCGCAGGCTTCGTCCTGTGGAACGCTGCGCAAGGCCGCGAACATCGCGGTCAGGGGGTCGACCGTGCCACCCTGTTTCGCTGGATCGAGGCCGCCGCTGCCAGGAGGGCGCGGCGGATTGTAGACCTTCACTTGCGGCACGCCGTTGCGGTATTCCATCACCGCCTCGGACTGGCGCTTTCCGGTATCAGCAGCCTCGACATAGCGTTGCGGGGTGAAGCGGTCTCCCTTGACCCGGCCGGAGGAGGAGCCGTCGTAGCGGATATGCTTCACCCAGTCGAACAGACCGCCGCTTTGCAGGCGCCCGGTGACGGAATAGCGGCCATCGCGGATCTCGCCGGAATAGCTGACCGTCCCGACATGCAAGCCGCGTATCGAAAGGTCATAAACGGCGGAGTCCTCGGCCGTCGCTGGCAGCGCCACCGCAAACAAGGCTAGGACACTGGCAAGAAGCTGTGACCGCATTGGAATCTCCCGTCTCTGGCCGGAATCCTAGCGCGGCTTTGTGACAGGGGCAGCCCCGGCGGCGTTGACAATCCGGTGTGGGGTGGTGCTTGTCAGGCGGAACTTCGCCGGAGGGTGCCCATGGATGTGTCGGATCTTGCCAGTCGCGTGATCGCCGGGGATCGCCGGGCATTGGCCCGCGCGATCACGCTGGTGGAAAGCGGCCGGGCCGATCATCGCACGCAGGCTCTGGCGCTGATCGACGCTTTGCGCGGCGCCGGGCGCGAGGCACTGCGCATCGGGCTGTCGGGCACGCCGGGGGTCGGCAAGTCGAGCTTCATCGAGAGCTTTGGCCTGATGCTGACCGGGCAGGGGCTGCGCGTTGCGGTTCTGGCTGTCGATCCATCCTCGGCTCGGTCGGGCGGTTCGATCCTTGGCGACAAGACGCGGATGGAGCAGCTATCGCGCGACCCGCTGGCCTTCATCCGCCCCTCGCCCAGCCAGAGCCACCTCGGCGGCGTCGCCCGCCGCACCCGTGAGGCCGTGGCAATCTGCGAAGCGGCAGGCTTCGACGTGGTCCTGATCGAGACGGTCGGCGTCGGCCAGTCCGAAACCATGGTGGCCGAACTCTGCGATCTGTTCCTGCTGCTGCTTGCGCCGGCGGGTGGGGATGAGTTGCAGGGGGTCAAGCGCGGCATCATGGAGATGGCCGATCTCATCCTGGTCAACAAGGCGGATGGCGATCTGAAACCGGCGGCGATCCGGACATGCGCCGACTATGCGGGCGCTCTGCGCCTGCTCCGCCACCGTCCGCAGGACCCACCGGGTTTTCCCAAGGCCATGACGGTTTCGGCGGCGGAACAGACCGGGCTGGATACCGCCTGGTCCGAGATGCAGGCGCTCGCCCGCTGGCGTCGGGAAAGCGGGCATTGGCAGGACCACCGCGCCGCGCAGGCCCGCCACTGGTTCGAGGCCGAGGTGCGTGCCGGCCTGCTTGCCGCGCTCGAAACATCCAAGGCCCGCGCGACCCTCGACCAGTTCGGTGCCGAGGTCGCCGCAGGCCACCTCTCCCCCGAATCTGCGGCCGAGCGATTCCTCGCGGGCTTGAAATCCGCCTGACCCCGGTTTCTTCTTGGCCGAAATACCCTCGGGGGTGAATGTCCCGCAGGGACAGAGGGGGCGGAAGGCCCCCTTCTTTCGGTGCGTCCTGCGGAAAACCGGCGGGTGAATCGCTTGACGCCGCCGCGCTTTGCCCCTAAACGGCGCCGATGGAATTGCGGGCGCACCTCTTCGGGGTGGGCTGTCCGCTTGACGGAAGACCTCGGCAGACCAGCCCTGCCGGTTCAAAACAAGGATAAGACCGATGTCGCGCGTTTGCGAACTGAGTGGCAAGGGCCCGATCACCGGGAACAAGGTGAGCCACGCCAACAACAAGACCCGCCGGCGCTTCCTGCCGAACCTGAACGATGTCACCCTGATCTCTGACGTTCTGGGCCAGTCGTTCCAGTTCCGCGTGTCGGCTGCGGCGCTCCGCACCGTCGATCACCGCGGCGGCCTCGACGCGTTCCTCGCCAAGGCGAAGGACGATGAACTGTCGGATCGCGCGCTGAAGATCAAGAAAGAGATCGAGAAGGTCCAGGCGGCTGCCTGAGTCCTTTCACCTTGACGGACAGTGAAGGGCCCTGCCACTTGGCGGGGCCTTTTCCTTTTTGGACCGCCTGATGTCGCCGTTCCTGACCCTGCCCGCCGCCTTGTCGCCGACCGAATGCGACGATGTCATCGCCTTGGCCCGCGCCGCGCAGCTCCGCGACGCGGGGTTGGTCGGTGGCACGACCCGGCATGGCATCCGCCGGGCCGACATCGCCTGGCTTGATGATCTCGAGGGCGGAAGCTGGGCGATGGACCGCCTGATCGGTCTTGTCGCCCGCGCCAATCGTGACGGCTACGCGTTCGACCTGAGCGAGTTCGGCGAAAGCGCCCAGATTGCCCGTTACGGGGCCGAGCGTGAGGGCCATTTCGACTGGCATTCCGACATCGGCGCCGGAAACTGGGCGGCGAAGCGCAAGCTGACCATCGTCCTGCAACTTTCCGATCCGGATAGCTATGAGGGCGGCACGCTCGAACTCCGCCCCGACAGCAATATCCACGCCGCCCCGCGGGACCGTGGCACCGCCACGGTCTTCCCCAGCTTCGTGCTGCATCGCGTGACGCCGGTCACCAGCCGCGAACGCTGGTCGCTGACGCTCTGGGCGCATGGCCCGGCCTTCCGCTGATGACGCGCGTGCTGTTCCTCTGCCTTGGCAACATCTGCCGTTCGCCGACGGCCGAGGGGGTTCTGCGGCGCATGGCCGAGGAGGCCGGGCTTGACCTTGCCATCGACAGTTGCGGGACCGGAGACTGGCATGCAGGCGAGCCGCCCGACCGCCGCGCCATCGCCGCGGCTGCGCGGCGCGGCTATGACCTGACGCCGCTGCGCGCACGGCAACTGACGCCAGAGGATTTCACCCGCTTCGACCTGATCCTGGCGATGGACCGCACCAACCTGCAGGGGGCCGAGGCCCGACGGGCGGACGGGGCAGGGGCGCGGCTTGAGCTGTTTCTAAGCCTGATTGACGAGAAAGGGCCCGGCCCCAGGTCAATGGATGTGCCGGACCCCTGGTATTCGGGCGATTTCGACGGAACGCTCGACCTGATCGAGGAAGGGTGCCGCGCCCTGATCCGACGCCTCTCTCAGCCGGCGCAATAGGCCGAGGCGGTGTCGGTGAAGTTGCGATAGCGGTCCCAGAAGGCATCGTCGGACGAGCGGGTGGACAGACGCACTTCCTGCGCCTTCTCCGGGTCCTCGAAGAACTTCGCAGCGCGGCGCTGATCGGAGTTGCTCAGCGTCTGGTCGGCGGCCTGCTGGATGCAGCTGCACATGCTGCTGGTCGCGCCGCTGCGGTCAGAGCGGTTGCAGGCCTTCTCGATCGGGCCACCGGCAAGGGCCACCGTCGACGCTAGGGGAAGAAAAAGCGCGGCCATGACCGCGACACGGATGGAAGACTTCATCTGCTCTGCCTCGTGGTTTTCCGCAGCTGAACCTGCGGTTTTTCTGCCACGCAGTATGCCGATTCGGCGGAAAAACTTCAACCCGCCGCCCGGGCTGGCAAGTTCCCGCCGATCGGGGTGCCCCGACACCCGTCCTGACCCCTTGCCGGGCGGCGGAATTCCGCGCAAATCCGCTTGCTTGACCGCCCAACAAAACCTGCCATAAGCCGCGCATGACCCAGCTTTCGCATATCCGCAACTTCTCGATCGTGGCCCATATCGACCACGGCAAATCCACGCTGGCCGACCGCCTGATCCAGTCGACCGGCACCGTGGCCGACCGCGACATGAAGGCGCAGTTGCTCGACAGCATGGATATCGAGCGCGAGCGTGGCATCACCATCAAGGCCAACACCGTGCGCCTCGACTACAAGGCGAAGGACGGCCAGCATTACGTGCTGAACCTGATCGACACGCCCGGCCATGTCGACTTCGCCTATGAGGTCAGCCGCTCGATGCGCGCCGTCGAAGGCTCGCTTCTCGTCGTTGACGCCTCCCAGGGGGTCGAGGCGCAGACGCTCGCCAACGTCTATCAGGCGATTGATGCCGGGCACGAGATCGTGCCGGTCCTGAACAAGATCGACCTGCCGGCGGCCGAGCCCGACCGCGTGCGCGCGCAGATCGAGGATGTGATCGGCCTTGATGCCTCGGACGCCGTGCTGATCTCGGCCAAGTCGGGCCTTGGCATCCCCGATGTGCTGGAGGCGATCGTGCATCGCCTGCCGGCCCCCAAGGGCGACCGCAACGCGCCCCTGAAGGCGATGCTGGTCGACAGCTGGTATGACGCCTATCTCGGCGTCGTCGTCATGATCCGCGTCATGGATGGCGTCATCAGGAAGGGCGACCGCATCCGCATGATGCAGACCGGCGCGATCTACGGGATCGACAAGCTGGCCGTGCTGAAGCCGCAGATGGTCGACATCGCCGAGCTTGGCCCGGGCGAGATCGGCGTGCTGACCGCCTCGATCAAGCAGGTGCGCGACACCCGTGTCGGCGACACCATCACGCATGAGAGGAAGCCCTGCGACCAGCCGCTGCCGGGCTTCAAGCCGGCGCAGCCGGTGGTGTTCTGCGGCCTCTTCCCGGTCGATGCCAACGACTTCGAGGCGCTGCGCGACGCCATCGAGAAGCTCGCGCTCAACGACGCCTCCTTCAGCTACGAGATGGAAACCTCGGCCGCGCTCGGCTTCGGCTTCCGCTGCGGCTTCCTTGGCCTTCTGCACCTCGAGGTGGTCCGCGACCGGCTGGAGCGGGAATACGACCTCGACCTCATCACCACCGCGCCCTCGGTGGTCTACCACATCTACATGCGCGACGGCTCGATGATGGAGTTGCACAACCCCGCCGACATGCCCGACCTGACCCATGTCGACCACCTGGAAGAGCCGCGCATCAAGGCGACGATCATGGTGCCCGACGAATATCTGGGCGACATCCTGAAGCTCTGCCAGGACCGGCGCGGCATCCAGCTGAACCTGACCTATGCCGGCAACCGCGCGATGGTCGAATACGACCTGCCGCTGAACGAGGTGGTGTTTGATTTCTACGACCGGCTGAAATCGGTGACCAAGGGCTATGCCAGCTTCGACTACCAGATCACCGGCTACCGCGAGGATGACCTGGTGAAGATGTCGGTGCTGGTGAACGACGAGCCGGTCGATGCCCTGTCGATGATGGTCCACCGCGCCCGCGCCGAGCTGCGCGGCCGGGCGATGGTCGAGAAGCTCAAGGAACTGATCCCCCGCCACATGTTCAAGATCCCGATCCAGGCGGCCATCGGCGGCCGCGTGATCGCGCGCGAGACGATCTCCGCCATGCGCAAGGACGTGACGGCGAAGTGCTACGGCGGCGACGCCACCCGGAAGCGCAAGCTTCTGGACAAGCAGAAGGAAGGGAAGAAGCGGATGCGCCAGTTCGGGAAGGTCGAGATCCCGCAGCAGGCGTTTATTAACGCGCTGAAGATGGATGGGTGATGAAAGAGTTTTTTGTCAGTCGTGCGGTCCTAAAATCCAAAGGTATCCATTTTTCTGACGATCAAGTTGTAGCCATTGTCGGGCCGAACAGCAGCGGCAAGAGTGCTTTGCTGTCGTCAATGTATGGACGGCTTACTGCGGATTCTCAATACGTGAGGGCCAGTCAAGTGTCAGAACTGGCCGTTACTCGCTTGTCCGATACCAAAGAGTTTAAGGATCATATTGAGAATATATTCACGTACAAAGACAGGACAATCTACTGGTTCGGCAATGCAATTGGAATATCAGATAGTTATGAAGCCACGGTTGCGATGTGGCTTCAGCCGCGCGGTCTACTTCATCACATGAACAAATCTCTAGCTGATTATATATCGGCGCGAGACCGTCTGCAATCCGTTGCTCATGTACATCAGCTCGATTTGCTCCGAGACCAACCTTCTCATCCATTTCATCTCTTGTATAAGTTTCCGGACAAAGAAAATAGACTTAGCGAGGTTTCAAGGAAGATCTTTGGAGTTGACGTGATGTTGAATCCCGGAGCGGGTTCTGTGCTTGCCCTGCATGTTGGGGAAAAGATTGACGCCGCAAGTTATGGGGGAGATCGCGACCAAAGATACGCTAATGAAGTTTTCAAACTGCCCGAGATCGAAACACAAGGGGACGGAGTTCAAGCGACAATTGGTCTTCTGGCTCGAGTATTAGTAAGCCCTGCGGTCTGTATTTTTGTGGATGAGCCGGACCTTTATCTGCATCCTCCTCAAGCTACCACTTTGGCAATGGCTTTAACTGCGGCGACTACTGGGAAGCAGTTGTTTATCTCCACACACAGCGCTCGCTTCCTTCAGGGGCTGTTTTCTGCTGCTCCAGAACGGCTTAAGCTAATTCGATTGTTCAAGGAGGGGCAATCCTTTGACAATGCTGAGGTTGATGAGGATATATTCTTGGAGGTCAAGAAAGATCCAGTTCTTAGGTTTACAAATATATTAGACGCACTTTTTTTTGACGTATCAGTCGTTTGTGAGGATCCATCTGACTGTCTATTTTTCAAATCTTCATTGGAGAGATTGGGGCATGGCGAGCTGATTGAGAACACCTTTTGGACGGGTGCATACGGAAAAAGCAATTTGCCAAAGCTGGCCAGAATTTGCCGAGCTATGCGAGTTAAGACCATCGTTATTTGCGATATCGATGTTCTATCTCCGGAAGGCAATAGTCACATCAACGTTCTTAAACCGCTTCTTGAGGCCTTCGGTGAAACGCCGGATGACATTATTTCGCAAGTTGAAAAACTTCACCGAATGGTGGCGGGCAACGCAAGAGTGACTTGGAGGACCATAAAGGACTTGGGGTTGCGAGCTCTAGAGACAGACAGTGCTAGTCACGCCGCGGCGCAGAAAATACTGAGCGACCTATTAGATTTTGGTATAATAGTTATACCATTTGGTGAAGTTGAGTCGCTTTGTTCGCCTCAAAAAGAGGGGCATGGAATTCAGGCGATCAATGCAATGCTTGACATGGATATTGATGATCCGGCATTGAGTAATGCTCGCCGGCTTTGTGGAACTATCATCGGATGTTTGCAAGCGAGCGGCAACGAGGAATAGTTTTGCTTAGCGCTTGAGTTGTTCTTGACCCGACGGTGTATCTATCCCTCCTCATTTGACTCTAGTCCAATCAGGTCGCGCCCGCCGAGCGGTTTGGCGCGACCTGAGTCCGGCCGGTGGACAAGCGGATATCCCCACCACCCCGATCCTCGGGGATCGGGCGTTCGGCGCTGCAAACTGTCCACTGGACCTTTGCTTTCGGGGCCTCTGGCGCCCCTCTCCGGAACCTTTGCCAGCCGCAGCGGTTGCCTTGGTCCACCCCAAGGCAGGAGAGCCCAATGCCCGACGAACAGGAAATCGAACGCAGGTTCTGGAGCGCGCTGCGGTCGGACATGACCGTCATGCTCGGCATCGACGGCACCTTTCCCCGACCGATGACGGCGCAGGTCGAGGACGAGGATCGCGGGCCGATCTGGTTCTTCACCTCGCGCAAGTCCGAATTGGTGTCGCGCATGGCCGGCGGTTGCCCGGGCTGGATGACCTTCACCGACAAGGGCCAGAACCTCTGGGCCTCGGTGAAGGGGCGGCTGTCGGTGTCGAACGATCCGGCGGTGGTCGACCGCCTCTGGTCGCCCTTCATTGCCGCCTGGTTCGACGGCGGCAAGTCCGACCCCGATCTCGTGCTCCTGCGCTTCGACCCGGCCGATGCCGAGATCTGGATCGACGGATCGAGCTTCCTTGCCGGCCTGAAGATGCTGCTCGGGTCCGATCCGAAAGAGGACTACAAGGACAACGTCGCCCGGGTCACGCTCAACTGAGGCGGCCGGAACCGGTACCCCGCGCGACGCGGTGCCGGTTCCGCCCCCGCCCATGCGTCACATCCCTGTTGCGGACAGACGTCATCCTGCGCGCACACAAGGCCCAGGGAGGCATCCATGTCCGCCATGCCGATTCCCGTCCTTCTCCGTCGCTCGCGCCGCCGGATGGCCGTGCGGCTGGCACGCGCCTCGCGGCAGGTCAGGCGGATCGGCGCGCCGAGGGTGCATGACATCACCCCCGAGGTCCGGGCGCTGATCAAAGGCTATCGCGGGGTCTTCTGAAGCGGTCAGTCGGCGTGGCTGCGGAAGGCCTCGAACTGCTCCAGCATCGCGCGGTATTCGGTCGGGATGTCGCGGATCGAGATCAGGCCGACGACCCGGTCGCCCTCGACCACCGGGACATGGCGAAAGCCGCCGTCGCGCATGATGTGGAAGGCCTCGGCCAGCCCCTCGTCGATGCCGACGCATTTGGGGCCGGGGGTCATCACCGCTTCAACCGGCGTCGTCTCGGGCGCCCGGCCCTGCGCCACGCATTTGCGGATGATGTCGCGCTCGCTCAGGATGCCCGACAGGCGCCCGTCCGACAGCACCACCACCGTGCCGACATTCAGCCGGTCGAGCACGCGCGCCGCCTCGCTGACACTCTGGCCGGTCTCGACCCGGGCCAGTTCGCGCCCGCTCAAGACCTCGCGGATCGTTTTCGGTTTCATCTCGCCTCCCCGTCAGAGAGCCGGATGCTAGCAGAGGTCATGAGGCAACCGCGAGGGGCAGGGGGCCGACCGCGCCGATTAACCGCAGGTTAACCACCAGTCTCCAGTCTGGCCCGTGCCCGGAGGAGGGGCGGCCCGATGTGGTTCCTGCTGATCCTTTTCTGCCTCGCCGCCTGCGACAGTCCTTCGCCCCGGATGATGGGGGCCGACCGGGCCGAGATGCAGGTGGCGGGCAAGACCTATGTCGTCTATCGCAAGGGCGCGGCCTTCGAGGTGATCCGCATGGACCGCGTTGCCCATGGCGGGCACGATGCGGCGCGGGTGGCAATGCTCGGGGCGGTGGCGCAGGCGACCGGATGCACCCCGGTCGCGGCCTCGGTCGCCGGCGATTCCGGGGTGATGCGCGGGCGGCTCGACTGTCCCTGAGGCGCGCGGGGCCAGATCGTCGCATCCCACGTGCATTCCCGTGCGTCCTGGTCTATGCTGCAATGCGGCATAGGAGGTCAGACGCATGGCGGGCAAGGTCATCACCATCGCGCAGCAGAAGGGCGGATCTGGCAAGACGACGCTCGCCGTGAACCTCGCCGTCGCCTTCACCCGGCGGGGGATGACGGTTGCTCTGCTGGACACCGACCCGCAGGGCAGCCTTGGCCGCTGGTTCCTGACCCGGCGCGAAAGGCTCGGCCAGCCGGGGATGGACCTGTCCACCGCTTCGGCCTGGGGCGTGTCCTACGAATGCGAAAAACTGCGCAAGACCAACGATGTGGTGATCGTTGACACTCCGCCCAAGGTCGATGCCGATCTGCGCCCGGCGCTGCGCGAGGCCGATCTGGTGCTCATCCCGGTCTCGGCCAGCCATGTCGACCTCTGGGCGACCGACGGTGTGCTGGACCTTGCCGCGAGGGAACGCAAACGCGCGACCATCGTGCTGAACCGGACGAAATCCGGTACGCGCCTCGGCGAGGAAGTGGCGGCGGCGGCCGCGAATCTCGAGGCGGAAGTGGCCGAGTCGCGCTTTGGCCAGCGCGTCGTCTTTGCCGAGACGCTGGGGCAGGGCCTTGGCGCGCAGGAATTCGGAAAGTCGCAGGCCTCGACCGAGGTCGAGGCGCTCGCCACAGAGATTCTCTCGCGGATCTAGGCGGCGGGGGAGGAGGGTCCCTTGATGACCAGGACCCAGAGCGCATAGGCGCCCGCCGCACCAAACATCACGGCCCAGCCTGGGCTGCCAGTGGCCAGTTCCACCGCGCCCCAGCACAAGGGCACCAAGGCCGTCGCCCATCGCCGCCAGGCCTGGCGAAAGAACGGGTGGTCTGCGTCAAGCAGGCGCAAAGGCGGTCGGACGGGGGGTGGTGTGTCGGTCATCACGCTACTCGGCGAAAGGGGCGGACAGTTCGACGGCATGGCTCGCCTTGTCATAGATGCAGATCATGCGATCAGTGCCGGACTCGGTATCGACCGTAACGATGGCGACGCCGTAATGCTCGGACCCGTACGGGTTGACCTCGATGGTCGCTGCCGCCTTTTCGGGGGCGAGTGACTTGCAGGCGGCCCTGACATCCTGCCGGAACACATCCCAGGCCTCGCCTGTCGAGGCGATGGTTGGCGTGGCAGACATAAGGAGCAAGGGCGCGATCAACAGTCGCATCGGCATCTTTCCCCGATTATTCGATTTCTAGGAATGCTAGGGCGAAACGGTCTTGGCGCAAGCGCTTACCCCGACGAGATGCGATAATCTGCCGGTGCGCTTTCGTCGCGGATCACCCGGCCGTTCGGCAGATCGTTGCCGTCGAGTTTCCAGGCGATCTCGGCTTCAGACAGGCCATACCCCTGCCAGCGCGCGGTCAGCCTTTCGCGCAGGACCTCTTCGATCACATCGACCATGACCGTGACATCGAAAAGCGGTCGCAAGCCCGACCAGGGGCTGCGGTCCAGCAGAAGGTAGTTGCCCTCTGCCACGATGATCGGCACTTCGGCAGGGATCAGCCGCGCACCGGCCCTTGCAATCTCGAGGTTCCGGTCAAACACCGGGACGGCGACAAAGTCCTCGTCCCGGGCGCGCAGACGTTTCAGCACATGGGCAAGCCCGCCCACGTCGAAGGTCTCGGGCGCCCCCTTGCGCGGTCTCAGGCCGGCCGGAACGAGGTAAAGGTCGTCGTAATGGAACCCGTCCATGGGCAGGACTGCGGCGGAGCCCGGTTGGCGGGCGTTCAGCGTCTCGACCAGCGCCTCGGCCAATGTCGACTTTCCCGATCCCGGCGCCCCGGCAATGGCGGCGATGACCCTCCCTGTCCTCGCGCGTGACGTCAGCAGCTCTGCGAGTTCATCAGCACCGATTGCTTCGCTTGTCATGGCAGGCACTCCCTTGGTCCGAGACTGGCCCAGGCAGCCTCGGGGATGCAAGGACCTCGCGGAAATGGCTTCTGGTGCAGCGGGTTCCACCGTAAGCTGATCGGATCAGAGGGAGAGTCGGAATGGGTGTCTCAAGTGTTCTGGCTATGCTCATCGTGGGTGCGATCGCCGGCTGGCTGGCAGGAAAGATCGTCGCGGGGGCGGGATTTGGTGTACTCGGCAACATTGTCGTCGGTATTGTCGGCGCGCTTGTTGCGGGCTTTGTCCTGCCGCGGCTCGGCTTCGGTGGGCCCGGAGGGGCGTTCAGCGCAATCATTCATGCGACCATCGGCGCGGTGATCTTCCTGGCGCTGGTGCGGCTGGTGAAACGGGTCTGATCGACCCGGAGGAGGGGAGGATAGTATGCCGGAAATCTCGACTTCATTTGATGGCCAGACCGTCCTCACCACCTTCGAGATGACGCCGGGCACGGCCGCCGACCTGATGGAGGCGCTGCAGTCCGCCTATGCTGAGTTCATCCGCCACCAGCCAGGCTTCCTTGGCGCGGGGCTGCACATGAACGATGCCCAGACGCGGATCGCCAACTACTCGAAATGGAGGCGGCGCGAGGACTTCATGGCCATGCTGCGCACACCCGAGATGCGTGAGCGCAACCGCAGGATCTCTGCGCTGTGCTCGCGGTTCGAGCCGGTCATGTATGACGTGATGAGCGTATTCTGACGTTGGCACTGCCTGTCGTCAGGCGGGGCTTTCGATCACTTTCCGCTTCGACCATGCCATTTCGACAGTTCGCCCATGACATAGACCAGCACCGACCCAGTCCAGCCGAACGTGAACAACCCTGAAATCGCGATCATCGGGCCGATCAGGCTCCATCCGGGGGGAACGGTCACATTCCCGGCGCCAAGCGTCGTGTATTGCTCGAGCGTGAAGCTGTAGGCATGGCGGAAGGTATCCGTCAGACCAAGATACCAGATTGGCACGGCCCAGATGAAGGTCTCGACGAGATGGGCCATGGCCAATGCGGCGACGGTCATGCCCATCAGCAAATTGACACGCCAATGGGCCGTGTGATTGTCGACCTTCCTGAAGGCCTTGGCGAAATGGCGTGAAATAAGCCCAAGAAACCAGCCATGCAGTCCGATCACCAGGACCACGCCCGGAATGGCCAGACTGACCTCGGTCAAGGGGGATGGGTTGGCGAGATCGTTCGAAACCGCGACACCAACCGATTCGACGAGGGGTTCAACGGTAGTGGAAAGTGTATCTGACATCGTTTACCAGCCGGCATTGACCTGCCATTGCCTAACCGCAGCCATGGCGGATAGGCAAGCCTGGCCAGACCTCGCTGGCACGGAAGCGCCAGTGCCTGTGAAGGCGAAGGCTGTGGGGTCAGCCGGAGACGTGGTCCCTGCCGACTACGAAATCGGTAGCTCCCAGGACCCGGTGGGCGGCTGGCGGCACTGACCGGAGTGGCTTTTCGGCCCGACAGCCTTCGAGCCCCTTCCAGAGCGAACCTAGCCAGGCATTCGCCTGAGCGGTGAAGTGGCGATGGCCGAAGGGCTCGAATTCGCCAAAGACCGGCCCGCGCGTCGTCGCGAAAAGGTCGATGCGCATGAAGACCCCAAGCTGCGCGCCCATCGACGAGGCCACTGCCACCATCTCGTCCGCAAAGGGCGGGATGGGCGCAGGACCACAATCGGACCGGCCGCTGCTGTGAAGGTGGAAGGGCAGCGGACGCCAGTCCGGGCCAAGGCTCCAGGAGCGGGTCATCTTGCCGCCCAGACCACCGTTGCGATCAATCACCTGAATCGCCGCGACTTTCGCTCCGAAGCAGAAGAATTTGTAGTCATAGGGAATCCCGGGATTCCGGTCAAAGTTGGTCAGCAATTCCTCGACGAGGAAAGGCCCGTCAGAAGCCTGGGCGGCCTTGGTGACGAGTGCATCGATGTCCAGACGTTGGCCGCTGAACTGATCGACACCATCGCGAATGATGAAGACGCCGCAACTGGAATGGCCGCGCTCGGGCTTCAGGACAAAATTTGTCGGGAGTTCAACGTCACGCAGCCTCTTCGCTTCAGGCAGACGCCAAAGGACGTCAGGAATGCTGACGCCCAGGCTCCTGGCCAGGTTTGCCCCTTCGACCTTGCTGGTGAAGATGCGGGCAAGGGGGCGGTAGCTCGCGCGACGCCAACGATCCCGCCGAGCCTGAAGCTTTGTGCTGAACGGACGCGGCGAGCCAAATCCCGCAACGACCCAAAGGTCGTGGGCAACGCGGTCCTTGATATCAAGCAGAACGTCGCGGAAGCGGGAAATGAGGCGCAATTTGGAACTCTCGACACAATTTTGTCACAAAATAGTTACTGGATTTTCACAATCTCGGTAGCCGCAAATTCGTGAACAATCCGTTTTCCGACCACTTGCCCAGCCGAGAAGAAGGGGCCGGACTTGGGCGCAATTCTGGGTTGTGGGTCGGTATGAAACGCCTGGTTTAATTGCGTATTTCTGGCCTCGGGCAGTCGGCGGCCCAGACGGCCCTGTCAAGGCTCGGGAAATTTCATGTCATGGCTTAGACTTCTCGCGGATCTTCCTCGGAGACCAGATGGTGCAGGTCGGAGCCGGAAATGAGGATGGGGTGGGTGCCCGCGGTGCTTCAGGCCTGCGCGCTGCTCGCCTTCGTGTCGGGAGCTGGCCGGGCCGCGAGTCGCGCTACAACGCCTTTATCGTCAATTTTCTTGACGGTTTGCAGGCTGCCGGACTCGAGGTGGTCAGCCTTCCCGATCCCGCTGCCTTTGCCGAGGCAGACGTCGACATCCTGATCCTGCATTGGCTGGAGCGGTTGTTCTGGACGGCGCACAGTGACCTAGATCTGTTCCACAGGGTCGCCCGGTTTCTCAGGGCTCTTCGAGGCCTTCCCGAGCAGACGCGGATCGTCTGGCTGGTCCACAACCTTGCCCCACACGAACGGCGTCCGCTGCATCAGTGGATGTGGCGTCGTCTTCTGCCGGTCGTGGCGCGTCGCACCGACGCGGTCCTGACCTTGTCGCCCGGTACTGTCGATCAGGTCCGAGGGGCGATTCCCGAACTGAGCGGCTGCCCGGCGCTGGGTTGTCGGCATCCGGCGTACAAGGTGTCCTCTGACGCTCCGGCTGGCGAAATCCGCCGAAGTTTGGGAGTGCCAGAGGGTGTCAGGGTGATTGGGTATGTCGGAAACTTGCGGCCTTACAAAGGGTTGGATGGGATAGTTCAGGTATTTTCACAGCTGCAGGATCCTGATCTGCGCCTGCTTCTGGCCGGGGATGCCGCCGCCGGTGACAGCGAGGCACTTCGGGCAATGGCGGCCGGGGATTCCCGCATCATGATCGAGGCGCGGCGCCTGGATACGGCAGAGTACGATGCCCGCCTTAAAGCCAGCGACCTGATCGTCGCGCCGTTTCGAAACTATCTGCATTCCGGTTCGATGATCCACGCGCTCTGCGCCGGGCGGCCCTTGCTGACACCGGACACGCCCTTCGCGAGGGATCTGGCTGGGGCGGTCGGACAGGGTTGGGTCACGACCTATGACAGTCCCCTGACGGTCGAGACGCTGCGGACGACGCTTGACCAAGTGCCGCAGGGCGGGGCGCCCGATTTGGCGGCCTTTCAACCGGACTGCGTGGGCAGGGAGGTGGCGGCCTTCCTGCGCGAGGTCAGCGCCTCCCCGCGCCGGGCACGGGGCGGCGTCAGATCTCGTCGTGGTTCAGGATGGCCGGGTTCCAGTAGCGGACGGTGATCCGGGCGCGCAGCCCGGCCTTCGTGGCGGGATCAGCGGCAATCAGCGCCATGGCCTCGTCCCGGCTGTCAGCCTCGACGATCAGCAAGCTGCCGGTCTTGGTCTCGCCATCGTCCGAGCGCAGGCTGCCCGCGGCAAGGATGCGGTCGCGGATCGAAAGCTCGTAGGCCCAATGCGCCGCCATCAACTCCGCGTCGGCGCGCAGGCGCGGGCCGTCGGGGCCATCTTCGGAGAGGATCAACCAAGCCATAGGACACCCGCTTTCCGTGTTTGTCGGGCGGGCTATCACCCCCAACCGATCCTCAAGCGACTACCAGCGAATGATTGTCGGCCGCAAGAGAGCGGGCGTGAAAGGTCCTCGCCCACACTCGTGCCGAGGCATGACGCCTGCCCTGCGGTCGGCTGCGCCTTGGGGGGCGGGACGGCCGCCGCTTGAGCAGGTCAGAAGATGTTGAAGAGGTAGAGCAGGATGATGACGACGATGGGCACACCAAGCAGCCAGGCGATGATACCTTTCATGGGTAGTCTCCTTGTTTGACCAAGAAGTAACGCCCGCAATGAAAGTGGGTTCCCCGTCGCGGGGGCGCCGGCCGCAGATGTGCAGAGCCGGCCCCAGCAGGCCGGCCGCATCTCAAACTGTCAACCGGCCCCGGAACCCGCGCGCCGCGTAGTAGGAATCCGCGCCGTTGTGGTAGGTGAAGACGGTGTCGTAGCGCCGGTCGCAGAAGAGGGCGCCGCCGAGCTTGCGGATACGCTCCGGTGTCTGGATCCAGCTTGAGGTCTTGCGGTCGAAAACGCCGAAGGTCTGCAGGGCGCGGTATTGGTCCTCATCGAGGAGAGTGATGCCGATCTCGGCCGCGCGCTCGGTCGCGCAGCCGGCGGGCTTGTTCTCCTTGCGGGCATCGAGGGCGGCGCGGTCGAAGCAGAGGCTGCGCCGGCCGGCCGGGCTTTCGGGGGAACAGTCGCAGAAGATGACCTGCCCGGTGGCAGGGTCGAGGCCGATCACATCCGGCTCGCCGCCGGTCTGTTCCATCCGCGAGAGGGAGGCGAGACTTTCCGGATGGGCGTGGAGCCGCGCCTCGACCGTTGCCCAGTCAATCTCCGAGTGGCGGGCCCGGTTGGCGGTGAAGCGGTCCTTCAGGGTTCGGAGCAGGTCGTCGGATGGAAGCGGGTCCACGTCGCACCTTTCGGATGGGCTATCTCGGACGATGTGGGTCGGAGTGTGGCTTGCGGCTGCCTGCGGAGCAAGCGGTCGGTTCGCGTCGTCTTTCGGCGCTGTTGGCGGCTCGAAATCCGCAATGCGACCCGCGTCTGCTGAGGATGGCCAGGCTCGTTTGGCATTGCGTCAAGACAGCCTGTCTTGGCATTGGCAGGCTGTAAGGTGCGCGATGAACGCGCACCTTACAGGCCAAATGGTGTTGTCGACGTTACCTACTAAACCGCTTGTACTTCACCCGCTTCGGCTCGATCGAGTCCGGCCCCAGACGGCGGACCTTGTCTTCCTCGTAGGCCTCGAAGTTCCCCTCGAACCATTCCACATGCGCGTCGCCTTCGAAAGCCAGAATATGCGTGCAGAGGCGGTCGAGGAAGAAGCGGTCGTGGCTGATGACGAGGACGCAGCCCGCGAAATCCTCGATGGCGGCTTCCAGCGCCTGCAGCGTCTCGACGTCGAGGTCGTTGGTCGGTTCGTCGAGGAGGAGGACGTTGCCGCCCGAGCGCAGCAGCTTGGCCATATGGACGCGGTTGCGCTCACCGCCTGACAGGAGGCCCACCTTCTTCTGCTGGTCGGTGCCCTTGAAGTTGAAGGCCCCCGCATAGACCCGGCTGTTCATGTCGAAATCGCCAAGGTGGATGACCTCGGCCCCGCCCGAGATTTCCTCCCACGCGGTCTTGTCGGGGTCGAGCGCGTCGCGCGACTGGTCGACATAGGCGAGCTTCACGGTGTCGCCGAGGGTGATGGTGCCTTCGTCCGGCGGCTCCTGCCCGGTGATCATGCGGAACAGCGTCGACTTGCCGGCGCCGTTCGGGCCGATGATGCCGACGATGGCCCCCGGCGGCACGGTGAAGGACAGATCCTCGATCAGGAGCTTGTCGCCCATGTGCTTCTTCAGGCCCTGGACCTCGATCACCTTGTTGCCCAGGCGCTCGCCGTTCGGGATGATGATCTGGGCGGTCGTGGCGCGTTCGCGCACGGTCTGGCCGGCCATCTCGTTGTATTTCTGGATCCGGGCCTTGGACTTGGCCTGCCGCGCCTTGGCGCCGGCGCGGATCCATTCGAGTTCCTTCTCGAGCGCCTTCTGCTTGGCCTTGTCCTCGCGCGCTTCCTGCTGCATCCGCTTGGCTTTCTGGTCGAGCCAGGCCGAGTAGTTGCCCTCGTAGGGGATGCCGCGGCCGCGGTCGAGTTCGAGGATCCAGCCGGTGATGTCGTCGAGGAAATAGCGGTCGTGGGTGACGATCAGGATCGTGCCCTTGTAGTCGATCAGGTGCTTCTGCAGCCAGGCGATCGACTCGGCGTCGAGGTGGTTGGTCGGTTCGTCGAGCAGCAGCATGTCGGGTGCTTCAAGCAGCAGCTTGCAGAGTGCGACGCGGCGGCGCTCGCCACCCGAAAGGGTCGTCACATCGGCATCGTCGGGCGGGCAGCGCAGCGCGTCCATCGCCACGCCGACGGTCGCCTCAAGTTCCCACAGGTTCTGGGCGTCGATCTGGTCCTGAAGCTGGGCCATCTCCTCGGCGGTCTCGTCCGAGTAGTTCATGGCCAGTTCGTTGTAACGCTCGAGGATCGCGGTCTTGTCGGCGACGCCGAGCATGACGTTGCCCTTCACGTCGAGCGCCGGGTCAAGCCACGGCTCCTGCGGCAGGTAGCCGACCTTGGCGCCCTTGGCTGCCCAGGCCTCGCCTTTGAAATCCTTGTCCTGGCCGGACATAATGCGCAGCAGGGTGGACTTACCGGCGCCGTTCACGCCGACGACCCCGATCTTCACGCCCGGCAGGAAGTTCAGGCTGATATCCTCGAAGCACTTCTTGCCACCGGGATAGGTCTTGGAGACGTGATCCATGTGGTAGACATACTGGTAGCTTGCCATGACTCGCGCTCCGTGGATTCAGGGGTTGGAGCGGCTTCTACCGGCGTGGGGCGTGTTCTGCAACCGGCGGTATCAGATGTCCCTGGCGAACCAGTGGGTCGCGGGGAAGGTCGTGAAGGGTGCAACCTCAGTCCAGCCGGTCTTGCGGTAAAGCGTGATCGCCTCGGGCAGGTTCTCGTTCGTGTCGAGGCGCAGGCGGGTGAGGCCGAGGGTGCGGGCCCGACCCTCGATCGCCTCCATCATTCGGCGGGCAAGGCCGAGCCCCCGCGCCTCGGGCGCGATCCAGAGCCGCTTCACCTCGCCCGTGGCGGCGTCGACCGGCTTGAGCGAAACGCAACCGAGGACATGGCCGTCGGACCGGGCAAGCAGGAAGGCGCCGTTCGGTGGACGGTAAAGGTCGGCGTCGGGGTCGGGATCGGGGACATGGGCGGCTGTGATGCCGGGGATTCGGTCGGCCAGCAGACGGAAATAGGCGACAAGGCAGGCGCGGGCCTGCGGGTCGTCGGGATCAGCCGGCTCGATGGTGATCCGGTCGCGGGTCAGGGCAGTGGCGATGCGGTCCATTGCGCGGACGAGGTCTTCGGTATCGGCAGACATGCGCGCCAGCATAGAGGCGGCAAGCGTGTCATTGAGGCGGTCATATTCGGCTTTCTCGGCTTCGCCGGCGGGCGTCAGCGAGGCGATGCGGCGGCGCCGGTCGGAGAGGCTTGCGGCCGTGGTGACGAGGCCTTCGCGCTCCAGCCCCCGAAGGATGCGGCTGAGTAGGCCGGAGTCGAGGTGGAGAGCCGCGCGTATCTCGGCCACATCGGTTCCCTCGGGCCGGATCGACCACAGAACGCGGGCCGGGCCGAGCGGGCGACCGCGTCCGAGGAAGCTGTCGTCAAGCGCTCCGACCGTGGCCGTGATGGCGCGGTTGAAGCGACGGATGCTGGCGATGGGATCGTAGCGCATGATGCCTGACTTTAGTCAGACATTTGGCCGCAATCAATCGGTTTTGTGAAGCCGCGTTGACAGCGCGACTCGCGTCGAAAAAGAGTGGGGCTAGGCAGGGGATGGTACGGGATGCAGGGCTTTCCGATCGCAAGGGCGGGAATGGTGATCGGATTGCTGGGCGGGTCGTTCGATCCGGCCCATGAGGGGCATGTCCACATTACCCGAGAGGCGATCAAGCGGTTCAGTCTGGACCGTGTCTGGTGGCTGGTCTCGCCCGGCAACCCGCTGAAGGCGCATGGTCCGGCCCCGCTTTCCGCGAGGATCGCCCGCGCGCGGCAGGTGATGCGGGATCCGCGGGTCGTCATCACCGGGATCGAGGCGCAGATCGGCACCCGCTATACCGCCGCGACGCTGGAAAGGCTGACGGCGCTTTATCCCGGTGTGCGTTTCGTCTGGCTCATGGGGGCGGACAACCTGATCCAGTTCCATAGATGGGACCGCTGGCGGCGGATCATGGAGCTTGCGCCCATCGGTGTTCTGGCGCGACCGGGCAGCAACATCCGCGCCCAGCTTTCGGTTGCTGCGCGGGTCTTCCCCGCGGCCCGGGTCGAGCCGGGGCAGCTTGCGCGCTCGCCGCTGCCGGCCTGGGCCTTTGCGCTGATGCCGCAGAGCGAGCTGTCCTCTTCACAAATCCGTGCGCGGGGCGAGTGGCGGCGCGAGGCGCCGCTTGATGGCCGGGCGGGTGGTGACTAGGGTCCGCGCCATGACCAAGAACGACTCTGACGTATCCCGACGCTGGCTTCTCGGCGCCTTGCTTGCGAGCGTTGCCACACCGGCCTTGGCCGAAGCCCCGCTGACCTCGGTCCGTCCGGTTCCACGGCCGGCACCTGGCGGCGCGCTTGGCGCGCCCGCGATCCTGACCAAGCCGGCGGCGGCCTCGGCAGATGACATCATCCTTTCGGCCCGGCTTGGCGGGCAGGTGGCCTATCTTTGCGTCGATCCCGCGACCGGCGAGACGATCGACGCGCGCGATCCGGACTTGGGCCTGCCGCCCGCATCGACCGCCAAGTCGATCACCACCCTTTATGCGCTGGACCGGCTTGGCGGCGGCCACCGCTTCGAAACGCGGGTGCTGGCGACTGGGCCGGTGGCTGGCGGGCAGGTGCAAGGGGATCTGATCCTGTCGGGGACAGGTGATCCGACGCTTTCGACCGACATGCTGGCCGCTATGGCCGCCACGCTGAGTTCGAAGGGCATTCGGGGCGTGACCGGACGCTTCCTGGTCGATGACGGGGCGCTGCCAAACTTGCCGCTGATCGATCCGGAGCAGCCGGATTATGTGGGCTACAACCCGGCGATTTCGGGTTTGAACTTGAATTACAACCGGGTCCATTTCGAATGGAAGCGCAAGGGCAACGGCTGGTCGGTGGCGATGGACGCTCGGTCCGACCGCTTCGTTCCGCCGGTGCAAATGGCGCAGATGACGGTGGTCAACCGCGACAAGCCGCTGTTCACCTTTGACCAGAAGGGCGGGATCGACAGCTGGACCGTCGCAGCGACGGCCCTGGGCAATGCCGGGTCGCGCTGGTTGCCGGTGCGCCAGCCGGGGGCATATACAGGCGATGTCTTCCGGGCGCTGGCCAAGGCCCAGGGCGTCGACCTGCCCGAGCCGCGCGAAATTCGGGGTTCCCCGACCGGAACCATGCTGGTGCGGCAGACGAGCGACGACTTGAGCGCGGTCATCCGCTCGATGCTGAAATACTCGACCAACCTGACGGCCGAGGTTCTGGGCCTGTCCTCGTCCGGTCCGGATGCCGGAACGCTGCGGGAATCGGGCCGCCGGATGAGTGGCTGGGCGAACGCGAAGTTCGGCCGCTCGGGATCTTTCGTCGATCACTCCGGTCTTGGCCCCGACAGCCGTGTGGCGCCGGCCGACATGGTCGCCGCGCTGGCATCGCCGGCAGGCGCGCAACTGGCGGGACTGATGAAGCCGTTCAAGCTGCGCGGGTTGGAAGGCCAGCCGGCCAAGGGGGCGAAGGAGCCGGACCTGACTGTTCAGGCCAAGACCGGAACGCTGAACTTCGCCTCGGGACTGGTGGGCTTCGTGCTAACCCCCGCGGGTCGGCGGCTGGCCTTCGCCGTCTATGCCGCCGACATCCCGCGGCGCGACGCCTTGCCGCTGGCCCTGCGCGAGGAGCCACCTGGCGGCTCAGCTTGGGCCGCACGCGCCCGGGTCATGGAGTCGCAGCTGATCGAGCGCTGGTCCCGGCTGAGTGCCTGAGGCCGGATCAAAGCGTCATGTGACGCGCGCGGGCGCCGCGTTCGATCGCGGCGGCGTGCAGCCGGTCGATATTCAGTTCCTCCCGCACTTCCTCGAGCATCCGCAACTCGGGGTCGCGGGCCTTGCCATCGGCGGCGACCACGTCGCAGGACAGGGCATATGCGGTTTCGTAAAGGCGCTCGGGCAAGGCGTCGCGGATCAGGCCGAACAGGGCGTCCAGGCCGTCTTCCTCTTCCATCAGATCGAAGACTGTCTGGGCGATGGTGCGGATGCGGTCCGCGTCATAGCCGCCGAAGATCGGCATGTGGTTCACGATTCGGGTGATCGCCACGAGTTCCGAGGTCCGGATCGTTTCGTCCGAGAAGGAGACCGCGATCATCAGCGCGACAAGCGCGTCCTGCGGGGTCAGGGACGGGGGAGTATCGAGCACGGGGACGATCCTTTGCGGTAAAATGGTTCAGCCTATCTGAGGCCAGAGAATATTGACGCGCCAGAGGTGCGGCAATAGGACACCGCCACTCGCGGCGGGCATGGGGCCCGGACCGCGGAATGAGGATTTGCCGATGTCTGCCCTGCGTGACGCCGCGATGAAATCGAAAGCCTGGCCGTTCGAAGAGGCCCGCGCGATCCTCAAACGCTATGAGAAGAAGGACCCTGAAAAGGGCTATGTCCTGTTCGAGACCGGCTATGGCCCGTCAGGCCTGCCGCATATCGGCACCTTCGGCGAAGTGGCGCGGACGACGATGATCCGCCGGGCGTTCGAAATCATCTCGGACATCCCGACGCGGCTGTTCTGCTTCTCGGACGATCTGGACGGGATGCGGAAGGTGCCGGACAACGTGCCCCATCCCGAAATGCTGCGCGAGAACCTGCAGCGGCCACTGACCTCGGTTCCAGATCCTTTCGGGCAATACAAGAGCTTCGGCGACCACAACAACGCCATGCTGCGGCGGTTCCTCGACACCTTCGGCTTCGAATACGAGTTCTTCTCGGCGACCGAGTTCTACAAGTCGGGCCAGTTCGACGACACGCTGCGGCTGGCGGCCGAGCGCTATGACGCGATCATGGAGATCATGCTGGCCTCGCTTCGCGAAGAGCGGCAGCAGACCTATTCCTGCTTCCTGCCGATCCATCCCGAGACGGGCCGCGTCCTTTATGTCCCGATCAAGAATGTGGATGCGAAGAACGGCACCGTGACCTTTGATGACGAGGACGGGCGCGAATGGACGCTGCCGGTCACCGGCGGGCATGTGAAGCTGCAGTGGAAGCCGGATTTCGGCGCGCGGTGGGCCGCGCTTGGCGTCGATTTCGAGATGTACGGCAAGGACCATTCAACCAATACGCCGATCTATGACGGCATCTGCGAAGTGCTGGGGGGCCGGAAGCCCAATCACTTCACCTACGAGCTGTTCCTGGACGAGCAGGGCCAGAAAATCTCGAAATCAAAGGGCAACGGCCTGACCATCGACGAATGGCTGACCTATGCGGCGACCGAGAGCCTGTCCTACTTCATGTACCAGAAGCCCAAGACGGCGAAGCGGCTGTGGTGGGACGTAATCCCGAAGGCGGTGGACGAGTATCACCAGCAACTGCGCGCCTATCCGACGCAGGATGTAGACGGCCAGGTCAACAACCCGGTCTGGCACATCCACAATGGCGAGCCGCCGGCCTCAGACATGGTTGTGCCATTTGCGATGCTCTTGAACCTCGCCAGCGTGGCCGGGGCGAAGGATGCCAAGGGGCTTTGGGGCTTCATCCGGCGCTATGCCCCCGAGGCGAGCCCGGAAACCAACCCGCAGCTTGATCAGGCGGCGGGCTTTGCGGTGCGCTATTTCAACGACTTCGTGGCGCCGACCCGGACCTTCCGCCAGCCTTCCGACAAGGAGCGGGCGGCGATGGAGGATCTGCGGGCGCGGCTGGTCGCGTGGGACGGTGGGCTTGATGCCGAGGCGCTGCAGACGATGGTCTTTGCCGTGGGCAAGGAGCATGGCTTCGAACCGCTGCGTGACTGGTTCAAGGCCCTCTACGAGGTGCTGCTGGGCGCCAGCGAGGGGCCGCGTTTCGGCGGTTTCATTGCACTTTACGGCGTCGATGAGACGGTGGCGCTGATCGACAAGGGTCTGGCCGGGGAGCTTGCGGCGTGAGCGGTGACTTTGTTGGCGGGTGCCTGTGCGGAGCGGTGCGCTATGTGGCCCGTGGTCCGGTGGTGAATGCGCGAGTCTGTCATTGCCGCCTGTGCCAGCGTGCAATCGGAGCCGCATTCAACGCGCGGCTTCTGTTCCGGCGCGCGGATGTCGAAATCAGCGGGCCAGTCGCAGAGCATCCCTCATCTGACGCGATTCAACGCGGGTTCTGCCCGCGGTGCGGGACAACAATCTACTCGCACCGTGCTGCCGCAGGGATGATCGGCCTTACCTCGGGGTCGCTCGACAACCCGGCGCAGTTCGTGCCTGAGGCGCATATCTTCGTCGAAAGCCGCCAGCCCTGGGTGGTTCTTGATCCTGCGGTCCCGGCCTATCCCGGTCCGGCCCCTGCCTGATCAGTTGCGCCAGGCCCTCCACCAGCCGACCCACTGGCCGGCGATCGCCGCAGGCTTGCCCGCATAGATGCGCGCCCCGGAAGGGAAGACCCGCGCTTCAATTTCGGCCTGTGCCTCGGTAGCGCGGGCGTGAAGATCGACCATGGCGACCGGACTGAGTGTGCCGGGCGGGGCCCGATGCAGGAGGTCGATCAGCACCGCAAAATCGTGATGGTCGCCGAGATCTTCGGTCAGGTCCGAAAGAGCGTCGGCCAGCGGTTCAAGCATCTGCGGCCAGAGCGGGGCGAGAAGCCGGGACTGATACCACAGATCCTTGGCGCGCTTGCGCCAGTCGTGGATTTCCACGACCCCGCGATGTCGATCAGCGGCCTTCATGCGGGTGATGCCGGCGCGACGGGTGTCGGTCAGCCCCTGACGCAGGACTTCGCGGTCCTTGCCTTCGACGCGCCATTCCGCCGCGCGCTCGATCAGGCCGTGGAGCGCGACGCGCGGGGGGGCGATGTCGGTGTGGACATGGCGGGCGGCGTCGCGTTCGCCCTGAAGGTAGGTATGGAGCCGTTCGAGGTTCCGGGGGCGGGGTGTGCCGACGAGCTTGTCGAAGGTTGCCAAGCGTACCTCGGCATCCCTGAGTCCTGCCAGCGCCTGCGCAGTGTCGCGCAGGATGGAATTCTCTTCGTCGAAGGCGGGAAATGCGGGACGAACAAGACGCAGGAGGCCCCGAACCTTCTTGATGCGCTTGCGCAGGTCATGGACGCCGGTCGGTGGAGGGGGACGGTCGCGATCCAGATGGGCGACCGCTGCGGTCAACTCGAACCGGGCGATCCGGCGCAAGGCTGCCGTCAGGTCGGCGTCTGTTTCAAGGAAGCGGTAGGCCATGACCATCCCGATGAGACAAGCGCATTGTGCGGCGGAAGGGTGCTCCCGGCAAGTCTGCTGGCTGAACGATCAGAGTGTCGCAGGGCAAGGTCGTTGCCGGACGTACCAAGCAAGCCTAGACTGGCGCAACATCGGAAGGAGAAGCTGTGATGCGTATACTGCGCGTGGCACTGCTCGGGGTGGCGCTGTCGTTGGCCGGTGCCAGCGTTTCGCTTGCCGAGGTCGTCTATTCCAAGGCGGGAGAAGCGATTTTCCAGTTCGAACCGCCGAGCGGTTGGAAAGTGAAAACCGGTCCGAACTTCCGTCTGAAAGAGGCGCAGCCCGGACTGTCCGACCCGCCGCCAATCCTGTCATTGCGCCCCAAGGGGACGGATGATTCGATGTGGGTGGGCTTATGGTCGCCTGACAAGGCGCATTCGATCGGGGAGTTCGGCAATCGTCTCAAGGGGCTGCGATCCCGGATCATGACGAAATCGCACGTAACCTATGTGGATCGCCGCGAAATCAACGGTCTGCCGGTGGGCATCTGGGCCGCGACTGGCCAGCGTGAGGGCAAGTGGTATGATCTGGCCTTTGCGGCCGTGCAGGTCAGCCCGGACGATCTGGCGGTCGTCGCCTTCATCGGTGAGCGGGCAGATTTCGATCGCTACGAGAAGGAACTGTCGGACATGCTGGCGACGGTGCGCCCGGCAGGGGAGGCAAAGTGATGCGCAAGATGCTGATTTCCCTTGCAGTCATCTCCGGTCTGGCCGGTTGCGTGAGTTCCGGTTCGCCGCAGAGCGATCCACAGGATGACAATTACCGCTATGGAATCGCGACGGATTCCTACAGGCCCGGCGGTGGGGGCTGCGCCTCTTGCACCGAGGCCCAGCAGAACAACATCGATTTTGCCAAGTCGAACATCAATCCGGGACGGTCGAACTACGGCGGCGCCATCGGGGCGGGCGGTGGATTGCGCGGCGGAGGCGGCCTGGGCGGCGGCGGTCGCGGCGGAGGTGGCGGAGGTCGCGGTCGCTAGGTGTTGCACAAACGACTGGGCAGGCGAACGCCGCAATAGTTCGGCGTTAGCAGTTCAAGACTAGCTCTCCCCGTATGTGGGTCGTCCGGTTCGGCTGGCCCGGCACTTGCGGGGAGCTTGCTTATGAACGTTGCCATTACCGATGGTCTGGTTCTGATGCCTCCGGCCTTTTCGGCCGGACTGAGCCTTTGGTCGCGTGAGAACGGCACACCGGGATCGGGCAGCTATGCCGGGCAGTCGAATGCGGCCTATGTGCCCTCGGACCAGGATTTCGGCGGTTGTCTGGAATTGCAGAAGACGCAGGCTGTGCAAAAGCTGCGCTGCTTTCAGCAGATCCCGTTCCTGCCGGGGATTTACCTGCGCGTCACCGCAAGGGTGAAGGCGATTTCGGGCAGCCTGCCGTCGGTCCGGATCGCGGCCTTTGCCGCCAGCAGCTCGGGCAGCAACATTGCAACGGTCCAGCAGGCCGGGACCGAGGTGGCACTGACGAGCTATGGCGCGGTGGTGACCTTGACAGCCATCGTCGGTTCGGGCAACCGCCAGGGGTGCGACCTGGTCTGGGGCACGGCGCCCGCCTACGGCCATTTCGGCATCGACCTGACCGGGGCGAATGGCGGGGTCGTGCGGATCGACGACATCGTCATCGAGGATGTGACCTCGGTTTTCCATCGCAAGCTGATCGACTGGGTTGATGTGCGCGACTATGGCGCGATCGGAGATGGCGTCACCGACGACAGTGTTGCGTTCGAAGCAGCGGATATGGCTGCGGCAGGGCGGGGTGTGCTGGTCTCGGCCGGGGCCTATTACCTTGGCGGCAACGTCACCTTCGAGAACCGCGTGCGGTTCGAAGGGACCGTCGCGATGCCCGCTGGTGTTCGTCTGGCATGCACGCGGAACTTCGACCTCGACACCTATGCCTCGGCTTTTGGTGGTGAGCTGGCGGGATTCAAGAAGGCGCTACAGGCGCTGTTCTTCTTTACCGATCATGTCACCTTCGACATGTCCGGGCGGCGGGTCGATCTGTCCGAGCCGCTGGACGTCGCCTCGATCGCGGCGTTGACGACCTATGCGCAGCGGCGGGTGCTGACCAACGGCCAGCTGAACGCGATCAGCGGCAGTGCATGGACGACAGACACGGTCAGCGCCGTCGCGACTTATGCCATCAGTGCGCCCACGAAGCTGACGGCCGTTGCCAACATCGCCGGCATTCCTGTGGGGGCGCGTGTGTCGGGCGCGGGCGTGGGCCGCGAGATCTACGTGCGGTCGAAGAACGTCGCGGCAGGAACGCTCGAGTTGAGCGCTCCGCTTTGGGCGGCGGCGGGTACACGGACCTTCACGTTCGAGCGTTACAAATACATGCTGGATTTCAGCACCTTCGCTTCGCTTTCGAAGTTCGAAATCCTCAATGTCGAGTTCCAGTGCAACGGTCTGGCCAGCGCGATCATGCTGCCGCCGGACGGGCTGACCTTCCGTTTGGCAGGGTCGGTCATCAACCGGCCAAAGGACCGCGCTCTGACCTCGATCGGCGAGGGATGCCAGGGGCTGTTCGTCGAGCAGTGCCAGCTCCTGTCGAACGAGCAGTCGGTCAAGGCGCAGGACCGGACGACCATCGCCCTGAACGTCAACGCCAATGACGCGAAGCTGCGTGACAACCGGGTAGTGAGGTTTGCGCATTTCGCGGTGCTGGACGGGTCGGGGCACCTGATCCTCGGCAATCACTTCTTCCAGGGCGACGACGAATCCGTGGGGGTGCGGCGGGCGGGCATCGTGCTGACACAGCCGAACTGCAAGACCACGATCACCGGGAACTACATCGACAACTGCTTCATCGAGTTGACGAACGAGCACGATCCCGAACCGGGGTTCTCGAACGAGTTCTCTTTCGGCGGCCTGACGGTGACGGCCAACATCTTCATGGCAAGCAATGTCGCCAGCTGGTTCCGCTGGATCACCGTCACCCCGCGCGGGGCTGGCCATTACATCCAGGGACTGAGCGTCACCGGCAATGTCTTCCGTACGGTCAACGCCACGATCGACCGGGTGGAGTCGGTTGACACGACCTGGGCCACGCTCGACAAGACGCGGCTGCGCAATGTGGTTTTCGAGAACAACACCTTCAATGGCGTTTCCCAGATGACCATGAGCCCGGTTACGGTGAAGCATGTGCAGTCGAGCGCAGCGGATACCTGGACTGTCGACCCCTCGGCCTATCTGCCCTTCGGCGGGCGGGCGCGGACGGTGCCCGCAGTGGTGCTGGAGACGCCGCCGACCACTGCGGCCGGGGCGCCGCGGGCGGATGCGCCCTATGTTCAGGTCGAACAGGGCAGCGCCGGGGCGCAGGCCTATCTGCGCTGGCTGACGGCGGTCAAGGGAACGGCGCAGGTGACAGTGCGCTGCGACAATCCGATCTGACGCTCAGGGACGCAGGTCTTCTGGCGCGAGCTTCATCGCCTTGCCGAAACCGCCGTTCAAGAGGGCCGAAACTGGGATCAGTCGGACAAAGGCGAAGTCGGCGAAGTCGATGTAGAGCTTCGACTTGGGGTGATCTGTCAACCAGCGGGTCCGGGTCGCCGTGTAGCCGGAGGAGGTGCGGTCGATGTAGTCGGCGCGCACCTGCACCATGAGGCGCGGATGGGTAAGGGGGTCGCCCTTGATCCCCGGCTCACCCACCATCACCGAAGCGAGGGGCTGCGCCTTCAGCCCGGCATCATGGGCGGCGAGCGACGAAACAAGAGTGATCGGAGTGCCAGTCTCGTCCAGCCCGAAGGCGATGCGGCTGATGGCGGGGGTTCCGGTTTCGGGATCGGCATAGGCGAGCGCGGCATGGCGCGCCTCGGCCAGCAGTCGCCGCGCGAGGGCGCGACCCTCGTCATCGGGGGGCAGGAACGGGTCGGTGCGGTCGGGCATGGCGGGCTCCGGTCTGGGTCTTGTGTGACAGAGTCGGCCCCGGATCAAGTCCGGGGCCGCTTCACATTCCGGCGAAGGGATCGGCAGTGTAGGAGACACCGACAAGGTAAAGCCCATGCCGCGGGCAGACCCGCCCCCCAGCCGCGCGGTCACGGGCGTCGAGCGCCGTCTTCACACCGGCGGACGACCAGGACCCGGCGCCGACGCGTTCCAGCGTGCCCACGATCGAACGAACCTGATTGTGCAGGAAACTGCGGGCGCGCAGGGCAAAGCGGTATTCCGCGCCGCCAGGATAGGTGTGCTCGGTGACCATGATCTCGTCCAGCGTCTTCACGGGGGAGTTCGACTGGCACTGGACCGAGCGGAAGGTGGTGAAATCGTGCCGCCCCACGAGGTGCTTTGCTCCTTCCCGCATCGCTGCCAAGTCGAGGCGGTTCAGCACCTGCCAGACGCGTCCGTGGTCGTGCGTGACTGGCGCGCGACGGGCGACGAGGCGAAAGAGGTAGCGCCTCTCAATGGCTGAAAAGCGGGCGTGGAAGTCATCCGGCACGCGGGCACAGGCGGTCACAGCCACCGGCGCGGGTTTCAGATGCCAGTTCAGCGCCTCAGACAGCCGGAACGGGTCCCAGTCGCGGGACAGGTCGCAATGGGCAACCTGCGCCATCGCGTGGACCCCGGCATCCGTGCGGCCGGCGGCGGCGATGGAGGGCAGGTCCGGCTCCAGCTTCGACAGTGCCGTCTCGACCGCTTCCTGCACCGAAAGCTGACCGGATTGCCGCTGCCATCCCGCGAAGGGGACGCCGTCGTATTCGATGCGGAGCGCGTATCTGGGCATGATCCCGGGGGTAGCGCGGAACGGGCAGAAGGGCAACTGCGGCCGACGCCGGGGCCTCACCCCTATCCATCCTTGCATGGCGTGCATATCTTGACCGCGAATGGACAAGGGGCAGGACGTGCTGGGTTCGATTGCGGATGGGGTGACGCGTAGCGTCGAGGGGGCTTTCGCCTCTGTGTCGAGCGCGTTTCTCGAACCGGTTATCCGGCTTGGGGTTACGGGCCTCTCACGGTCGGGGAAGACCGTGTTCATCACCGGTCTTGTCGCCAACCTGATGAACCGGGGACGGATGCCGCAGCTGGTCGCCGCCTCCGAAGGACGGATCAGCGCAGCCTGGCTGCAACCGCAGCCGCATGACACGGTGGCGCGGTTCGACTTCGAGACGCACATGGCGGCACTGACCGGCGACGATCCGCGCTGGCCAGCTTCGACAAGGACGGTTTCGGAGTTGCGCCTGTCGTTCCGGGTGCATCCGGTCGGTCTTTTCGCCTCTCTCGGAGGTCCGCGGACCGTGCATCTGGATATCGTCGATTATCCCGGCGAGTGGCTGATGGATCTTGCGCTGATGGACAAGACCTATGCCGAATGGTCCGAGGCAACGCTGGAGCGGATCGGCAAGCGGCCGATGGCGGCAGAGTATCTCGCCACAGCGCGAGCCGAGGATGGCAGCCTGAGGCTGGAGGAAACGAAGGCACAGGCGCTGGCCGCCGCGTTCACCGCCTACCTGACCGCGGCGCGCGAGGCCGGCTATTCCGACTGCACGCCGGGGCGCGTCCTGATGCCGGGCGATCTGGCCGGGTCGCCCGCTCTGACCTTCGCACCGCTTCCGATGCCTGCGACTACGCCCCGCGGCAGCCTGTGGCGTGAGATGGAGCGCCGCTATGACGCCTACAAGCGCGAGGTCGTGCGACCCTTCTTCCGCGACCATTTCAGCCGCATCGACCGGCAGGTCGTGCTGGTCGACGCGCTAGGCGCGATCCATGCCGGGCCTCAGGCGGTCGAGGACCTGCGCCGTACCATGGCCGAGATCCTGACGGCCTTCCGGCCGGGCAAGAACGACTTCCTGTCCTCAATCCTCCTGGGGCGGCGGGTGGAGAAGGTTCTGTTCGCCGCGACCAAGGCGGACCATCTGCACCATGTCCAGCATCCGCGCCTGACGGCGATCATGGAGGCGATGCTGCGAGACGCGAAGGATCGCGCGGCCTTCGCCGGGGCGCAGACGGCGGCGATGTCGCTGGCATCGGTCCGGGCGACGGTGGAAGAGGAATTGCAGCATGACGGCCACACGGTGCCAGCGGTGCGCGGGCGGCTGATCTCGACCGGGCGGATGGCGACGATGTATGCGGGCGAACTGCCCGCCGACCCGGCCCGGCTGATGGCCCCGGCGCGCGAGGGGGCCGAGAAATGGCTGGATGCCGATTACCAGGTTATGGCCTTTGCCCCGGCCCGGATGAACCTTGGTTCCACTGAAGGGCCGCCGCATATCCGCCTTGACCGCGCGGCGGAGTTCCTGATCGGAGACCGGCTGTGACCGATCCGCGACCGATGAAACCCGTGCTGATCGAACGCGAGGAGCGGGCCGACGACCCGACCCCGGCGTCGGTCCCGCCGGTGCCGGACCTTGGGATGGACCTGCCCGACATCCGGCTGGTGCGGCCAAAGGGCTCGGCGCTGAACCGTTTCGCGCTTTGGGCTTTTGGTGCGCTGTTCAGCTTCGTGCTGTCGGTGGCGGCCTGGACCTTCGTGACCGACCTGTTGGCGTCGAACACGGTCCTTGGCTGGATTGCGTTCGTGCTCGTCGGGCTGGCAGTTCTGGCGGCCGCGCTGCTGGCCTTGCGCGAAATCCTCGGCTTTGCGCGGATGGCCCGGATCGACCATCTGCGGACCCGGGCCGAGACGGCGCACGAGGCGCTGGACATCAAGGCGGCCCGTGGTGTCGTGGAAGGGCTGGAGGCGATCTATGCAGGACGCCCCGAAATGGCTGATGCGCGGGCGCGGCTCGCCACGCGCGCGCCTGAGGTCTTTGACGCAGACGGGCTTCTCGCTCTGGCCGAGCAGGAGTTGCTCGCCGGCCCCGACCAGGCAGCCCGGCGCGAGATCGAGGCCGCGGCACGGCAGGTGGCGACGGTAACGGCGCTGGTGCCGCTTGCGCTGGCCGACGTCGCGACTGCGCTTTATGCCAATGTGCGGATGATCGGGCGGATCGCCTCGATCTACGGCGGTCGATCGGGCACGCTTGGCAGCCTGCGACTGCTCCGCGGGGTGATGACCCATCTGGCGGCCACGGGTGCGCTTGCCGTGGGCGACGACCTGATCCATTCCGTTGCTGGCGGGGGTGTGCTGTCGCGCATTTCCAAGCGCTTTGGCGAGGGGGTGATCAATGGTTCGCTGACCGCCCGGGTCGGGGTCGCCGCAATGGAGGTCTGCCGCCCGCTGCCGTTCCGGGCGCTGCCGAAGCCAAAGGTGACAAACCTGATCTCGCGCGGGCTGGCGGGGCTCTTCGGCACCGGGGATGGCGAGACGGCTTCGCGGTAGGGCCGTCACGAGGGGCCTATCCAGACGGGCGGACCGGTTCTAACATCGCTTCAACATGTTGCCGGAGGGAGCTTACATGGAAGTGCTCCTTGGACTGCTGGCCTTCGCCTATGTTCTGGGGCTGCCGATCGGCCTGATCGTGGCGCTGGTGAGCCTGTCGCGGCTGAAACGCCGGGTCGCTGCGGCCGAGGCATCGCTTAACCTGATCACGGCTCCACAAAGGGCGGTCTCCTCCGTGGAGCCGGTGCCCGACATCGACTTGCCTGGGTCGCAGGTCGCGGTCGAGGAAGCGGCCGAAGCGCCGAATGCTGGCGAAATCGCGGAGGCAGCCTCTGTCGCCGCCCACAAGGCCGAACCGGAATCGCCTGCCCCCGTGGTGGAGATCCCGCAGGTGCCGGTCACAGCGGATGTGGACCAGGATCGACCGATCGTTCTGCGCCGCGACCGGATGGCGGATCTTGCAACTTGGGTGAAGGGCAACTGGGTCTACCTCGTCTCGGCGGCGTCTCTTGCCGCGGCGGGCGTATTCTTCGTGCAATATGGGATCGAGAAAGGGCTCTTGCCGCCGCCGGTCCGGGTCGCGCTGGCAATCTTGTTCGGTCTGACGCTAATCGGCGCCGGCGAATGGCTGCGCCGCCGCGCCACGGACGAACAGCAGGCAACCCTGCACCTGCCGGCGGTGTTTTCCGGGGCAGGCCTCGTGTCGATCTTTGCCGGGATCATCGCTGGCCGATTGCTCTACGGGCTCTACGGGCCGGAGGTGACCTTTGCGGGGCTGGTGGCGACGGCGGCGCTGGCAATTGGCCTTGGCTGGCGAAACGAGCCGTTCCTTGTGGCCGTCGGCCTGCTGGGCGCCAGTTTTGCGCCCTTCCTCGTCGGCAGCGACAGTGCGACGCCGGCGTGGCTTTACGGCTATTACGCGCTGATCGCGGTGACCGGTCTCGCAGTCGATGCGGTGCGACGGTGGGCCTGGATCTCGGTTCTGGCGCTCGTTCTTGGCTACGGTTTCGGCTATCTCCTGATGCTGGCCGACGGAGGTGTTCCGGGCTGGATCGCGCAGCTGGTCGTGCTTGCCATGGCCGCAACAGTCCTGCCGACCTTCGACATCGTGCCGCAGCACGAAGGTCTGGCGGTGCTGCCCTGGCTCGTTCGAAAGGCAAAGCATCCCTGGCCGAACTTTCCAGTCCGTCTCGCCGCCGGTGCGGTGTTTGTCAGCTCTTTGGCCATTGCTTCCAGCGACGCGCAGAGCACGGCCGAGGCCTGGATTGCGCTCGGGGCGCTGGCCGCCCTGGCGCTAGCCTACCTTGTCTGGGCGGACCGGGCGCCGGGCTTGGACGATCTGGCCCTGCTGCCGGCCATCGGTTTCGGCCTGCGCATGATGGGCGAGGGGATGACAGGGCCGCTTGGCGAGGCCTTTGCGGCGCAGGCGATCTGGCTCAGGCCGCCGGAAACCTCTGCCCCCTGGACGGTGACCATTCTGGTGGCGCTGACGGCGCTCATTAGCCTTGGGTCGTTCCAGAGGGCCGTCACTGCCGGGCGCTTTGGCATCGCCTTTGGTCTTGGTGCGATCCTGCCGCTGCCGCTGGTTCTGTTCGGGCTCGATCAGTTGTGGCTGCCGTCGCAGGTGCTGGGCGCCTACGTCTGGGCGCTGCATGTCATGGCGGGCGCGGCGCTGATGGTGGCCTTCGCGCTGCGCTTCGCCGCGCGGGATGGCGAGGACCACCGCCGGCCGGCCTATGCGACGATCGCGGCGCTAGTCCTGATCGCATTGGCGCTGTTCCTGGTGACCTCGGGCGAGGCGCTTACGCTCGCGCTCGCGGTCCTTGTGCTGGCGACGGCGGCGCTTGACCGCCGCTTTGACCTGCGCGAGCTGGCGATCCTCGTCCAGGTCGGGGTCGCCGTTCTGGGCTGGCGGATCACCGTCGATCCGGGAGCGGACTGGGCGCTTGCAGCGGGGCTTCTTTCTGTGCTCGCGGTCTATGGCGGGGTGATCCTCGCCTTGGCCGCTGCTCTATTCCTGCTCCTGCCGCTGCCGAGGGTGACGGCGCGGGGTGTGCTGGAATCGGGTGTGGCCGGTTTCTCAGCGCTGTTCGCCAACGTGCTGATCGCCCGGGCGCTTGGCTATTCCTCGCTGACGGACTGGTCGGGCGAGGCGCTGGACCTGACGCTGAACGCGATGCCTTGGCTGATCCTGATGCTGGTCCAGCTTTACCGCATGCCGCTTGGAGGCGCGCTGCGGCCGTTGAGGGGTGCGCTTGCGGCGCTTGGCGGGTTGTTAGCGGCGGTCGGGCTTCTGGGTGCCGCCCTGCCGGCCAACCCGCTTCTGGCCGATGGATGGCTCTTCAAGGTGCAGCCGATCCGGGGCCCGCTGGTGTTCGATACGCTGATGGTCACCTACTTGATGCCTGCATTGCTGCTGCTTGCGGCACCTCGACTTGTTGCGCACCTGCCGCGCATCTTGCGATGGGGCTTCCTCGCGGCGGGATGCGCCCTCGCGGCACTCTATGCCGGGCTCGAGATCCGCCGCTTCTGGCGCGGCGACATCCTGTCGGTCGACGGGGTAACGCAGCCCGAGTTGTACAGCTATACGCTTGCCCTGATGCTGACCGGCGCGGCACTGCTTTACCAGGCGATCGCACGGCGGTCGCCAATGCTGCGGCGGATCGCGATGACGATAATCGCGCTGACCATCGCCAAGGTTTTCCTGATCGATGCCTCCGGGCTGACCGGGCTCACCCGGGTGTTCTCGTTCCTTGGGCTCGGCCTCTCGCTTGCGGGACTGGCGTGGCTCAACCGGTGGGCGGGGGCTCAATCGGGCGAAAGCGGGCAAAAGACCGAATAGGCCGCAGCTTTTCGGCCTTCGCAGGCTGGACCGGCCCCGTCGCCGGGTCTATAAGCCCGCCATGACCAATCGGCTGGCGATGATCCTGCGAATTATCGGCCCGGCGACCTGACCTCAGGCGCCGGGACAAGGTGCCTGCCTCGCCGCACCGCCCCTCATCCACCGATCGCCCGACTATTCCAAGGACCGCATCCGATGTGCGCCGACACGACCGATACCGCCGCCGACTACCGCGACACCGTCTTTTTGCCCGAAACCGAGTTTCCGATGCGCGCGGGCCTGCCGCAGCGCGAGCCGGAATGGCTCGCCCGGTGGGAACGCCTGCGCGTTTATGACCGCCTGCGCGACAAGGCGAAGGCGGGCAACCGCGCCCCCTTCACCCTGCATGACGGCCCTCCTTACGCCAACGGCCACCTCCATATCGGCCATGCGCTGAACAAGATCCTCAAGGACATGGTGGTGCGCAGCCAGCAGATGATGGGCCGCGACGCCCGCTATGTGCCGGGCTGGGATTGCCACGGCCTGCCGATCGAATGGAAGATCGAGGAGCAGTACCGCGCCAAGGGCCTGAACAAGGACGACGTCGATATCGTCGCCTTCCGCCAGGAATGCCGGAAGTTCGCCGAAGGCTGGATCGACATCCAGCGCGAGGAGTTCAAGCGGCTGGGCGTGACCGGCAACTGGGACCATCCCTACCTGACGATGGACTACCATGCCGAGGCGGTGATCGCCGACGAGTTCATGAAGTTCCTGATGAACGGCTCGCTCTACCAGGGCTCGAAGCCGGTCATGTGGTCGCCGGTCGAAAAGACCGCGCTGGCCGAGGCCGAGGTCGAGTATCACGACCATACCAGCCACATGATCTGGGTGCGGTTTGCGCCGGTTGGGGCGTCTGATGATCTCGGCTCTGCCTCGGTCGTGATCTGGACGACGACCCCCTGGACCATCCCGCAGAACCGGGCTGTCGCCTTCAACCCCGAGATCAGCTACGGCCTCTACCGGGTCGATGGTTTGGGCGAGAACAGCACGGCGAAGGTCGGCGAGACGGTGGTGCTGGCCGACAAGCTGGCGGCCGAGGTCATGAAGGCCGCACGCGTGGATGGCCTCGAGCGGCTGCGTGGCGTCTCGGCCGAGGAACTGGCTGGGCTGACGCTGGCCCATCCGTTCCGGGGCCGGGCCGAAAACCGGGAATGGGACTTCAACGTGCCCGTGCTGCCGGGCGACCATGTGACCGACGACGCCGGCACGGGCTTCGTCCACACTGCGCCGAGCCATGGTGACGATGACTACCAGCTGGGCCTGAAATTCGGCCTGCCGATGACCTACAATGTCGAGCCGGACGGCACCTATCGCACCGACCTGCCGCTGTTCGGCGGGCAGGCGATCATCCTGCCCGACGGCAAGGAAGGCCCGGCCAATGTCAGTGTCATCAAGGAACTGGCCTATGCCGGGGCCTTGTTCGCCAAGGGCAAGCTCAAGCACAGCTATCCGCACAGCTGGCGCTCGAAGGCGCCGCTGATCTATCGCAACACGCCGCAGTGGTTCGTCGCCATTGACAAGGATCTGGACGACGGCATGACGACCTATGGCCGCACGATCCGCGCGCGGGCGCTGACCTCGATCAACCAGCTGGTCGAATGGACCCCGGCCTCGGGCCGGAACCGGCTGAACTCGATGATGGAGGCGCGGCCGGACTGGGTGCTGTCGCGCCAGCGCGCCTGGGGCGTGCCGCTGACCTGCTTCGTCAAGAAGGGCGCCAAGCCGACCGATCCGGACTTCCTGCTGAAGGATGCCCGCGTCAACGCCCGCATCGTCGAGGCCTTCGAAAAGGACGGGGCGGATGTCTGGTACGTGGACGGCTTCAAGGAGCGCATCCTCGAGGGCCTGCACGATCCGTCGCTTTTTGAACAGGTGAAGGACGTGCTGGACGTCTGGTTCGATAGCGGTTCGACCCATGCCTTCGTGCTTCGCGACCGGCCGGACGGGTCGGAGGACGGGATCGCCGACCTTTACCTTGAAGGCACCGACCAGCATCGCGGCTGGTTCCATTCCTCGATGCTGCAGGCCTGCGGCACCAAGGGCCGCGCGCCCTATCGCGGCGTGCTGACCCACGGCTTCACGCTGGACGAGAAGGGCATGAAGATGTCCAAGTCGCTCGGCAATACCGTGGCGCCGGAGGCGGTCGTCAAGGAATACGGCGCCGACATCCTGCGGCTCTGGGTGGCGCAGTCGGACTACACGATCGACCTGCGGATCGGTCCGGAAATCCTGAAAGGGGCCGCCGACAGCTACCGCCGCCTGCGCAACACGCTCCGCTTCATCCTGGGGAACCTTGCAGGCTTCACCGAGGCCGAGCGCGTGGAGCCAGCGCAAATGCCGGAGCTGGAGCGCTGGATCCTGCACCGCCTGTCCGAACTCGATGCCGAGGTGCGGGCTGGCTATGCGGCCTATGACTTCCAGGGCGTGTTCCAGAAGCTGTTCCAGTTCTGCACGGTCGATCTGTCGGCGGTCTATTTCGACGTGCGGAAGGACTCGCTTTACTGCGACGCGCCGGGCAGCCTGACGCGGCGGTCGGCGCGCACGGTACTGGACCTCTTGTTCCACCGCCTCTCGACCTGGCTTGCGCCGATCCTCGTCTTCACGATGGAGGATGTGTGGCTCTCGCGCTTCCCGGGTGAGGACAGCTCGGTCCATCTGCAGGACATCCCGGAAACGCCCGCGAACTGCCGGAACCCGGCCTTGGCCGAGAAATGGGCCGCGATCCGTCAGGTCCGCCGTGCGGTGACGGCGGCGCTCGAGGTGCAGCGGACGGCAAAGGTGATCGGGGCGAGCCTTGAGGCGGCGCCGGTCGTGCATGTCGAGGACAAAGGGACTCTTTCGGTTCTGAAAAGCGTGCCCTTCGCGGACCTCTGCATCACCTCGGGCATCGTGGTGACCGCAGATCCGGCCCCGCAAGAGGCGTTCCGGCTGCCGGACGTCCCGGGCGTGGGCGTGGTCTTTGAACTGGCGCCGGGCGAGAAGTGCCAGCGCTGCTGGAAGATCCTGCCGGATGTGAACACCCACAAGCACCCGCATACCTGCAAGCGGTGCAACGACGCGTTGGGATGATGCGACGGGCGGTCTATCACGGGCCGCTCGGGCCGATGACGCTGACCGAAGAAGACGGGCGGATCGCCTCGCTCGGCTGGATCGACCAGCCGGGCGAGGGATCACCGCTGCTTCAGGAAGCGGTGAGTCAGCTTGCCGCCTACTTCGACCGCCGGCTGACGGCGTTCAACCTGCCGCTGGCCTTCGGCGAGGGGCTCAATGCCGATATCCGTCAGGCGATGGTGGCGATCCCCTATGGCCACACTCGCACCTATGGCGAGATCGCCAGAGATCTGGGTGTGCCGGCGCAGGTGGTGGGGCAGGGGTGCGGGGCAAACACGATCCCCGTCATCATTCCGTGCCACCGAGTCCTGGGGGCGACGTCCCTTGGCGGGTTCTCCGCCAAGGGTGGAGTCGAGACCAAGGTCGCGCTCCTCAAGCTCGAGGGCGCGGCCTCGCTCCTTATCTGACGGCTTCGGCTTCGGCCGCGACCTTACGCCGGTTCCAGCGGATCGAGGACCAGAGCGAGATGCCGATCAGCCCTGCGCCGCCAAGGCCGGTGACGACCTCGGGGATGTGGAACAGCGACTGCGCATACATGATGACCGAGAGGATCAGGATCGCGTAGAACGCGCCGTGCTCCAGGTAGCGGTACTGGGTCAGCGTCCCCTTCTCGACCAGCATGATCGTCATCGAGCGGACATACATCGCGCCGATGCCAAGACCGATGGCGATGATGAACAGGTTGTGCGTCAGCGCGAAGGCCCCGATCACCCCGTCGAACGAGAAGGAAGCATCGAGCACCTCGAGATATAGGAACGCCCCGAGCCCGCCCTTGGCCGCCGTCGACATCGTTTCCTGCGACGCATCAAGAAGGCCGCCCAGAACCTCGACCAGAAGGTAGGTCAGGAGACCCCAGATGGCAGAGGTCAGGAAGATGTCCGCCTCGTGCTCGCCCGGCTGGAAATGCGAAAAGACCAGAATCAGGCCCAGCACGATCGCGATCTCGATGCCGCGGATCGTGGCGTAGCGGGCCATGCGACGCTCCAGCCAGCTCACCCAGTGAATGTCCTTCTCGTGGTCGAAGAAATAGGTCAGCGCGACCATCATCAGAAAGGTGCCGCCAAAGGCCGCGATCGGCAGATGAGCGTCATGCATGATCTCGGAATAGCGTTCAGGCTGGAGTGCGGCGAGCTTCAGCGCCTCGACTGGCCCGATATTGGCGGCGATCACCACGATCAGCAGCGGAAAGACGATCCGCATGCCGAAGACGGCAATGATGATGCCCCAGGTCAGGAAGCGGTGCTGCCATTCGGGGGTCATTTCCTTCAGCTTGTTGGCGTTGACGATCGCGTTGTCGAAGGAAAGCGAGATCTCGAGGACGGCCAGAACGAGGCAGATGAAGAAGATTGTCAGCGTGCCGCCGATTGTGCCGGTCATCTGCCAGCCGAGCATGACCCCGAGGACGAGACCAAGCGCGGTGACGATGAAGGCCCAACGGAAATAGCCGAGTGTTGATTGCGATCCGGTCTGCATCACGCGCCCCTCCTGACGGTGCAGATCTCTTTCGCCTTCGGGTGGCCGGACTGGCCAGGAATGAAGGTCATGATCCTGCTTTGTGACGGCTGGCTGCGGTCAGGGTGCCGACATCACGAACGCGCCGCAAGACGTCCGCCAGAGGGGCCCGGTCACCTGTTGATCACGCCCTTGTGAGGACGTCGTCCGTAGTTAGTGCGCGCAGCGGCGCGAAACAAGTCACCGAATGCGCCTTGCGAGAGGATGCGGCGGGACGATCTGCTGCACGATGCCGGCAGTCGCCAGGTAGACCGAACTGATGATAAGGCCCCAGAGCGCCCAGCTTTTCGGGTCGAAATCCACCCAGGCGGCCCAACCGGCGAAAAACACCCAACCCACGGTCATCGGCAGCGACAGCGCGCGCCAGCGGTCCGTGCGCACCGGGTGGATGAACTTGAGGTTGGTGAACATCGCGACGGCCAAGGCGATAACGATGAACAGGATCACCATCTCGGGCGGCTTGATCGCGAACATGACCAGGACGACCATGTTCCAGCAGGCCGGGAATCCGGCAAAGGAGTTGTCCTTGGTCTTCATCCGCGTGTCGGCGAAGTAGACGACGCTGCCATAGACGATCGCGATGATGACCAGCCAGCCGGGCCAGCCGGTCAGCAGCCCCGATTTGAACAGCGCAAAGGCCGGGATGAAGACATAGGTCAGGTAGTCGACGATCAGGTCCATCAGGACCCCGTCATAGGTCGGCCAGTTCGTCTTCACGTGATAGCGGCGAGCCAGCGGGCCATCGACGCCATCGACGATCAGCGCCACCACCAGCCAAAGGAACATCAGGCTCCACTTCTCCTCGACCGCCGCCAGCATGGCCAGCATCGATAGGACCGATCCCGTGGCGGTCAGCAAGTGAACGAGAAGGGCTTTGAGGCGTGGTGTCATCACAGTCTTATTACCGGATCGGAAGCCTCTGGCAAACGGTCAGGCGCGGGGATGAGCCTTTTCGTAGACTTCCATCAAACGTGCCGCGTCGACGGCCGTATAGGCCTGGGTCGTCGACAGCGAGGCGTGACCAAGCAATTCCTGGATCGCCCGCAGATCTCCTCCCGCTGAAAGAAGATGCGTGGCAAAGGAGTGGCGCATGGCATGGGGCGTGGCGGTGGCGGGCAGGCCAAGGCGGGCGCGGGCTTGTTCCATCGCCTTTGCGATGAGGCGTGGGTTCAGTGGTCCGCCGCGCGCGCCGACGAACAGCGGGCCGTCGCGGCTGATTTCGAACGGGACAAGCGAGGCGTAGCGATCCACCGCCGCACGCGCTGCGGGAATGACCGGGACGAGCCGGGTCTTGTCGCCCTTGCCGGTGATGCGCAGCACCTCGGGCAGGGGATGGGCGGCGCCGGTCAGGCCGAGTGCCTCGGAGATTCGCAGGCCGCAGCCGTAAAGCAGCGTCACCACCGCGGCGTCGCGGGCCGCGATCCAGTCCTCGCGCGCCTGGGCGTCGACGGTGTCGATCATCTCGCGCGCGGCCTCCTCGCTCAGGGGGCGGGGGAGCTTGCGCTTGTATTTCGGGCCGCGTGCTGACAGGACGACGGTTGCGTCCACCCCTTCGCGTTCCGCCAGCCAGCCGGTGAAGCCCTTGACTGCCGAAAGGGCGCGGGCCAGCGAGCGGGGGCCAAGGCCGCGCCCGCGCTCGTATGCCATCCAGGCGCGCAGGTCGGTCTGGCTGACCTCGATCGTTGATAGCAGGCCTTCGGCGCCGCCGCGATGTCGGCCAAGGAAATCGAGCCAGCGGGTCACGTCGGTTGCATAGGCGTTGACCGTGTTCGCCGCAGCGCCGTCCAACGCCTTCAGATGCGAAAGCCATTGCGCCAGCGCGTCCCGCTGCGCGGGCGAGATCGCGGTCAGCCCGCCCTCGTTCACGACAGCCAGCGGCGCATCGTCCGCTCGAACACCCCGGCGAAGAAGGCCAGAAGGTCGGTGCCCTGCGCCGGCTTGAAATGATGCGGGTCCTCGGAGCCGAGAACCAGCATCCCCGGCAGCCGACCCTTGCCGAAATCGAGACGCAGAAGCGCCTCGGACCGGATCCAGCCCGCCTTTTCGCCGTAGATCACCGTCGAATCCGGCATCGTCTGGCGCAGCGTGACGGTCCGGAGCGGAACATTCCGCCCTCCGGCGAGATAGTCGGCGATGAAACCCGGCTCAGCCACGCAAAGCACGTCGCCCAGCCGGCGCAGCGCCGGGTCGTCGGCATTCTGCACCGATTCCAGCACCAGCCGTACGCAATCGACCTTGAGCGTCTGCGCGACCTCGCCCCCGATCCCCTTGAGGAAATCCTCGAAGGACAGGGGATCGAGCATCTGCAGGATGGCGCGGTGCACCTGGTTGGTGCCCGCGAGGTTCTCGTAGGCTGCGGCGATGACCGAGCGGTGGGTGTCCTCCAGCCGGTCAAGTCGCTGGCCCAGCCGCTCCATGGCGATGCCGCGCAGGTCGACAATATTCGACCCCATCGCGCGTTCGTTGGCGGCGATCAACGCCGCCATCACATCGCGATCCTCGAGGATCTTTTCGGGTTCCGCCAGGATAACGTCCCGCAGGTCCTGATCAATCATGCCGTCACTGCCCCGGTGCCGGATAAGCCATCACGGGATCGTTATACACAGGAACAGGTTAACGGGAATCAGAGAATTTTCTGACCCGTCTTCGCCCAGTCCTTCATGAACAGGTCCATGCCCTTGTCTGTCAGCACATGGCTCGCCAGCGACTTGATGACGGCGGGCGGCGCGGTGATGACATCAGCGCCAATCTTGGCGCAGTCGGACACATGGTTCACGGTGCGGATCGAAGCCGCGAGGATCTGCGTATCGAAATCGTAATTGTCGTAGATCGTGCGGATGTCCGCGATCAGGTCGAGCCCGTCGAAGTTGATGTCGTCGAGCCGCCCGACAAAGGGGCTGATGAAGGTCGCGCCCGCCTTGGCGGCCAGAAGCGCCTGGTTGGCACTGAAGCAGAGCGTGACGTTGACCATGAATCCTTCGCCCGACAGCACCTTGCAGGCCTTGAGGCCGTCCCAGGTCAAAGGCACCTTCACGGCGATGTTCGGGGCGATCGCGGCCAGCTTGCGGCCCTCGGCGATCATCTCGTCGGCCTGCAGCGCCACCACCTCGGCCGAGACCGGGCCAGAGACGAGGTCGCAGATTTCCTTGGTCACTTCGAGGATGTTGCGGCCCGATTTCAGGATCAGCGAAGGGTTCGTCGTGACCCCATCCACCATGCCGAGGTCGTTCAGTTCGGCAATCGCCGCCACATCGGCGGTATCGACAAAGAATTTCATGGGAGTGGTCCTTCCCTCTGTCCGGGGTTGCGGGGGGTGCGGCCCCGTATTAGCGCAAGTGCGGTGCAGGTGAAAGATAGGTGTGAGCGCTAACGGTGCCAGAGGAAGTCTTCGCATCAGGATCGCGGGTCGGCGTGGTCACGACCGAGCCGGTCGGCGGGTTCGCCGGGCTGCTCGATTACCGTGCGCCCGAGGGCGGTTGCGGCACTGGCGATTTCGTCGAAGTGCCGCTTGGCCCGCGCCGGGTGCTGGGCGTGGTCTGGGGGCAGGGCGAGGGTCGCTTCGACGAGGCGCGGCTGCGGCCGGTGAACCGGGTCCTCAACACCACGCCCATGCGCGAGGAACTGCGCCTGTTCCTGTCCCGGGCGGCCGATTATACGCTGACGCCCCTTCCGCAGATGCTGCGCCTTGCCACCCGCGCACCGGGCCTTGGCGAGGCGCCGGCGACGCGGCGCATTTTCCGCCTGGCCGATGCTGAACCGGCGCGGCTGACCGATGCGCGGCTGCGGGTGATCGAGGTGCTGCGCGACTTCGGCGGAGCGGCGGTGACGCTTGGCGAACTCACGCAGGCCGCTGCGGTGGGTGGCGGGGTCGTCAAGGGCCTGGTCGCCGCTGGAGTGCTGATCGAGGAGGAGGCGCCGCGCGATCTGCCTTATGCGCGGCTTGATCCTGATCTGGCGGGGGTCGCGCTGGCGGGCGACCAGATCGCCGCCGCCGATGCACTGGTGGCCGCCGTGGCGGCGGACGGTTACTCGACGACGCTGCTGAAGGGCGTGACCGGCTCCGGCAAGACCGAGGTCTACCTGGAAGCCGTGGCGGAATGTCTGCGCCTTGGGCGTCAGGCGCTGGTTCTACTGCCGGAAATCGCGCTGACGGCGGATTTCCTGGCCCGGGTCGAGGCTCGGTTCGGGGCGCGACCGGCGGAGTGGCATTCGGGCGTGACGGTGACGGAGCGACGCCGGTTGTGGAAAATGGTGGCCGAGGGCGGAGCACAACTGGTCGTCGGGGCCCGCTCGGCGCTCTTCCTGCCGTTTCGCGAGCTTGGACTGATCGTCGTCGATGAGGAACACGACACCTCCTACAAGCAGGAGGAGGGCGTTCTGTACAACGCTCGCGACATGGCGGTGCTCCGGGCCTCGATCCTTGGCAGCCCGGTGTTGCTGGCCTCGGCGACGCCCAGCCTCGAGACCTGGGCGAATGTTGAAGCGGGGAAATATGCGCGGCTGGACCTGACCGCGCGCTTCGGCACTGCGGAATTGCCCGAGATGCGGGCGATCGACATGCGGGCCGAAAAGCTGCCGGGGGATCGCTGGATCTCGGAGACCTTGGCCCGCGCGGTCGAGACACGGATCGGGCAGGGGGAACAGGCGTTGTTGTTCCTCAACAGGCGCGGCTATGCGCCCGTCACCATCTGCCGGGCCTGCGGGCATCAGGTGGGCTGCGACCATTGCGACGCGCGCATGGTCGAGCACCGCTTCCTCAAGCGGCTGGTCTGCCATCAATGCGGCGCGACAAAGCCGATCCCAGTGGTCTGTCCGGCCTGCGGGGTCGAGGGGCGGATGTCGGCCGTGGGGCCGGGGGTCGAGCGGCTTGCGGAAGAGGTTGCGGCGCGCTTCCCGCAGGCGCGGGTGGCGGTGCTGTCGTCCGACCTGTTCGGCTCGGCCCGGGCCCTGAAGGAGCAGATCGTTACCATTGCCGAAGGCGGGGCCGATATCATCATCGGCACGCAGATCGTCGCCAAGGGCCACAACTTTCCGCTGCTGACGCTGGTGGGCGTGATCGACGCCGATCTGGGCCTGCAGGGGTCCGACCTGCGCGCGGCCGAGCGGACATTCCAGCTGATGCGGCAGGTCGCGGGCCGGGCGGGCCGGGCCGAGCGCAAGGGGCTGGCGCTGCTCCAGACCTATCAACCCGAGCATCCGGTGATCCGCGCCATCCTTGGCGGTGATGAAGAGGCGTTCTGGCGGGCGGAGGCAGCCGAGCGGCGCGCGGCGGGCGTACCGCCTTATGGGCGGATGGCAGGGATAATCCTGTCTTCGCCCGATGTCGCGCAGGTCTTCGATCTCGGCGGCGAACTGGCGCGACGCGACGGGCCTCTGCGCCGGATCGGGGCGCAGGTCTTCGGCCCTGCGCCCGCGCCCATTGCGCGGGTGCGGGGGCGCCACCGGGTCCGGCTGCTGGTCAAGGCCGCCAAAGGGGCCCCGCTGCAACCTGCGTTGGCGGAATGGGTGGCGCAGGTAAAGCTGCCGGCGAACCTTCGCCTCTCGATCGATATTGATCCCCAGAGCTTTCTCTGAACGCCGCGCGATGCGGAGCCGCCGCGATTGACGTAGCGCGACCTCCATCGGATAGTCGGGCCGACAGCATCTGACGGTCTGCACCCGAATGCGTTTCCGCCAATCCATTTCGCGATTGCGCGCGGCTGGTCGGCCGGCGCTTGTCCCCTTCGTCGTGGTCGCTCTGCTAGGTCTCTCTCTGCCAGCCGGGGCGGATGACAGCAGGGATGGAGATGCCGATGTGGTGGACAGCTTGACCTCTGCGGTGGAGGCGCCGCCCCCGGCGACGGATGGCTCTGCTGCAGCAGACAAGGACGAAGCCCAGATCCGCGCGCGCCTGCAGGACTGGAAGGACGCTTTCGCGAAAAAGGATCAGACGGCGGCCTGCGACCTGTTCTCGGACGATGTCGTGGCCGAGATCGAAGATGGCCCGACGCTCGATCATGCGGGCGTCTGCACAAGGGTCGGTGAGTTACTGGGAAAGGATGATGTCGAACTGGCCTATACGCCACAGATCGACGAGGTCCTGCCGATGGGCGGATATGCCCTGGTTCGTCTGACCTGGAGACTGCAGATCGACCGCAATGGCGAAACGACCACAAGCAGCGAGCGCAGCTTCGACGTGTTCCGCAAGGAAGCGGATGGGAAGTGGCGCATCGCGCGTTACCTGTCGTACCCGATAGAGTAGGCGCGGATGGGTCAGCGGCGGGATCTGATTGTTATCGGGGGCGGACCTGCCGGGGCCGCGGCGGGACTGACGGCGGCCCGGGCCGGGCTGGACGTGCTGCTGATCGACAAGGCTGCGTTCCCGCGTGAGAAGCTTTGCGGGGGCGGTTTCACCGGTCGAAGCCGCCGCCACATGGCCGAAATCTTTGGCCGGGACGTCACGCCCGATCTGTTCCTGCCCTGCAATCGCTTTCGACTGGTGGCCGGGGCGAGGACCATCGCGGAATTGGCCGACGCCCCGACCATCTGGCTGACGATGCGGCGAGAGTTTGATGCGATGCTGCTGGCGGTTGCGGCGGCGGCAGGCTGCGCCATGGCGACAGGGGAGCGCATTGCCTCGTTCGATCCTGACGCCCGACGGGTCATCCTGTCCTCGGGCGAAGAGGTGTCGGCCCCGCTGATCATCGGTGCGGACGGCGCAACAAGCAAGGTGGCGCGCCGGCTGTTCGGGCGCGCCCACGATCCGGCACGGGTCGGTTTCGGGATGGAGGTCGAGGTGCCGCGCGATGGCGCCTTGCCGACGGATGCGGTCGAGATCGACCTTGCCGCCGCAGAGTGGGGCTACGGCTGGTCTTTTCCCAAGGCCGGTTCGATCACGCTCGGCGTCGGTGGCATCCACCGCCGCAATCCGCAGATGCCGGCCACGCTCGACCGCTTCCTCTGCCGTCAGGGGGAAGATGGCGTCAGCTTGCGGCCGCGGGGGGCCTTTCTCCCGTTTGGCGAGGTGCGGTCGGTCGCGGGCAAGGGTGCGACACTTCTTGCCGGCGACGCGGCGGGACTGGTCGACCCGATCACTGGCGAGGGCATCGCCTGGGCGATGAAGAGCGGCCAGCTTGCCGCGCAGGCCGCAGCCGAGGCCTTGGCCGCGCGGCGGCCGGATATGGCGCTGCCCCGCTATCAACGGGCGCTGGCGCCGATCCGCGCCGAGTTGCGCCGCGCGCGTGCCCTGCGCTGGCTCTTCTACCAGCCCCTGTTGCAGCCGGCCTTCCTGCGGCTTCTGGCAGGCGAGCCGCGCCTGCAGCGGCGTTATCTTTCGCTGCTGTCGGGCGAGGCGGATTATGCCGATCTGGGCTGGCGCGCCTTGCCGCGCCTTGCCGCCCGGATCGCTGGCCGGACCTTCCAGCCCGGCGCTTGACCCCTGCCGCCCCCCGCGCTATCGCCGCCCGAGCCAACCCTGGAGATTGCCATGCCCACCTATACCGCGCTGACCACGCTGACCGGGCAGGAGGCTGCCGAGGCGCTGGCCGAGGCGCTTGAGGATCTGGAGCCGGAACCGACCGGCGTCGGCGTTTTCGAGATCGAGGATGACTCCGGGCTTTGGGAAGTGGGCGCCTATTTCCTTGAGCCGCCAGACGAGATCGCACTCGCGCTGCTCGCGGCGGCCTGGGGGGCGCAACCCTTCGTCCTGTCCGAGCTGCCCGAGATCGACTGGGTCGCGAAGGTCCGTCGGGAGCTATCTCCGGTCGAAGCGGGACGCTTCTTCGTCTATGGCAGCCACGATGCCGACAAGGTGCCTCCGGGCCGCATTGCCCTGCTGATCGAGGCGACGGTGGCCTTCGGCACCGGCCACCATGGCACCACGCTTGGGTGCCTGCGGGCGCTGGACTGGCTGGTGGACCAGGGCGTCGTGGCGCAGAACGTCGCCGATATCGGCTGCGGAACGGCGGTGCTCGCCATGGCGGCGGCCCGGGTCTATCCGAACCCGGTCATCGCATCGGACATCGACCAGGTGGCGGTCGACGTGGCGCGGGCCAATGCCGAGGTCAACGGATTGGCCGACCGGGTGGAATGCCTCGAGGCGGCGGGCTTCGACCATCCGCGCCTGCGGGCCGCTGCCCCCTTCGATCTGGTTTTTGCCAATATTCTCAAGGGGCCACTGATCGAGCTTGCGCCTGACATGGCGCGGCACATTGCGCCTGGCGGCCGGGCAATCCTGTCGGGTCTTCTCGTGGTTCAGGCCGAATCGGTGATGGAGGCCTATCGCGCGCAGGGCTTCACGCTCGAACGGCGCGAAGATCTGGGCGAATGGTCGGCCCTGACATTGGTGCGCGGCGCCTGACAGTTGCAGGGGGCGGCGCGGCTTTGTTCCGCCTCAAAACCGGCTTGCAACCTTTCCGTGTCCAGCCAAAGCCCGGCGCGCGTCTTGGTTTTGCCGCCTGCATCTTGCTTTTGCCCGCTTTGCCCCAATCCTGCCACAATTCGGGAGTATCAAGATTCCTGGGCGGGGGCCTGAAAGATTTGGAGTTTCGATCGTGCCCGACCCCAATTTGCGCGACTTTTACAATCGCGTCGCGCGCATTCAGGATGCGCGTACCCAGGGCTACGGATTTGAGGCGCCGGGCACCTTGGGGTTGTCCTATTACCGCAAGGCAGAACGCAAGCGCACCTCGATCTGGGGGCCGCTGTTCTTTGTCATCGTGATGAGCCTGGTGCTGAAGGGTGCCATTCACTACCGGATCGGTGAGGCCACCTACAACGAACGTGTGGCGGACCTGATGCAGGGTGGCTCGATCGACAAGATCGGCGGCTGGCTGATGCAGGCCGATCCGGCGACGCTGTGGATCTCTTCCGCGATCCGCGACCTGGCCCACTGATCAGATTTCGCAGCCGCTGAAAAGCCAAAGGCCGCGTCCCTTTCGGGGCGCGGCCTTATCTGCGTCCGGTCGACCCGGTATCGCGCCAAGCCAATGGGCTCAGCCGCGGATACGGTCGATGTCGCCGCGGCACAGACCGATATCGTCCAGCTCGCGATCCGACAGGTTGCCCAGTGCCTTGCGGGTCACGCGGGCGTCATTCCAGCTTTTCAGCCCAGCCATCGTGGTCGACACGAACTGGAAGGCTTTAAAGGTCGCAGTGGCGCCGAACGGCGCCGGGCGGCTCGTTTCATAGGCGGCCATGATGCATTTCCTTGCGTTTACATATTGCCTGTTTCAGGGGCATCTCTGCCCTTGCATCGCCATCTAGACGTGCGCCTGAGGAACAACAAGCGGGGCGGCGGCATGCCCACCATGCATTTTCCGCATGGCTCGTTACAAGATTTCTTCATTGTTTTTGGGTAGGTAGCCATTCTCGCTGGGGAATATGTCGTTTTCAGATCTTCGCCTGCCGCAATTCGCACTTGCAGCATTGCAGTCGCAGCAAAATCGTGGCTCTGGCGGGTGTTCATGCTTCGTGCTATTCCTGCAACAGGGGCAGGAAAAGGGCAGCGAATGCGCGTTCTGGGCATCGATCCGGGGCTTCGAAACCTCGGATGGGGCGTGATTGACGTGGTCGGCACACGACTCAGTCATGTCGCCAACGGCATCTGCCATTCGCAATCGGGCGAAGGGGATCTGGCCGACCGCCTTCTCAGCCTGCATCGACAGTTGACCGAGGTCCTGCGCACCTATGCGCCCGACGCGGCAGCGGTCGAGCATACATTCGTCAACAAGGATGGTGTGGCGACATTGAAGCTTGGCCAGGCTCGCGGGATCGCCCTGCTGGTGCCAGCGCAATTCGGGCTGACAGTCGGAGAATATGCGCCGAATGCCGTCAAGAAGACGGTCGTCGGCGTCGGCCATGCCGCCAAGGTGCAAATCGACCATATGGTGCGGCTGCACCTGCCCGGGGTTGCCATCGCCGGCCCCGACGCGGCCGACGCCCTCGCCATAGCGATCTGCCATGCGCATCACCTGCAATCCGCCGGCCGTTTTGAGGCGGCGCTGAAGCGCGCGGGGGCGGCACGATGATCGGCAAGATCAGCGGGCGGCTGGAGTATCGCGGACCCGACCATGTGATGATCGACGTGCGGGGGGTGGGCTACATCGTCCATGTCTCTGACCGGACGCTTGCCGCCCTGCCCGGGCCGGGCGAGGCGGTGGCGCTCTACACCGAACTGATCGTCCGCGAGGACCTGCTGCAGTTGATCGGCTTCCCCTCGCTGATCGAGAAGGAGTGGCACCGGCTCCTGACCACGGTGCAGGGGATCGGCGCCAAGGCGGGACTCGCGATCCTTGGCGCGCTTGGGGCCGAGGGCGTGGCCCGTGCGATCACCTTGAGCGATGCCCGTGCTATCCAGTCCGCACCGGGTGTCGGCCCGAAACTGGCGCAGCGCGTGGTGCTGGAGTTGAAGTCGAAGGCCCCCGCCGTCATGGCCGCGGGTGTGGCGCTGTCGGCGGAGCCTGTGGTCGAGGTGCTGGAGCCCGGTCCCCCCGCAAGCGCAGCGCCGACGCGGACAAGACCCATCCCGGTCGGCAAGACGCGCGCCGCCTTCACCGCGGATGCGCTGTCGGCCCTTACCAATCTGGGATACGCGCCGGGAGATGCGGCGCAGGCCGTGGCGACCGCCAGTGCCGAGTTGCCCGAGGCCGACACGGCGCAGCTTATCCGTCTGTCGCTCAAGCTGCTCGCCCCGCGCTAGAGGGCGCTGCCCGCCATCTTGCTTCACGGCCCTCTGCCGCCATATCACCTTTCTGAACAGCGTGTCGGAGGGGCAGATGGGCTACGTCAAGACAGCGATCCTGATGGCGGCGATGACCGCGCTGTTCATGGCGGTGGGCGGAATGATCGGCGGTCGGGGCGGGGCAGGCATCGCGCTGGTGATGGCCGGGGTGATGAACCTGTTCGCCTGGTGGAACTCGGACAAGGCCGTGCTTCGCACTTATGGCGCGCAGGAGGTGGACATGGGCACGGCGCCCGACTTTGTCGGGCTGGTTCGGGAACTGGCTGACCGGGCGGGCCTGCCGATGCCCAAGGTCTATCTCATCCAGTCCGATCAGCCCAATGCCTTCGCCACTGGCCGTAACCCGCAGAACGCCGCCGTCGCGGCCTCGACCGGGCTTCTGTCGCGGCTCAGCCGCGAAGAAGTCGCGGGGGTAATGGCGCATGAACTGGCGCATATCAAGCATCGCGACACGCTGATCATGACCGTGACGGCGACCTTCGCCGGAGCGATCTCGTGGCTGGCCAATATGGCCTTCTGGTTCGGCGGTAACCGCAATCGCGAGGGCGGGCTGATCGGGACGCTGGCGATCATGATCCTTGCCCCCCTTGCTGCAGGACTGGTGCAGATGGCGATCAGCCGGAGCCGCGAATACGAGGCCGACCGGATCGGCGCGGGCATCTGCGGCCAGCCACTGTGGCTTGCCTCGGCGCTTGGCAAGATCGACCGGATGGCGCAGGCGATCGACTATCCGACGGCCGAGCGGAACCCGGCCAGCGCGCATATGTTCATCATCAACCCGCTGCACGCCCATGCCCGCGACAGGTTGTTCTCGACCCATCCCTCGACCGCGAACCGTATCGCCGCGCTACAGGATCTGGCACGGTCGATGCCGCGTGAGGAGTTCTCGCCCAGCCGCATCCCGACAACCCGAAGGGACCAGAACGGTCCCTGGGGATGACGCGGCGCCCCTTGCATTGACCGATCCGTTCGGGGATTGTTCCGCCTGACCGAAACGGCGGAACCATGTCCGAACCCGATCCGACCCTGCGCCCCGACCGCTTGCCCGAAGATGCCGACCGCGCCCTGCGGCCGCAGCTTCTGGAGGAATTCATCGGCCAGGCCGAGGCCCGCGCCAACCTGCGCGTCTTCATCGAGAGTGCGCGGATGCGGGGCGAAGCGATGGATCACACGCTGTTCCATGGTCCACCGGGTCTGGGCAAGACCACCCTGGCACAGATCATGGCGCGGGAGCTGGGAGTCGGTTTCCGCATGACCTCCGGCCCGGTTCTGGCAAAGGCAGGCGACCTTGCCGCGATCCTGACCAATCTCGAGCCGCGGGACGTGTTGTTCATCGACGAGATTCACCGCCTCTCCCCTGTCGTGGAAGAAGTGCTCTACCCGGCGATGGAGGATTTTGCGCTGGACCTCGTGATCGGCGAGGGGCCGGCGGCGCGGACCGTGCGGATCGACCTGCCGCCCTTCACGCTGGTGGGCGCCACAACCCGGCTTGGCCTCCTGACGACGCCTTTACGCGACCGCTTCGGCATTCCGACGCGCCTGCAATTCTACACCGAGGACGAATTGAACGAGATCGTGACCCGTGGCGCGCGTCTGCTTGGTGTGCAGGCGGATGCCGCGGGTTGCCGCGAGATCGCGCGCCGGGCCCGGGGAACGCCACGGATCGCCGGCCGCCTCCTGCGCCGCGTCGTCGATTTCGCGCTGGTCGAAGAGGGCGGGCAGGTGAGCCGCGCCTTGGCGGATCGCGCCTTGACACGCCTTGGGGTCGATCATCTGGGCCTCGATGGAGCCGACCGCCGCTATCTGACGCTTCTGGCCGAGAATTACGGTGGCGGACCCGTGGGGGTCGAGACCATTGCTGCGGCCTTGTCGGAAAGCCGGGACGCGATAGAGGAAGTGATTGAGCCCTATCTTCTGCAACAGGGCCTGCTGCTGCGGACCCCGCGAGGGCGCATGCTCGGGTCGAAGGCCTGGCGCCATCTGGGCCTTGAGGCGCCGAAGGGCCCCGGACAGGCAGACCTGTTCGACGGCTGACAGCGCCCGGTCCGGTCAGCGCCGTTGATCGCGGCTCCGCGACGGCAGGTCGCCGAAACGATCCCGGTAGGATCGGGGGAAGCGGCCGAGATGGTTGAATCCCGACAAGAGGGCGATGTCCGTCACAGTTGGCGCGGGCGTCATCCTTTTCAGCATCAGATGCGCATGCTCCAGCCTGAGGCGGGTCAGATAGGCGTGGGGCGAGCGTCCGTACTTGCGGCGGAACAGATCCTGCAACTGCCTCAGGCTGATCCCGACCTCTTCCGCAAGGGAAAGCATGGTGAAACTCTCGGAAAATCGCTCGCGCAGCAGGCTTTCGGCGCGCTCGAGAATTGCCTGCGATCCCCGCATCGTCCTGCTGAGTGTCGGGGCCGCGTCGAGGACATGGAGAGCGCCTTCCAAGAGGTCATGTGTGGCCGGAAGCAGGGTGTTCAAAACCGTCGGATCGGTCTTGCGCGAGATGCCCTGCGCGGTGGCGGCAGCCCGGGCAAGGTCGTCGATCTCGGATGTCCGCAGGACCTTCGCGCCGACCGGTGGCAATCGTCGGGCGGCGACGGGCAGGGTGACCGTGATTGCTTCGAACCTCTCCTCGCCGGACCTGTTGACGACCGTGCGCCGCCGCCCGGGCGGAAGGATCATGGCGTCCCCCGGCCGCGCCGTCAGATCGAATGACTCGGTCGCGCTCATGACCTTGCCCCGAAGCGGAAAAAGGATGGTCAGCAGGGTGCTGTCCTCCAATCCGATTTCGTGACCGGTGCTTCTGACCACCGACAGCCCGGCTGGCTGGTCGTTCCGGCAAAGAACCGTCGTCGTTGCCTGGCCGCGTTCTGCGTCGGTCAGATCGAAATAGTGAACGCGCTCGAAAGCGCCCGTGCCTCCACCACTCCGGCGCGGGCCAAGGACGCGGCTTATCCATCCGAAATCAGGTGCGGCGCGAGGGGAAGCAATCATTGAGCGAACTCCGCGTAATTCGGATAGCGCGGTGAAGGGACGCCGATACAATTTCCGGAACGCTATCTGAAAATCCTCGCGCCAGCAATCTCTTAGGCTGGTTCCCGCAGAAAGATCCGAGAGGTTATCATGCGTCCCCCGAGTCCAGACCGCCGGAGCCTTCTGATCGGAGGTGTTGTCTTCGCCCTCGCTCGGCCAGCTCTGGCGCAGTCGCGCGAGCGCATCCGGTTTGACAACGGCAACGACAACGGCTCGGTCCAGGGGGCTGTCAAGGGCGGCACCTACCGGGATTACCAGCTCGGCGCCAAGGCAGGGCAGAAGATGAGCGTGTCGCTCATTACCGACGGCAGCGCCTATTTCAACATCATGCCGCCCGGCGCGGCCTATGAGGCGATCTACAATTCGTCGATCGATGGGAACGACGCAATCAGCGTCCAGCTGCCAAAGTCAGGCGACTATACAATCCGGGTCTATCTGATGGGGGCAGATGACTCCGAACAGAAGACGATCCCCTTCACCTTGTCGGTCACCATCATGTGACGTTGCAGCCCAACAGACAATGAAAGGATCCCCATGAACGCCCTACGCCTTGGTCTCGCCCTTGCCGCTCTTGCCGGCCTTTCGGCCTGCGTGGAGTCTGACACGTCCGGTTCGTCAACCGGGGCGATCCGGACAGCTCCCGCCTCTGATGAAAGCGCCTGCCTTGGTGCGGTTGCCGCCCAGACAGGCAACTCGGTCACCGTGCTGAGTTCGGAAACCTCGGAGGCGAACAACATGGTCATGGTCGGGGTCGGCCCGGACCGTGCCCCGTGGAAATGCCTGGTCAATGGCGGAAAGGTCGCGGAAGTGATGTCCATGACCAATGAAGGGACGCTCTGACCGGACACCGCCACCTTGGCGGGGAAGCGAGGCCCCGCTAAGACCTTCCGGCGGCGTGCCCGACTCCCGCCGGAAGGACAGTTCATGACTGATACGATGACAAGCGACACCCTGGCGGACCTGTTCACGCGCTCTGACGGAACCTACATGTTTTCAAGGTGGGGGCGTCCGATCGCCCCGGTGGTGTTCGGCGTCGAGGAGGCGACGCTGCGCGTCGTGAAGGGCGCATTCGAGGCTGTCACGCTCCTTGCCGGACACCCGATGGCCGAGACCGATCCCGAGCTTGGCGTCAACCTGATGGTGTTCTTCTTGCGCGATTGGTTCGAATTGCTTCAGGTGCCCGATCTGAACCGGCTGATCCCGAACTTGCATGCACTTTGTGACCGGTTGCGGAAGCAAGAGGCGAACCAGTATCGCCTTTTCCGCTTTGATCGAGAGGGCGCGATAAAGGCCGCCTTTGTCTTCCTGCGGATGGATCGGCACCTGTCGGACATGCCGGTCGAGACTCTGGCACTGGCCCAAGCGGTGCAGGCTATGCTGCTGTGGTCGGACCGCGCCTTCGACCGGCAATCACCGCTGGCGCAGGCGGGAGAAACCGTGATCCTGCGGCCCGAGATTGCCGCCGTGATCCGCGCAGCCTATGACCCCGTCCTGCCCAAGGTGGCGCGCGATCCGAGCCACGCCCTTCGCCTTGCGGCGCGGCTGCCCCGCGCCAACTAGTTCTGCGGGACCTGAACGGTCGAGATCGCCATCTTGCCCGAGCCCTTGGTCAACTCGCTGGCGTGCGCCAGATAGACGAGTGTGTGATTGGCCTTGTCGTAGATCCGCGTCACCTTCAGCGACTTGAAGATCAACGAGCGACTGGCCGAGAACACGTCCTCACCACTTGGGCTGTCGTCGATGTCGCCCAAGGTGATCGGGCCGGTCTGGCTGCAGTCGATGGCCGAATAAGAGGGATCCTCGAACCAGTTGCCCTGCTGAAGCCGGTCGATCAACGAGCGGTCGAAATAGGCGACGTGGCAGGTCACGCCCTGCACCTTCGGGTCGGGGATCGCCTCGATGACGATGTCATTGCCGACCCAGTCGACCCCGACCCGGCCAATTTCCTGCGCGACGGACGCGGAGGGGAGGGCGAGGCCCAGAAGCAATGCCCCCGAAAGGAGCGAGGCGCGGATCGTCATGTCATGCCCTTTCGTTTTGGCGGCTCCACCGGACTTAGGAAGCGCCGCTGCCTGCACAAGGGTC
>JAYRKT010000018.1:0-80381 GCA_041905595.1 Rhodobacter sp.
GCAATCGCCCGTCCCGCTGCACGCAATGAGAGTTCCGCGCGCCGGGCGATTGCTCAACCCACGCCGAAAGGCGTAAATCAGCTACCGGCTCCGGTCGCGGCTGGATGAAAGTTCAGTGGCAGGTCAGGTTGATTCAGGGGCCGCCCCGACCGCCCCCCAGCGGTCCCCATGAAGAAGCCCGCCAGAGTGAACCAGCGGGCGGCCGTCGAGTTGTCTGTAAGGATGGGGGTTAATTCGTCCGACGTGCTGTTCTGTGCTAGGGTCAGGGTTAACTCATCAGGCGGTCTTCTCAAGCGCCCGGTAGACGCTGGACCGACCGATGCCGAGGCGCTTGGCGATCTCGACGGCAGACAGCTTCTCCACCTCCGCAAGCCGCTTGATCTCATCATTGTGCACACTGGCAGTCGGCTTCCGGCCCCGATACTTCCCCTCGGCCTTGGCCTTGGCGATGCCCTCGCGCTGCCGCTCCAGCATGATCTCCCGTTCAAACTGCGCTATGCCCCCGATCATGGTCAGCATCAGGCGTCCTGTCGGGGTGCCCGTGTCGATGGCCATATCGAGGATGCGGAGCGATGCCCCCTTGGCCTCCAGCCTCTCGGTGATCTCCAGAAGGTGCTTCACCGAGCGGGCCAGACGGTCCAGCTTCGTGACCACGACAGTGTCCCCTTCGCGGGCATAGTCGAGGGCAGCCTCAAGTTGCTCCCGCTTGACCATGTCCACCGAGGAGACCTCCTCGACAAAGACCTTCTCACACTGGGCAGCCTTGAGGTCCCGCTGTTGGGCCTCCAGTCCAGCCTTCTGGTCGGTGGTCGAGGTGCGGGCATAGCCGATAATCATGGGTCGGGTCCTTCGGTGTTCCGGTAGCATCTAAGACGTTTTGGGATTTCGTCCCGGAATAGTCAAGACCATTTGTGTGGGACAGCTTCCAGTGCATCTTCCGCTGTCCCACAAGAGCAAGGTTCAATGGGAACGGGAGGTGCGCCTGCTGTTGACCAGATAGACGGTAATCGACCCGAGGCCGAGGACGATCTCCCCCGGCGTCCTGTCCCTATGCTGCCCTGCCGCCGGGACGCTTGAGCCGTGGGCGTAGAAGGAGAGGTGGCCGAGACGGGCGAAGACAGAGGTCGAGGTGATGTCGAGTTCTGCTTTCATGGCGCTGTCCTTGTGTTGCATGGATCATGGCAACGTGCGCAGCGGGCTGTGGTCTGTCAACATGTTGAAAATAAAAAATAAACTTGCACAGTCGAGATCATCCCGCAGGTGCAACTATCGGTGCCCTCTACGGTGAACCGAGGGGTGCCACGGGGGGTACGCGCGGTTCCCCTCTATGTATCTCGGGGTCTCGTACTCGTGCAGTGGAATATTCCTGGGACTTCTGGATGTTCGGCAATACTAGAAAAGGCGTCCGACCGTCCTCGGCTTAAGCGCAGCGAAACATGGCTATCATCTCTGTCATACTGCGGTGTCGGTGTGGACTCTGGCCATTCGACATATGCGGTGAAATACTCAATCAAGTGGGAGAGTGTAGTAACAACAAAGCCGGGTAATGAAGGGCAATGTCGGATAAACGCATCGTATTTGAGAATATCAAGAACGAGATAGCTGACGTCAAAGACTTCTTGGAAGACTTACGGAAAGAGGTGGAGACAAGAAGGCTTCATCGGGCCTGGGCCGGATTGCTTGAGCATAACACACGTGCTGTTTCAGCAATGGTTCGACTTGTCAGTGGAACCAGCATGAAAGGCTGGGGTGATCTCTTGAAGGCGGAACAGAGGAGCGACCCCATTCTCCAGTTTGCCTTCCAATCGAGGGACTCATGGGCGCATGTGCACGAGACAGAACGCAAGATTGTTCCTCGTCATGTGTCGGTGGCGGGCTTCTTCAACTTTGGCGGGAATTCAAATGTGGTAATCTCAAACTCATTGATTGTGGATCAATCGACGGGCAGGGCACTTCCAATCAACGTTTCATTCACGACAGAAAATGGGAAGCTCACCTCTGCAAGTCACCCGCTGATCGCTGAAAAGGACCACTATGTTCTACTTGGGCCGATCAAAAATCGCTCTGGAACCTACGCTGTCCCTAACCCGGATACCGCCCCTGAGCGCCAAGCGGTCGAAATCGGCAGCTATGTTGTCGCATGGCTTGAGCGAAAACTTGAGGAACTGCTAAAGAGTTTTGACGAGAGTAACTTGACTTGAGTCCCACATTCGGGTCCCCTCATGGTCCACACCGGGGAAGGCCGCTTCGTCCAACCCGTTGAAATATAAGGATGCCGGAGCATTCAATTTTCACTGTGGCTGCCTGTCGGGTGCGCCTAACTACGGTATAGGCCTTGTTGCATCCGGTTGAACGCATCCCGGATATTTTGCAACTCGCCCAGCCTCGCCTTGCCCTCGCCGACGCTGCCATAACGAGCCTTCAGGAACTCCCCCAGTTTCTTCCCTGCCAACTCCGATTCTCCTGCCACCTCATAGGCCTTCAGGATACCTAGAAGCAGCCCCTTCATTTCCCCCTCGAAGACCCCCATGCCGTCCTGCCGAACAGCCTCGGCGCGTTCCTCTCGGGTCTTCGGCGGGTTGGCGAAGAGGACATAGCTCAGGACGTCGTATAGGTCGCTCTTGGGGGCGTCGACTAGTCGGCGAATGTCGTCCAGCCGGTCGGGGTCGTAGCCGCTTTCGTCGAGTTGGGAGAGGAAGTGTTCCCGGTTGTCCGGATTGCTCCAGATGGCGCGCAACTGGTCTTCGTCAGCGATCATCCCTGAGAGGTCACCGAAGAGGCGCTTGAGGAAATCGGCGGCGGAAATCGGTCTTCCATCTGGCCCCCAGTAAGTGGTGGTAGCTAGATACTTGATCGACCGCTCCTTACCATCCGCCAGTTTCACGACAGTCTTCTGGGCGGGTTCGTCTTGACCTCCGTCATCTGGCGGCGGGTGGCCAGGTATCGGTGGATCGACTTCCCCTCCCGGTTCGGGTCCGACGACATTTGGTTCCGGTCGGTTCGGCGGCGTTACCTCCTCGGGAGGCCCGTCCCACTCTGGGTCCTCGAAGTTCTCGTGCGCCTTGACGAAGTCCCAGATGGTGAAGAAGTCCTTGCCATCGTAGGTCCGCGTTCCCCGCCCGATAATCTGCTTGAACTCGATCATCGACCGCACCGGACGCATGAGAACGATGTGTCTCACATTCCGAGCATCCACCCCTGTCGAGAGTTTCTGCGAGGTCGTCAGTATTGTGGGGATGGTCTTATCGTTGTCCTGAAAGTCCCGAAGGTGCTGGTCCCCGATGACGCCGTCATTCGCTGTAACCCTGTGACAGTAGTTTGGGTCTTTGCTGACCTTGACCTGATTGATCATGTCCCTGACCCGTGCCGCATGGTCCTGGGTAGCGCAGAACACTAGCGTCTTCTGCCGTTGATCGACTTGCTCCATGAACTCCGTCACCCGGCTGCGCTCGCGCTCTTCTATGATCAGACGAGTGTTGAAATCGGCCTCGGTGTAGGTCCGGTCTTCCTCGATTTCCCCTTCAAGAACGACGTCGTTGGGGTCGTACACATACTCGTCAATGGTGCTTGCCATCTGGCGCACCTTGAAGGGCGTCAGGAAGCCATCCTCGATCCCGTCTCTGAGGGAGTAGGTGTAGACCGGCTCTCCGAAGTAGGCGTAGGTGTCAGCGTTCACGGACCGCTTTGGGGTAGCTGTTAGGCCCAGCTGCACGGCAGGCGAGAACCACTCTAGGAGTTCCCGCCACTGACTCTCGTCTTTGGCGCCACCTCGGTGGCATTCGTCAATGATGATGAAGTCGAAGAAGTCGGGCTGGTAGGACTTGTAGATCGGTGCGTCGTCTCCGGTCATGAAGGTCTGGAAGATGGTGAAGAAAAGGCTCGCATTCTTCGGGACCTTACCCATGCGCCTTAGAGTGTCCGGATCGATGCGCGTGATTGCGTCTGAGGGGAAGGCCGAGAACGCGTTGTAAGCTTGGTCCGCCAGAATGTTGCGGTCAGCGAGGAACAGGATGCGCGGGCGGCGGTCGGGCTTGCGTGTAAGGTTCCACTTTGCTTGAAACAGTTTCCAGGCGATCTGGAATGCGATGGAGGTCTTGCCGGTTCCGGTGGCCAGAGTCAGCAGGATGCGGGTGCGTTCCATCGCCACCGCCTCCAGCGCCGCCATGATGGCGTTGTGCTGATAGTAGCGAAGGTCCCACTTGCCGCCATCCGTTTCGAATGGCACTGCGCCAAACCGCAAGCGCCACTCGTTGGGCACTCCGAAGGTACGCTGCCAGAGATCTTCGGGGGTGGGGAAGGGGGGTGAGAACTCGCCCTCCGACCCGGTGGCCATGTCGATCCGATACCAGCCAAGCCCGTTGGAGGCATAGGCGAACCGTGCTCCTAGGCGGGCGGCGTAGTCCTTGGCTTGACCCACCCCTTCCGCATGCGACAGCCCGGCACGCTTCGCCTCCAGCACGGCGAGTTTGTGACCGCGAAACTCCAGCACAATGTCGCAGGACAGACCCTTGCCTCGCCTGCCACCGGACTGGATTCGGCCGGGACAAATCAACTCCCGCCGAATGCGGGAGCGCTCAACGACGCCCCAGCCCGCTGCGGCCAGCACCGGGTCAATTCGGTTGGCGCGAGTGTCAGCTTCAGTTTCCTCGTGATAGCTCATCCGGCTCCGACCGCTGCGGCTTGATCTTCAATGGTTTTCAGCAAATCGTCCTTCAGTTGATAGACCGACCGCACGATCTGGCAAACGATCTTTGCTTCCTCTGGCGTGTCAGCGTATCTGTTCGCATGGGCGAGGTCGTCTCTCAACTTGCGGATAATGTCGAACTCTCGGACGCGAGACTTGCGGCTCCCACTCAACATACCGCCCTTGCAGACGATGTCGGCTTTATCGCTGATCTGAGTGAAAGCAATCTCGCTGACGAAGCCGTCCCGTTGTCGTGCGTTAGCTATCTCGTCCATCAGCTTCGCTCGTCGTCCATCGCTCAAAAGGGCGATCCAATCCTTCGGGTTGGGCCACCTACGCTCGATGGCAAGCCCCATCGCCATCTCAAGGCTTGTTACCAGCGCGAAGAGTGCCGCTCGGACAGGAAGTTGCTGGATGTCCGAGAGGCTGACCAAGCCGGCGACACCATCGCCGGACACGACCAGTTTCGTAGAAACCTCATCGGCCTTGCGGATGAAGTCGAAAATGCTGGCGTCCGCGCCGATCATGATGTCTTCCGTCAGCGGGAGGAAATCGTTGCCGACAGGCGTTTCGGGAGCGTCGGCATCAAACCAGCGTTCAGCGTTGTAGAGACCGATTACGCGATCATTGCCCTCAAACACAGGCAGGAAGCTGTAGTTGGCGGCGTTGCGTTGCTTCACATCTGACGCTTTGTCATGACCAGTACACGTCAGGAAGTCCCTACGAGGAACCATGATCAACCCAACGGTGAGGCTGCCCTGAACGCGGCGAAGCTTGTCGAGGCTGGCGTCGTGGTTCGTCGCCCAGATCATGTCAGTTCGCCAGAGAATGCCTTGTGGAGCAACGCTTGCCGCAACTCATCAACGTCCTTGCAGTTCGCTCTGTAGCGGCACGCAAGTTCTTCTGTTGCGGAGGACAACTCAGCAGCCTTGATCACGATCTGCGTGCGAACTGCCCGGTCCGGATACGGAACGGGGATGCGATTGAGCGCAGTCTGGTTCAACTTGGGTTGAGCCATGCCACTAACGTAAGGCTCAAGCGAGATCGAGTTCAGGTAGAGGCGCGCAAACTCTTGCGTGTCGGGGTCTTCGAACCTCAACACGTGAGCGTGATTGTTAACCCATGACTTCCCCGAAATCGAAAAAGCAATCGGATAGGTTCGGGCGAGGAGGTTCGCGCCGTCTTCCGAGACGAGTAGCAGGTCTTCGTCGAAAATGAAGTCAGCAACGTGGTCGACGACGCCCGAAGCACCGAAGTAGGGAACATCGCCTGCATGGCGCTCGCTCTTTGTGATTGGAACTCGGAAGCGGTCGAGGTTCTCGGCGATCTCATTCAGTGACTTTCTGGGCCAAGTCGCCTCTCCCTCTGCGAAGGACGATGCAAGGAAGCAATCGAACAACTCCCTCGCATCGCGGAGGTTGGCCTCGGCGTGGGCGCGGGCGCGTGCCAGGCCCTCAAAGGCCTCGTCCAGAACCGCAACGATCTGTTGTTGTTCTTCAAGAGGTGGGACGGGGATGGGAACAGCCTTCAAGCTCCCGCCAGAAAGCTCCTTGAATGTGGTGCCCGTTCCAAGGCTGTTGAGAAGCTCCCGGTGCGCGAGGAGAAAATAAAAGACGAACAGATGGTCGAGTCCACCGCTGGGGATAATGCCCCGACAACCTTGATTGAACGCCATAGGCGCAGTGTTGATGGCCAGATGACCGATGGGGGCGCGAGTCGAAAGGATGACCGAGAATGGTGGGACTAATTGGGCTGAAGAACCTTGCAGTCCCTTCGCCGTTATAGTCCGTGGTGTGGTGGCAATCTCTCGGCCGTCCATTTGCCCCATATCCTTGGGCGTTAACCACTGGACATCTCCACCCCAGTATTCCGCAACCCCTGACTTCGGCGTTCCGCCATTCACTATGGTGGCAACTTCTCCAAGTGCCTTTACCTTCCACCCCGCCTTCATAGCATCCCCCGGATGCTCTCCATAATCTCCGCTGTCTCGGCATCCCGTGCCAGCATCTCGCCGATGATCGCCTCAGGCGACCGCAAACCCGCCGCTTCGGGCGCGTTCGGGTTTTTCACAGACAAATCGAGCGTGTCTTCATCAAGGCTGGCCCGCGTCACCCGCCAGCTCTTCGGGCCTTCAACAAGGTCCTTCTGCAGGGTCACAAAATCTGTCAGATCATAGTCGGTAAGCGGGTTTGTCTTGCCCAGGCTGCGGCCTGGGTCGAGCTGATAGAACCAGATGTCCCGCGTCGGTGCGCCCTTCTCGAAGAACAGCACCACGGTCTTCACTCCGGCCCCCTGAAAGGTCCCCTGAGGGCAGTCTAGGATGGTGTGCAAGTTGCAGTCCTGCAGCAGCTCTCGCCGCAGCGCCACGCTGGCATTGTCGCTGTTGCTCAGGAAGGTGTTCTTGATGACCACCGCCGCACGGCCTCCAGCGCGGAGCTTGCGGATGAAGTGCTGAAGAAACAGGTACGCCGTTTCGCCCGTCCGAATGGGAAAGTTCTGCTGCACCTCTCGCCGTTCGCCGCCTCCAAAAGGGGGATTGGCGAGGATTATGTCGTGACGGTCCTTCTCCTGTATGTCCATCACGTTCTCGTTGAGACTGTTCGTGTGGACGATGTTCGGGGCTTCTATCCCATGCAACACCATGTTCATGATGCCGATGATGTAGGCGAGGGACTTCTTCTCTTGTCCGAAGAAGGTCTTGGTCTGGAGGGTCTCGTATTCGGACGCGGTCAGGTTGTCCCGCCGCATGTAGTCGTAGGCTTCGCAGAGGAAGCCAGCTGAACCTACCGCTCCGTCATAGATCGTCTCCCCGATCTTTGGGTCGATCACCTTGATCATTGCTCTAATGAGCGGGCGGGGTGTGTAGTACTCGCCGCCGTTCCTTCCGGCATTGCCCATCCGACGGATGCGGGTCTCGTAGAGCTGTGACAGCTCGTGGCGCTGCGCCTGGGTATTGAAGGAAAGGGTGTCGATCACTTCCAGAACGTCGCGGAGAATGTAGCCGGACCGGAACTTGTTGCGCAGCTCCGTGAAGATTTCGCCGATCTTGTAGTGGATCGTACGGGGGCCGGTCGCCGTCTGGCGGAACGAAGCGAGGTAGGGGAATAGCTTCTGGTCTACGAAGGTGATCAGGTCCTCGCCGACAAGAGCTGTGTTGTGATCGAAGGCCCCGTTGACCTTCGGGGCAGCCCATCGGTCCCACCTGAACGGCCCCTCGATAATTGGCGTGTAGGTCTCGCCGTCCAGCTCGGCGCGGTCCTGACGCTCGGTTTCCAGATCGTGCAAGTACTTGAGGAACTGAACCCACGAAATCTGTTCGACATAGTCCAACTCGTTGGCGATGCCATCTTCGTTCCTGAGTTCACGTTCGATGGCGTTGAAGGCGTTTTCGTACATGTTTTCCATACCGTTACTTACTATCACTTAGCCGCCATGCAGCTCCCGGATCAAGCGCTGGCGTCCGGCCAAGCTGCTGAGAATTGCGGTCGGCTCCGCTTGATGGCTAGATTGCCTAGCAAGTGAAGAGTTTCCCTTTGGTCCCGTGCCGCTAAGTGCCAAGTTGCGAGTTGATGATTTGACCCACCACTTCACTCTCTACGTCGATGAAGCAGGGGACGACAAAATTGGTCCCCTCAAGCCGGATTTTCCTGACGGCAACTCCGAATGGCTTTGTCTTGGTGGGTATCTAGTCCGCGCGTCGGCGGAGGCAGAGCTGGAGAAACGTAGGGACGCCATCAAGTTGGCAATCGGCGGGAGAGCGGGGGAGTTTCTACATTTTCGGGCACTCAAGCCAAGAAATCGGATGCTAGCTGCGAAGGCACTGGCCTCTAGGGAGTTTGCGGCTCGGGGGTTTGTAGTTTGCTCCTACAAGAAAACTATGCTTGACCACAGCAATCCTAAGGCAGCGGCGGCATCCGGCGATCCAAGAGATTACCTCTATAATTATGTCTGCCGCCTCTTGCTGGAGCGCGTCACCGCCTACGTGGCACTAACAGCGAAGCTTGACGGTTTACCGAAACCAAAGCTGCGCATCGTGATGGCGAGCCGCAGAGGACATCATTTTGGAGCGTTCAAGGCCTACGTGAAGAAGTTGGCTGTGCAAGCTCTGGCGGGAACGACTTATCAGGATACTCGGGTCATAGCTTCAGACGTTCTCGCGCAAGACCTCATTGAGCGAATGCCTGCCGCGAAGGAGCCAGGACTCCAATTGGCCGATGTGTTGGTCAGCGCGTTCTTCCAATCCATCGAACAGCAGTCCCCACATTTCAAAGACAAACCGGCTCTCTCTCTGCGGCCCATCCTTGCGCGTCGACTAGACCGAACCGCTAAGCCTGCAAAGTGGAACCACGAAGGCGTCACGCTTTATCATGCAGGCGACGCATCGCGGCTGCTTACAAGCGAGCAGGAGGCCTTCTTTTCCAGCTTTGGGTACGACTTCAACTATCTCAGGAGCAAGCCATCGCAGAAGAAGAGACAGCAGTTCACCCAAGCAGAGCGGATGTGGTCGAATGGCCGTTGACATAAGGTCCACATTCGGGTCCCCTTGAGGTCCACATCGAGGCGGGCTGGTCCTTGTAAGCGTTTGAAAAGCATAGGGGAAATGAAGTTCGATTTTCGATCTGCTTCCGGCTCTGGGCACCATAAACTCCTACTAAAAACTCCTGCTAAGCCATTTGTTTCGACAGTCGAAAACATTGGCATTCTGCGTGAATGCCGCTTTATGTACACTTGTGGACTTCCTGCTACCGGGCCCGACTTGTGGCCGAATGGCGCCGCCTTCTCGCTCAGACACGCCCGCAGGGGCATCCGATTCTACCGGCACTCTTTAAGTAGTCGGCGCTGAAGCATGGCGCTGGATCCTGCCCGGTCGGCCGCGGCCCGGCTGGAAAGACTGAAGTGGCCGTGATTGACCAGATCCGCTCTCTTCTTGACCATGGCAGGGCGATATCTCCGGCCGCCCCGGCATCTGGCCTTGCCGGTAGTGAGCCGTTCCTTCAGGCGGGGCCCAGCAAACTCCAGGAAAGCCCGCAACTTCAGCGGCAAGGCACCTTTGCCAATGTAAACGATGCTGACAGGCATCGCTGCGGGTTCGAAAGACCCGAGGATGGTCTTCAGTTGGCCCGAGTTCGTCGCGGCAGTGACTTAATGGGACAGGATGCGCGTCACGCCGAGTTCCGCGATGGCCGCATCGACGGCCGCCTCGGCGGTCGTGACGGCGAGGCGCGGCCGGATCGTCACCACCTTGTCCGTGCCCTGAGCGACAAAGGTCCGGCGGTCGGGATTGCCCAGGCCCTGGAAAGTGATGCAGGCGTACCGGGCCCGGACGACGACGGCCCCAACCAGACAGGAGATCTACATGACCCGCATCGCCACCTCCGCGACGATCGACTCCGCCCCCGCCGCCGTTGCTACGACCGATGTCGCAAGGTTGTCTTCTCTGCCATCGCCCTCTCTGCAACCATCATGTTCTGGCTCTGATAATCAATTCGTCTGAACTCTGGCGGAGCATTCCCAGCACCACGGGTTGAACCTCGTGCCAGCCATGCCAGATCATGGACAGCGCGACATAGACGATAATCGCGAGGCCGATATAGGCGATCCAGCGAAACCGGCTCAGAAGCCGCGCTATGAGGGTCGCGGCAAAGCCCATCAGCATGATCGACAGGCCAAGCCCGATAACGATGACCGAGCGATGCTGGTCATGTCCCGCCCCGGCTACCGCCAGCACATTGTCCAGCGACATGGTCACATCGGCAACCACGATCTGCCACGCGGCCTGCGCAAAGCTCTTGCGCGGAACGTCGCCGGCCACTTTGCCATCGAAGTCCAGATCCTCGCCCGTCAGCGCCTCTTCGGCCTGGATCTCGCCAGCGTGTCCCTCACGCAGTTCGCGCCACATCTTCCAGCAGACCCACAGCAGCAGGATGCCACCGGCCAGAAGAAGCCCGATGATGTCCAGAAGCTGAGTGGTGATCAGCGCGAAACAGATCCGCATCACCGTCGCGGCCATGATGCCGAACAGAATCGCCCGTCCCCGCTGTTCTCTTGGCAGGCCCGCCGCGGCCAAACCGATGACGATGGCATTGTCGCCCGCCAGCGCAAGGTCGATCCAGATGACCTTGGCAAGGGCCCAAGCATAATCCGCCGTGAAGATCTCCACGTGAATTCTCCTGTCTGCGATTGAAATGCCCGCGCCCTGCTCCAGCCGATCGGCGGCGCATGGCGCGGTTCCTGGTCAGTCTTCATCCGCCGCCAGTTGCGACAGCACCTGACCCCTGCCGCGCATCCGCAGGATCATAGGCACGATCAGCGCCAGCGCCGCAAAGACCAACAGCGTCGCCGACAACGGCGAGCCAACCAACGTGGTCACATCGCCCTGCGAGATGGCCAGCGCGCGGCGCAACTGCTGTTCGGCCATCGGCCCAAGGATGAGGCCGACCACCACCGGCGCGATGGGATAGCCGTGAACGCGCATAAGGTAGCCCATGAGGCCAAAGATCAGCAGCATAACCAGCTCGACCGGCGAGGGGTTCGCTCCGATGGTGCCGAGCGTCGCAAAAACCATGATGCCCGCATAGAGCCAGGGCTTCGGGATCGTCAGCAGGCGCACCCACAGCCCGATCAGCGGCAGGTTCAGCACCAGCAGCATCACGTTGGCGATCAGCAGGCTGGCGATCAGACTCCAGACAAGCTGCGGGCTGGTGACGAAAAGCAGCGGCCCGGGTTGCAATCCGAATTGCTGGAACCCCGCCAGCATGATGGCCGCCGTGGCGCTGGTCGGCAGGCCCAGTGTCAGCAGCGGCACCAGGGTGCCGGCGGCGCTGGCATTGTTGGCCGCCTCAGGTCCTGCAACGCCTTCAATGGCGCCTTTTCCGAATTCCTCGGGGTGTTTCGTCAGGCGCTTCTCGGCGGCGTAGCTCAGAAAGGTGCCGATCTCGGCCCCGCCAGCAGGCAGTGCACCGATCGGAAAGCCGATCACCGTGCCGCGCAGCCAGGCCTTCCACGACCGCGCCCAGTCCTGCGCCGTCATCCAGACAGAGCCCTTGACGGCGATCACCTGCTCGTCGCCGGTCGCGCGGCAACCAGCGACAAAGAACGCCTCGCCCAGGGCGAACATGGCGACGGCCAGCGTCGTGACCTCGATCCCGTCCAGCAGCTGCGGCACGCCGAATGACAGGCGCGCCTGTCCGGTCAGCTGATCGATCCCCACCAGCGCCAGTGCAAGGCCGACGAACAGCGAGATCAGACCCTTGCGCGCGCTGTCGCCGAAGGCGGAAGAGACGGTGATGAACGCCAGGCACATCAGCGCAAAATAGTCTCGCGGTCCAAAGGCCAGGGCTACCTTGACGACATACGGCGCCATGAAAGCCAGCGCGAGCGTGGCGATCAGCCCGGCGATGAATGAGCCGATCGCAGCGGTGGCCAAGGCCGGGCCGCCGCGACCGGCGCGGGCCATCTTGTTGCCCTCAAGCGCGGTGATGATCGAGGCGCTTTCGCCCGGCGTGTTGAGCAGGATCGAGGTGGTCGAGCCGCCATACATCCCGCCATAGTAGATACCGGCGAACATGATGAGCGATCCCGCGGGATCGTGGCCATAGGTCACCGGCAGCAGCAGCGCCACGGTCAGCGCCGGGCCGATCCCGGGCAGCACGCCGACGGCCGTGCCCAGTGTCACCCCGATCAGCGCGTAAAGCAGAAGCATCGGGTTCATAGCCGCCGACAACCCCTGCATAAGGAAGGAAAGCGCCTCCATCCTATTTCCCCACGAACAGGTGTTCGAGCGGCCCAGAGGGCAGCGTCAGTTTGAGAAATCCGGCAAAGACCACATAGACCGCCAGGCCAAAGACAATTCCGACTGGAACGGTCAGCGCCAGATTGCGCTTGCCGAAACCACGGGCGGTAAAGGCAAACAGCAGCCCCGTTGCGATGGCAAAGCCGACAGTCTTCAGCAGCAGAATCTGGGCCAGAAGCCCACCCGCCACCCACAGCACTGCAGGAACATCCTGTCGGGGAAGTCGCATGGGCGTTTCGCGAAAGGCGGCGACGGCGGACCAAAGCGCCAGCCCCAGAAGGGCAAATCCGATCCAGCGTGCAACATCGCCTGGGCCGACGCCCGCATAACCGCCCGACGCGTGCAGCCGCGCCGCATCCCACAGGATCACCCCGCCGAGAGCGGCCAGCAACCCTGCCACAACCAGCGCCGCCCCGTCGGGGCGGCGCCGCGGATAGTTGTATCCGCTCATTTCACCAGACCGATGTCCTTGAGAACCGCCGAGGTCGAGGCGATATCGCTATCCAGTTGTGCGGCGAAGGCGTCGCCAGCCAGATAGGTATTCGCCCAGCCCTTGGTTTCCAGCGCGGCCTTCCAGGCGTCGGAGTTTACCATCTTCTCGATATCGGCCGAGATCGCGGCCTTCTGCTCGGCCGTGATGCCCGGCGCCGCGGCAACCATGCGCCAGTTCTGAAGAACCACGTCCAGACCGCTTTCCTTAAGTGTCGGCGCATCAACGCCCGGAATGCGTTCATCCGAGGTCACGGCCAGAATCCGCAGGGCACCGGCATCGGCCTGCGCCTTGAACTCGCCCAGACCCGAGATGCCTGCCGTGACCTGCGACCCGAGAATCGCGGCCAGCGCCTCGCCACCGCCGGAATAGGCGATGTAGTTGATCTTGGTCGGGTCCACGCCCGCCGCCTTGGCGATCAGCCCTACCGCGATGTGGTCGGTGCCACCGGCGGAGCCGCCAGCCCAGGACACGGCGCCCGGATCGGCCTTGAGCTTTTCAACGAGGCCTTTGATGTCCTGAATGTCCGAGCCTGCGGGAACCACGATCGCCTCATACTCGCCAGTCAGGCGGGCGATGGGGGTCACATCGGCCAGCGAGACCGGCGAGGCGTTGGTCAGGATCGCGCCAACCATCACGAAGCCGCCGACGATCAGTTGGTCGGCCTTGCCCGCGTTCTGCGCCACGAACTGCGCCAGCCCCACTGTCCCCCCGGCCCCCGGCACGTTCTGCACTTGAACGGACGACGAAATGCCGTCGGCCTGCAGAACCTCCTGCATGGTGCGGGCGGTCTGGTCCCAGCCGCCGCCGGGTGAGGCGGGCGCCATGATCGTATAGTCAGTGGCGTGGGCGGGCAGCGCGAAGGCAGCCGCCATCAGCCCCGCGAAAAGGGTATGTTTCATTGCAAGTCTCCTCCCATTGCCGGCAAGGCCGGATGGAGGCAGCCTGCATGACCAACCTGTCACAAAGCTGACATGCGCCAGAAAATGCTCAAACGCCGGGCAGATTGGAAACTACTTCCCGCTCAGTGCTGCGTGCCAGCGCGCGATCAGCCGCGCCCGCTTCGACTGATCCAGATAGACCAGCAACCCTGGCGACACCGGCACCGGGCGCAGTTGCGCGCCAAGAGCTGCCTCCATCGTGCGGGCGCTGTTTTCATCCGAGACCTCCAGGCTGACTGCAGGAAGGCGCAGCTTTTCGGCCAGAATGGTTTGACCGGCCTTCGACATGACAAAGCCCAGAAATCGCTCGCCCAGATCAGGCCGACCTGCAGCGCGCGGGACGAAGCCCACGCGCGAGACGACTACCGTAAAGTCGCGCGGCAGAACCAGCCCCACATCGGGATGGTTGCGTGCCCAGTCGGCCGCGTAAGAGCCAAGAATGTTGTAGCCGACCAACAACCGCCCGTCTGACACCCGTTCAAGAATTTCCTGTGAAGTGGCGAATTCCTGCACTCCTGCCGCGCCCATCGCGCGGATCACCGACCAGATGTCAGGGTAATGTTCCTGATCGCGGGCGAGAAATAAGAAGCCCACGGCAGATTTTTCGATATCGTAGGTGCCGATGCGCCCATGCACCGCCGCACCCTGTTCGGCCAGCCACTTCACCAATTCGAACCGGGTCGAGGGGGGCTGGCGTCCGGCAAAAGCCTTGCGGTTATAGACCAGAACCGCGGGTTCGAACGTAAGGGCAAAGGCCATGTTGCGCCAGTTGGCCCAACGGGGCCAGGCCTCACTTTCCGGCACATCGGCCGGGCGGGCGTAGCCGTCATTGGCCAGCTTTACCTGCAGGTCCATGGCCGAGGAGAAGGCGAAATCGGCGGTGGGACCGCCTGCGTCGGTTTCTGCGGTGATGCGGGCCGCTATCTCGCCAGTCAGCAGATCCTCGTAGCGCACGGCAACGTCCGGATTTTCGGCCTGGAATCCGGCAATCAGCGGCTCGGCCAGGCGTTCGTCCAACGATGAATAGATTACCACTTCTGGTTCATCACCGCCCAAAAGGGCTGGAAAGGTGAACACCTCGGCTCCGGCGGGCGGGACCGCTAGACAGGCTGCAAAGACGATGGCGGGGGCAAGGCGGGCCAACATGGGCGATATCATGGCAGCGCTCGGTGTGGTTCACAACGACCCTGACGGTCGCTAGGATCGACCTTTGGGGGACAGGATGCGGATCCTTCTGGTCGAGGATAATCAGCCGCTGGCCGAGGGGCTGGCCCAATTGCTGACCGGCGCGGGCTATGCCGTGGACTGGGTAGGCGATGGCGTCTCTGCCGAAGCGCTGGCCGCTGCGGAACGCTTCGACCTGATCATCCTTGACCTGAACCTGCCCGAGATGGACGGGCTGTCGTTTCTTCGCGTGATCCGGGCGCGGCACAATCAGGCGGCGGTCTTGATCCTGACCGCGCGCGGTACGCCCGAGGACCGTATACGCGGATTGGACCTTGGCGCCGACGACTATCTGGTAAAGCCCTTCGACATCGGCGAGTTCGAAGCGCGGGTGCGTTCGCTTCTGCGCCGTCAGGCGGGGCTGCGGGCGGCAGAAGTAACATTGGGCAACGTCACGCTTGACCTTGCGGCGCGTCGCTTCTCAGCGGATGGGCAAGCGCTGGACCTGCCTGCGCGGGAGCATGCTCTGCTCGAACTCCTGTTCATGCGGGCAGGCAAGGTAGTAACGAAAGAGGCAATCGTGCAATCGCTGACCAGCCTTGACGACAGCCTGTCCGACAATGCGATTGAGCAGTATGCCAGCCGCCTGCGTCGCCGGCTGGCGCCGCTTGGTGTGACGCTGCGTACCGCGCGTGGCATCGGGTATTACGTCGAGCGCGGCACCTGATGGGCAGCCTGCGCCGCCGCCTGCTGGGTTGGCTTCTGGCGGCGACCGCCACTCTGGGTACGCTGGCCCTGGCTGATACTTGGCGCGAGGCCGCTGAAACCGCGACCGATCTGTCGGATCGGGTGCTGGCCGGTTCGGCTCTTGCAATCGCCGAGCGGGTAACGGTGGGGGAGGCCGCCGACCTTCTTGTCGACATTCCCTATTCGGCACTTGAAATGCTGACCTCCACCGCGCAGGACCGGGTATTCTATCGCGTCGACGGACCACGGGGCTTCATAACCGGCTACCAGAATCTAAGTCTGGCTGTGCCGGGGGCGGGCGGGACGGGGTTTGCCGACGGCAGTTTTGCCGGTGATCCAATCCGCATCATCACGCTCGCGCGTACTGCCTCGACCGGAGTTGAGTCGATTCCCTTTATGGTGACGGTGGCAGAATCCACCCTCGCGCGGCGGGAATTGGCGCGCGCGATCCTGTTTTCCTCGGCATTGCGGCTCTTGGCGATGATCTTGGGGGCTGCGGCCATCGTTTGGGTCGCGGTGCCTTTGGCACTGCGCCCGCTGAACCGGCTGGGCGAGGCGATCTCCGACCGTTCACCCAACGATCTGTCGCCCATCCGCGCCGAGGTGCCAACAGAGGTGCAGGGTCTGGTCGAGGCCGTAAACTCTCTGATGGGGCGGCTGGAGACGGCGCTGGACGGGCTGCGCAATTTCACGGGCAACGCTGGTCACCAATTGCGCACGCCGCTCGCCGTGATCCGCACCCAACTGGCACTGGCGGGCCGCGCTGCAGATCTGCCGGCGGCGCGCATCGCCGCCGCCAAGGGCGATGCGGCGCTGGCCGACGCCGAACGCATCCTGGCTCAGTTGTTGCTTCTGGCACGGATCGATGCAGCGGCGGCCGGCGGCGGAGCAGCTGTCGAGGTGGCGGCGCTGGCGCGCGACATAACCAGTGAGATGGTGCCGCGCGCAGCTGCCGTCGGGATCGACCTCGGCTTCAAAGGCGGCCCGGCGCTGGCCCGAGCTGAGCCGGTGCTGCTGGGCGAGGCCTTGAAGAACTTGATCGACAATGCGCTGGTCTACGCTGGCGCAGGTTCCATAGTCACGGTTGAGGTCGCCTCTCTGTCTGACCGGGTCGTGCTCGCGGTCGAAGACGATGGCCCCGGCATTCCACCCGAGGCGCGCGCCCGTCTTGGTGCGCGGTTCGCACGAGGCGCCGGGGGCGAAGCGGGGTTGGGCCTCGGGCTGCCGATTGTGGGTGAGATTGCTGCGCTGTTCGGGGGGAAGTTGCAACTTGCCGAAGGCCCTGCCGGAAAGGGCCTGCGTGCAGAGCTCCATCTCGCCGCCCCGTCACATGCTGCAGGTTGATTGCAGTCCCGCGCGACGAAACGGTGTCTTCAAGTCCAAGGTCATCCATCGGCGCGCGCCCTTGCGTAACGCCGCGACCATTGAATAGGCCACCCTCAAATGGGTCGACCAGCTTAAGAACAACTGTCTGATTTAAGCCGATTGGGAACCTCCCTCCGGTGGAAGTGGAGGTAGATTTCCGCGCCGCTCCGGAACTGAAACGCCGCGTTGACAACCAAAATCAGCGCCCGGAAACCCCGGGGCGGTTCAATCCGAGTTCCCAACCAGAGCCAAGTAACCAATTTGGACCGAGCCCACTTAGCAAGGAAGTCCCTCCGAAGTTGGGGGGCGATAACGTCAAGGGCGTTCGGCTTGCGCTCAGATCGTTCTCAGCGCTGGTAGGCGCTGTCGATCCATGAAAAATCGGCATCGTTGCAGACCCCGTACAAGGTCGTGACGAACCCATAATCAGGCTTCGACGCAAGATCGATCCCCTGTTCGGCTTGCCAGATAGCCTGAAGGTCGTACGCTTCTGCTTCGAGGCAGACGGGGTGGGATACAAACATGTCATCCTTCCCGTTAACATCCTGGAGAAAGTGAACCAATTCGTGGAACAAGCCGGGCCCGGTGATGGAATTCACATCGGATAGAAAAATCTGGTTTGCATCACGATCATAGAATGCAGCGACGCGACCGCGGGAATGGCCCCCTTTATTCGCGGGGACTGGACCTTCCGACGCATGAAACCGCAACTGCAGTTCATTCTCGCTCACGATTGTCACAAGCGGCAGGGTCTCACCGGAATAGTCAAGCGAGGAGTTCTGCGTGATGAAGTCGATATCCGCGATCATCGCCAGCATTTTCCGGGCTTCGAGGTCATCGGCGAGCGCCTGGCGTCCTGCGGCGAGCGCGACTGCCACGGTGGCACCTGCCAGATAAGCGTGTTTCATGTCCGCAACTCCTTCCGCCCATGCATTGGCGAGGGTAGCGGCGGGCAGGACAGCAAGTGGCGAACGCATTCCGATCGTCCGGCGATTTTTCGACGAGCGTGCTGAGGTTCGTGCTAGTTTAAACGCGAGACCTGTTCAGTCGTGACGCTTCGGGATGGAACTTTCGCTCTCGAACAAGGTCGTCATCAACGGCATCGAGGTGGATCTCGAAAGCCATGTGCTTCGACGGCCTGACGGAAGCACGTTGCTGCTGCCGCCTCTGCCAATCGCCACGCTCCGCTACCTGATCGCCAACGCGAACCGGCTGGTGAGCAAGGCCGAATTGCACGAGGCGGTCTGGCTCGGGGCGGCAGTGACCGACGACAGTTTGGTGCAATGCATTCATGCCATCCGCCAGGCGCTTGGCGACAACGACCGAAGCATTCTTCAGACGGTCTCGCGGCGCGGATACCGGCTCGACGTTCCAGAAGATCGCGCGACAGCTCCGGGGGGTGCTTCGATCGCCGTGTTGCCTTTCGCACCTGGCGACAATGTCGAAAGCTACTTCGCCGACGGAATGGCCGAGGAGGTGATTACTGGGCTTTCGCGGCTGCCGGGGCTGTTTGTCATCGCCCGCAACTCTTCCTTTGCCTATCGCGGTCGGTCCATGGACGTGCGGCAGATCGCGGCAGAGCTTGGCGTCCGTTACCTGCTGGACGGCAGTGTCCGCAGATCAGGCCAGCGACTGCGCATAAATGCCCACCTGATCGACGGCGCAACCGCAGCCGAGATCTGGGCAGGCCGGTTCGAGGGGACGGCCGGAGATGTCTTTGACCTGCAGGACGAGTTGACGGAACAGATCGTCGGCGTCCTCGAACCATCGCTGAGGCGGGCGGAGATTGCCCGGGCCGGTCGCAAGGCACCTGACCGACTAGATGCCTACGATCTGTACTTGCGGGCGGTGCCCTTAGTGTTGGCCAACAAGGCCGGTGGCGGCGACGAGGCGCTGCGGCTCCTGCGGGCCGCGCTCGAGCTTGACCCCAGGTTGCTTCCGGCCCACGGCTATGCTGCATGGCTATGCGAGCAAAGATACTTCCGCGGCGGGCTCGACCCGGCGGACCGCGCTGCAGCCTTGGCGCATGCCGATATGGTGCTGGGGGTCAACGCAGACGATCCGCAGGCCATGAGCATCGGTGCCTTTGTTCGCAGCATGCTGACCGGGGACTATGACGCGGCTTTGCCGGTGTTTGACCGGGCCTTGGGGATCAACGCTAACTCTGCGCTTATCTACGGGTTTAGCTCCATGGCGGCGGCCCACGGCGGATGCGACGAGCGGGCGGTGGCGCATGCGCGGAAGGCGCTGCGCCTCAGCCCCATCGACGATCCCCTCAGATACCATCCATTCTCCGCACTGTCGGTAGCGGCGTTGCTGGCCGGGCGCTTCGATGAGGCGGTCACTTATTCACGGCTGGCAATCCAGGCTAATCCGGCCTTCAGTGTGCCCTACGCTTACTTGGCCGTGGCTCATGTCAACCTCGGCGAGCCTGAGGCCGCGGCTTTAGCGATGCGCAGGCTCCTTGACGTGCAGCCGTCGTTCACCGTCGAGGGGTTCTCGCAGACTGTGCGGTACCGGCCGGACCTGCTGCGTCGTCTGGTGACGGCGCTGGCACAAGTAGAGGCCGCGAGTTAGAACTGCCAGGAATTGAGGCCAAACTCATTGCATGCATAAGCCAGAACATGACTTTGCAGCGACGAAGACCTGGATAAGAGGGTCATTGCGCGTCTGTCGCGGCGTGTGGAGACGCGCCTAGAGTCTTTAGATCCGGCGAGCATGCTCTCGATCCAGGTGCGACGACGATAACTCCGCTTGTCACAGCGGATGGCTTTACCGCGCGAATTCCGTCCGAGGATGCGGGGGGCCTTGCCTTGGTGGTGTCAGACCAATGTGGACTCGTCTGAGCAAGGTCGGGCCGTCAAATCCAATTTACCCGCACAGAGACTGCGCCAGTCGATGAGAGCGGCCATGCCGTGCTGCATGAGGAACTGGCGGCAGGAGAGGCGTCCGTGGTCGATGGCGCGTCATAGGTCATCGCGTTCACCGTTGGAATTCAAGAAAACCATGTCGAACGGCCACCAGCAGTGTCGACGGGCGCGCATGGTCCACCCGTCACCGACGGAAGTCTGCAGCGAACATCGCCCCGAACCTTTGCCAGCAGAGCCGCACGGTTACGTGGTGGATGTCGATCCCGCACTCGTGGAGAACGTCTTCGATGTTGCGGGGCGACGCGGGCAATGGTTGGACATCATAACTGCCAGGCGGATGATCTCCGCCCTTATCCACTTATCTTTGCAGAGCAATTCCTTGGCCAAGTCGCGGGAAGGTTGGAGGGAAGATCTTAGCCAAGTCAGGCCGGCTCCAGGTTCGCTCGGGATAGCGCGCCAGCATCCTGTCGAACTGCGCTTGAGCCTGATGACGTGCTGCAAGGGCGTCGAAGCCTGCCAGCGCGCCGTCTCGCATCGAGAGCCGGCCATCAACGAAGACCGCACGCGTGACCCGACCGGTGGCGCCGAAGATCAGCGACTGGATCGGATCGATAGTGGGGGCGAACCAGGGATCCATCAGGTCGAACACGGCGATGTCTGCCTTTGCGCCAGCGGCCAGTCGGCCGAGGTCGGGTCGGCTGAGCGCAGCGGCCCCGCCCGTTGTGGCGGCGTCGAACACCTCGGCCGTGCTTAGGCCCGTTTCGCTGCCCTCGGCGGCGCGGCCCATCATCAGGGCCACGGCCATGTTCAGAACCATGTCCGGCGGGGCGGTGTCGGTGCCCATGCCGATGCGGATGCCCATCTGTCGGCAGCGACGGAACGAGCGCAGCATCTCGCCGTCGCGGGCATAGACCAATGGGCAATGGGCGATGGTGACGCCGTGTTCGGCGTAAAGCGCCAGGTCTTGCGGATCTGCCTCGACCGCATGCGGCGCAATAAGGCGGTCGTGCAGAAGGCCGTTCGCCGCAAGCCATTGCGGCGCCGTCGCGCCATGCAGGCGTTGGACGGTCTGCCGTTCCATGCGACCCTGGGCCATGTGCAGGCGGACGGGCAGGGTCCGGTCCCGTGCGGCATCCATCGTGCGACGCAGCAGTGGCAGGGTGCAGGTCTCCACCCGGTCCGGGGCCAGCATCGCGCGGATCAGATCGTCCGCAGCGCCATCGATCCGGTCCGCGAAGGCCAACGCGTCCGACAGGCCCGCCAACCCCCGCTCTTCATCGAAGCGGGGCTCCAGAACGCCGGGCGCGGTGCAGACCATGCCGCCCGAGCGATAGGCCGGGCCGAGATAGACCCGAAGGCCGAGCTCCTGCGCGGCTTGCGCGGCGGCGTCGAACTCGGCGACGGTTTCGCCCCATTCGCGGTAAAAGAGCGATGCGATGGGCAGGGCAGTGGTGATGCCATGACGCAGCAACTGGGCAAAGGCGAAACGCTTCTGGAAGGCCAGTTCATCCGGGCTGTACATCTCGACCGGGCCGCGCCGCACGTAGTCTTCGGGCCAGACCCGACCGGTGGCCCAGCCCGGGCCGTAGTCGACGGTCAGCAGCGTCGTGTCGAGGTCGGACAACGCGTCGAGGTCGATGAAGCCGGGCGAGACCAAGACCTCGCCCAGATCGATGCGACGGGCGACCGCGCCCGGAAAGCGGCGCCCGACATAAAGGATGTCGGACCCGTCGATCACGACCTCGCCGTTCTCCAGCAGGCGATGCCCGCTCCCGTCATGCGCGACGATCCAGCGCGCGGCAAGCGCCGTGCGTCCGGGGGCGCGTTGGCCAAGGGCAAGATCAGCGAGGGGCGTCGTCGGGTCAGACATGGGTCAGACTACTTTGCGCGCCGCTTTGGGCGTGGTCTGGGCGGCCTCGTAGGTCAGAAGATGCTCGGGCTTCTTGAGTTCGAACTGGCGGTCCGACGTGATGTAGTTGTCGGCATGCAGCCGGGCGATCGGCTGGTAGGTCGCCGGATTGACATAGCGGCCAGCCTCGTCGAGGCAGCGGTCCTGGACGTGCATGTGGACCACCTCGCCCACGACAAGAATGCGGTTCGGATAGTCGATCAGGCGCTCGACCCGGCATTCGAAGGCGCAGGGGCTTTCGGCGATCCGCGCGGGCTCGACCTTGCGGCTGGCCAGCGGCGTCAAACCCGCAAAGGCCAGTTCATCGACATCGGAAGCGAAATTGACGCCGCAGACGATCATGGCATCGGCCAGCGTCATATCGACCATGTTGACCACGAATTCCCCGCTGCGGCGGATGTTGGCGACAGTGTCCTTCTCGTCGCCATTCCCGCGCGGCTGGATCCCCAGAACAAGGATCGGCGGCTCATGGGCAAAGACATTGAAGAAGCTCATGGGCGCGGCGTTGTCGTGGCCGGCGGCCGAACGGGTGGTGACCAGCGCGATCGGACGCGGGCCGACGAAGTTCGTCAGCAGGCGATAGCGGTCGGGCGGGGGAAGCGTCGTGAAGTCGAATTCCATGGCGCCCTCGGTCAGCCGGCAACCTGCACGCCACGCCGGATCACCTTGCGGTGCCCGGGCCTGCGGGCAAGCGCATCGCCGGGGGTGATTGCGTCGATCAACACGAAGTCGGCCCGGTTGCCGGCAGCTAGGCCGTAGTCGGGCAGACCGATGGCCGTTGCCGCCTGATGCGTGGCGCAGGACAGCGCTCGGCGGAAATCCTCGTCGGTGTTCCAGTCGAAGCGGAAGGCGGTCAGGAAGGCGCGTTCCAGCATGTCGCCGTTGCCGAGCGGTGACCAGGCGTCGCGGATGCCGTCGGAGCCGACGCAGACCGTGACACCCAGTTCGTGCAGGCGCTCGATGGGCGGCACGGCAATGTCGGCGGGAACCGAGCTCATCAACGAGATGCCCTGCTGCGTCAGCCGTTCGCCCAAGCGGTCGAGCTGGCTGTCCGGGATCATGCCGAGGCAATAGGCGTGCGAGATCATCACCCGGCCTTTCAGCCCCGACGCGGCCGTGTAGTCGGCAATCCGGCCGATCTGCCAGGCGCCAAGTTCGCCCTTGTCGTGAAGGTGGATATCGACGCCGGCTCCTGTTGCTGTCGCCAGATCGAAGATGAAGCGCAGCTGGCCGTCCGGATCGCCGTCGATCCCGGCTGGGTCCAGCCCACCAACGGTTTCGACCCCCATCGCGATGGCGTCGCGGATCAGCTCAGCGGTGCCCGGCCGGGAAAGGAGACCCTGCTGCGGGAAGGCCACGAACTGCAGGTCAACCCGGTCCGACCACGCCTCGCGCAGGTGGAACATCGCCTCGACATGGGAAAGCCCGATGTCGGGGGCAATATCGATATGGCTGCGGACGGCGGTCGTGCCCTGCGCCAGCATCCGGTCGAGCAGCCGGGCGGCCCGTTCTTCCGGCGAGGTCGGATTGGCGGACAGGACACGGCGCTCGTTGTCGATGTAGTCGCGGAGGCGGGCGGCGCGGCGGCCGGGAACCCAGTGTTCGCCCCACAGGGTCTTGTCGAGATGGACATGGGGTTCAACAAAAGCGGGAAGGACCAGCCAGCCATTGCCGTCGACGGCCTGCGCGTCGGTGACTGCCGGACCGATTGCCTCGATCCGGCCATTGCCGCACCGGATGCCGATGGTCTGGCCGTCGATGTCGCGCAGGTTGACATAGGTGGTGGTCATCGGTCCCTCCCGAAGTTTGGCTGTGCGGCAGGAGCCACCGCACAGCGACAGGTCAGCCTTTCAGGCGCGTCCAGATCTTGTCCTGCAACTCGCGCGCGGCGGGGCTGCAATCCTGCGTCGGCACCAGCCGCGAGGCATAGTCGTCCGGCATGTTGATCGCGTCCATCGCGCGCCACTGATCGCTCAGGAACTCGTCGGACTTGATCGCATTGGCATAGGCGATGGCGTTCGAGACGGCCGCTGCGTTTTCCGGAGCCATCATCCAGTTGATGAAGATCTTCGCATTCTCGGGATGAGGCGCACTGGCGGGGATAGCGAAGTTGTCGCGGAACATTGGCGTCCCTTCCTTGGGGTAGATGTAGCGGATCGTCCCGCGCTGTGCCGTTGCCCGGGCCGTCGCACCGTTCCAGAGCTGGTGCATCGCGACCTCGCCCGACGCCATCCGGTCGACCGTGCTGTCGGCCGAGTAGAGCTTCAGCTTCGGCTTCTGCGCTTCCAGCAACTCGAGGATGCGCTTCGCGTCGTCGTTGCTTTCCGTGCATTGCGGGATGCCGAGATAAAGGCTCGCAGCGAGGATCAGTTCGCTCGAGATGTCGAGCGCGGCGATCTTGCCCTCCAATTCAGGTGCCGGTTCGAAGAACACCTTCCAGCTTTGCTCAAGCTCGCCGCCCGGAACCTGCGCGCTGTCATAGGCGATGCCTGTGGTGCCCCAGAGATAGGGCGCGGTGTACTGGCGACCGGGGTCGAAGTCCGGGTTGGCGAAGGCGTCCTTCACGTTGACGAAGTTCGACAGCGTGGGCGCGTCCAGTTTCATCAGTAGCCCGTCGGCGATCATGCCAGGCACGACATAGTCTGACGGCACGATCACATCATAAGTTGCCCCGCCGGCCTGTAGCTTTGCCAGCAACGTCTCGTTGCTGTCATAGCCGTCGAGGATGACCTTAATGCCGGTCTCGGCCTCGAACTTTGCCAGAAGCTCTACCGGGTAGTAGTCGGTCCAGTTGTAGAAATAGAGCGTCTTTTCCGCGTCTTGCGCGAAAAGCGGCGCGGCGGAAAGCAGGCTGAGGGCGGTTGCAGCAAGAAGATGTCGTAGCGGCATTGCAGATCTCCCGATGGGTTAGCGGCGCAGGCGGCCGAGGAAGAAGGAAAGCGAGACGAGCAGGATCGAGATCAGGAGCATCACGGTCGAGATCGCGTTGATCTCGGGCGTGATGCCGGCGCGGATGGCCGAGAAGATGTAGACGGGCAGGGTGGTCGTGCCCGGCCCCGACAGGAAGAACGAGGTCAGGAAGTCGTCGAGGCTGGTGACGAAGGCGAGGGTGAAACCGGCCATGACACCGGGCCACAGGAGCGGCATCGTCACCCGGCGGAAGGTGCGGAACCGGTTGGCGTAAAGGTCCTGCGCCGCCTCTTCGTAGCTGCCGCTCAGGCCATCGAGCCGCGCGCGGATCGGCAGATAGGCGAAGGGGATGCAGAAGGCGGTGTGCGCAAGGATCATCGCGCCAAGGCCCAGACTGATGCCGAGGGAGACGAAGAGGAGGAGCGTTGCGACCGCTACCACGATCTCGGGCAGGATCAGCGGCAGGTTCAGTACGGATTCTGTGGTGCTGCGCCCGGGAAAGGCGCGGCGCGTGGCCAGGGCCGCCATCAGTGCAATGCCCGTCGCCGCGATGGAGGCTGCCGTCGCCAGCACGATAGAGTTCCAGGTTGCGGCCTGGATCGACGGGTTTGTCAGAATCCGCGCATACCAGTCGAACGAGGCATGGGTCCAGACCGTCGCCGTGCGGTTCGCGTTGAAGCTGTAGGCGGTTAGCACGACGACCGGGATGTACAGGAAGGCGAGAACCGCGATCGAAACTTCGCGCGTGGCAGGGAAGCGGCGCAGGTTCATGCGGCTGCCCTCCGGTTGCGCCACAGCGCCATGGCGGTCATCACCACCAGCATGATCGCCAGAAGGACGACCGACACCGCCGCGCCGAACGGCCAGTTGCGCGCCGAGCCGAACTGGGCCTGGATCACGTTGCCAAGCATCGCAGTCTTGCCTCCGCCGAGCAGCGCAGGCGTCACGAAGGCGCCAAGGCAAGGGATGAAGACCAGAAGCGATCCCGCGACGATACCTGGCATGACCAGAGGCAGCACGACCCGCTTCAGCGCCCTGCGCCGCGTCGCGCCCAGATCATGCGCCGCTTCGATCAGCCGCCAGTCGAACTTCTCGAAGACCGAGTAGAGCGGCAGGATCATGAAGGGCAGGAAGGAGTAGGTCAGGCCGATCGCCACTGCGACGTCGTTGTACAGCAGTTGGACCGGGCCGAAGGGCCAGACGGCGTTCACCGCGCGAGCCGTCCATCCATCTTCGCGCAGGATGATGAGCCAGGCGTAGTTGCGAACGAGAAGGTTCGTCCAGAACGGGATGGTGATGAGCAGTAGCATCACATTCCGACCGGTCTTGCTGAGTCCCGCCATCCAGAGCGCTACGGGCAGTCCGAGGCACAGGCACAGAAATGTCGTGACCGCCGCTTGAGCAACCGACCGGAGGAAGATCACCAGGTAGGTTGGGTTGAGGATCATTGTACCGTCGAAATCCTCTTCCCAGACCAGCCGCAGGTAGTTGCCGATGCCGGGGGGCGCGGACCAGTCGACGCCGCTGCTGCCACCTTTCTGCAGAAGCGAGACCCAGCCCATCAACCCAAGCGGCAGGCCGATCAGAAGCAGAATGATCGCAAGTGCGGGCAGAAGGAGAAGGCCCCGACGGACTGTCGCAGAAGAAGTCATGCCTGCAACACCAGCAGGGCCTCGACCGGCAAGGACAGACCCACGGTGCCGCCGCGCTCCGGCATCGGGGCGGACAGGTCGGCCTCGCGGATCAGGAAGCTCGCGCCATCGGGGAGGGTAAGCTTGTGCAGCATGGCGGTGCCGAGGAAAGCCGAGTGGACGAGAGTGGCATCGATCACGCCACTGCCAGCGGGCACGATCTTTGCGCGTTCGGGGCGGACTGCCAGTGTCACGCGCCCCGGTGCAGCGGCTGGACCGGGCAGGGTGGCCCCGCCGGGCAGCCGGATGCCGCCCGAGGCCAGGGCTTCCCCTTCGATCAGGTTGATGTCGCCGATGAAGTCGGCGACGAAGCGATGGGTCGGCGCCTCGTAGATGCTGCGCGGCGGTCCCATCTGCAGGATGCGACCGGACTGCATTACCGCCACGCGGTCAGAAAGGGTTAGCGCCTCTTCCTGGTCATGGGTGACGAAGATGAAGGTGATGCCTGCCTCGGTCTGAAGCTGCTTCAGTTCGATCTGCATTTCCTTGCGCAGCTTGAGGTCGAGAGCCGACAGCGGCTCGTCCAGCAAGAGGACCTTGGGGCGCGGGGCCAGAGCACGGGCAAGAGCCACGCGCTGCTGCTGGCCACCGGACAACTCCGCGGGGCGGCGTTGGGCAAAGGATTGCATACGAACCATCTCGAGCGCCTCGCCCGCCCGGCGGCGGATTTGGTCGCGGGGCTGGCCCTGCTCCTCCAAGGCGAAGCCGACGTTCTGCTCGACTGTCATGTGCGGAAACAACGCATAGTTCTGGAAGACGGTGTTGACCGGCCGCCGGAAGGGCGGGGCATGAGTGACGTCGGTTCCGTCGATACGGATCATGCCGGCGTCGGCGGTCTCAAACCCGGCAATAAGGCGAAGAAGCGTGGTCTTTCCGCAGCCTGACGGGCCAAGAAGGGTGAAGAACTCGCGTCGTCCGATCGACACCGACACGTCATGCAGCACATGCACAGCCGTGGCGCCACGGCCAAAGGCCTTGCTGACATGTTCAATCGAGACGGCAGGGTCGTCGTGCATGGGGCCTCCGGGGTCTGACGTGACCCTGAGTTGCCGCATGCGATTCTGTCAAGATCGTATGCAAAAAGGCGGGATATATTGCATACGATTTTGGGGAGCGCCTATGCTTTCATCTGTCAAGCGCGTGTCTGACCATCTCAGGGCACCTGGGCCGCCACTTCGGCGAGAACGCTCCGGACATCGACTTCGGCGCGGGTGCCAAGCTGCGCACGTGCGGCGACTTCCTCGACATGCCGCTCCATCAGGTCGCCGGCGCGGACGAAATCGCCTCCCAGGATCGCCTCGACGATCTCGCGGTGTTCGCGCGCCCCGCAATCCGCCGAATGGGGACGACCGTAGATGGCCATGACCAATGAACAGCGCGACACGATTTCTGTCAGGTAACGCTCAAGAAGCGGGTTGCCGCCAAGGCGCGCCAGATACAAGTGGAACTCGCCCGCAAGCCGGATCGCCTCGACATCGCTTTTCTCGGCAAGCCGGTTTTCATCTTCGACCATTTGGCGCAGAGTTCGTGCGGTCTCCTCATCGATGCGCCCGGCGAGTTGTCGGACCATGGCACGTTCGAGCGCCGCGCGGATCACGAAGATGCCTCTCCCCTCTTCGAGCGTTGGGTTGGCGACAAACGCACCGCGATTGGGCTTCAATTCCACCAGCCCTTCGGTGGCGAGGCGCCCGAGCGCCTCGCGCGCGATCGTTCGGGACGATCCAAAGGCCTCGCCGATCATGTCCTCAGGTAGGCGCGCTCCCGGGACGAGGCGCTGTTCAAGGATAGCCAGACGCAATGCGACGTGAACACGCTCGGTCCGCGTCATCGGACGATCCGTCTCGCGCGTCGTATGGATGCTCAGCAATGGTTTCTCCGCGGTCGGGGAGGCCTGTGGAGATTACAGGCCGTCGCATTCCAGTTATGGTGACAGCGCGAATTGCCCGCAAGCATGCTGCATTCCGGCTGGACGTTCAGGAATGAAAGCGGACCCCTTGCCTGGTCCCCGCACGGCTCGCTTGGCTTTTGTTGCCTAGGCTTCACGTCGACAAAATGTGACTGCTCTCAGTCAAATGGGAAGTCGTAGAGATCTCTGCCACCGGTTCCCGGCCGGTCCGCAAAAAACCGCCTCCAAAGGAATAAATGATGCGCGTCAGACGCAGGCCGCCGTCCTTGTCGCGGGCCTCCAGCCCCAATCCGTTCGCATGGCCGGGCAGGGGTGGGCCATAGTCCAAGATAAGATCGGTGTCAGGCTCGAAGACCAGCGGCGGCCACCATCAGACCAATGGTATGTGAAGACGACTGACCGATGCCGGTTTTGAAGAAACAGAAGACCGACAGCAACATGCTCGCTTCCCCTGATAATCAGAAACGGGCGGCCAGGGCAGGCCGCCTGCAAGGTCAGGCCGTCACTCGGCCGCTTCGAGGTAGCTTTCCAGCGGCGGGCACGAGCAAATCAGATGCCGGTCGCCATAGACGTTGTCGACACGGTTGGCTTCCAGATCGCGCAGCATCTCGGCATAGCCCGCCGTCTGGCTGTCGGGCGCGAATGGGTGCACGTCCGAGAACTCCGGCCAGCTCAACGCCATCATCTTCGCGGTGGCATTCAGCTTCATGGTGCAGGACCCCAACGGGATCATCGCCCTGTCCAACGCCAGGTCGCGGTCGGCCAGACGGCGCATGTAGCGCGTCATTTCGGCCTCGGCCCGGTTCATGTGGAAAATCGGGTGGGTCAGGTGGGACGAGGTGCGCAGCAGGCCTTCGGGCAGTCGGTAGTCATGGCTAAGGTCCACTTCCGAGCCTCGAAAGGCTCGGCCGCGATCACCGCGAGCGACTGATCCGTCCGCAAGGCTCCCCCGGGACTTGCGCTCGCGCTCCTTTTTCGGATCGCGGCCCGATGCCGCCACAGCCCGCCAGCGCGCGGCCACCTGCCGAGCGTCGGCCAGTGTCAGATCGCGCAAGGCGCCGAGGCCCATTTCGCGTCGCCGGCCATGCGCTGTGACACCCGTCATGCGACTGCCATTTGCCATTTCGCCCTAGACGACGTCTGACTTCGATCTGAACCCGGGCAATGCGACCTTCATGACCAAAAACGCAGCCGCAAGGATCGGGACCATGGCAGCACAGGCCATCGCCCAGAGCGTTGCAGCTGCACCAAATGTTTCAACCAGCCAGGCTCCGGCAGTTGGGGCGGCCGCAGAGGCGATTAGCATCGGAGCAGCAAGGCGACCCATGATGCGCGGGTAGTCGTTCGGGCCGAACAGTGCAAGCGGCAGGGCGCCTCGCGCTATTGACCAAACCCCGTTGCCGGCCCCATATGCGATCATGGCAGCAGCTGCTGGCAGGCCCAGGATGAGCCCCAGAAAGCCCAGGAAAACCAGTGCTGTTGCCGCAACCATGGTCCAGACCGGATGATGACGGCCCTTGCCGAGCATCTCGATCACCCGGGCTCCGACCTGGCTGGGGCCAATTAGCGTTCCGATGCCGATCGCGGCGGCGGTTGAATAGCCCAGGTCCGTCAGCATGGTGACAAGGTGGATCGACCAAACGGTCGAGAGCGACGCAAGGATCACGCCTGCGATCACGATGCAGACAAAGCGTATGTCCGTGACAGGAACAGAGACAGCTGCCCGCGTCGTCTCGAATTTCGCAGAGCCCACGCCGCGTGCCTCGCGCGGTATCGCCAGGAGGGCGAGAGGCAGCGTGACGAAGAGGTGCAGTCCGGCATAAGCAAGGCACGCTCCTCTCCAACCGGCGATTTCTACGAGCCAGGCCGTCAACGGCCAGCATACCGTGCTGGCGAAGCCGCCCCACAGGGTCAGGTGGGTTATGGCAGACCTGGCCTGATGCCCATAGAGGCGACCAAGGGTCGAGAAGGCCGCGTCGTAGAGACCGGCGGACATTCCCAGGCCCATGATAATCCAGGCCGAGAGGTAAGTGACTTGCCCCTGTGCCCTGGCCAGCAGCGCGAGGCCCATCGCGATAAGGAACATACCCGATGCGACGACAGGGCGCCCGCCCCAGATCTGGATCATCCGCCCGATGAACGAGGCTGCCAATCCCCCCACAAGAAAGCCAAGGGAGACGCCAACGGCCAGAAACTCCGGAGAAATCCCTGTGTCTGCTGCCATCGGCTTAGCCAGCACCGCCATCAGATAATAGCTGCTGCCCCAGGCGAATATCTGAATGATGCCCAGGGCCGAAACCGTGCGAAAACGGGATCGGTCGATCATGCCGTTACCGAAGTCGCTGCGGTGCTTCCGCATCCGCAATCCGACAGGCCTACCGATTTCACAGTCTCATCCGCAGCACAACAAGCCGTGGCATCCGCCCTGGCGGCGCCTCCGCAACATTCGGAGGGAGCGGCGCCGACAATACCTTCGACGGGCGCGCAGCAGTTCCCGGGCTCTCGTGCGGGGCCGGTGCGGCAAACGCCCGTTTCGGGAAGTTTCAATCGAACCTCGCGTGCCGCCACGGGGTCACCCGCGAGTTCGCTGACGATGGATCGGACCTGTTCATAGCCCGTGACCATCAGAAAGGTGGGCGCGCGACCGTAGCTTTTCATGCCTGCGATGTAGAAGCCCCGTTCGGGATGCGCCAACTCTGCGACCCCGTGCGGTGGGACTGTGCCACAGGAATGCAGGTTCGGGTCGATCAGCGGGGCAAGGGCGGGTGTCGCCTCGACCACCGGATCCAGCGCCAGGCGCAATTCCGACAGGATCGACAGGTCCGGCCGGAATCCGGTCGCAACGATGACGCGGTCCACGGTCAGGTCGACGGGCGTCTCACCCGCCGTGCCGGCCACTGCCAGTCGGCCGTCCCGCCGTACGATCCTAGTCGCGGCGAAGGGCGAGCGGAAATCGACGCGTCCCGACCTGATTGCCTCGGCCGCCCGCAGGCCAAGATGGCCGCGCCCCGGCAGTTCGTCATTCAGGCCGCCGCCGAGAAGCCGCGCGATCCCGCCAGAGCGTGTTGCCCAGGTGATGCGTGTGTCTGGCTCCGCCTCTTGCAGATCCATCAGATCAAGCGCGGCATTGATCGCAGAATGACCAGCGCCAATGACCAGTACGTGACGCCCGGCATAGGCGTCGCGGTCCTTGCCCAGAACGTCGGGAATACCATAGGCGATGCGGTCGGAATTCTCGGCCTCGCCGTCGACCGGCAATCCGTCAAGGCCGATCGGGTTTGGCCTGACCCAGGTGCCCGAGGCGTCAATCACCGCCTGCGCAAGGCTGCGACCGCTTCGGCCCTGGCTGTCCCTCCAAAGCAGGACGAAGGGGGCGTTTTCCCGCCCGTCGCTCGACAGCTTGGAATGTCCCTGCCGTGTGACCGCCCGGACCTCGGTTCCCAGGTGCAGATGCGGGGCGATCGCCGGATGGGCGGCAAGCGGTTCCAGGTAATCGCGGAGCAACTCGCCCGCGGTCGGCAGATGGTCGGGGGCGGGCATCGGCCAGCCCTCTGCTTCCAGCAGGCGGCGGGCAGCTACATCGACATTGTATTCCCATGGCGAGAAGACGCGGACATGCGCCCAGTCGCGGACCGTGGCGCCAACGGTTTCGCCACGCTCGAAAACCAGCGGCGTCAACCCGCGCTCCAGAAGATGCGCCGCGGCGGCCAGTCCGACCGGCCCCGCGCCGATCACCGCGACCGGTAGTTCGTTCCCTTGGGTCATCGGATTTCCTTCCGTATTACCAGAATGTTCGAAATAGTGGGCATGATTTCAGCCTCCTGCCACGACCGCCTGGACCTCGGGGGCGCAGGCGCGCTCGTCGGCACAGCATTCGTCCGACAGATAGCCGAGGAGTGCCGTCATGGCCGAATACTCTGCATGGCAGATCAGACTGGTGCCCGACCGTTCCTGCCGGACAAGCCCCTCGTCGACCAGCTTCTTCAGGTGATGCGAAAGGGTCGAAGCGGCAAGGCCGATCCGCTCCTGGACCTGCCCCACGGCAAGCCCGGAATGACCGGCGCGCACCAGTATGCGGTAGATGTCGAGCCGCGTCGGATTGCCGAGAGCTTCGAGTTGGCGGGCTGCTGTTTCGAGTTTCATGGAAATAGCATGGCGCCTCGAACCCGGGCCGTCAAGGTTACTTCGACGAAAGTCGAAATATGAGAACAGCCCCGGCTCAGTCCTTCAGCCGCCGTGCGGCCAGCCAGCTTGCCGTCGCCATCGCTCCAGCAGTGGCGAGACACAGCGGCAGCCCGGCGATCTGGAAACTCAGTCCCGACAAAAGCGTGCCGATCAGTCGACCGGCGGCATTGGCCATGTAGTAGAAGCCCACATCGCGCGTGATCCGGTCAGTCGAGCCGAAGGCGAGGATGAGGTAGGAGTGGACCGAACTGTTGACCGCGAAGACGAAGCCGAACAGCAGGAGCCCGGCTACGAGCACAGCCGTCAAGGCGACCGAGGGACCACCAGCCAGCCAGGCAGCCAGCGCCAGGGCGAAGGGGATCGGCACCAGCAATCCTGCCCAGTGGATCGCCTTGGCGACGATCCTGTCCTCTGACTGGCCCTTGCCCCCCAGAAGCCGCGGGGCAAAGGCCTGGACGGCACCATAGGCGATGATCCAGAGCGCCATGAACCCGCCCACCAGAAAGAAGGCCGCACGGCGGCCTTCGGCGGTTCCATCCGACAGCACGGACTGGAAGTAGACCGGGATGCCGACCACGAACCAGACATCGCGGGCGCCGAACAGGAACATCCGTGCAAGGCTCAGGCGGTTGACTCTTACATCTTTCGACCGCCAGCCGCCCCAGCTTTCTTCGGATTTCATCCGGCCGGGCAGGCCGGGCGGCAGGAACATCGCGATGGCAAGAAGGATCGCCGCCAGAACCGCCGCCATTGTCCAAAGGGCAGGGCGGAACCCGATCGTTCCAAGGAGCGCCGCGCCAAGGAAGAAGCCCAGCCCCTTCACCGCGTTCTTCGATCCCGTCAGCCAGGCGACCCAACGGAACAGCGTGCCTTCCCCTGTCGGCGCGAGCAGCTTGACGGCGGATTTCGACGACATCTTCGCCAGATCCTTGGCGGCGCCCGATACGCCCTGGACCGCCATGACAAAGGCAACCGAAGCCGCGACGCTCCACCCCGGATCCAGTCGGGTCAACGCGACCAACGCCGCAATCTGCAGCGCCAGCCCGCCGTAAAGCGTCGAGGCGAGGCCGAAGCGGGCGGCGAGCCATCCGGCGGCGAGGTTGGTCACGATGCCCGCTACCTCGTAAAGCAGGAACAGCCAGGCCAGCTGGACCGGGGTGAAGCCAAGGCTGTTGAATTGCAGAAGCACCAGCATCCGCAGCGCGCCATCCGACAGCATGAAGGCCCAATAGGCCGCCGTGACGGCCGCATAGGCGCGCAGGGGATTGGCCGTGGCTGACCCGGTCACAGCCCGCCCGCCACCATGCGCGCGATGTCGGCCAGCCGGCAGGCATAGCCCCATTCGTTGTCATACCAGGCGTAGACCTTCACCTGCGTGCCGTTGACGACCATGGTCGAGGGCGCGTCGATGATCGAAGACCGGGGATCGTTGGTGAAGTCCGACGACACCAAGGGCCGCGTCTCGTAGCCGAGGATGCCCTTCAGGGGGCCATCGGCGGCTGCGGCGAAAAGCCCGTTTACCTCCTCGACCGTCGTCGGCCGGTCCACCTCGAAGACGCAATCGGTCAGCGAGGCGTTCAGCAGCGGCACCCGCACGGCGTGGCCATTCAGGCGGCCCTTCAACTCGGGATAGATGAGGGTGATCGCGGTCGCGCTGCCGGTCGAGGTCGGGATCAGGTTGGTCAGCGCCGAACGGGCGCGGCGCATGTCCTTGGCCGGGCGGTCGACGATGGTCTGCGTGTTCGTCACGTCGTGGATGGTGGTGATCGATCCGTGGCGGATGCCGATCGCCTCGTGCAAGACCTTCACCACTGGCGCAAGGCAATTGGTCGTGCAGGACGCGGCGGTGACAAGGTTGTGCCGGGCCGGATCGTAAAGGTGATGGTTCACGCCGTAGACGAGGTTCAGCGCGCCGTCCTCCTTGACCGGGGCGCTGACCACGACCTTCCTCACCCCCGCGGCGAAATACGGGGCGATCCTGGCCGCAGTCTTGAACACGCCGGTGCAATCGATCACCAGATCGACGCCCATCGCGGCGAGCGGCAGTGCCTCGATCGTCTTTTCATGGGTCAGGCGAACGGTCTTGCCGTTCAACACCAGCGCGCCATCGCTATGCGAAACCGGGGTTCTCCAGCGGCCATGCACGGAGTCGAACTCCATCAGCAGCGCATGCTGCTCGGCATCGCCGACAGGATCGTTCAGCAGCACGAGATCACCCGCAATGCCGCTGTCGATCAGGTCGCGCAGGATGAGCTTTCCAATTCGGCCAAGGCCGTTCAGGGCGATGCGGGCCATGGAGATCAGTCCTTCCTGGCGGCGTCGAGGCCGATTGCATCTACCCGGGCCTGAAGCGACAGGCGGTTCAGGCTGTCGAAAGGCAGTTCGACGAAAGAGGCGATCCGCCGGCGCAAAGCGGCATAGGTCTGCGCGAAGATCAGCGCCTTCTCGGCATCGGTTCCCGTCGCCTTAACCGGATCGGGCAAGCCCCAGTGGCCGGTGATCGGTTGCCCCGGCCAGGGCGGACATTCCTCCGCAGCCGCCGTATCACAGACGGTGAAGACGAAATCCATTTCTGGCGCGCCGGGCGACTGGAACTCGGAGATGTGCTTGGAGCGCAGTTCGGTGATGTCGTGGCCGTTCCGCTTGAGGATATCCAAAGCGAAAGGGTTCAGCTCGGTATTGGGGCGGGTGCCGGCGGAGAAGGACCGGAACTTGCCCTTGCCCAGATCGCGCAGGAGCGCTTCGGCGAAGATCGAGCGGGCAGAGTTGCCTGAGCAGATGAACAGCCCATTGAAGCCGGTGGCGGGCATTGCAGAGTCCTTCTTGGCGGACAGGAGGAGGGACAAGAGATCGGGCCGAGCGCGGCCCACATCGAGGGCGAGGTAGCCAATCAGCGCCTCGGCGGCGTCGAGATCGACCGAATAGAACAGCGAGCGCCCCTGGCGCGCGACCACCACCAGACCCGACACGACCAGATCCGCCACATGATGCGACAATGTGTTCTGTTTCAGCCCGAGCGCGGTGGCGATCTCGGTCGGGCGGACACCGTGCGGAGCGAAACGCATCAACAGGCGAAACACGGCGAGACGGCCCGGATGGCCGAGCGTGGCAAAGGCTTGGGTGGCGCGAGAGATTTCCATATTTCCCGTATGCTGGAAGTAAGGCCACCTGTCCAATGAAGGTTTCATGACAGGACGTCATTCGGTCCCGGCTCATTGATCAAGATCACGGTCAGGAGGTGCCGCTTCTGCGCAGACGCGCGCGAACGTGCTTTCGGGGCCGCTGCCGATGCGAGGTCACGCAAGATCGCTGATCGGGCCGCGGTTCACACGTCCCCCAACGGCATCGGTGACCTGATCTGCTGCCATCCGCACCAAACTGCCGATACGGTCATCGTCGGAACAGGACAGCCGGAAAGCTGGGCCTGACACCGATATCGCTGCTATCGGCTCGCCCAGGCCATTGAAAATCGGTGCAGCAATGCAGCGCATGCCCTCGGCACGCTCCTGATCGTCGATGGCAAAGCCGCGGCGTCGGGTCAGGGTCAGGTTTTCCGTCAGGTCCTCTACTGTCGACAGGGACCTGTCTGTGAAGCGGCGCAATCCCTGCCGCGCGATGATCCCTTCGATCCTGCCGGGGCTGTACCACGCAAGCAAGGCCTTCCCGATTCCAGAGACATGCATGGGGCCTTTGGTGCCAGGCGGGAAGAATGCCCTGATCACCTGGTGGGTTTCCACCTGCGCCAGAAACAGGACCTCGTCCGCGACTTCTACCCCAAGATTGGCGGTCTCGCCGGTTTCGCGCATCAGCATTTCCATCGGTTGCCGGGCACGTTCCACCACCTTGGTGCGCCGCAGAAAGGCCGATCCTACCCTGAACGCCCCCCCGCCAATGTGCCAGAGCTGGTTTGGTCCCTCGACCTCGACCATGCCGTGCACCTGGAGCGTAACGAGTGCCCGATAGACCGACGCGACCGGCTGGTCCGCAGCCGCAGCCAGTGCCGACAAGGTCATGCCCGCATTCGCTGCCAGCAGTTCCAGTATCCCGATTGCCCGGTCCAGCGCCTGGACGGTGTTCTGGTCGGTCTTGTCGTTGAAGGCCTTGGGCCTTCCACGTGGACGGGGAGAGTCGGACATCACGCCTCCATTTTCTGATCTCGTCGTTGCCAGCCCGAAGGGTCTGAAAAATCCCTAACCCTTGTTTTTGCCGAACAATACTCCGCACTTCGCTAAATGAAAAACCTTTTCGAAAAAATTGGAGAATGCAGCCGGCCGTGGTCTATTCGAGCTGTAGCCCAGACGGAGGCAGCTGTGTCAGCGCAGAATCCCATCTTCATTCCCGGACCTACGAACATGCCCGAGGAAATCCGCAAGGCATGCGACATCCCTACGCTGGATCATCGCTCGCCGGCCTTCGCGCGGCTGTTCCGACCGGCCATCGCTGGCGTTCGCCGCATCCTGCGGATGGGCGAAGGCGAAGTCATTATCCTGCCCAGCACCGGAACCGGGGGCTGGGAGGCGGCGATCACCAATACCCTGTCGCCGGGCGATACGGTGCTGGCCGCGCGTTTCGGCATGTTCTCGCATCGCTGGATCGACCTCTGCCAGCGGCATGGTCTGAAGGTCGAGGTGATCGAGACGCCTTGGGGGCAGGGCGCCCCGTTGAAAGCAATCGAAGCGGCCCTGAAGGCCGACCGCGACCACCGCATCAAGGCGGTGCTCGGAACCCACAACGAAACAGCGACCGGCGTGCGATCCGACATCGCGGGGCTGCGTCGCGCGATGGATGCCGCCTCGCATCCGGCGCTCCTGTTCGTCGATGGCGTGTCCTCGATCGCGTCGATGCCGTTCGAGATGGCGGCCTGGGGCGTCGATATCGCGGTTGCCGGCAGCCAGAAGGGCTTCATGCTGCCGGCGGGTCTGGCGATCCTCGGCGTCTCGCCAAAGGCGCTGGCCGCCATGGAAACCGCGCGCCTGCCGCGCACCTTCTTCGACTTCCGCGACATGCTGAAAAGCTATGCCACCGGCGGATATCCCTATACCCCGGCAGTGGGACTGATCGCCGGCCTCGCCCGATCGGTCGAGATGCTGGAGGACGAAGGGCTGGATGCGGTCTTTGCCCGCCATCACCGCCTGGCGGAGGGTTTGCGCAAGGCCGTCGCCGCCTGGGGAATGCGCCCCTGCGCGGCCTCGCCCGATCTCTATTCCGACACGATCACGGCGGTGGTGGTGCCAGAGGGCTGCAATGGAACCGACCTCGTCCAGCTTGCCGCACGCAAGTATGGCGTGGCCTTCGGCGTGGGGTTGGGCGAAGTGGCAGGCAAGGTGTTCCGCATCGGCCATCTCGGCATGCTGACCGACGTGATGGTTCTGGCGGGTCTCTCGACCGCCGAGATGTGCATGGCCGATCTCGGCTGGCCAGTTCGCCTGGGGTCCGGCGTTGCCGCGGCGCAGGAGCATTTCCGCCGTACCGCCGCTGTCGAACTGACGACCGCCGCCTGAGGAACAACCGATGTATATCCCGACTTTCGACGACGTCATCGCGGCCCATGACCGGATCGCACCGCATATCCACAAGACGCCCGTCCTGACCTCATCGACAATCGACGCGATTTCAGGGGCCCAGCTGTTCTTCAAATGCGAAAACCTGCAGAAGGCGGGCGCCTTCAAGGCGCGCGGGGCATCGAACGCGGTTTTCGGCCTGAGCGACAAGGATGCAGCGCGCGGAGTCGCAACGCACAGCTCGGGCAACCACGGCCTCTGCCTGTCCTACGCCGCGGGACGCCGGGGTATTCCCTGCACCGTCGTCATGCCGCGCACGGCGCCGCAGGCCAAGAAGGATGCCGTCCGCGGTTATGGGGGCCGCGTGGTGGAATGCGAACCCTCGACCTCGTCGCGCGAAGCGGTCTTTGCCCAGGTGGTCGCGGAAAGCGGGGCGGAGTTCGTTCATCCCTACAACGATCCGCGCGTGATCGCCGGACAGGGCACCTGTTCGCGCGAACTGGCCGGCCAGGTCCCGGACCTTGACGCGGTAATCGCTCCGATTGGCGGGGGTGGCATGGTGTCGGGCACCTGCCTGACGCTCTCGACCATTGCGCCGAAGGTGAAAATCTACGCGGCCGAACCCCAGCAGGCCGACGATGCGGCCCGGTCGTTCCGGGCGGGGCATATCATCGCCGACGACGCGCCGGAGACGGTCGCGGACGGGCTGAAGGTGCCGCTCAAGGAACTGACATGGCACTTCGTGCAGCGCCACGTCACCGACATCCTCACCGTCTCGGAGGAGGAGATCGTCGAGGCGATGAAGCTGATTTGGAAGCGCATGAAGATCATCGTGGAGCCCTCCAGCGCGGTGCCGCTGGCGGCGATCCTTAAGAACCCGGACGTCTTCCGCGGCAAGCGGGTCGGGGTGGTGATAACCGGCGGCAACGTCGATCTCGACAAGCTGCCCTGGATGAAAGGCTGACCCATGAACGTGACCACCTCAAAGAACCTGTCCGGCCTCGAAGTCGGCTATGACATCCCCGCCCTGCCGGGCATGGCCGAGGCGGACATCCAGACGCCCTGCCTCGTGCTCGACCTCGATGCGCTGGAGCGCAACATCCGCAAGATGGGCGAGGCGGCGAAGGCGATGGGCGTGCGCCACCGCGTGCACGGCAAGATGCACAAGTCGGTCGATGTGGCGCTGTTGCAGGAACGGCTCGGCGGATCATGCGGCGTCTGCTGCCAGAAGGTGTCGGAAGCCGAGGCCTTCGTGCGCGGCGGCATCAAGGACGTGCTGGTGTCGAACCAGGTGCGCGACCCGGCCAAGATCGACCGGCTGGCCCGCCTGCCGAAACTTGGCGCGCGCACTATCGTCTGCGTCGATGACCTCGCGAATGTTGCCGACCTGTCGGCGGCGGCCGTGCGGCATGGCACGACCATCGAATGCCTCGTCGAGATCGACTGCGGCGCGGGGCGCTGCGGGGTCAAGACCACGCCAGAAGTGGTGGCCATCGCGCAGGCCATCGCTGCGGCGCCGGGGCTGAAGTTCAGCGGCATCCAGGCCTATCAGGGTGCGATGCAGCACATGGAGCTTTACGAGGATCGGAAGGCCAAGATCGACGCGGCGGTCGCGCAGGTGAAGGACGCGGTGGCAGGCCTCAAGGCGGTGGGCCTGACCTGCGACATCGTCGGCGGGGCCGGGACCGGCAGTTACTATTTCGAAGGGGCCTCGGGCGTCTACAATGAGCTGCAATGCGGCTCCTACGCCTTTATGGATGCCGACTACGGCCGCATCCGCGACAAGGACGGCAAGCGGATCGACGAGGGAGAGTGGGAGAACGCGCTGTTCATCCTGACCTCGGTGATGAGCCATGCAAAAGCCGACAAGGCCATCGTTGATGCGGGCCTCAAAGCGCAGTCGGTCGACTCCGGGCTTCCGGTCGTCTTTGGCCGCAACGACGTGAAATACGTCAAATGCTCGGACGAACACGGCGTCGTCGAGGATCCGTCCGGCGTGCTCAAGGTGAACGACAAGCTGCGGCTGGTTCCGGGGCACTGCGACCCGACCTGCAACGTGCATGACTGGTACGTGGGGGTGCGCAACGGCAAGGTCGAGGTGGTCTGGCCCATTTCCGCACGCGGCAAGGCCTATTGATGGAACGAAACGACGCAAACCGGGGGCTCTGAAATGCTTGTCGTGCAGGAATCCCTTATTCCCCGGCTGGTCACGGCGGATGACGCCTTTCAGGCTGTCAGCAGCTGCCTCGCCGCCATGTCGCGCGGCGAGGCGCGGAACTTCCCGGTCGTCCGGGAGGCTTTGGGCGAAGGCCGCCAGTACGGATTCAAGTCCGGGATCGACTTGTCGGCCGGGATGCTCGGGGTCAAGGCGGGCGGATACTTCCCCGGCAATGCCGCTCGCGGTCTCATCAACCACCAGTCCAGCATCTTGCTGTTCGATCCGGAGACCGGCCGGCCGGTGGCGATGGTGGGCGGCAACCTTCTGACCGCGTTGCGGACCGCCGCCGCTTCGGCAATTTCCATCGACCGGCTCGCCCGCCCAGAGGCGCGCGTTCTGGGGATCGTGGGCGCGGGGCATCAGTCGGTCTTTCAGCTTCGGGCAGCGGCACGGGTACGCCGGTTCGAGCGGGTCATCGCCTGGAACCTGCACCCCGACATGCTGCCCCGGTTGGGTGAGGCGGCAGCCGAGCTGGGACTTCTCTTCGAGTCCGTGCCGCTTGACCGGATGCGCGAGGCGGATGTCATCATCACCATCACCTCGGCCCCCGAGGCCAGTTTGATGAGTGCGCATGTAAGCGATGGTGCGCACCTTGCCTGCATGGGCACGGACACGCGGGGCAAGCAGGAAGTGGAGCCTTCGCTTCTGGCTCGCGCACGGGTTTTCACCGACGAGGTCGCCCAGTCGGTGACCATCGGCGAGGCTCAGCACGCGGTAGCGGGCGGGATTCTGAAAGAGGATCAGATCGTGCCGCTCGGCGCGGTGTTGACGGGGGCAGATCCGGGACGGCAGTCGCCGTCAGAGATCACCCTTTTCGACGGCACCGGCGTCGCGCTGCAGGACCTGGCCGTGGCGGCCATCGCGCTGGAGAATGCGAGGCGGCTGGGTCTCGGCACCGAAATCGAAGCCTGACCTGGCAACAGTCGAAAGCAGAAATGATTGCCCGCGCGCCCTGACCGGCGCGCGGGTGTTTCAATTGAAGGCTCAGGCGCTGGCCCGCAACTTCTGCACGGGCGGCGGCGCATAGCCGCCAAGGCGCGAGGTGCGCAGGCCAAGCCCCACCATCGCCTCGGCCATCCGGACGGCACAGGACACGCCATCCAGCACCGGCAGCCCATGCTCGGCCGACAGTTGCCCGGCCAGATCGGCCATGCCCGCACAACCCAGCACGATCGCCTCCGCCCGGTCCTCAGCCACAGCGCGGCCGATTTCCGCGCTGATCCGCAGGCAGGCATCGGACCCGGGATGCTCCAGCTCCAGCACGGCGACCTCGGATGACCTGACGCGTGCACAGCGGGCGGCCAGGCCATAGCGGTGAAGGTTGTGCTCCAGCGCGGGCACCGACCTGGCCAATGTCGTCACGACCGAGAACTTGTTCGCGAGCATGGACGCGAAGTGATAGGCGGCCTCGCCGATGCCAACCACCGGCTTTTCGGTCAGACACCGGGCGGCATCGAGGCCGGTATCGTCGAAACAGGCGATGATGACCGCATCAAAGGACGAGGCGGTCTGGATTGTCCGCAACAGGCCGGGAACGCTGAGCGCCTCGTCGTAATAGCCCTCGATCGACACCGGTCCGTCGGGCGGGTTGACGGCCACGATTTCGGTCTTCACCGTGGCCGCCGCCTTGGCCGCCTTGCCGATCTTCTCGGTCATCGAGGCCGTGGAGTTCGGGTTGATGACAAGCAGGCGCATGTCAGAGCTCTCCGCCCAGGTAGGCGGCCTTGATCCGCTCGTCGTGCATCAGGTCCTTCGAGACGCCGGACAGCACGATCTGGCCGGTGGAAAGCGCATAGGCGCGGTTCGAGATCGACAGCGCCATGCGGCTGTTCTGTTCCACCAGAAGGACGCTGACCCCTTCATCCCGGCTGATCGCCACGATGGCGCGGGCGATGTCCTGCACCAGCTTCGGCGCGATGCCGAGGCTGGGTTCGTCGAGAAGCAGAAGCTTCGGCTTGGCCATCAGGGCGCGGCCAATCACCATCATCTGCTGCTCGCCGCCCGACAGGGTGCTCGCCTGCTGATGGAAGCGCTCCTTCAGGCGGGGAAAGCGGGCCAGCACGCTTTCGAGCGTTCTCTCGATCCCGTCCTTGTCGGTCCGGGTGAAGGCGCCCATCAGCAGGTTGTCCTTCACGCTCATCAGCGGAAAGACGCGACGCCCCTCGGGCACCATGGCGATGCCGCGCTTCACGATCTCGGCCGCGGGGCGGCCATCGATCCGGTCACCAAGGTAGCTGATGGAGCCGGACTTGATCTTGCGCAGCCCGGTGATCGCCCGAAGGATCGAGGATTTCCCGGCCCCGTTCGCGCCGATCAGGGCGACAGTCTCGCCTTCGTACAGTTCGATCGACACGCCCTTCAGCGCATAGACATGGTCATAATAGAGTTCGACGTTCTCGAAGCTCAGCATCTTGCGGGCCGGCTCGGATTTGATTGCGGTCACGGTCATGTTTCACATCCCGATCGCGGCGTCTTCGCTGCCCAGATAGGCCTCGATGACGCGCGGGTTGGCCTGGATTTCGGCGGGGGTGCCTTCGGCGATCTTCTCGCCGAAGTTGATGCAGACGATCCTGTCCGAGATCTTCATCACCGCCGGCATGTCATGCTCGACCAGCAGGACCGTCAGGCCCCGCTCGTCGCGCAAGCGGCGGACGAGGTTGACCATCCGCATGGTCTCGTCGTGGTTCATGCCCGCAAAGGGTTCGTCCAGCAGGATGACCTCGGGATGGGTGGCAAGCCCGATGGCCATGCCAAGCGCCCGCAGGTGGCCCTGCGGCAGGTTCGACGCCATCTCGTTCCGGATCGCCTGGAGGCCGAGGAAGTCGATGATGTCATCGGCCGAACGGGCGAAATCCGCTTCATCCGATCGCGCCTGACCAGAGCCGAAGAAGAACCCCAGAAGCGACGCCTTCGACCGCAGGTGATGGGCGACGATGACGTTCTCGCGCACGGTCATCGACTTGAAGATCGTCGTCTCCTGAAAGGTGCGGACCACGCCCAGGCGCGCCACCTTGTGCGGCGGCATGCCCGAGATGCGGTTACCCTTGAACAGGACCTCGCCCGTCGTCGGGGTCACGAAGCCCGCGATCTGCTTGAACAGCGTGGACTTGCCCGCGCCGTTCGGGCCGATCACCGACAGGATTTCGCGCGGCGCGACGTCGAAAGTGATGTCGCTGTTGGCCGTCAGCCCGCCATAGCGCTTGGTGACGCCCTTGATCTGAAGGATCGGCGCGGTCATTTGCGGCCCCCTTTTCGGTCAAAGAGACTGAGGACACCATTCGGCAGGATCAGCATCAGGGCGATCATCGCACCCGAATAGATCAGTAGCTGGTACTGCTTCGCGATCGAAAGAAGGTCCCATCCGAAGTAGAGGAGCAGCGTGCCAAGCATCGGCCCGAATACATATCCAAGCCCGCCGAGGAAGCAGTAGAGCATGAAGTTCACGCTGTCGCTGACTACGAAGGATGACGGGTAGATCGACTGCGAGATCGCGACGAAGATCGCCCCCGCCAGCCCGCCGAAGAAGGATGAGATGGCGTAGGCCAGAACCCTCAGCATCGCGGTGTTGACGCCGATCGAGGCCGAAAGTTCCTCGTTCTGCTGGAGCGACCGGCACAGGTGGCCAAGGCGCGAATTCACGATCCGCCAGAGGACGAGGTAGGTAAGCACCATGAGCACCGCCGCCATAAGGTAGAAGGCAAGCTTCGGGTTCTCCAGCGTGGCGAAGTCGGGAATGATGGTCAGCCCGAAGATCGAAAGCTCGCCCGGCAGCGGGATCGAGGTGATGCCTTTCGCGCCTTGAGTGATCGGCAGGGCCAGGGCGGTCAGGCGGGCGACCTCGGTCAGGACCAGCGTCACCATCGCGAAGTAGACACCGCGCAACCGCAGGATCGGCACGCCGATCAGCACGGAAACCGCCGCGCAGAACAGACCGGCCAAGGGCAGGGTCAGCCAGAAGTTCACGCCAGCCTGCGTCATGAGGATGGCCGAGACATAGCCGCCAAGCAGGGCATAGGCCCCTTGTCCGATATTGATCCGGCCAATGTAGAAGGTCAGCCAGACCCCTGCGGCCGAAACGGACAGCAGCGCCACCGAGGTGAGGGTGTAATAGAAATCCCAACGGCCGGTCAGGTGGATGAAGGCCGGGACCAGAACGAAGACGCCCAGAAGGAAAGCGCCAACGCCAAGTAGTCTGGATGTTGTCATGGCTTGGGTCCGGGAAACGGGAGCGATTGTGATCAGGGTGGGGTCGCTCATCGGATCAACCCCACGGCTTGCCCATCAGGCCCTGCGGCCGGATGGCGAGGAAGACCATCAGCGTGACGAAGATCACGAGGTACGTTATGTCCCCGTAGGCCGCGAGCACGGAAAGGCCTACGGATTCCATCATGCCCAGGATGAAGCCCCCTGCGATGGCACCCGAGATCACGCCGGCCCCGCCGATCATGATCATCAGGAAAGCCTTGACCGAGGTCGGCCCGCCCATCCCGAGGTTGACGCCGGTGATCGTGACCAGAAGTCCGCCGACCAGACCGGCAAGCATCGCTCCGATGGCAAAGCCGATCATCGAATAGCGATCGACGTCTACACCCATGAGCTGGGCGGCCATCCGGTCTTGCGCCAGGGCGCGCATGGCGCGTCCGGTGCGCGAATACTGCATGAAGAGGATGAAGGCGACGATCAGGGCAATGGCGAGGACCGCGATCAGGATGCGGTCATAGGGCATGATAAGCCGCATGTCCCAGTTGAACACGCCATTCACGATCTTCGGCACGCCGCGCTGCTTTTCGCCGAAGAGAAGCAGGATGACCGCGTCGAGGAAGAAGGCGATCCCTGCCGCAAGCAGCATCGTGGATTCGTCGCGCTTGGATTTGCGAACGACTGGACGGAACAGAAAGCGCTCGATCAGCGCGCCCATGACGGCAAGCGCCACCGCCGAGGCGAGAAGGCCCACGATGAACGGCAAGCCGAACTGGGCAACCACAGTATAGGTGACGAAGCCGCCGAAGACGTACATCTGCCCATGGGCGAAGTTCAGCACGTTCATCAGCGAGAAGATAAGCGTCAGTCCCAACGCGATGAGCGCGTATTGCGCCCCCAGGTAAAGACCGTTGGCAAGGATCTGTTCCATCGGTGAGGTCCTTTGCGGAAAAGACAGCAGAACCCGGGCCGGGCAGTCGCACTGCCCGGATCCTGCATCTGACTCTGCGTGGTCTTTTGGCCTCAGTCGACCTGTGCGACGAACAGCGTTTCGAACTTGCCGTCCTTGAACTCGTTCACCACCAGCGGCACGGAAACCTGGCGCTTCTGGCCGAACGAGGTCGTGCCGACATAGCTGAGTTTGGCATCACCCACCATGAAGGGGTTGGGCGCGCTGAACGTATCGATCGTCTTCTTGAACTCTTCGACATTATCGATCGCCGCCGGGTTCGCCTTCAGCGTCTCGATGATGTATTCGAGCGCATAGACCTTGGTGTTCGACTCGTCGTTGTATTCGCCGAACATCTTGGTGTAGCGGTCGACGAATTCCTTCATCGCGTCGCTCGCCAGTTCCGGGGTCGAGGCCCCGCCAACCGAGATGAAGCCGTTCGCGAGGTCGCCTGCGCCTTCCATCAGCACGGTGGCATCCTGCGCGGTCTCGGTCGAGATCAGGCCGGTATAGCCCAGTTCGCGGGCCGAGCGGATCAGCTGCGGCGCGTTGGCCGGCGACACGCCCGACAGGACCAGCAGGTCGGGGGCGCTCTGGATCACAGGCAGAAGGACCGGGGTAAAGTCGGTGGTGTCAACCTGGTAGGTCACGCTGTCCGACACGACTTCAAGACCAAGCGCCTTCGCGGCTTCGACGCCGCCATCCCGCTGGCTCAGCGGGTCGGATTCGTTGGCGGCGACGAAGGCCACCTTCTTCACGCCCTTGTTGTCCATGAGATACTTGTAGATCGCCGGACCCGACTGGTAGTTCGCCACCATCCCCAGGATCGCGTTCGAAGCGGGCGGCGTGTACAGCTCCTTCGGGAAGGCGTAGGGGAAGTAGATGATGCCGTTCTGCTCGGCCACGGGGCGTACGGCGGCGGCGCCGTCATCGACGTTCGGGCCGACGACATAGTGGACGCCGTCCTGCGCCATCTTTTCCATGCCTGCGATGGCACGCTTGGGGTCCTTCTGGTCATCGAAGGCGACGATCTCGACATCGTAGGTAGTGTCACCGATCTTCACGCCGCCCAGTTCGTTCAGCCAGGCTGCGCGGGTTTCCATCGAGCGCTGGTTGGAGATGCCCCAGGCCGCCGCCGGGCCCGATGTGACGCCGACGAAGCCAATCTTCAGCTTGGCATTCTCGGCCCAGGCGGCCGTGTTCGCGGCGAAGGCCAGCGCAAGGGTCAGGCCGGTGGTCGCAAGGAAAACGCGTCTCTTCATCATAGTGCTCCCTGTCGTTGGTCTGCGGAATTCAAGTCCGCGACATGATGATTGACGGACGTGCTAACAAAATTGTCAACAAAAAAGTTTAGTGCTGTTTACGACGCTCCCCTTGATGCTTGAAATTGTTCGCCTTAGCCTAGCTTCCAATCAGATTTGGAACGGGCACCAGCCATGAACAGCGTCGGCAATGCCGCCGAACAGGAGAACCGGGACGAGGAACTGGGCGAGGAAGAGATCGTCGAGCGAATCCTCGAGGCGATCATAGACCAGCGCCTGCCCCCCGGCACGAAACTGTCCGAGGCCGCGCTATGCGAAGCTTTCGGCGTCGGTCGCATGCGGATCCGCCAAAGCCTTCTGCTGCTGGCCAGCAGGGAAGTGGTGGAACTGCTCCCGAACCGTGGCGCCTTCGTCGCCTCTCCCACGGCCGAGCAGGCCCGCGAGGTTTTCGAGGCTCGGCTGATGATCGAGCCGAACGTCGCTCGTCTGGCCGCGGAACGCGCGACGGACGAAGACCTGAAGGCGCTGCAACGGCACCTTCAGCTGGAGCACGAAGCCCACCGGGGCAACAAGCGGCGCGAGGCCATTCGGCTGTCCGGCCAGTTTCACGTGCTGCTGGCCGAAATTGCGGACAATGCAGTGGCCTTGCGAATGGTCAAGGAACTGGTGACGCGCACCTCGCTCATCATCGGCATCTTCGGAAGCCCGGGTGTATCGAATTGTCGTGACGAAGATCATGACGAGATCTTCAATGCCTTCCGTGCGCGCAACAGCGACAGCGCGAGCAGCCTGATGTCAAAGCACTTGCGCTACATTCAGGAGCATCTGGAGCTTGGCGCGGCCGACGACTCCACCAGCGATCTGGTTGCAATCTTTCGCAAGTGATTGCCCCGGAAGAGGCACAAGCCGGAGGAGTTCGTCGCGAAGCGCGGGCGTGGCGAGAGATTGGTATCTCCGAGCCGGTCGAACGTTGAGGCGTTACGTTCGATCGGCGTGACGCAGGTCACCTGTTGCCGGTGGCGCGAGGAGTTTGTCGGCCAGTCGGGATATGTCCAAGCCCCACCGCCGACGGCTGATTTCAACTGACCGGAGTTTCGTGGCGATCTGTTCTGCGAAAACCTGATCGCTCATGTCCCGATCCTTTCCGTCAGTTCGGTGTCCAGCTTCTGGCATCGCGCCTTTAGCAAGGCGAGAAGTGTATCGGACGCTTCGATTCTGGGGCGGTCGAGCGGGCGAAGCGCCGAAATCCGGAACGGCAGTTGCGGCAGGAACGGACGCATGACGACGCCGCGCCCTTCGTATCGCAGGGCGGTCAGGGGGTTTATCACCGCGACGCCCATCCCTGCGGCCACCAGTTCGCAGACACCGGCGGCGGTCTGGCAGGACACGAAGTTGCGCCGCTGGACACCCGCATCCACAAGCACCCGTGAGAGCAGAAGCCGGGAGGGGTCATGGGCACCGAGCTCGACGATGTCCTGACCCTCGAGGTCCTGGGCCCCGATTTGACCTCGTTTCGCCATGGGGTGGGTCGCGGGCATCACCACGACCAGGGCGAGCGACGCTATCGTCGTGACTTCGACTGCCGGGTTGGCGAAGCCGCCTTCGATCAATCCGATGTCGAAATCGTAGCCAGTGACCGGTGTCTCGTCGATCGGATCGGTTGTCTGGATCTCGACCGACAGACCAGGGATCTTCGCCCTCAGGTCGGGCAGGACTTCTGGCAGAAGGCTGGTTGCAAAGGCAGGCAGCGTCGCGATGGTCAGCACTTCCTCGTGCGCCCATCGCATCCGTTCCACGAAGCGGTTCACATCCTCAAGACGCGCGAAGGTGGTCTGGATCTGATGGTAAAGACGCCTCGCCCGGGCGGTCGGATGAAGACGGCGGCGCTTGCGTTCGAACAGGGCGAAACCGAGCTGACCTTCGAGCCGAAGCAACTCTCGGGTGATCGTCGGCTGAGACGTTGCAAGCGCGCCGGCGGCCGCAGTGACGGTGCCAAGGCGCATCACTGCCCGGAAGACCTCGATGTTGCGGAGATTCAGAAGCGGGCTGCGTTGGGGCATCTCGTGAACCGGAATACTTGAAAATCATATCAGTTATGAATGAACTTTACGACAGTCTTTTGTATTTTTGGATCCGCTCCGCCGCTACCCTTTTCCTTGAAGTCAGGCGATGCACGCGGGGGATCGGTGGATCACGTTCAATGCCCGGAAAGCCATCCTGCGGCCGCAGCCATGTTGGCCGCCCTTGCGCTTGCGGACGGAGCGATCGGGCAGAACGGCATCGCGGTTGCGGCGTGCATCTACCCCGTCTCACTGAGGACAGTCGATCCGGGGGCTTGGGAAAGGCAGCGTCCGTGGACGCATCGCGCCGACGTGCCGATCTATCCGGCAAGCGTGATGAAGTTGTTCCTGCTTGCCGTTCTGGCCGACCTCCGCGCCAAGGGTTGGCTCGGGGCCGACGCCGAGGATGACCGCGCCGCACGGGCGATGATCCGGGAGTCGTCGAACGAGGCGACGGCCTATCTCATGGGTCGGGTGACCGGCGCGTTCGATGGAGACTGCCTGGGAAGCGCCGCCTTGGAGGATTGGCTGAAGCGGCGGACGCTGGTGCAGGATTGGTTCCGCTCGACCGGCACCGCCGACTACGCGGGCGTCCAGCTTCTACACGCGACATATCAGGACAGCCCATATGGTCGGGCGCAGCAGGCGCGCACACCGGCCAACGCGAACAGGCTGACCGCCGCCGCCGGCGCCCGGCTGATACATGATATCGCGCGAGGGGCGAGCGCCGGATCGGCCTGGATGATGGATCTGCTCGATCGCGAGTTCCAGCGACACCCGAACTTCAACGATCCCGAGGGCGATCAGGTCCGCGGGTTTCTCACCGAAGGCCTGCCTGCGTCGGTGCGGGTCTGGTCCAAGGCCGGGCACACGTCCCAGACCCGGCACGACCTGCTCTATGCCGAAGCGCCCGAGGGTCTGGCCTATGTGCTGTCGGTGATGACCGAGGGACGCTGGTCTTCGGCGAACGAGACCTTCCTTCCGGCATTTGCCCGCGCCTTCCACGATGCGGCCTGCCGGCTCCGGAGTGATACGACACAAGCCCAAGAGAACACGACAACAGGAGGGAAGACATGAAGGGCAAGACCCTATTGAAAGCCTGCGCCGCATCGCTGGCCATCGCGGCTGCGGTGGCGTTCCATCCGGGAAAGGCGCTGGCGGAGGACCCGATCCCCGGCGGCACGCTGCACCTCGTAGCGCCGTTCGGCACGGCGCTGACCAGCCTCGATCCGCACAAGACCTATGAATCCCAGGATCTGGTGGTGTCCAAGGCCTTCCACCGCTCGCTCTACGACTGGGACACCAGCACCAACAAGCCGGTGCTCGAACTGGCCGAAAGCGTCGAGGTGAGCCCGGACGGAAAGACGTTTACCTACAAGCTGCGCGACAACGTCTACTTCCACAACGGGCGCAAGATGACGGCGGATGACGTCATCTGGTCCTACAACCGCATCGCAGATCCCGCGATCCAGTCGCCCGGTGTCACCAACATCGAACCGATCGCCGGTGCGCGCGACGTGATCGACGGCAAGGCGAAGGAAATCAGCGGCCTGAAGAAGATCGACGACCTGACCTTCTCGATCACCTACGACGGCTTCGCTGATCCGGGCTCGCTTCTGTTCGACGGCTCGACCTCGATTCTGCCGAAGGAAGAGGTCGAGAAGCCTGACTTTGCCACGCATCCGGTCGGCCTCGGTCCGTTCGTCTTCGTCGAGCATGTCGAAGGCTCCTCGATCAGTGGCAAGCGTTTCGACAAGTATTTCAAGCCGAACCTGCCCTATGCCGACGCCGTGACCTTCATCATCACCGACGATTACAGCGCGATGGACGTCGCCTTCCGCGCCGGTGAGGTGGATGCAACCGTCCTGTCGGAAGACGCCTATGTGCTTTACAAGCAGGATCCCGAGCTGTCGCAACTGCTGATCGAGGTGCCCGAGCTCTTCACCCGGCACATGGGCCTGAACACCGAGATGGCGCCGTTGAACGACCAGCGTGTGCGGCAGGCGATCAACTATGCCGTGGACCGTGACCTCATCATCTCGAAGCTCCTCAAGGACAAGGCCTTCAAGGCGACAGGCTGGCTGCCGACCTCGTCGGTCGCCTTTGACAAGTCGCGGGCGCCCTATCCCTATGATCCGGCCAAGGCCAAGGCGCTGCTGGCCGAGGCGGGCTATCCGAACGGCTTCGACATGGAAGTGATGGTCACGGATTCGACCTCGGGCCGCGGCGTGGTCGAGGCGATGACGCCGTTCCTCAAGGAGGTCGGCATCAACGTGAACATGGTGGTCGCGGATTCCGCTGTTATCGCCGAGGCGCGCAACAACGGCACCGCGATGGCCTGGATCCGCTCGGCCGGCACCGGACCCGACCCGATCACTGCCCTGCGTTGCTTCGACAGCCGCGTGAGCCGGTCGGCTTGCAACACCACGGCCTTCAAGGACCCGGCCTTCGACGCGATGTTCGACGAGGCGGCCGCCACCCAGGACGAGGCCGCACGGCTGGCGATCGTCCAGAAGGCCGATGCCTATATTCAGGACAAGGCCCCGGTGTGGTTCCACAACTACAACAAGGGCATCCTTGCGGTTCAGCCCTGGCTGCACGGCGCTGCGGGTAACGTGACCGAGACCGCGATACTTGAGGTCGACGACATGTGGCTTGCCGAAGACGCCCCCGGGCGAGAAAACTGAGGACGCGGATAGGGGCGGGCTGCGGCCGCGCCCCTTTCCCATTGCCGCCAACGAGGGACATGGACGATGGCGCTCCTGCTGCTTCGACGCCTGCTGCAATCGGTTGTCACGCTGCTGGCGTCGGTTCTGCTGATCTTCCTGCTGTTCAGCGTCATCCCCGGCTCCTTCGTCAATTCGATGGGAGGCGAAAAGCGCGAGATCAACGCCGCACTGAAGGAACGCATGGCCGCCGAGCTTCACCTTGACGAGCCGGTGCCGCAGCGTTTCGGACGCTACATCGCCGGGCTTGTGCAGGGCGACCTCGGCAAGTCCTTCGCAATGCGGCGGCCGGTGGCCGACATCCTTCTCGAACGGCTTCCGGCCTCGCTTCGCCTGGCCGTGGCGGCGATTGTTTTCGCGGTTCTGGTGGGAGTTCCGCTCGGGTTCCTGGCGGCCGCCCGCCACGGCACCTGGATGGATGCGGGCGCGATGATGCTGGCGATCTCGGGCCTGTCGATTCCGGCCTTCTGGTTCGGACTGCTGGCGATGTTCCTGTTTTCGCTGGAACTGCGATGGCTGCCGACCTTCGGCTACGGACGTGGCGACTTTGTCCATCTGCTGCTGCCCGCCCTGACCCTGGGCGTTGCGCCGATGGCGTTGATCGCGCGGACGACGCGGGCGGCCGTGCTTCAAACCATGTCGGCCGACTACATCCGCACGGCCCGGTCCAAGGGCGCGTCCGAGACCCGTGTGGTGACCCGACACATGGCCCGCAACGCGCTGGTGCTGATCCTCACCACCGTGGGCCTCCAGTTCGGCTCTATGCTCGGCGGATCGGTGATCATCGAGAACCTGTTTTCCTGGCCCGGGGTCGGGGCGCTGCTGACCCAGTCGGTGGCGCAGCGCGACATCCCCATGGTGCAGGGCTGCGTGCTGGTCATCATCCTGTTCTTCCTTGTCATCAACACTCTGGTCGACATGGCCTATGTGTTGATCGACCCCCGTATCCGGTATCGGTGAGGTCCGGGGATGAGGCAGTTCAACCTGTTCGCCGGGCTGACGATCATAGCGATCCTCATCCTTGTCGCGCTTCTCGCGCCATGGCTCGCTCCCCATGATCCCGTGACCTTCGCCGACCTCAACAATGCCACGCTTCCCCCCGGCTCGGGCTTCCTGCTCGGCACCGACGAGCAGGGGCGCGACGTGCTTTCGCGCATCCTCTACGGGGCGCGGGTTTCGCTGATGGTGGGACTGGTCGTGCAGTCGATGAACACCCTGGTCGGCGTGACGCTTGGCGTGACGGCGGGGTATTTCGGCGGCTGGTGGGACGAGTTCGTGCAGGGCCTGACCAACCTGATGCTGGCGATCCCGACCATCGTCTTCGCGCTGGCGCTGATGACCCTTCTCGGCCCTGGCCTTGTCAGCCTGTTCATCGCGCTTGGCCTGACCGACTGGTCCTACAGTTGCCGCATCTCGCGGGCGCAGGTGCTTAGCCAGAAGTCGCAGAACTACGTCCAGGCGGCCGAGACACTCGGCTTCGGCAAGACCCACCTGATGTTCCGCGAGATCCTGCCCAATGCCGCAGGCCCTCTGGTCGTGGTGGCGACCATGGGCATCGGATCGGCCATCCTCGCCGAGGCGGCCCTGTCGTTCATCGGCCTCGGCGTCGTGCCGCCCGAGCCGAGTTGGGGCGGGATGCTGGCGCGGGCGCGCGAACAACTGATGGTCGCGCCCTGGATTGCGATCTATCCGGGGATCGCGCTTTTCGTGACCGTACTCGGGTTCAACATGCTGGGGGACGGTCTGCGGGACCTTCTCGACCCGCAAGGGAGGTCGGACCGGTGAGCGGCGACGCCCCCATTCTGGCGCTGGAAGGCCTGTCGATCGCGGTCGGTGCCGAGGCCACGGCGCCGCTTGCCGCCGAAGGGGTGAGCTTCGACATCCGCGCCGGCGAGGTCTTTGGTCTTGTCGGCGAATCCGGCTGCGGCAAGAGCATCTGTGCCCTCGCCATTGCCGGACTGCTCCAGCCGCCGCTGCGCATCTCGGCCGGCCGCGCGATTTTCGAGGGGCGCGACATCTTCGGCCTGCCACAGCGCGATTTCCGCAAGCTCAGGGGCGGCCGTATCGCCATGGTGTTCCAGGAACCCATGACCGCGCTGAACCCGCTGATGCGGGTCGGCGACCAGATCGCCGAGATGTTCATCCTGCATGAAGGGCTTAGCCGGTCCAGCGCCCGCCGCCGCGCTGTCACCGCGCTCGAACAGGTGCAGGTTCCCAGCCCCGAGCGCCGCTGCGCCGACTTTCCGCACCAGCTTTCCGGAGGGATGCGCCAGCGGGTGATGATCGCCATCGCACTGGCCTGCAGCCCGACGCTCCTGATCGCGGACGAGCCGACCACGGCACTGGACGTGACGATCCAGGCCGAGATCACCGAACTGATCCTTGATCTCTGCCGGCGGAAGGGGACGGCGGTTTTGATGATTTCCCACGATCTGGGCCATGTCGCCGACATCTGCGACCGCGTGGCGGTGATGTATTCCGGCCGCATCGTCGAAGAGCAGACAGCCGCGCGGATCTTTGCCCACGCCCAGCATCCTTATACCCAGGGCCTTGTCGCCGCTTTGCCAAGGCCCGGTCGAAGGCTGGTCGAAGGTCAGCACCCGCTGGCCGAGATTCCTGGCATGGTTCCCCCAATCGGGCAGCGCCCGCCTGGCTGCCACTTTGCGCCGCGCTGCCCGCGTGCCGACCAACAGTGCACGGCGCAGGTCCCCCGGCTGACGCCGCTGCCCGAGGGCGGCAAGGTGAGTTGTTTCCATCATGGCTGACGTCATCCCGCTCCGCCCCACGTCCCCTCCCGCCACAGCCGAAGTGCTGCGGGTCGAGGATCTTCGCGTGCATTATCGCCTGCGCAAGGGCTTCGAGGTACAGACGCTGAAGGCTGTGGACGGTCTGTCGTTCAGCCTGAATGCCGGGGAATGCCTTGGCCTCGTAGGCGAATCGGGTTGCGGGAAATCGACGCTCGCGCAGGCGGTTATGGGGCTGATCCAGCCGACCGAGGGATCCATCCTGCTGCCCGGCCTTGACGGCAATTCGGACGTGCGTCGGCGGGCGCGCGAGATCCAGATGGTGTTCCAGGATCCGTTCTCGTCCCTGAACCCGCGCATGACCATCCGCCAGACCCTCGGCGCGCCACTGCTGCTGCACGGCCTCTGCCGGCCGGACGAGGTCGAGGCGCGCGTGGCGGCGCTGCTGCAGCGGGTCGGCATCGACCCCGCCGCGATGGACCGCTATCCGCGCGCCTTCTCGGGCGGCCAGCGCCAGCGCCTGTGCATCGCACGGGCGCTGGTGGTCGAGCCGCGCATCCTGATCTGCGACGAGCCGGTCTCGGCGCTGGACGTGTCGATCCGCGCCCAGATCATCAACCTCCTGCTCGACCTCAAGTCCGAACTCGGCGTCGCACTGCTGATGATCTCGCATGACCTCGGCGTCATCGGGCATATGAGCGACCGCATCGCGGTGATGTATCTGGGCCGCTTCGTCGAGGTCGGAAGATGGGACGCGGTCATGGCCCGGCCCGCGCATCCGTATACGCGGGCACTGCTCGCGTCGGTTCCCGGGGCGACTGGCCATGTGACCGGAGGGACGCGTCTGACCGGGGAAGCGCCATCGGCGCTGCGGCCTCCGCCCGGCTGTGCCTTCCATCCCCGCTGCCCCTTGGCCGAGGCTGTCTGCCGCTCGGGGGCAGTCCCGGACTTCACGCAGATGGGCGAAGATCACGCGGCCCGCTGCCATTTTGCCGGAAAGGACCTTTGACCATGCCATCGACCGAATTTCGCGATGGAAGCCTTGCCCAGCCGGTGATCCGGGTCCGCGTCGGGGCCGATCCGGCGCGCCCGCATGTCGGAACGCTGACCATCGACGACTGGAGCGTGCCTTGCGCGACGGGGCGGGGCGGCCTGCTGCCCGGACACCTTAAGCGGGAAGGTGACGGGGCGACGCCGATCGGCTGCTTCCCGCTGCGCTACGGCTTCTTCGATCCCACGGCCTTCCCGGCGTCGCAGTTCGAGGGGCTCGATTTTCCCTTCCTGCCGAAACCTGCAAACTACAGCTGGCCGGAAGACGCCTTCACTCCCTTCTACAACCGGATGGTCTTCGACACCGACCCGACCACGCCCACGCGGCTTGGCGACCGGATCTTCGATCTGATCATCCCGATCGGCTGGAATGACTCCGTGACCGAGCCCTTTTGCGGCTCGGCGATCTTCCTGCATGTCGCCCGCCCCGACTTCTCGGCCACGGCCGGCTGCGTGGTGATTGCCCATGATCAGGTCGGCGAGCTTGTCCGCCGCCTTCGGCCGGGGATGATGGTCGACATCGCACCGATGGACAGTCCGGAAGTTGCGGAGCAAACGACGCCGCAGCCGATCGAGACCGTCGCCTTCCACGGTCTGACGCCGGGCCCTCGGGTGATCGTGACCGGCGCGGTTCATGGCGACGAACCGGCCGGCCCCCGCGCGATCCAACGCGCCATCGCCGCATTCCGCAGCGGTGCGCTTCGCCTCCAGCGCGGATCGGTCACCTTCGTGCCGGTCGTGAACACGCTCGCCTGGCGGCAGGGAACCCGCGAGGGTGAGCGGAACCTGAACCGCAACCTCGCGGAATATCCCGCTCCGGACTGCCACGAGGACCGGGTCGCGAACATTCTCTGCCCGCTTCTGCGGGCGCATGACGTCCTCATCGACCTTCATTCCTTCTCGGCCGACGGTGAGCCGATGGTGCTTGTCGGTCCAGATGACAGCCAGGCGGGACCCGAGCCCTTCGCCCATGCCGCCGCGGAAGAGGCCTTGGCGCTGGCGCTTGGCCTGCCGCTGATCGTCCATGGCTGGGTGGCGGCACACGAACGCTCGCGCGACCTGCGGGCCGGCCTTGGGCTGGCCGAGGTTCCGGCCTCCGCCGCCGCCATTGGGACCACGGAATACATGCGCTTTTCAGGCGCATATGGCGTGACGGTGGAATGCGGTCAGCATGGCGCCCCGGATGCTGCGGATGTCGGCTATGCCGCCATCCTGCGCGGCCTCGCCCATCTCAGGCTGATCGAACTCGCCCTGCCGCCGGCCCGTCCCCCTCGCCAGGCCCTGGAGATCACCGAACCGGTGATGGCGTTGGCGGACGGTGACCGCCTGTCGCGCCGATACCGGGCAGGGGAAACGGTGAGGGCGGGCGAACGGATCGGCACTCGGCAGGACGGGCGCGCCATCATCGCGCCTCTCGACGGCGCAATCATCTTCGCCAGCGATGCAGCCCGCGCCGGAACCGAACTCTGCTTCCTTTGCCGCCCGAGTCCCCGGTTCTCCGGCCGGACGGCACCGGGGGGGTGACGACGAGAGGCTTCGACGGTTCGCGGCGATTCATGCAGAGTGTCTCGCGCGATCAGGGAACAGACCCTCCGCTTGACCCCCTGAAGTCTGGCGCGGATAGTCATTCTGATAGCTCCCTACAGGCGACTGGTTGGGTGGACTGAACTGATGACAATCCTCCGCATCGGTGTTCTTGGAGATCTGACAGTCACGCGCGGCGCCGAAGACGTGATCTTGCCTGCCTCACGCAAGACTCGGGCGCTTCTCGCGTATCTGGCTGTCAGCGGCCGCCCTCAGCGTCGCGAGCGTCTCTGCGAATTGTTCTGGGATGTGCCTGACGACCCCAGAGGCGCCCTGCGCTGGAGCTTGTCGAAACTCCGCTCTGCCCTGAACGCTGATGGGCGGGAACTGATCGATGCCAACCGCAATTCCGCCCAACTGATCACCGGCGCATTTGCTCTCGATTGCGTGGAACTGACCCAAGCAGCGAGCGAGGGTTTCGACCGGCTCCCGACCGAACGGCTTGAGTCCCTGGCTGTCATGGTGCGCGGTCCATTTCTCGATGATCTCGCCATGCCGAATTGCCCCGCGTTTGAAGCCTGGCGCATAGCGATGGCCGATCAACTCGAACTCGTTGCCCGCCGGCTGCTTGAGACGCTTGCGCAGCGTCTTGAAAGCGAGCCGGATCGGAACCGGCCCTATGCCCATGCATTGAGGCTGCTATCGCCGGATGATGCGCCGGCAGCGTCGGAGGCCGTGGCCCTTATTGCAGCCGCAAGGAGTTCGAGCGGCGCAGGCCGCACGGTTGCAGCCGACCATCCACTCCCTGCGAGGGTTTCCTACGACGTGCGCTATTGCACGGGCAAAGATGGAACACGGCTTGCGTATTCGATGGGCGGCCGCGGTCCGCTTATGGTGCGCGCGGCCCACTGGCTGTCGCATATCCAGTTCGATGCCGAGACCCCTATCTGGCGACACTGGATAGACGCATTGCAGCAGCGCTTCACCTACCTCCGGTATGACGAAAGGGGCAATGGTCTTTCGGACTGGCATGTGCGCGACCTTTCGTTCGAGGCGATGCTTGGTGATCTCGAGAGCGTTGTCGAGGCGTCCGGCTTTCAAAGGTTTTCGCTGCTTGGCATCTCGCAGGGTGCCGCTTTCGCGATTGCCTATGCGGTTCGTCATCCCGATCGCGTTCAACGGTTAATCCTTTACGGTGGTTTTGCGCGTGGCGCGCGCAAGCGCGGCAACCCGCAGGAGCTTGCGCTTCGAGATGCGCTCGAGACGCTGCTTCGCGATGGTTGGGGCGGCGATAACCCGATCTTCCGCAACATGTTCGTGCATCGCTTCATTCCAAGGGCCACGACCGAACACCTTACCGCCATGGCCGAACTGCAGCGAAAGACCATGTCTGCGGAGAACGCCTTGGCGTTGTCGCAGATGGCCAGCCACATTGACGTCTCGGAGCTTCTGCCGCTTGTGCGCGTTCCGACCCTGGTGATCCACGCGCGGGAAGACCGGGTCGTTCCTTTTGAGTCCGGTTTGGAACTCGCGGCGCGGATACCGGGCGCCCGTTTCGTGCCTCTGGAAAGCGACAACCATGTCCTTTTGCAGGATGAGCCGGCCTTGGGGCATTGTCTCGATGCGCTCGATGCCTTCTGCGCAGAGACCTGCTGGCCGGTTCCGCCCGACAGTTGGCCCCTGCAGTAGGGTCGTTACCGAGCTCCAGGCGCGCAGCGGTTACACGCAGTTCAAACGCTGGGCAGGCTAATTTTCCACTCTGAATACAACGCAGGCTCCAACGCTGACTTGCGATAACGGTCCCACACCGAATGGACCGAGGCCCGCCATGCCAGCCGAAAGCACTCGCCGACCTTCCTCTCTCACCGAGCCTGCACGAGGGCTTCGCGCTGTCTTCTGCCATTTCGCGGTCTCGCAGGCAGACGTCGTCGCTGCGATCCGGACAAAGGCCCGAGAATTGTACGTCCGGTCAGGAAAGCCGTCCGGGCGATCATTAGCGCAGCCGGTCTCGCTGGATAGAACATCTGACACCAGACCGGACCCGGCGCGAAGCAGCATCCGTCAAGCGATGGAATCCGGTGTCAAATTTGAAGTCCAACCAATGGAGAAAGTCATGACGATCTACGAAACCCCGGCGTTTGTCGCACCGTCGCGGCTTGGCCGCCTGTCGACCTCGGCCCCCGGGTTTATCCGGGCGCGACTGGCGCGCGCGGCGAAAGCCCTGCGCCTGAAGCGCGATATCGCGGACGTGAACGCGATGGACGATCACATGTTGCGCGACATCGGCCTGAACCGGGCTGACATCAGCTTCGCGGTCCGCACCGGCCGGTTGCCTGACCGCTAAGACCCGCAGTCGAAGACCCGGTCAGAAGGACGGGTCGGACTCCCTGCACATCGATGGCACGCCGGACGCACCGCTCGCAGACGCGAACGGGCCGGCGGCCTGCACCCTTGACCAACACGAACCCTGAACCTGGAGGAGAATTCCATGAACGACATGAATACCCTTGCCCCGAAAGCCAAACGCGAACCCGTGGCGATGAACGGAGTGAACACTCCAACGCTTCTGGCCACAATCAACGCTGTGGCTGGCCAGCCGGATCTTGCACGCTTCACCTTCCGCGCCGAGAACACCTGGCAGACCGGCACCCACAGCCAAAGCCGGATGCATGGTTTCTTCGGCGCGGGCGCAGAGCTGACCCACAAGGCGACCTATCTCGCCGACGGCGATCACCCAGAGGTGCTTTGCGGCGCCGACAACGGCCCCACGCCGGTCGAATGGCTGCTGCATGCACTGGCGGCCTGCCTGACTTCTGGCATCGGCAACATCGCCGCCGCCCGCGGGATCAGGCTGCACAGCGTTTCCTCGAGCATCGAGGGGGACATCGACCTACGTGGCATCCTTGGCATCTCCAACGAGGTTCGTAACGGCTTTCAGGACATCCGCATCAACTTCGACATCAGGGGCGATGCCTCGAAAGAGGACCTCGAGAAGATCCTGATGCAGTCGCGGGCGCGGTCGGCGGTTTTCGACGTCCTGACCAGGGGCGTGCCCGTTTCGGTCGGGATGAAGACACCCCAGGCGTGAATCGGCGCCGGGCTGCCCCCGCTCCCGCGGGCAGTCCGGCCCTCCATCAGGCGGAACGACCATGAAGACCACCGACGTCGCGATCATCGGCGGAGGCCAGGCCGGCCTTGCGACCAGCCACAGCCTTTCGCCGCTAGGCGTTGACCATGTCGTGCTCGAACGGGGCAGGGCGGGAGAGCGCTGGTTTTCCCAGAGATGGGAGTCGCTCAATCTTCTGACCACGACCGGGATGAGCGCCTTGCCCGGCCTGCCGCATGACGGGTTTGACCCCGACGGCTTCATGCCGGCCGCCGATTTCGCCCGCTACCTCGACCGTTACGCCCAGAGCATGTCCGTGCCGCTGATGAGCGGCGCCGATGTGCGGCGGCTTGCCGTCGAGGGCGTAGGCTTTGCGATCCAGACGACCGTCGGCAACTGGCGCGCCAGGTCCGTCGTCATCGCGACCGGGGCCTGCGACCATCCGCGTCGCCCGGGCGTGGCCGTGGCGCTGGACCCGCGGCTCTACCAGATGGATGCCGCCCATTACAGGCGGCCCCGCGACCTTCCCGACGGCGGTGTGCTCGTTGTCGGCGCCGCGGCGTCCGGCGTCCAGCTCGCCGAAGAGATCCAGGCTTCGGGCAGGCAGGTCACGCTTTCGGTGGGCGAGCATCTCGGCGCCCCCCGCCGGTACCGGGGCAGGGACTTCTACCGCTGGCTTGACATGCTCGGGATCCTGGCAGAGCCCATCACCGATCCTGCCCATCGAGAGGCGATGCTGCGCCAGCCGTCTCTGCAACTGATCGGCTCGGCCGGGAACCGCGACATCAGTCTGGCCACGCTGCGCGCCCAGGGCGTGCATCTGGTTGGCCGGCTTTGCGGGACGGTGGGGCGGCGGGCGGAGTTCGACGACAGCCTCGAAGCCAGCACGGAACTGGCCCATGCACGCAGGCTCAAGATGCTCGACCGGCTGGATCTTGCAATCGGCCACAGCGGCCTGCCGGCCGAAGCCGCCGATCCAGAGGCGCGCATGCCGATCATCGCCCGCCGCGACGCCGAGGCGATCGACCTCTTCGATCGCGGCATCCGATCGGTCGTCTGGGCGACGGGTTATGGCCGCAGCTACCCGTGGTTGCACCTGCCGGTGACGGACAGCCGCGGCGAGCTGCTCCATGACCAGGGCGCGCTCGCGGTGCCGGGGCTTTTCACAATCGGCCTCAATTTCCTGCGGCGGCGGCAGTCGTCATTCATCGGCGGCTGCGGCCGCGATGCGGAGGACCTTGCTTCGCTCATCAAGGCCCATCTCGACACCAGCAAACGCCGCGCCGCGTGACACGCGCCGACTGCGAAGGGGTTTCTCATGACACCGATCTCCACCAACCTGGCAAAGATCCGGCCGCGGCAAGAGCGGCGGCCCGGCAGCCTCCGCGGCAGTCTCGCCATTGCCGGAGCAACGCTTGGCATGGCCAGCGGCTTCGGCGTGATGATCCTGTCTTCGGTCTTCATGGGGCCTCTGGTCGCCGAGTTCGGCTGGAGCCGCGCGGATGTCAGCCTCGGCTATGTCTGTGCGGCCATGGGCATGGCGACAGGGGGGCTGGTCTGGGGACGGGTGTCCGACAGGGTCGATCTGCGCTGGATGCTGGCCATGGGCGGGGTCTGCCAGGTCCTGCCGCTCGCGCTGATATCGGTCACCTCCGCCCTCTGGCAGTTCCTGGCCGCGCACCTGCTTCTCGGCTTCTTCGGCTTCGGCGCGCTTTACGCCCCCTATGTCGCCGTGGCGAGCGACTGGTTCCCGGCCCGACGGGGACTGGTGATGGGGATCGTGACGGCGGGCGGTGCGCTCGGGCAGGGGGTCTTGCCCTATCTTGCCGAAATGCTCATCGCCGCGGGGGGCTGGCGCCAAGCCTATGTCATGCTCGCTGCATTGATGGCCTGTGTGCAGACTGGCGTCTTTCTGAGCGTCCGTTTCCGGCAGCCTCGCCGATCGTCTGCAACGATGGCAGGCCAGGGTGCGACGCTGATGACGCCGCGGATGATGACGCTCGCATGCGCCGCCTTCTTCTGCTGCGCCTGCATGGGCATGCCGCTGGTCCACCTTGCGGGATTCGTGGCGATGATCTGCGGATCCTCCAGTCTGGGTGCGACGAGCCTTCTTCTGGCGATGGGCAGCGGGTCCATCGGGCGGATCGCCTTCGGTCTTCTGGCCGACCGCATCGGCAACGTTCGCACCTACCGGATCGCCGCCTTCGGCCAGGCGGCCAGCCTGATGGTCTTTCCGGCGCTGAGCGACGCTCAGGCGCTGATGATCCTCTCGGCCGTGTTCGGTTTCGCCTTCTCGGGCAACATGACCTGCATGTTGCTGTGCATCCGCGAGGAAGCGCCGGCTCCCCGCCTGGGAGCAGCCGTCGGCTACATCCTCTTCATCGCCTGGGCCGGCATGGGCGCCGGGGGCTACCTGGGTGGGGCCTTCTTCGACGCAACCGGAAGCTACGACCTCGCTTTCCGCACCGCCACCACCTTCGGTTTCGCCTCCTTCCTGCTGCTGTCGGCCCTTGACCACGCGCCCGGCATCCTTCGTCGCCCACCTTCGCGTCCGGCCCGGGTCTGACGCGCCTCCCCCAAACCACACCAACTGAAAGGAAAGTCCGTGTCTTCGATCCGCTCTTCCATCCTTGGCACCATCGGCAACACCCCGGTCGTGCGCATCAACAACCTTGCGCCCGAAGGGATCGAGATGTTCGTCAAGATCGAGGCCTTCAATCCACTCGGTTCGGTCAAGGACCGCATTGCACTCGGCATCATCGAGGCAGCCGAACGAGACGGGCGGTTGCGCCCCGGCCAGACCGTGGTCGAGGCAACGAGCGGCAATACCGGCATCGGCCTCGCTCTGGTCTGTGCGCAGAAGGGCTATCCGCTGGTCATCGTCATGGCGGAAAGCTTCAGCGTCGAACGGCGCAGGCTGCTGCGCTTCCTCGGGGCAAAGGTCGTGCTGACGCCTGCGGCCAACAAGGGCAGCGGCATGATCGAGAAAGCCGCACAGCTGGCCGAGAAACATGGCTGGTTCCTGGCCCGCCAGTTCGACAACCCCGCCAATGCCGAGACCCACGCCCGAACCACCGCCGAAGAGATCCTCGCGGATTTTGGGGCGGATGGACTCGACTATTTCGTCAGCGGGTTGGGCACGGGCGGGACAATGCTCGGGGTCGCCTCGGTCTTGAAGGAGCGCAGCCCTCGGACACGGATCATCGGCTGCGAGCCGGAGAACGCCCAGATCCTCGCCTCTGGCCGCTTCCAGCCGATGCGACCGGACGGGGTGCCCTCCGAAAGCCATCCGGTGTTCAGGCCGCACCCGATGCAGGGCTGGACGCCCGACTTCGTCCCGCCCTTCGCCGCAACCGCACTGGAGGCGAGCCTGATCGACGTGATCGAACCGGTGACGGGCGATGACGCGATCGCCTGGACGCGAAAGCTCGCGACGCGCGAAGGCATCTTTTGCGGTATAACCAGCGGCGCGACCTTTGCCGCCGCGATGGCGATTTCGCAACGCGCCGCCCCGGGGTCCCGGGTCCTTGCCATGTTACCTGACACCGGTGAGCGCTATCTCTCGACACCGCTTTTTGCCGATATCCCCGAGGAGATGACCGGCGAGGAATTGGCCCTGTCGAACTCCACTCCCGGGCACCGTTTCGGGGGTTCGATCCAGGTCCCGATCGCACCGCCCCATCGCGACCTGCCCGAAGAGGATGTTGCGGCGCTTGAAGCGCTGGTCGGCAGCGGCACCGATCCGGTGGTCGTCTTCGGTCTGGAATGGTGCGAATTCAGCTGGTCCGTGCACCGCTTCCTGCGCGGGGCCGGCATACCGTTCCGGGCCGTGAACCTTGACGCTCCCGCCTACCGTGCCGACCGCGCCGGCGACAGGCTGCGATGGGCGCTGCGGAACAAGGTCGGTTCGGCGACGCTTCCACAGGTCTTCATTGGCGGACGGCATCTCGGCGGCGCGAGCGATAGCCTTGCCGCATTCGAAAACGGCGGCGTGACCTCGGATCTCCGCGCCTTGGGGCTTGAAGTAGGCCAGGACATCCTGGCTGGCGCGACTGGCTTTTTGCCGAAATGGGTCCAGCCGCGCATGGCGGGCGCCTGACAGGAAGGGCGGGTCGATCGTTGGTTTTGTCTGTCTGGACGAACGGCCCGGCCGGCACCCCCGAGGGGATGGCGATGGTCGAACGCGCGAATGGCGATCCGATTGGTGGAAAGTCCTTGCTTTCATGCCACCTGAATCGGTGAGACAATCACCCGGGCCGCAATAGGCCCCATGCGTCGGGACCAGCTTTGCGAGCGGGATCACGACACGCCATCGCAAAAGTAGACAGACCGGAGTTGACGAGAGTCAGTAGATCTGACCGGGAGGCAGGAGGATGCATGATCCGCTCAGCGATGTCTTGCGCATGGTCCGCCTTTCGGGCGGGGTCTTCCTGAGTTCGGAACTGACTGCGCCCTGGAGCGTCGCCGCCGCGGTGACACCAGAGGAATGCCTGACCTTCGATCTCGAGCCAGGCCAGATCGTGGCCTATCATTATGTGGTCAAGGGCAGCATGTATATCGCGGTGGGCATGCTGCCGCCGGTCAAGGTTTCCGCCGGCGAGATCGTGATGCTGCCGCGCAACGACCATCACGTCGTCTCCAGTTCGCCGGAATTGCCGCCGATGGTGGACAGGCTGGTGCTGCCGCCACCCGTCGACGGCATATCGCATCTGAAGTTTGGCGGGACCGGTGAGGCCTGCCATCTGCTCTGTGGCTTTCTGTCCAGCAATGACTTCAACCCGTTGTTCGCGACGCTTCCGAGACTGTTGAAGATCAATGTCGCAAGCGTCGGCACCGGCGACTGGATCGAGTCCTCGATGCAGTTTGCGATTTCGGAACTGTCGCAGGGCCGCCCTGCGTCCTCCAGCATCATGTCGCGGCTGTCAGAACTGCTGTTCGTCGAGGCGGTCCGCAACTTTGCGGCCACCTCCGCCGAGGATGAAACTTCGTGGCTGCGCGCCATCGGCGACTCCCAGATTGGCCGGGTGGTGTCGATGATGCACAGGTCGATCAGCAACGACTGGTCGGTCGAGGCTCTGGCTCGCGAGGCGGGACTTTCCCGCACCGCCTTCATTACCCGCTTTGCCGCGGCCACCGGATTGCCGCCCATGAGCTATCTCAAGGCCTGGCGCCTGCGGACGGCCAGGATCAGTCTTGCCGAGAGCCAGCAAACCGTTGCGCAGGTTGGCTATTCGGTCGGCTATGACTCGGAGGAGGCCTTCAGCCGGGCCTTCAAGAAAGAGTTTGGAATTGCTCCGGGGCAGTATCAGAAGAGGGCTGGCTGATGCGACTGGTCCAGGCCGTCGGCCGGATACGAAGCTGACGGCTCGTTCTTGCTTCAACTGATTTGTTGCCTCGCGTCACAGCCACATGCCAGAGTGGAACCGGAGGAGGCGCGGGCATCGCGTCCGGGACATGATGGGCGGCACCGTTGGGATCGTCTCGCGAACAGGCAGGCTTGACGCAACCTGGTCCCTCGGACCGCGAGGGCCGGGCAGTCGCCGAGATTTGCGCCGCCTTCGGGAATGATCCACACAGGATGATGGACATCCTGCGCGCTGTGCAGGACCGCGACCGCTGGATTTCTCCCGAAAGCCTGGAGCAGATTGCGGCGCGGACCGGGCTGACCCGGATCCAGGTGGAAGGCGTGGCGAGCTTCTATTCCTTCTTCTCGCTCGCTCCCAAGGGCCGGGTGACGATCCGCCTCTGCGACGACATCGTCGACCGCTTCGCCGGGATGGAGGCGGTCGCGGCCGCGTTTGAAGAGGGTCTTGCCATCCGCATGGGCGAGACGTCGCGCGACGCAGCCTTCTCGCTGGACTACACGCCCTGCATCGGGCTTTGCGACCAGGCCCCGGCGGCGATGATCAATGATGTGGTGGTGACGAACCTGACGCCCGACCGCGCGCGCGCCATCGCCGCCGCCCTGCGCGACGGGGTGGCGCCAGAGGAGGTGGCGTTGCCGGGATACGCGGCCATGCCGCCGCAAGAGCGGGTCCGGCGCATGGTGGCGGACAATGTGCGCCATGCCGGTGCCAGCCTGCTCGGGCCGGTTCCGTCCGACGCGGGGTTGCACGCCGCGCTCGACATGACCCCGGCGCAGATCATCGACATGGTCGAGGCGAGCGGCTTGCGCGGCTGCGGTGGCGCCGGCTTCGTCACCGGGCGGAAATGGCGGTTCGCCGCCGCCGAGCCTGCCGAGCGCCGCTATGTCATCTGTAACGCCGACGAAGGCGAGCCAGGTACCTTCAAGGACCGCGTCCTGCTGGTCGAGCGCCCGCACCTGCTGATCGAGGGCATGACCATCGCGGCGCGGGCGGTCGGCGCGACGGAAGGCATCCTCTACCTGCGCGGTGAATACGTCTTTCTGCGCGACCACCTCCAGGCCGTGATCGACGAACGGCGCGCGAAGGGCCAGCTGGGGCAGGGGATCGGGGGCGTGTCGGGCTTCGATTTCGACCTGCGCATCCAGATGGGGGCAGGCGCCTATATCTGCGGCGAGGAGGGGGCGCTCATCTCCTCCTGCGAGGGTCTGCCGGGCGAGCCCAAGACCCGCCCGCCTTTCCCCGTCAACCGTGGTTACCTCGGCTTCCCGACGGTCGTGAACAACGTCGAGACTTTCTGCCATGCCGCGCGCATCCTCGACCGCGGGGCGACGTGGTTCCATGCCATGGGAACCGAGGGCAGCCATGGCACCAAGCTTTTCAGCGTCTCGGGCGATTGCCTCAATCCGGGCGTCTATGAACTGCCCTACGGGCTGGAACTGGCCGAGCTTTTGCGACTTGTCGGAGGTGAAGACGCGGCAGCGGTGCTGGTCGGCGGGCCGTCGGGAACGATGGTGGATCGCGCGAATTTCCACCGGAGGCTGACCTTCGATGATCTCGCCACCGGCGGGGCGGTGATCGTGTTCTCTCCCCGGCGGAATCTGCTCGAGATTGTCGAGTATTACCTGTCGTTCTTCGTGCATGAAAGCTGCGGCTACTGCACGCCCTGCCGGGTAGGGAATGTCTTTTTGCAGCAGGCCATCGGCAAGTTCCGCCGCGGCCTCGCCAACCCCGAGGACGTGGACTATCTGCGCGACCTGTCGCAGACCATCATCGAGACCAGCCGCTGCGGGCTCGGCCAGACCTCGCCCCGGCCGGTTCTGACCACGCTCGAGAATTTCCCGCTGATCTATTCGGCGGTCATCAAGCCGTCCTCCGACCGGGTCCGAGCTTCCTTCGACGTCCAGTCCGCCATCGACACCGCGCGAAAGCTCGCCAAGCGGCGATCCTACATCTTCGACAGGGATTTCGGCGAATGAGCGAGCTTGCCTTCCACATCACCATTGATGGGGTCCAGATCGCGGCCCGTCCGGGCCAGACGATCATGGAGGCGGCGGACGAGGCAGGCATCTACATCCCCCGGCTCTGCGATCACGAAGGCCTGCGCCATCAGGGCAGTTGCCGGGTCTGCACCGTCAAGGCGGGGGGGCGCAGCGTCTCTGCCTGCACGCAACCGGCCGCCCCTGATCTGGTCGTCGAGAACGAAACTCCGCACATGGTCAAGCTGCGCCGCGACCTCGTGGAGATGCTGTTCCACGAGGGCAACCACCTTTGCCCGATCTGCGAAGCCAGCGGCAATTGCGAACTGCAGGCGATGGCCTACCGGCTGGGCCTGACCGCGCCGTCGCGCTTTCCCTTCCTTCAGCCGACCCGGCCACTGGATGCCAGTCATCCCGACGTCGCGCTGGACACCAACCGCTGCATCACCTGCGGCCGCTGCATCCGCGCGTCGCAGGATGTCGATCACAAGGGAGTCTTCGGCTATGTCGGCCGCGGCATCCACCGCCGCGTTGCGGTCAACGGCCCGGACCTTGCCCATACCGATGCGGCGATCACCGACCACGCCATTTCGGCCGAGGTCTGCCCGGTCGGCTGTATCATCCGCAAGCGCGTGGGCTTCCGCATCCCGATCGGCGAGCGGGAATTCGACAAGGCGCTGATCGGCGAGGACATCGAGGAACGTCGCGATGATTGAGGATCGCAAGCCCCGCGTCGCCACCGTTTCCCTGGCCGGCTGTTTCGGCTGCCACATGGCGCTGCTCGATATCGACGAACGCCTGATGGCGCTGATGAAGTTGGTGGAGTTCGACCGCTCGCCCCTGACCGACCTCAAGACCTTCACCCGCCGCTGCGACATCGGCATCATCGAGGGCGGCTGCTGCAACGAGGAGAATGTCGAGGTCCTGCGCGAGTTCCGCCGCCACTGCGATGTGCTGGTGGCGATCGGCCAATGCGCGATCATGGGCGGGCTGCCGGCCATGCGGAACGCGATCATGCATTCGGACGCGGCGCTGCGGGAATGTCTGGAAGAGGCCTACATCACCGGCCCCTATATCCGGAACACCGGCCATGCGATCCCGAACGACCCGGCGCTGCCGCTGCTTTTGGACAAGGTCTATCCCTGTTCCGACGTGGTCGAGATCGACTACCAGATCCCCGGCTGCGCGCCGTCGGGCGACATCATCTTTGCCGCGCTGACCGGGCTGTTGTCCGGAAAGTTCCGCGGCTTCGACCCGCACCTCATCAAGTTCGACTAGGAGCGGACCATGGGCGAGCCAAGGCTGATCGAGATTTCCCCCGTCACCCGCGTCGAAGGCCACGGCAAGGTCACGATCCATCTGAACGACCGCAACGAGGTCGACGAGGCGCGGCTGCATATCGTCGAGTTCCGCGGCTTCGAGCGGTTCATCCGTGGCCGGCTTCTGTGGGAAGTGCCGGTGATCGTGCAGCGGCTTTGCGGGATCTGCCCGGTCAGCCACCACCTCGCCGCCGCAAAGGCGATGGACATGATCGTGGGCGTCGATGTGCTGCCGCCCACCGCCGAAAAGATGCGCCGGCTCATGCATTACGGGCAGGTGATGCAAAGCCATGTCCTGCATTTCTTCCACCTTGCCGCGCCCGATCTGTTGTTCGGCTTTGGCGCTCCGGCCGAGCGGCGCAACATCTTCGAGGTGATCCGCGAGAACCCCGAGCTTGGCCGCCGCGCCGTCGCCATGCGCCGCTTCGGGCAGGAGATCATCGAGGCGACCGCCGGCAAGAAGATCCACGGCACCGGGGCGGTGCCGGGCGGGATCAACCGCAATCTCGACATTGCCATCCGCGACCGCCTGTTGGCGCAGGTCGACGACATGCTGGCCTGGGCGCAGGATGCGCTGGCGCTGGCGCGCGGCTACACGCTGGACCATGCTGATCTCGTGGCGAATTTCGCGGCCTTTCCGTCGAACCACATGGCACTGGCCCGGGCCGGGGATGGCGCGCTTGATCTCTACCATGGCCAGTTGCGCGCCATCGATTCCGCGGGCGGAACAATCTTCGAGGGGCTCGACTACAGCCGCTACCACGAAGTCCTGGTGGAGGACGTGCGTCCCTGGTCTTACATGAAATTCCCTTTCATCCGGGATCTCGGCTCCGAGGCGGGCTGGTATCGGGTCGGGCCGCTGGCGCGGATGAACGTCGCGGCCTTCATCGACACGCCCTTGGCCGATGCCGCGCATCGCGAGCTGAAGGCAGCAACGGGCGGGCGGCCCAACGACACCGCGCTGGCCAATCACTGGGCCCGCATGATCGAGGTCCTGCATTGCGTCGAGAAGATCCGCGAGCTCCTGCATGATGCCGATCTTCAGGGCCGCGACCTTATCGCCACGGGCGAGCGGCGGAGGGAAGGGATCGGCGTGATCGAGGCGCCGCGCGGCAACCTCATCCACCACTATCAGGTCGACGAGCACGATCAGGTGACCTTCTGCAATCTCATCGTCTCGACCACCCACAACAACGAGGGCATGAACCGCGCGGTCAAGGATGTGGCGGTGCGCTATCTGGGCGGGCAGGAGCGGATCAGCGAAGGGATGCTGAACCATGTCGAGGTCGCCATCCGCGCCTTCGATCCGTGTTTGTCTTGCGCGACGCACGCCCTTGGACAGATGCCGCTGAAGGTCGAGCTGTTCGATGCCGAAGGCCGGCTTGTTGACAGCAGGTCCCGGAATGGCTGACCCCGGCGAGCTGCTGGTCATCGGCTATGGCAATCCGGGACGCGGCGACGACGGACTTGGCCCGGAATTCGCCCGACGGCTGGCCGCGATGGCCGAGCCGGGAGTCCGGGTAGAGATCGACTACCAGTTGACTGTCGATCATGCGCTGATGGTTGCCGGTGTCGATCTCGTGCTCTTCGTCGATGCGGCGACGGGTCTTGCCGAGCCTTGCGAATTGCGGCGTCTCTCCCGAGATCCGCAGGCCGCACTCGATAGCCACAGCCTGTCGCCCGAGGCGGTGCTGGCGCTGGCCGAGATCCTTTTTGGCCAATGCGCCGAGGCCAGCGTACTTGCCATCGAAGGCGAAAACTTCGGCGAAGTTCGCGAGGGGCTGAGCCCCGTGGCCGAGCGTAATCTTGTCCTCGGGCAGGAGATGTTCCGCGCCTGGCGGGCTGGCCAGTCCACCCTGCCAATGGCCACCCAGGCGGCCGGGACGCGGGACGGCGCCTGCGCCGGTCGTTGAACCGATCCGACTCTCGGCGAATCGGTTCGCCGCGCTCCCTTGGGGGCTTTCCCTTCTGGAGTTGACTGCGCGGCTTCCCAAGCTGCAGTGCAGCGTCATTTTGTCCTGCGAAGATAACGGGTTGGCTGACAGTGTCGAGCCGAAGCTCGCCTTCGTGGCCAAGGTCTAGACCGCCCGGCCTAGCCCAATCGGCCTAGACCGATCGCATGAGGGGCTATGCCATATGCATGGCTTTTCCGAAGGCGGAAATCGGCTCACGCTTAAGACCAACAAGTGCTTTAGCCCTTGACAGGCGCCGCTCCTGGTCGCGGCCGGTCGGGGCGCGATCGATTGCAGCCAGCCCGGTTGTCGGGCGAGCCAGATGGAGAGTGTTATGGTCAAATACAATCGCGCCGATCTCGATTTCATCCTTGATCAGATCAAGATATCCGAAGACCATACCGCCGCGATCAATGCCGGAGGCGACCCGCAGGCCTCGCTGATCGCGCTTGTGGGCGATACACAGCAGATGCTGGGGATCCGGACGATCTCTGGCATCTACAACAACCTCCTACCCGGAAACGAAACCTATGGCGCGGTCGACCAGCCCTTCCCGAAGCTGGTCGATACTCCGTCGCCCCTTGCCTATGCGCCGAATACCAATGTCACCGACAGCACACCACGAACGGTCTCGAACCTGATCGCGGACCAGACGAGCCTCAATCCTGCGGCGACCGAGGCTTTCAACAGCGTCTCGAGCCAACCGGGTGCCAGTTTTGAGCAGGCCACGACCATCCTTCAGGACGGGGACGGGAAGTTCGTGCGCGGTCCGGATGGGAAGTTCGTCCAGGTCCTGCAGTTCGACGACAGTGGTAACCCCGTCCAGCTTTACACCATCCCGAACGTCTCGACCCAGGCTGCGACGGTGCCGCCGATCAACACGATGATGACGCTGTTCGGCCAGTTCTTCGATCACGGGCTGGATTCGATCAACAAGGGCGGGTCGGGCACCGTGACGATCGCGCTTGATCCAAGCGACGACCTCTACAACTCCTCGCCGACCGCGGCGAATGTCATCACACTGACCCGCGCGACCCTTGATGCGGACGGCAACACCACCAACTCGACGACGCCGTTCATCGACCAGAACCAGACCTATGGCTCGATCGAGTCTCAGAACGCTTTCCTGCGGGAATATGTTCGCGATGCCACCGGCGTCCATGCAACCGGCGCGCTGCTGCAGGGCGCCGACGGCGGACTGGCGACCTGGGCCGACATCAAGGCGCAGGCGCTGAACGTGCTTGGCATCGAGCTTGACAACATGGATGTCCTCGACATCCCAACCGTAGCGACCGACCTTTATGGCAACCTCGTCCTCAGCGGGGGGAATGCGCAGATCGTCCTCGCCGATGGCACGCTTGCAGCCGGCACTCCCGGCAGCCCTGTCGACGCGACGCTGGCGAAAGGTACAGGCCATCCGTTCCTCCTCGACATCGCCCACGGCGCCGACCCGTCGCAGCCTGGTTACAACGCCGCCCTTCTTGACCAGCATTTCATCGCCGGCGACGGGCGTGCGAACGAGAATATCGGCCTGACCGCGATCCATTCTGTCTTCCATTCCGAGCACAACCGGCTGCTGGAGAACACCAAGGCCCTGATCATCGAACAGGCCATGGCGGGCGATACCGCCTTCCTGAACGAATGGATCACCAACGACTTTGCGCTAGACCATGTTCTGACAGCTGCTGAAGTCACCACCCTGCAATGGGACGGGAACCGGCTGTTCCATGCTGCGAAGTTCGGCACCGAGATGCAGTACCAGCACCTGGTGTTCGAGGAATTCGCCCGCAAGCTTGAACCGGCCATCGGCGAGTTCCCGGGCTATGACGCCACAATCGACCCGGCGATCACGGCGGAGTTCGCCAATGTGGTCTATCGCTTCGGCCATTCGATGCTGACCGAAAGCATCGACCGCTTCTCGACCGACGGAACGAAGTCCGACCTCTACCTGATCGACGCCTTCCTCAACCCAGGCGCCTTCTACCGGACGGACGTCACCGGTGCGAAGGACCTCAACATCGACCAGGCGATCGGCAACATCATCCGTGGCTCGGCGACGCAGGCCGCCAACGAGATCGACGAATTCGTCACCGATGCGTTGCGCGACAACCTGGTTGGCGTGCCCTTGGATCTCGCGGCGCTTAACATCGCCCGCGGACGCGACACCAATGCGCCGTCCTTGAACCAGGCGCGCGAGGCCTTCTTCGCCGCCTCGGGGGACACGCGGCTTACCCCTTATGCGAACTGGACCGAGTTCGGCGCCAACCTCAAGCATCCCGCATCGTTGGTCAACTTCATTGCGGCATACGGCACCCACGCCTCGATCCTGGCCGCGACGACCGATGCCGAGCGCCGCGCAGCCGCCACTGCGCTGCTCTCGGACAGCGCCTTCATGAACGGTGCAGCGGCCGATACAGGGCTGGACAACGTCGACTTCTGGATCGGCGGCCTGGCCGAGCGGACCGAACCCTTCGGCGGGATGCTGGGATCGACCTTCGCCTATGTGTTCAACAACCAGCTTCAGTCGCTGCAGAACCATGACCGGTTCTATTACCTCGGACGTCTGGGCGGCACGCATCTTCTGCAAGAGATCGAGACGAGTTCCTTCGCCCAGATGATCGTGCGCAACTCGAACACCACCCATATCGCGCTCGACAACTTCTCGACCCCCGCCTACACGCTCGAGGTTGATCCGACCAAGCAGTGGAACAACATCGCCGGAGCTTGGACGAATGCTGATCCGACCGGGGTGGTACGCCACCTCGACCCTGAAGGAAATGTGATCCCTAACTTCATCGACTACACCGGCTCCGAGCATCTCGTGATCGGTGGCACCGAGGGCAACGACACGATCTATGGTGGCGACGGCATCGACCACATCTGGGGCGATGGCGGCAACGACCGGATCGACGGTGGCCGCGATGGTGACAACATCCAGGCCGGCGCCGGTGACGACATCATCACGGACATCTTTGGAGACGACATCATCCGGGGAGGTGACGGCAACGACGTCATCCAATCGGGCCTTGGCCTCGACATCGTCAACGGCGATGACGGGAATGACGCGATCATCGCCATCACCAACGCGACTCCGGATGCCTTCGGCGGCCAGGGCAACGACTTCTTCATTGGCACCCAGTCGGTTCGCGGCGCCCAGCAGGGTAACGAGGGCGACGACTGGTTCCAGGGCGGAGGCGGCGGGACCGGCGACAATGGCGGTGCCCCGGTGGTTGCTCTTCAGGATGGCGTAAAGGGGAACGACGTCTTTGTCGGCGACGGCAATGACGACAACTTCTTCGGCGAGGGCGGCGACGATATCTTCGTCGGCTCGGGCGGCATCAACCGGATGCAAGGCGATTCCGGCTTCGACTGGGCAACCTACAAGGACAACGTCTCGGTCGTGGCAGACCTGACCTCGCCCGCGCTGCTGCCGGTCCCCAACACGGTGCGCGAACGCTTCCTCTTTGTCGAAGGTCTTGCGGGTTCGCAAGGCAACGACGTGCTTCTGGGGACGGATTCGACGGCGGCGACGATCGTCAACGAAGGCGTGCAGGGCAGCGTACTCGATCAGGCCGGCATCACCCGCATCCAAGGGTTGCAGGCGCTGCTGGACAACGCCCTTGGCGGGCCGGTGACCTCGTTCGGCGCGGGCAACATCATTCTCGGTGGAGCCGGCAACGACACCATCACCGGTCGGAATGGCGATGACATCATCGATGGCGACAAATGGCTTGACGTGCTGATCCGCAACGACAAGGGAACCGCGAGCACCCTCGACGATAGCTTCCACAAGAGCGCCGAGGAATTGCGGGCGGGACTGCTCAACGGCACAGTCAACCCGGGTAATCTGAGCATCGTGCGGACAATCCGGGATGCAGCGGCCAATGGCACGGCGGATCGGGCCGTCTATCAGGGCAATCGGGCAGACTACATCATCACGACGATCGCCGGGGTGACCACGATCCAGGACACGGTGGCCAACCGGGATGGAACCGACAAACTGACGAACATCGAGTTCCTGCAGTTTGCCGACGTGACGATCCCCGTTCCGGGGCCGGCGCCAGCCAACAACCCGGCGACCGGCAGCCCAACGATCAGCGATACGACCCCGACGCAGGGCTTCGCTATCACTGCCAACCTTGCCGGAGTTTCCGATCTTGACGGGTTCAACCCGGCGACGGCGAGCTTCCAGTGGCAGGCCTTGGTGAGCGGCATCTGGACCTCGATCGTCGGGGCCACCGCCATCTCGTTCACTCCGGCCGCAGCCCAGGTAGGCCAGCAACTGCGCGTGGTCGTCAGCTTCAATGACACGCTCGGCAATCCCGAGAGCGTCGTGTCTGACGGCACGACGATTGTCGGCAACAACTTTGTCGGCAACGGCAACGCGAATGGCTTCACCGGCAATGCTGGCGACGACCGTGCAGTGGGCAACGGCGGCAACGATACGCTAAGCGGGCTGGCCGGGAACGACTCGCTGTTCGGCGGCTCGGCCAACGACTCGCTGAACGGCGGAACCGGCGACGACTCCATGGATGGCGGCGCGGGCAATGACGTCTTTGTCGTCGACAGTGCCGGCGACATCGTTGTCGAGCTTGCAGGCGGCGGCACCGACCGCGTGAACACGACGCTGAACAGCTTCAACCTCGCCACCAGCGCCGCCAACGTCGAGAACCTCACTTTCACCGGAACCGGCGACTTCACCGGAATCGGCAGCGGCTCAGCGAACACCATCATCGGCGGCGGCGGGAACGATTCGATCTTCGGCAGCGGCGGAAATGACTCGATCACCGGCAACGCCGGAAACGACACGATCGACGGCGGGACTGGGGCCGATACGATGGTCGGCGGGGCGGGCAACGACACTTACTATGTCAACTCCACCTCGGATATCGTGACCGAAGTCGCGGGCAACGGCACGGACACGATCATCACGACCGTGACTCGTACAGCCTCGACCAGCATCGAGAACATGATCCTGGACGGGACCGCCGACATCAATGCCACCGGCACTCAGTTCCGCAATATCCTGACCGGCAACTCCGGCGCGAATGTGCTGAACGGGCTCGATGGCAATGACACGCTTATAGGTGGGCTCGGCAACGATACACTCAACGGCGGGAATGGAACCGACACCCTGATAGGCGGAGGTGGCAACGACTCGCTGGTCGGCGGGGCAAACGTGGACAGCTTCGTCTTCGACACCACCGGGTTTGGCAACGACCGCATCTCGGGCTTTGTCGCGACGGCCGGAGTCGATCACGAGGTCATCAACCTCTCCGGACTTGGCCTGACCGGATTTGTCGATCTCACTGTCAGCTCGACAGCCTCCGGTGCGCTGATCGACGTGGCGGGTCACGGCACGATCCTGGTCGAAGGCGTGGCCGCAGCCAGCATCACCGCGGACGACTTCCTGTTCGCCTGACTTGTGTCACTGCGCCGTCCGGCTTCGAAGGAGGCCGGACGGCGGCATTGGCGCCAGCCTGACAGAACCGTCTCGGGAGAGCCTCAATCATGAATTCCGGTCTTGACGAGTTGCGCCACGCCCGGCGGGAAAGCCTTGGGCTTTTCTGGGTGGCCTTTGCCTTCAGTGTCGTGGTTAACATCCTGATGCTGACCGGACCGCTCTACATGCTGCAGGTTTATGACCGCGTCCTGGGGAGCCGATCACGCGAGACGCTGGTGGCGCTTTCCATCCTGGTCGCTGGCCTGTTCCTGGGCATGGGAATTCTCGATCATGCCCGGGCGCGAGTCATGACCATCATCGGCGCCCGCTTCCAGGACCGACTGGACCGCCGGGTCTTCGCTGCTGCGCTCAAGCGCTCGGCGGCGGCACCAACCGATCCCGCCGCGCAGGCTGCACAGCGCGACCTCGAGGCGATCCAGCGGTTGCTTGCCTCACCGGTCTTGATCGCGCTGTTCGACCTTCCCTGGACGCCAATGTTTATTGCGGCAATCTTTGTGCTTCATCCTTGGCTTGGCTGGGTAGCGGTCGGGGGTGGGGCGTTCCTGATCTTCGTCACCCTGGTCAACCAATGGGCGACGCGGACCCCGCAGCGGCTGGCGACCGGCGCGGGGATGCGGTCCGAGCGTCTGTCTGAACAACTGAAATCCGAGGCCGAGGTGCTTCAGGCCCTTGGCATGACGGAAGCTGGGTTCGATCGCTGGAGCATTGCGCGGCGCGAGGCCTTGCGCCAGGCGATCCGCGCTTCGGGGCTGGGTGGCATGTTCGGGGCGATCTCCAAGACCTTCCGCATGTTTCTGCAGTCGGCGGTGCTCGGGGTCGGCGCCCTTTTGGTGCTGAAGGGAGAGATGACGGGTGGCGCGATGATCGCCGGGTCCATCCTGATGGGGCGCGCCCTTGCCCCGATCGAGATGGCCGTTGGCCAGTGGGCCGTGGTACAGCGCGCCGTCGAAGGCTGGAAGCGACTGGGGGAACTGCTCGGCAAGGTGCCGCAGGCAAGTTCAACGATCAGGCTGCCCCGTCCGAACGGTCATCTGAACGTCGAACAGCTGACAGTTGTGCCGCCGGGCGAGTCCGTTGCTACACTGCGGCTGCTGAATTTCAGCCTCGCGCCCGGGCAGGCCGTCGGTGTGATCGGCCCATCCGGGGCAGGCAAGACCTGTCTTGCCCGTGCCTTGACCGGCGTCTGGAAGCCGTCAGGCGGCGTCATCCGGCTCGACGGGGCGACGCTCGATCAGTACGACCCCACCATGCTTGGCCGCCTGATCGGCTATCTGCCGCAGCGGGTCGCGCTGTTCGAGGGCACCATCGCCGAGAACATCGCCCGCCTGGACAGGAATGCCGACAGCGAAAGGATCGTCGAAGCGGCGCGCAGGGCAGCTGCACATGACATGATCGTGCGCCTGCCAGAAGGCTACGAGACGCGGGTTTCCGGTATCGGCGGCCGCCTGTCCGGGGGCCAGTTGCAAAGGATCGGCTTGGCCCGGGCGCTTTACGGCGATCCGGTGATAGTCATCCTTGACGAGCCGAACTCCAACCTCGACAACGACGGGTCGTTGGCGCTGAACCTGGCAATCCGTGCGCTCAAGGCCGAGGGAAAATGCGTGCTCATCATGGCGCATCGTCCGGCCGCCATCCAGGAATGCGACCTGTTGCTGGTGATCGAGGACGGCGTCCGCAAGGCATTTGGTCCGCGCGACGCGATCTTGCGCGAGGTCGTGCGCAACCACACTGAGATCCTCAGGTCGGCGAATGCAGGGGGCGTGGCATGAGTGGACATGACAGCCACTGGTCCGCGCGTGGGCCGCTTCTGACCGGGTTCTTCACCCTCGCGCTGATCCTTGGCGGATTGGGGGGCTGGTCGACGATGACGACACTGGCAGGGGCGGTGATCGCGCCTGGCCAGATCGAGGTGGAGCAGAACCGCCAGGTCATTCAGCATCCCGATGGTGGGGTGGTGGAGCTTATCGCAGTCGAAGAAGGATCGACGGTCAAGGCCGGCGACCTGCTGGTGCGGCTGGACGGCTCGCTGCTGCGGTCGGAGCAGGCGATCGTCGAGAACCAGCTGTTCGAGCTTCGTGCCCGCGGTGCCCGCTTGACGGCCGAACGCGACGCCGCCGCCGATGTCTCGTTCCCGAAGGATCTGGAATTGGTCGCAGCTGGCCGCGCGGATATCGACGAGCTGGTCCAGGGGCAACGCAAGCTGTTCGAGGCCCGCCGCGAGACGCTTGAGCAACAGATCGACCAGATCGGCAAGCGCACCGGACAGATCGAAAGCCAAATCAAGGGGATCGACGCGCAGCGTATCGCGTTGGACCAGCAATTGGGTTTCGTGAACCGGGAACTCGACAAACAGCAGATGCTTCTCGACAAGGGGCTGGCGCAGGCTGGCAGGGTGATGGAACTCTCCCGCGAACGGGCGCGTATTTTGGGCGAGATTGGCCAGTTGTCCTCGGACCGGGCCCAGGCCGAGGGCCGCATCACCGAATTGCAGATCGAGCGCCTAACCCTGGCCGCAAAGCGCCGCGAGGACGCGACGACCGAGTTGCGTGACGTCGCAACGAAGGAACTCGAACTCGCGGAACGCGCGAGGGCGCTTGCAGAAAGGATCGACCGGCTGGAAATCCGGGCGCCTGTCTCGGGGGTGGTGCTGGGGTTGCAGACGACGTCACCCAGATCGGTGCTGCAGCCGGCGGCGCCCGTCCTTTTCCTCGTGCCACAGGACCGTCCGCTGATCATCGCGGCCAAGATCCCGACAATCCACATCGACCAGGTCGCAGTCGGTCAGGAAGCCCGCCTGCATTTCTCGGCCTTCTCCTCGCGGACGACACCCGAGTTGACAGGGCGGGTGACAGTCGTGTCGGCCGACGCAATCAAGGACGAACGGACGGATGTTTCATACTACCGGGTCGAGATCGTGCTGGCGCCGGGGCAAGAGCGGAAGCTCGATGGCAAGCTGCTGTTGCCGGGAATGCCGGTTGAAGCATTCCTGCGGACCGAGGACCGGACGCCGCTAACCTATCTCGTCCGGCCGTTCCAGGATTTCCTGGACCGCGCCTTCCGGGAAAGCTGACCGGCGCGTGGCCGGTCAGATCATGAAATTGCTGACGCCGACCGTGAGAAACATCAACACTGAACCCCCGAGTTTCTGGAACTCGAACTGTGCAAGTTTGGCGATGGCCTGAACCCGGTTGTTAACGTGCAACTGCTTGAAGACGTTGTTCACGTGAACCTTCACGGTGCCTTCGGCAAGCGAAAGTTCGCGGGCGATCGCCTTGTTTGTCATGCCCCGGGCCATCAGGACCATGACGGATTTCTGGCGGCCAGAGAGAGGACGGGTCTGCAGCAAATCCATTCCGTTATGCCCGGACGGTCGGACTTGTTCGATGCCGGAAGGATCATCGGGTTCGTCGTATAGCCGGCGGAGCCCCGCGACCGGCCGGCTGGCGCCAGCTCTTGAACTTCCGACGATTGAGTTCGGTAGGTAGACCTGCCCTTCGGACAGGCGTCGGATCGCGTCCACGAACTCAGCCGCCGTCTGACGGCGCAGGACGCAGCCTTGGGCGCCCTTGGCCAGACAGGCGATCAGGTCGTTCAGCGAATGACTGTCGCAGACTGCAAGGATCCGTGTGCCGGGGCTGTGCGTCCTGCCTTCGGCCACAAGGCCATCAAATTCCACGGTGGCAGTATCGACGATGATTATTGTTTCTGTCCCGCGACAGGCTGGGCAATCAACGCCGATCTCGTCCTGAATGTCGGCGTCAGGAAACGCGGCTTTCAGGATTGCTTGAATGCCATCAAAGAATAGGTCTTTCCGACCCAAAAGCCGAAATACTGATACCACAATGAAAGTCCCCCGACCTTCGTAAAAGAATAATCCACAGTTTACGTTTTGGCAACTAACCGAAATTGAAGCAATATTCTCGCAAAGGTTGCGGGTTGGCGGCGTCCCGACAATTTTGCCGCGATCGGCGCCTGTATCGACATCCAATCTCGAATTGAGATTTCAGCGGCGCCCGCGGTTAGCGACGCAGGAAGGACGAATGATATGCGCCGCGATCAAGAATTCGAAATAAGGGTTTTCAGGGGCTTGGCTCCTGTTACGTTACGGCCGAACCGCCGCCGGGCGCCGCCACAGGGGCCAGTCGGACGGCAAGGGAGTTTCGGATGCGCCTCTGGCTGCAGATTGTCGTGACGCTGGTGCTCCTGTCAGCCGCAGTGCCTCTGGCCGCGCGCTATCTGCCGGCTTCGCATCCCTGGCTCGACAGGGTGGGGTTGCTGGCCCCGATGTCCAGTCTTGGCTTCGTCGCCGA
>JAYRKT010000112.1:0-1593 GCA_041905595.1 Rhodobacter sp.
GGGTATTTATCTTTTTGATTGCAACGCGCCCGGCGCGCTTGCCACACCCGAAACCGAAAACTATCAACCCCAAGGACTCTCGTTATGAACGAGGGACGACCGGGGGGCAGGTCAGTGCGCCTTATTGAAATCTGGCTGTGGCTGAGACTTAGGCTCTTACTTTCTTTAGATCTGACACAGACACTGACACTGATGTCCTGATAGAAAGCCCCGCGCAATGCGGGGCCTTTTCACTAAGTGTCACATCCCGCGTGATTGTATACGCGCTTTCTGAACAGCTCCGGCCTTTGGCGTTGCCAGTCCTTGAGGGCGGCGATGGGCGTTCTGCCCTTGAGTGCCGCTTGCGGGAGCTGGCTGTTGTAGAGGTGGACGTAGCGCAGGAGGGTCTGTTCCAGGTCCTCGCCGCTGTGGAAGCGGTGGCTCTGCAGGACCTCCTCGATCCGGCCGTTGAAGCGCTCGACCATGCCGTTGGTCTGCGGCCGCATCGGCGGTGCGAGGCGGTGCTCGATCCCGAGGTCCGCGCAGAGGGTGTCGAACTCGTGCTGTCCGCTTGCGGCGCGCTTGCGCAGGCCGAACAGGCGGTCGGTGAAGGCCTTGCCGTTGTCGGTCAGCACCCTGGTGATCTTCATCGGGGCCGCGCGGTCCAGATCGCGCAGGAACCGGCGGGCGTTGGCTGCGGTCTGCGCCGGGTAGATGCGCACGAAGACCCACCGCGTGGCCCGGTCGATGGCCACGAAGAGGTAGCGGCGGCGATCCTCGTCGGCCATCTGGGGCAGGTATTTGATGTCGATGTGCAGGTAGCCGGGCTCGTAGGCCTTGAAGGTGCCGTGCGGGGGCTTGGGTTCCTTCGGCTTCAGCGCCCGCAGGTTGCCCGCCCCGTTGCGACGCAGGCAGCGGTCGAGTCCCGAGCGCGAGACATGCGGGTTGAGGAACTCGCGCACCACCGCGAGCAGGTCGTCGAGCGGCAAGAGCAAGGCCTTGCGGAGGGCAACCGCGACGGCCTCCTGCGCAGGCGTCAGCGTCGTCTGCAAGCGGTGCGGCGTGTGGCTCCGGTCGTGGACGTCGTCGCGACCCCGCCATTTCCAGACCGTCTGCTCGGAGATCCCGTAGCGCTCGGCCACCCGCCAGGCCGGTTCGCTGCTAGCCTGGATCGCGGCCCGGATCTTCGGTGTCGTGGTCGCCTGCTTGTGCAGAGAAATCAGCATGCTTCCACCCCCTCCCGAACCTCGCGCAGGATCGACCTTGCCATGAACAGGGCAGACCGGCGAGGGTCTATGTGATCATCCGGGATGGAACACCTACCAACCAGGGATGCACAGGGACACATGGTTTGGGTCACGCGCGCCGGCGCAAGATCGGCCGTATTGCCGGTCCTGACTCATCCGACGCCTTGTCGATCTGCAGGCGGTTATCCTGTTCGTTTCCGCTTCCGAGATGGAAGGGCGTAATGGAGCGTTACAATGGACGCCCTTTCGACATTGAGGGGACTTTCAGTCATCGCCGCGAACTATACAGCTTCGAGGTGATACCCATGGAGTTTGGCCTCTCCATCAACGACCCTGCATCGGCAGTTGACGGTCCGGCGTGCCTGAC
>JAYRKT010000079.1:0-8329 GCA_041905595.1 Rhodobacter sp.
TGATCGCCGCCGTCAGCGTCGTCTTGCCGTGGTCAACGTGGCCAATCGTGCCGATGTTGACGTGCGGTTTCGTCCGTTCAAACTTTGCCTTTGCCATTCGGGGCATGCCTCGCGGAATTGGGGGGGCCCGGCGGGCCCCGCGGATTACACGGGGCGGCACTTATCCATTGAAAAGGGGAAAATCAAGCGCCCCCGCGCGCGCGGGCGTCAGAACCGTGTTCCGTGTCCGGCGTCAGTTTCCGGTGCCAAGTCCGTCTGGACGCGCAGGAGGCCGGATCACCGGACTGCCGGGGGTGCTGCTTTCGGGAAGCGGCGCAGTCGTGACCGTTCCGGCCGACGCCTGAGCGGCAACCGCGGCACCTGCGGGCGCTGCCGCGGCCCGCGAGGCCCGCAGGCGGGCAAGCGACTCGGGCGTGTCCGGCGTGGCTTTGGATCCGTCGGGCCGCAGGTCCGGCACCGGCGGATTGGCAAACCACTTCGGGTTCTCCAGGAACCATTTCTCCAGCGCCTTGGCGACGTTGTAGGACAGCGCGTCAAGCTGCTGGCGCTTTGTTTTCGTCAGGCCGGAACCGATCACCATGTTCGGATCGATATTCTCGAAGATGGTAAACTGCTTGGGCTCACCGTTCAGTTGTGTCTGTGACGCATCATCCCAGATGTTTGCGGTCACAACCACAACCGACTTCGGCGCGGCAACGACCGGAATGCCGGGCGGGGCCAGGGCATAGCCGTCGACGGCGATGCCGATGTTATAGAACCGGTTGCCCTGATAGCGGCCGAAGCGCGCCTGCACAGCCTTCTTGATGCCGGCTTCCCATTCATCGACCGTCGCCTCGCGCGAGATCGGAACCTTCTGCATGTTATCGGCGAAGACGATGTTCAGCCCCAGCTTGAAATCGCCAAGCGCGACCGGGGGTTCGTCCAGATCGTTACGGCCGCAGGCGGCCAGAACGGAAAGGCCGACAAGAAGCATCATCGAACGGATCAGGGAAGACAGTGACATCACGCCGCGCCTTTGGGTTCAGGTTCCCCGAGATAACGTGGCAGACGAGCCGGCGCAACGGGCGCTCCGATACCGGGCGAAGCCCCGCCGAGCCCGGCTTTTTCCTGCAGGTCATGGCACAATCCGCGTTAAGCTCGGCAGCGGCACGATTCTCGCCGCGCCCAATGGGCGACAATCAATCTTTCAGGGGCGCGGGCTGCCCGTATTCAGCGACAGGAGATTTTGATGAGCCTCGTTTCCACACTTGCCAAGGTTGCTGTTGGCGTCGTGATCGCCAAGGGAATGGGCAGCCTGATCCAAAGTGCTCAGGCGGGATCGGCGGCGGAAAGGACCCGGCGAAACCCGGGTTCTGCCGATACCTTCGGCGGCACCCACTCGGCGGACCGGGGGGCGAGGTTGCCCGGAGGACTCGAAAACGTGATGAAGGATGCGCTTGCCGGAACGCCGGCCGGGAGGTCCGCGGGCAGCGGCCATGCGCCGGGAGGCAGCCTTTCGGAAAAGTCGATGCAAGGCGGCACTGCGGGCGGCGGACTTGGCGATCTTCTGGAAGGACTCACAAAAGGCTCGACGCCCGCCGGCCGGTCAGGAACCGCTGGCGGCGGCCTTGATGACATCATCGGGCAGCTCTCGCAGGGCGGAGGGCTGGGTAACCTGATCGGCGGGCTGGCCGGCGCCCTGGGCGGGGCGGCGGCGACGCGGGGGGCAGGCGGGGGGTTTGGCGATCTGCTCAATCAGGCGCTGCGGAATGGCGGCGAGCCGGATGCGCCTCCGAGCCAGGACCAGGAGGCAGTGGCGGGCCTGATGCTGCGGGCGATGATCCAGGCGGCGAAATCCGACGGCCGCATCGACGAGAGCGAGAAGCAGAAGATCGTGGAAAAGCTGGGGGATGCAAGCCCGTCGGACGTTGCCTTTCTCAAGCGAGAACTGGCTGCTCCGGTCGATGTGGCTGGTCTGGCCCGACAGGTGCCCGGCGCGCTGGCGCCGCAGGTCTACGCTGTCTCGGTCATGGCCATCGCCCTCGACGAGCAGAGCGAGGCGCAATACCTGCACCAGCTTGCTCAGGGTCTTGGCCTTGACCCGCAATCGGTCAACGCCATTCACGCCAGGCTGGGCGTCCAGCCGCTGTACGGCTGAACCGTCTCAGGTAAAACGGTTCTCGCGCGGGAAACCGCGCGGGGCCATGCGCCCGGCACTGGCCCGCGCGCCCAGCCATTCCCCCAGTTCGGTCTCGGTCCGGGTGCGTCCGGCCGGGTCCTTCCAGCTAAGGCCCTGCGCAAGGCTGAACGTCGTCAGGTCAGACAGGCTGCCGTCCTTGTATTTCTGCAGTCGCACGCCTTTGCCTCGCGCCATCTCGGGCAGATCGGCCAAGGGGAAGACCAGAACCTTGCGATTCTCGCCCACCACCGCAACGTGATCGCCCTGCGCGGGCTTGCAGACCAGAAGCCGGGCGTCGCCCGAGAGGTTCATCACCACCTTGCCCGCACGGGTCTGGGCCAGAATCTCGTCGGAAGCGACCAGGAAGCCATCGCCGGCGCTTGAGGCCAGGATCAGCTTGTCGCCGCCGCGCCAGACGAAAAGCGCGGCGATCTCGGCCTCGTTCGGCAAGTCCACCATCAGGCGCAGCGGCTCGCCCATGCCGCGCCCGCCCGGCAGGTTCGCGCCGAGGAGCGTGTAGAAGCGACCGTTCGACCCCGCGACGATGATGCGGTCGGTCGTTTCGGCGTGAAGGATGTGCCGCCCCTCGTCGCCGTCCTTGAATTTCACCTCGGCATCAAGCGGCTGGTGGCCCTTCATCGCACGGATCCAGCCCATCTTCGAGCAGATGACAGTGATCGGCTCGCGCTCGATCATCGCCTCGACCGGCACATCCTCGACCACGCCCGCTTCGGCGAAGGTCGAGCGGCGGGCTCCAAGAGCGGTGCCCTTGCCGAACTGGGTCTGGATCGCGGTCAGTTCCTCGCCGATGCGTTTCCACTGGCGGCCGGGCCGTTCCAGCAGGTCGGCAAGGTCGGCCCGCTCCTTCAGAAGCTCGTCATGCTCGCGCTTCAGCTCGAATTCCTCGAGACGCCGCAGCGAACGCAGGCGCATGTTCAGGATCGCCTCGGCCTGCGCCTCGGACAGCTCGCCTTCGGTATCCGGCGGCAATGGTGGCGGCGGAGCATAATCCTTCTCGGAGGTCGCCCGCTTGTGCGGCTTGCCCCAGGTCTCGGCCATCATCGCACGCTTGGGGTCGTCATCATAACGGATGATGTCGATCACGCGGTCGAGGTTCAGATAGGCGATCAGGAACCCTTCGAGGATTTCCAGTCGTGCGTCGATCTTGTCGAGCCGGTGCTGCGACCGGCGTTGCAGCACATCGCGGCGGTGGTCGAGGAAAGCGCGCAGCACTTCTTTCAACGAGCAGACCTTGGGCACCTTGCCGTCAATCAGCACGTTCATGTTGAGGGGGAATCGGATCTCGAGATCGGAGTTGCGAAACAGCATGCCCATCAGCATCTCGGCATCCACCGTCCGGGCCCGTGGTTCCAGAACGATCCGTACATCCTCGGCGCTTTCATCGCGCACGTCGGCCAGAGCCGGCACCTTCTTGGTCTGGATGAGTTCCGCCAGCCGCTCGATCAGCTTCGACTTCTGCACCTGATAAGGGATCTGGGTGACAACAATCTGCCAGGTGCCGCGGCCCAGATCCTCGACCTCCCATTTCGCCCGCAGGCGAAACGCGCCGCGGCCGGTGCGATAGGCGTCAAGAATGGTCTCGCGCGGTTCGACAATCACGCCGCCCGTTGGAAAATCCGGGCCGGGCACCAGTGCGACCACATCTTCGTCGCTTGCCTCGGGCGATTTCAGCAGCAAGTGGCAGGCGTCGATCAGCTCGTGCAGGTTATGCGGCGGGATGTTTGTCGCCATACCCACAGCGATCCCGGACGAACCGTTGGCCAGAAGGTTCGGGAAGGCGGCAGGCATCACCACCGGCTCTTCCAGCGTACCGTCGTAGTTCGCGCGGAAGTCGACGGCGTTCTCGGCCAGTCCCTCCATCAGCGCCTCGGCGGCGGCGGTCAGCCGGGCCTCGGTGTAGCGGCTGGCAGCTGGGTTGTCGCCGTCGATATTGCCGAAGTTCCCCTGCCCGTCGACCAGCGGGTAGCGGACGTTGAAATCCTGCGCGAGGCGCGCCATCGCGTCATAGATCGCGGCATCGCCGTGGGGGTGGTAGTTCCCCATGACGTCGCCCGAGATCTTGGCCGACTTGCGGAAGCCACCAGTGGAGGACAGGCGCAACTCGCGCATCGCGAAGAGGATTCGCCGATGCACCGGCTTCAGCCCGTCGCGGGCATCGGGCAGCGCCCGATGCATGATCGTGGACAGCGCGTAAGTCAGGTAACGCTCGCCGATCGCTCGGCTGAGCGGTTCGGACACCATTTCGCCACCGGGGGCTTCTGGCTGTATCTTGGGGTCGTCGGGTGTCTTGGCCATGGATGTTGATTAGACCGCTGCGCGTCACGGGTCCAGACCGAAGCGCCCTGCAAATTGCCGCGAAATCGACATTCGCGCGCCGGCAGGCCGTGGTAAACGATATCTGGAATTTGGAATCAGGTGTTTGATGCTGAAGCTCACGACCATTCTGTGCGGCAGCCTCTTTCTGGCTCTGCTGATCGGCGGGCACGACCAAAGTCAGGCGCGGTATGGTCTGCAGGGACGGATCCCGACGCTGCGCCAGGTGGTCGCGCAGCACATGGATGCCCACAAGCAGGTGGTTGAGGTTGCCTCGGCCCAGCCGGCACCAGCCCAAACCAGGATCGAGCCTGCGAAGACACCAGAGCCAGAAGTGGTGCCGGCTTCCCTCGAAACCCTGACCGACGTTCCCGCCACTGAACCCGATGGCACCGCTTACAGCGGCTATACTCAGGATGCCCTTGGCGGCGGCATGTCGCTGTCGATGCCCATGGTGCAGCCGTCTTCCGAGACCGCCGCGATCGATGACACCGTCGCCGAGCCCGTCGGTGGCTACATCGCCTATGTCGCCGGAAGTTCGGTCAATGTCCGGTCGGGCCCCTCGGCCGAGACCGAGGCCGTGGCGCGCCTTGCCCGAGGCGAGGCTGTGCTTGTCCTGCCCTCCGATACTCCCGGCTGGTCGATGATCCGGATCGAGGGTGACGGCGTCGAAGGTTATGTCGCCTCGCGCTTCCTGGCGCAATCGCAGTAGGACGAATCGGCAGTCCTGCAACATCAGTCGCCAGATTTCCGACTGGCGCGGCCAAGGGTTTGACCGCGCATCTGCGTCCGGCAGAGTCTCGGCCAGTGCACCCGCGACAGAGGTGTCGGAACTGGGCAGAGGCCATGCAAGACAACCACGAACAGCAGGAACTGGCGCTGCGCGAGTCCGTTGCGGTGTTCGTGAATTCCTTCGAGCAACTGACCTACCTCCGCGACACGATCAATTGGTTTCATGGCAACGGTTTTCGCAACTTGACCGTGTTGGAACAGGGCTCGATCTACCCACCGCTGCGCGCCTATCTGGCCTCGCCAGAATTTCTGTCGAAGGCGAGGCTCCGGGAGCTTCGCAAGAATGTCGGCCCTCGCCGCGCTGTCAGAAAATCCGCCGTCCTGGCAGGCATGGGCAAGCCCTTCATCTTCACCGACCCTGATCTGGATCTGCCGGCCCCGATCGCCACCGATTTCCTGACAAGGCTCTTTGATCTTGGTCGACGCTATGCGGTGCCCAAGGTCGGCCTTGCCTTGGATGTCTCGGAAAACGGGAAGAACGACCCTCAGGCCAAGGTCGGACGCAACCAGACGATTGGCAGTCTTTCCGGCAGCCAAAACGGCGATGAGCTTGAACCGAGTGTCTGCAGGGCGCGCATCGATACGACCTTTTTTCTGCATGTTCCGCAGCCGGAACTGGAGAATTTCGGCATCCTGAAGACACAGCATCGTATTTCGGCCGTTCGGGTCGGAGGAGCGGGCTTCGCGGCCGGCCACCGCCCCTGGTACTTTGCGAACGGCATGGAAGCCGACGAGGAAAAACACTACCGAGCCCGGGCGACCATAGCCTCAACAACGTTCGGGCGTACGAGATGACTTTTTCCGGCAGGGGGACCATCCTCATCACCGGCTGTTCCTCGGGAATTGGTCTTGATGCAGCGCGGGGCATGAAGGCGCGCGGCTGGCGTGTCTTCGCCACTTGCCGGCAGGAGGTCGATTGCGAAAGACTGCGCGGCGAAGGGCTGGAAAGCTTCCGCCTCGACTATGGCGACGAGGAGAGCATCGCCTCGGCGCTTGGCGAATGCCTGTCGCGGACCGGCGGAACCCTGGATGCCGTGTTCAACAATGGCGCCTTTGCCTGCCCCGGCGCGGTCGAGGACCTGCCGCGCGCCGCGCTGCAGTCGATCTTCGAGGTGAACCTTTTCGGCTATCACGACCTGACACGGCGGGTGATTCCCGTCATGCGCGCGCAAGGCCACGGAAGGATCGTCAACTGCTCGTCTGTCCTCGGTCTTGTCGGCGCACCCTGGCGCGGGGCCTACGTCGCCACAAAATTCGCGATGGAAGGGCTGACCGATGTTCTGCGCATCGAGATGCGGGATACCCCCATCAAGATCATCCTGATCGAGCCGGGCCCCGTCACCTCCGACCTGCGGCGCAAGGCCATTCCCTATTTCGAACGCTGGATCGACTGGCGCAACTCGCCGCGACGAGCACAGTACGAGGAAAACCTGCTCAAGCGGCTTTACGAGGATTGCGGGCCCGACAGGTTCGAACTTCCCGCCTCAGCAGTGACGGCAAAACTGGCCCGTGCGCTGGAAGCGCGTCACCCCGCACCCCGCTATTACGTGACGACCCCGACCTACATTGCCAATTTGCTGCGGCGCCTTTTGCCGACCGGGATGCTCGACTGGGTCCTTACTCGGGGTTAAGGCTGCAGGATCCGGCGGAGCAGCGCTTTTTCCCTTCGCCTTTGCCGTGCCTCCCGCTACATCAGGCCGATCGGAGGGCCAGCCGCCATGTTGCATGATCCGCTGTTCTACGTCGTTGCCGCCTCGATGCTCTTGGTCGTGGTGATCCTGATGATTGGCATCGGCAGCTTCGCCAAGGGGGGCGACTTCAATCGCCGCAACTCTAACCGCCTGATGCGCTACCGCATCTATGCCCAGGCCGTGGCAGTGGTGCTGATCCTCATGTTCGTGGCGGCCCGCCGCTATCTCGGGTGGTAATACGATGGTCGTTCTTTCGAAGATCTACACGAAGACCGGCGATGCCGGGGAAACCGCACTCGGAAACGGTGCGCGCGTTGCCAAGCATTCACCGCGGGTTACCGCCTATGGCACCGTCGATGAGACAAATGCCTTCGTCGGCCTGGCGCGCCAGCATTCCGAAGGCGAGATGGACGCAGCGCTTCAACGCATCCAGAACGATCTCTTCGATCTGGGCGCTGACCTGTGCCGACCGGACATGGAGCGCGACCACGAGGCCGGCTATGTGCCGCTGCGGATCCTGGCCAGCCAGGTGGGACGCCTGGAATCCGAGATCGACGCGATGAACAGCCGCCTGCAGCCGCTGCGCAGCTTCATCCTGCCTGGGGGCAGCCCCCTTGCCGCGCAGCTTCACGTCTGCCGCACCGTTTGCCGCCGCGCCGAGCGTCTGGCGGTGGAACTGGCAACGATGGAAGAGGTCAATCCCGAGGCAGTGAAATACCTCAACCGCCTCTCCGACTGGTTCTTCGTTGCCGGCCGCATCGCCAATGACGATGGCCGGGATGACGTACTTTGGGTGCCGGGCGCTACGCGCTGAACTGCGGTCGCGCGGGCCTGGCAGGTCTGCGATCTGCCTGTGCCGGCAACGACCGGGATTTGGGTGGCCGCCGCTCGGCATCGGTGCCGGGTCATCGAGGGGGCGGCACGATCCCGCTGTCACCGTTCTGGTCGATCGAATCGTCCCGTGCGGCCGCCTGGGACTGGTGTACGTCACCGGAACTTTACCTGCGGATGATGCGCGCGGCCGAAAACGGCATCGCGCAGTCTTTCGCGGTTGCCGGTGTTATCGCGCGTGTCAGGGACCGACCGTAAATCCGAAGGCGCGGCCAAACGTGGCGTCCTTGCGACATGGCGCGACGATTTTGGTCTGTTCCCGTTGCTGCGAAGCAGCTAGAAACGCCCGCGAGAGCTTGGATGGCCCCTTGGGCTCATGAACTGGAGACTTTCGCCGATGAAGGTATTGGTGCCTGTCAAACGAGTGATTGACTACAACGTGAAGGTCCGCGTGAAGGCGGACGGGACGGGAGTTGATCTTGCGAACGTGAAGATGTCGATGAACCCGTTTGACGAGATCGCG
>JAYRKT010000113.1:0-1584 GCA_041905595.1 Rhodobacter sp.
AAATGCGTCGCGGTCGACGGCAAGGGCACCGCCTGCGGGCAGCCGGTGGCGATCGGCAGTGGCCATGATCAGCCCGCCTGCCGCGCGCATTTCCCAATGCAACTGCCCCACGGCGTTCATCACGTCATCGTCGGACCGGAAGCTGTTGGAGCAGACCATCTCGGCGCAGTCGCCGGTCTTGTGGGCGAAGGTGCCCTTGGCAGGGCGCATCTCGTGCAGGACGACCGGAACGCCCGCACGGGCGATCTGCCAGGCAGCCTCGGACCCGGCAAGGCCCGCGCCGACGATATGGACTGGTTCCATGTGACCTCCTGCGAATGGGCTAGCAAAGCGGCCCTCAAATGGAAAGGGCGGCGCCAGCGGCACCGCCCCGATGATTGCGCAAGGCGGAAAGGATCACTCCTCCGCTGCGGCCTCGGCTGCTTCGCCGCTGTCGTCGCCCGAACGCAGCGCCGACGGCGCGGCGATGTTGGCGATGACGAAGTTGCGGTCGATGGTCGGCTTGACGCCTTCGGGCAGCTTCACGTCGTTGATGTGGATGGTGTCGCCGACGTTCAGGCCTTCCAGATCGACGGTGATGTGATCGGGAATGTCACCGGCGGTCACGACCAGCTCGACCTCGGGGCGCACCGTCACGAGGGTGCCGCCGCGCTTCAGGCCGGGGCATTTCTCGTGGTTGATGAAGTCCACGTGGATGAACAGGTTCACCTTCGAGGTGCGGCGCAGGCGCATGAAGTCGATGTGGATCGGCAGATCCTTCACGACGTCCTTCTGCACACCGCGGCAGATGACGCGCACGTCTTCCTGGCCTTCGACCTTCAGGTTGAACAGCGTGGACATGAAGCGACCGGCACGCAGTTGCGTCAGCAGCTTGTTGAAGTCGAACTGGATGTTGACCGCATCCTTGTGGTCACCATAGACGACTCCGGGCACCTTGCCTTCGCGGCGAGCTTGGCGGGCGGCCCCCTTGCCTGACCCCGCGCGCGGCTCGGCCACCAGATCAGGGATCTCTTTGGCCATGATATGTTCCTAACTTGGTTGTTGACGCCGCCATCCTCCAAGGGTGCATGGCGACAGGTCGCGGCCTATACGGCAACCGGGGTGATTTGTGAAGGCCTGATCGGCGCCTGGATGTCATATTCGTCCAGGAAGCCGCGCGGGATCATCACGTTCTGCGGGCCGATGTGCTTGACGTCCCGTTCGCCGCACAGCGCCATGCTGATGTCCAGTTCCTTGCGGATCACCTGCAGGGCGGCGGTGACGCCGGCCTCGCCCATGGCGCCCAGGCCGTGCAGCCAGGCGCGGCCGATCCAGGTCGCGTGCGCGCCAAGCGCCAGGGCCTTCAGCACGTCCTGGCCCGACCGGATGCCGCTGTCCATGTGGACCTCGACCTGGTCGCCCACGGCCTCGACGATGTGCGGCAGCATCCTGATCGAGGACAGCGCCCCGTCAAGCTGCCGGCCCCCATGGTTCGACACGATGATCGCATCCGCGCCGAAATCGGCGGCGATGCGCGCGTCGTCGGGGTCCAGCACCCCCTTCAGGATCAGCTTGCCGCCCCACAGGTCGCGGATGCGGGCGATC
>JAYRKT010000114.1:0-1579 GCA_041905595.1 Rhodobacter sp.
GTTTCCACCGGCGCCACCGTCACCCGCTGGATCTCCTGCAGCACGGACCAGCCGCCATAGCCCAGCCCCGCAATCAGCGCGCCCAGCACCAGCGTCGAGACGATCGCACCGATCTCGACCCCCTGGAACAGCCCCGGTGCCGGGGCCGCGCTGATCGGGCTGCGGGCAAGGATCGCGTTGCCGGCATGGGCGCGTGGATCGGACCAGGCGGGCCGGGTGCGGTCGGCGGGTTTGCGGGTCTGGATCTGCGCTTCCAGCCCGGTGACGTGCGAGAAGCCGCTTTCCTGGCAGAACCGCTTGAACACCCAGTCCGGGTTCATCCCCAGATAGCGGGCATAGGCCTTCACATAGCCATTGATGAAGCCCGGCGTCTCGAACGCCTTCAGGTCACAATCTTCAATGGCTGCAAGGTATTCGGCGCGGATCTTGATGTCGCGCTGGATGTCCAGAAGCGACTTGCCCTTGGTGGCACGTTCGCCCCGCATCACGTCGCCGAGCGTCAGCTCGTAGTCGTCGAAGCCCCTGAGCTTCTGGGCAGACGATTCCGATGGCCCGCCAGCGCGCGCGTTCATGCGACATGCCCCATGTCTACTGCCCGTATCCCCAGGCATCCCCGCGATTCGTATTCCGGGGTTTGCCTAAGACAAAACTACCACAAGGGACAGGGCTGCGCACGAAACTCGGGGCACTGCCTTAAGAATCCCACAATATCCGCCGACAATCCCACACCTGCGCCCGGGTGGACGCCGGGTCAGGCGCGGCAGGTCAGGCCGACAGCGACTGGCGGCTGAGGGCGCAGCGGGACCACAGCGCGTCAAGGGCGCGGATCAGGCGATCCATGTCGTCCGGGCCATGCACCGGCGACGGGGTGAACCGCAGCCGTTCGGTGCCGCGGGGCACGGTGGGGAAGTTGATCGGCTGGACATAGATCCCGCTGTCGATCAGCAGCCGGTCCGAGATCATCTTGCACTTGACCGGATCGCCCACCAGCACCGGAACGATGTGGCTGCCATGGTCGATCAGCGGCAGGCCCATGCCCTTCAGCCGGGCCTTCAGGATCCGCGCCTGGGTCTGGTGCCGCTCGCGCAGCGCGGTGTCGGTCTTCAGGTGGCAGATCGACGCCGCGGCGCCGGCCGCGATCACCGGCGGGATCGAGGTGGTGAAGATGAAGCCCGGCGCATAGGACCGGATCGCGTCGATCATCTTCTCGGAGCCGGCGATGTAGCCGCCCATCACGCCGAAGGCCTTGCCCAGCGTGCCGTTGATGATGTCGATGCGATGCATCAGGCCTTCCTGCTCGGCGACGCCGCCGCCGCGGGGGCCGTACATGCCGACGGCGTGCACCTCGTCCAGATAGGTCAGCGCGCCGAATTCCTCGGCCAGGTCGCAGATCGCGCGGATCGGGCCGAAATCGCCGTCCATCGAATAGACCGACTCGAAGGCAATCAGCTTCGGCGCGGCGGGGTCGAGGGATTCCAGGATCTCGCGCAGATGGGCGACGTCGTTGTGGCGGAAGATGTGCTTGCGGCACTGGCCATGGCGGATGCCCTCGATCATCGAGGCGTGGTTGAGTTCGTCC
>JAYRKT010000115.1:0-1548 GCA_041905595.1 Rhodobacter sp.
AGAAACCCCGCCCGATTATCCGGCACCAGACCGGCAAAGGGCAGCACCACAAGGAGGCCGAAATGGCTTTGTTCGAGATTGTCACCATGACCGATGACTGCGGTATGAGCCGCGTGTTGACCGATGACCTGGCCGCATGGGTCGAGGACATGGGCACGGAAATCACCGGAACCGAGACCCGCACCCGCCTGCGCCCCGAGTTGCAGGGCCAGCCGAAGATCGCGGGCTTTGTCGGCCCCTGCTGGGGCGGCCTGTCCAAGACCGGCGAACCCATCATCCGCTATGAAGATCGCGGCACCTATGCCGCCCTGAGCCAGTAAGGAGGCGGCGATGACCCATTTTTCCGTGGTCCAGATCGACATGCACCCGGCGCCCTATGTTGCCGCCACCGGCAGCGCCCGCAGCGCACAGATCCTGGCCCGCCTTGTGGCCGAGCGTTGCCCCGGCAACGTGTTCGGCGTGCGCGACACCGCCGACTTCAAGGGGCTGAGGAGCAACGGCTTCATTCGCGATTGCGCCCGGTCCGTCGAGGTTCAGACCCTGGCCGCACAGGAGTTGATGGCCGAGGCAGACGACAACCCCGACCAGCTTCCCAAGTGGCACGTCTATTTCTACGACAGCGGCGCAGGTGAAAATCGCTTCGCGGTCAACGCCTATCTTGACCATGACAGGCGCGTCCGCGCCAAGTGCGAGGCCGACCCGACACTGGTTGGCCGCGACGTGATCTATGGCGACGCACCCACCCTGGAGACGCTTTATCTCATGCTTGATGCCTTCGCCGCCCGGCAGGAGGCGACCGCATGACATGGCGGATCATCGAAACGAGGGCGCATCCCGGCGCCCTTCCCCGCGCCCATGACACCGAAGCCCTGGCATGGCGCTTTGCGCGCCGTCACGGCCATGAAGTTTGGGAAGTAACGGACAACGGCCGGACCGCCTTCGAGCGTTTCCTGGGCCAAGGGTGACGACGACATGACCTATCACAACACCGAGTTTCCGAAGATCGGAGAGACGCAGGAACATGCAGCGCCGGCGCTGCGCCGCAGCCTGTCCGAGATCGTGGCTGAGTATGACGAGAAGGCCGCGGCCATTCCCGAGGCAATTGCCGAGTTCAACCAGGCCGAGACGGCAATCAACGTCGCGGCCTGCATCGGCGGGGCTTATGGCGGTCAGGTCTTTTCCCGCAGCCCGAGCCTTTACGAACGCGACGTGCGCCTTGCCCTGCTGCGTTCGGCCTGGAAGCATGTCTATGAAGGCTTGCAGATCGAGCGCATTGCCAGTGCCAAGGACCGCAAGCAGCTTGACCTGAAGCTGACCAACCCCCTGCCCTTCACCCTGCCCAATCTTGCGGAAGTGTTCGGGGATTACCTGCTGGACCCGCGCTTTCACGTCCTCAAGGGTCTGGCCGAGTGCTTTTGCGACCTGGACCCCGCCTATAAGAGCCATTCCAAGGTCAAGATCGGCGTCGAGGGCCTGCCCAAGCGCATCATCATCGGCAGCGCGACCGGCTGGAACGGATGGGGCCAGGAGCGGCTGAAGGACACCTTG
>JAYRKT010000019.1:0-74046 GCA_041905595.1 Rhodobacter sp.
CGGAACGACCGTCTTCGGCGCGACGAGATAGGCGGTCAACTGCTCTTCGCTCCAGACGAATCCGGCCGCCTTCATCGCGTCCGAATAGGGAAAGCCCGGCACGGTGCCTGCGGTGCGGCCGACCACGCCCTTCAGCGTCGGGCCGATCTTGGTGACACCCACCGTGATGTCGTGACATTCCGAACAGCGAAGCAGGAAAGTGTTCTGACCGGCGGCGACGTCGTCGTCTTCCGCCAGAAGCGGCGCCGTCGACGCCAGCAGCGACGCCACAATCACAAGCACCGTGCGCTTTCGATGCATGTCTCCACTCCCCTCGTGTCGGATCTCATGCTTGGCCGGGGAAGTCCTCAGGTGCCGGTCCCGTGTTCTGTCCGATGATTAACAATATCCGAGATATTAAGTTCGATCCAGTCCGTCAGGACCCGCATCAGCCCTGCAGCCTCGCGTCCCATTTGCGTCAGTGAATACTCGACATGCGGCGGCACGACATCCAAAGCCCGGCGCTGCACAAGGCCGTCCTGCTCTAGCTGCCGAAGCGTCTGGGCCAGCATCCGTTCGCTGACACCCCCGATCAGTCGGCGGAGGGCACTGAACCTCAGCGTCCCCCCCTCGAGTGCGACAAGGACAAGGACACCCCATCGGCTCGTCAGGTGGTCGAGCACCCCCCGCGAAGGACAGTCGGGCGACATGATGTTCCCCCGGCGCAGCGCGTCAAGCAGCAGGCCTTGCGGAGCAGAAACGGGCGACCCATCCATGGATCATCTCCTTTGTGCAGCATTATCTTATACTTACATCGTAGTACTTACGCCAATGTAGGTACTTCTCTTTCGTAAGTAATCCCCTATGTCGAGGTGGTCAACCATCAAAGGAGTGATTCTGTGACCATCGCCATCACCGGTGCCACCGGCCAGCTCGGCCGGCTTGCCGTCGCCGCCCTGAAGTCCCGCGTTCCCGCAAAAGACATCGTCGCGCTGGTGCGCGATCCGGCCAAGGCTGCCAATCTCGGCGTCAAGGCCGTCGCCTTCGACTACAACCAGCCGGACACGCTGGCCCACGCGCTGGCCGGAGTCGAGGTGCTCGTCCTGATTTCGTCGAACGATATCGGCGCCCGCATGCCGCAGCATCTGGCGGTGATCCAGGCGGCAAAGGCTGCCGGCGTGAAGCGCATCATCTACACGTCAATTCCGCGGGCCGACACGACCCCGGTGAAACTCGCGGCGGATCACAAGGCCACCGAGGAGGCGATCCGCGCGGCTGGCCTGACCTACACCTTCCTGCGCAACGGCTGGTACACGGAGAACCACACCGGATCGCTCGGCGCGACCATCGCCGCCGGGGCCTTGATCGGTTCCGCCGGTGCGGGCCGCTTCTCGACGGCGCCCCGGGCCGACTACGCCGAAGCCATCGCCGCAGCCGCTTCGCAGCCGGGACATGAGAACCGCATTTATGAACTCGGCGGGGACACGAGCCACAGCTATGCCGAGCTTGCCGCCGAAGTGTCGCGCCTGACCGGCAAGACGATCCCCTACAAGGATCTCCCGCCCGAGACTTATGCCGGGATCCTGCAAGGCTTTGGCCTGCCCGAGGGCTTTGCCAATATCCTCGCAGATTCGGATGTCTGCGCCGGCAAGGGCGCGCTTGAGGTCACGACCGGCGATCTGGCGCGGCTGATCGGGCGCCCGACGACGCCGTGGCAAACCGTTGTCGCGGCGACACTGAAGGATCTGGCCGAGGCAGCCTGACGCGACATGAGGGGGCCGGAGACACGGCCCCCTCTCCGCGTTTGCCTCAGTCCCGCGGCGCCCCTAGTCTCGACCGGGGAAACCTGGTGTGGAGGCGTGTAATGATTGCCGCGATGGATATGATCGGTTGGGCGGCGGGCGGCTTCACGCTGATTGCCTTTGCGATGAAGACGATGCTGCCCCTGCGGGTGGCGGGCGTCTGCGCGAACCTCTGCTTCATCGCCTACGGGGCCAATGCCGGCATCCTGCCGGTCCTGACACTGCACCTGGCCCTCCTGCCGTTCAACCTGTGGCGTCTGGCAGAACTTCTGCTGCTTCGTCGCCGCACCGGCGAGGCGCGCAGGGGAAATCTGCCGCTCGCCTGGATCAGCGATCTGGTCCGCCCCAAGGAGTTTTCCGACAAGACGGTGATCTTTCGCAAGGGCGCTCCGCCCGACAATCTCTATTACCTGGAAAGCGGCCGCGTGCTGCTGGAAGAGGCGGGAATCGAGCTTGGCGCGGGCGAGATCTTTGGCGAGATCGCCTTTTTCAGCGCCGCCAAGGAGCGGACTTTGACGGCCCGGTGCCTTGGCCCCTGCCGCATCGCGACAATCGGCGAGCGGCAGTTCATGGACCTTTATTACCGCAATCCGGCCTTTGCGCTCTATGTCGTGCAACTCGTGGCGCGGCGGCTCCTTCAGGGGGTGACGGACCATCCCGAGGCCTATCGTCCGCTGGCCGCTGCGCCGGCCGATCAGATCGCCGTCACGTCGTATTGATAGACCCAGTCGAAGCGGCTCAGGGCGAAACGCGGGGCAATCTTGCCGCCGATCTTCAGCGCAAGATGGGCCGCATCGCGCAGGGGGCCGGACAGGTGGTAGGCATGGGCGTTGCGGTTGGCGGCCTCGACGATGCGGCGGCACCGGGCCTCGCGGGCCAGCTGATAGGCGGCGAGCCCCTCTTCAGGCTTGGCGGCCTTGTCGAGCTGGTCGGCCAGCACCCAGGCATCCTCAAGCGCCATGTTCGCGCCCTGAGCCAGGAAAGGCAGCGTCGGATGGGCGGCATCGCCCAGGATCGCCGCCCTGCCCCGGTGCCAGGTTTTCGCGACCGGATGGCGGAAGAGCCCCCAGAGCCAGACCTGGTCGGCCTGCTCCAGCCAATTGCGCACCCGTGGCGCGAAGCTTTCGAAAGCCAGCCGCAGTTCCATTGGATCATCGCGCATCGACCAGCTTTCCTCGGTCCAGCGCCGACGCTCCTCGATGGCGACGATGTTGCGCAGGACGCCACCGCGCAGGGGATAGCTCACCAGATGGCGACCCTCGCCCATAAAGACCTCGGCCAAAGCCGGCGCATCGGCTTCGCAGGGAATGAGCGCGCGCCAGGCCACCTGGTTGGTGAAGGTCAGCTTGCCCGCTCCGTTCAGGGCCTCGCGCAACTTGGAATGCAGGCCATCCGCCCCGATCAGCAATGGGGCCGGAATGCGGGCGCCCTGGCGGGTCGTCAGAACCGGGGACTCGCCGGACAGGTCTACCTTCTCGACCTGTTGCAACAGACGGATTTGCACCCCGGCGGACCGGGCGCCCTCGGCGAGGATGGCGATCAGATCGGCACGGTGAAGAAAGCGGTAATCCCGATCGGACAGGTCCATTCGCAGGATCGGCTCGTCGGCCAGCCCGTCGCGAAGTTCAACCGCCTGCGCCTTGAGGCCGGCCGTTTCCAGGTCCTGCCCCAGCCCAAGCGCGCGCATCACCGCCGCCCCGTTGGGCGAGATCTGCAGGCCCGCCCCCACTTCGCGCAGGGCTTCGGCCTGCTCCAGCACGGTGACCGACGCGCCGCGCAGGGCCAGCGCGCGCGCCGCCGCCAGTCCGGCGATCCCTGCCCCGAGGATGGTGATTTCCTGGCCGTTCAGGCTCATGTTGTCCCCCGGAAATGAAATGGCGCCGGTCCTGCGAAAGGTCCGGCGCCAATTATCCGTTGCATCGGTCCTGCCTCAAGCAGATTGCGACCAGAGCGATCAATCGTCGCGGTGGACCTTCTCGCGCCGCTCGTGCTTCTCCTGCGCTTCGAGCGTCATCGTCGCGATCGGACGGGCGTCGAGGCGCTTGAGAGAGATCGGTTCACCCGTCATCTCGCAATAGCCGTATTCGCCGTTCTCGATCCGCCGCAGCGCGGCGTCGATCTTGGCGACCAGCTTGCGCTGACGGTCGCGGGTCCGAAGCTCCAGCGCCCGGTCCGTCTCTTCGCTGGCCCGGTCGGTGATGTCCGGCACGTTGCGCGCGGAATCCTGGAGATTGTCGATGGTCTCGGCGCTTTGATCGATCAGTTCCTGTTTCCAGGTGACGAGCTTGCGGCGGAAATATTCAAGTTGCCGTTCGTTCATGAACGGTTCGTCCTCGGCCGGGCGGTAATCGTCGGGCAGAAAGACTTCGGCTTTCATCACGGCTTTCTCCTGCAGGCCGGAGAGTGCAGAAATCAGGTTCGTACTCATCCGGCATCCCTTCGGGCGCTGCCATATCCCATGCCCGGAGGATTGTCACTAGCTGTTGGGGCCGGGTTGCGGCGGAATGGGGGCATGGGTATGGTCTTTGCGTCCGCCGAGCCCAATCTATGGACAGATCGGCGCAACCCCCGGGTGTTTCATGCGTTTTTCCTCGACCGATGCCTACATCGCCTCAGACGACCTCGCCGTGGCCGTCAACGCGGCCGTGGCGCTGGAGCGACCGCTGCTGGTCAAGGGCGAACCGGGCACTGGCAAGACCGAGCTGGCGCGACAGGTGGCAACATCGCTTGGGCTGCCAATCCTGGAATGGCATGTGAAGAGCACCACCAAGGCGCAACAGGGCCTTTACGAATACGATGCCGTCAGCCGCCTGCGTGACAGCCAGCTTGGCGATGAGCGGGTGCATGACGTGGCCAACTACATCCGCCGCGGCAAGCTCTGGCAGGCCTTCACCGCGCCGGGGAAAGTGGTGCTGCTGATCGACGAGATCGACAAAGCCGACATCGAGTTTCCGAACGACCTGCTGCAGGAACTCGACCGGATGGAGTTCCACGTCTACGAAACCGGCGAGACCGTGCGGGCGCAGCATCGGCCCGTGGTCATCATCACCTCGAACAACGAGAAGGACCTGCCCGACGCCTTCCTGCGCCGCTGCTTCTTCCACTACATCCGCTTCCCGGACATCGAGACGATGAAGCGCATCGTCGGGGTGCATTTCCCCTGCGTCAAGGACCAGCTTCTGACTGTGGCGCTGACCCAGTTCTACGAGCTTCGCGACACGCCCGGCCTGAAGAAGAAACCCTCGACCAGCGAGGTTCTCGACTGGCTGAAGCTGCTGCTGGCCGAGGACCTGTCGCCCGAGGACCTGCGCCGCGACGCCAAGACCGCCCTGCCAAAGCTGCATGGCGCTCTGCTGAAGACCGAGCAGGACCTGCATCTGTTCGAGCGCCTCGCCTTCATGGCGCGGGCCGGACGGTAGTGCGGAGTTCGGAAGACAGGATCCGGTTTATGGCGTCGCTTACACGCGCCACCTCGAGAACGCCAAGCGGCCCGATGTCAATCAATGCGCCACCGTTTCTCATGGTGATGCGCACTAGGTGAGCGGTGACCACATTGCCATCTTCGTCGTGAGTCTTGTCCAGATAAGGCGTCACTTGGACCTGGGACAGTCCATATTCGCGCTCGAACCTGGGGAAAATCCCGGTCCAACTATGCGTCAGAAGACCAGTCATGCTGTCGAACACCCAAGATTCACTGGTGATCGCGCAGATCAAACCACCAACGGCAGACAGCGCGAACAGGCACGCTAGCACCCAAGAATTCGGGAATGGATCATTGAAATTCCGGGATAGAAAATACCAATGCACACATATCACGAGGATTAGCAGAAGAGCCACACCCAGAAAGACTGTCGCTCCCTTCACATAATTCCTCTTAACAATCACCCGACCTGCCATTTCTTCGACAATCATGGCATCTCTCCGATCAAGACAAGTATCGTGCGTGGGATCAAAATAGCAAAATACGCTGAACTCGGCCTCTGCTTAGTGTGTCCAGCCCGCCATTGACTTCCCGCCCCCACGGGTCCGTCATGGCGCAAAACAGCCGGGCGGCACGACTCGCCCGAGAAACGGGCAGAGCATGAACCAGATCGACTCCCTCGTGATCCGTCCCGTCGAGCCCGGCGACGAGGCGGACTGGCGCAGGCTCTGGACCGGCTACCTCGACTATTACGAAACCACGGTGCCCGAGACCGTCTACGCCAGGACCTTCGCCCGCCTGCTTGCCGGCGGCCCGAAGGAGTTTCGCGGACGGATCGCACTTCTCGACGGCAAGGCTGTGGGGCTGGTGCATTTCCTGTTTCACCGGTCGTCCTGGAAGGTCGAGGAGGTCTGCTACCTGCAGGACCTGTTCACCGACCCGTCCGCACGCGGTCATGGCGTGGCGCGGGCGTTGATCGAACGGGTCTATGGCGAGGCGGACGCGGCCGGCTGCCCGTCCGTCTACTGGTTCACGCAGGACTTCAACGCAACAGCCCGGCGGCTTTACGACCGGATCGGTGTGCTGACCCCCTTTATCCGCTACGTCCGCCCTTCGCCCTATGCGACCCCGGCCGTATCGCCGGGAGCGGTGATCCGGCCGCTGCGTGCATCCGACGAGGCCCAGTGGCGGGGACTCTGGCAAGGATATCTGACCTTCTACGAAACCGCCCTTCCGGACGAGGTAACGGCGGCGACCTTTGCCCGGCTTCTGTCCGACGATCCCGACGAGATGCGCGGGCGCGTGGCGGAAGTGGAGGGCCGGCTGGTCGGGATGGTCCATTACGTCCGCCACCGCCACTGCTGGCGGGACGAGAAGGTCACCTACCTTCAGGACCTGTTCGCCCTGCCCGAAACCCGCGGCACTGGTCTTGGCCGCGCCCTGATCGAGACGGTCTATCGCGAGGCGGATGCCGGCGGAACGCCGATGGTCTACTGGCTGACCGCGGGAAGCAACGTAACAGCTCGGCAGCTTTATGACAGGATTGGCGTTCTGACCCCTTTCATCGAATACGACCGCCCGGAATGACTCTTCCGCGCCTCCCGGGCCGCCTCGCCGCACTGATCCTGCCGCTCGCCCTTGCCGCTTGTGTCGCGACCGAGGCGCCTCAGCGCCGACAGATGCCGCAGATCGCGCTGCCGCCGATGAAGACTTTCCCGGTCGTGGCCGCCCCGCCGCCCAGCCGCAGCAACGCCAGCATCGCCCGCGACCTGATCGAGCTCGAGTTCCGCATGGAAACGGGGCGGGACCTGGCTATCCTGACCCGCTTCGAAGGCCCGATTACCGTCACCATGACCGGTGACGTCCCCGCAATCGCGACGACCGAGTTGGACCATCTGCTGCACCGCCTGAGGCACGAGGCCGGACTCGAGATCTCTAAGGTCGCCGAAGGTCCGGCCTCGATCACCGTCGATTTCCTGCCTCGGCGAAAGATCCACGCGCTGGTGCCACAGGCCGCCTGCTTTGTGGTGCCGAACGTCACCGGCTGGGACGACTACAAGGCCTCGCGCCGCAGCGACCGGGCCGACTGGCGCAGCCTGACCGTTCGGGACCGCGCGACGATCTTCGTGCCCTCCGACACCGGTCCTCAGGAATTGCGCGATTGCCTGCACGAGGAAATGGCCCAGGCGCTCGGCCCGCTGAACGACTTGTACCGGCTGACGGATTCCGTCTTCGATGACGACAATTTCCGCAATGTCCTGACAGGCTTCGACATGCTGGCGTTGAGGGTCCATTACGCGCCGGAAATGCACAACGGCATGACCGAGGCCGAATATGCGGCCGCCCTGCCCCGCGTTCTGCAGCGCCTCAATCCCGCCGGCGGCAAAGGCCATCCCCTGGCTGCCGATCCGACTCCAATGGAATGGAAGGATGCGATCGAGACTGCGCTTGGGCCGTCCGGCTCGCTGGCCGCGCGACAGCGCGCTGCTGCGCAAGCGGTCGAGATCGCCCGGGCTGCCGGCTGGCAGGATGCGCGCCTGGCCTTCAGCTATTTCGCCTTCGGCCGGCTCAGCCTTGCCAACGAGATCGAGCTTGCGGTCATGGCGCTCCTCGAGGCGCGCAATGACTATGCCCGACTGCCCGGCACCGACATCCAGGTCGCCCATATCGACATGCAGATGGCAGCGCTTGCCCTGTCGCTCGGCCAGGCGGATGACGTGCTGGTCCTGACCAAGCGTGCGATGCCGGCGGCCCGAAAGGCCCAGAACGCGGCGCTGCTGGCGACGTTGCTGATGCTGCGGGCCGAGGGGATGGAGATGAAGGGACGCAAGGCCGAGGCCGAGGCGCTGCGCCTCGACAGCCTCGGCTGGGCGCGATATGGCTTCGGCACGGATGAGGAAGCGGTGCTGCGTATGGGCGAAATCGCCGCACTCGCCCCGGCGACGCCGGCGGGATCTGCCGGCGCAAAGCCCTGATCCGCAAGGGAAAGGCAGAGTCATGATCATCCTGAGCGCCGCGTTCTTCGGCATTCTACTGGGCGTCCGCACCGCCCGGCAGCGTGGGGGGCGACCGATAGACCAGTGGCACTATGGCACGGCCTATGGCATCGCCTTTGCCATGCTCGGCCTCATCGTCACGGTGATCGTCAGCCGGGTTGCCTGAGCCATGTTCCTGCCCTTCCTTGAAGCACTTCGGCGGAAGGGAGTGCCGGTCTCGCTCCGGGAGTATCTGACGTTCCTGGAGGGCATGGCGGCCGGCCTTGTGACCTATGACGCCGACGGCTTCTACTACCTCGCCCGCAGCGCCATGGTGAAGGACGAACGCCATATCGACCGCTTCGACCAGGCCTTTGCCGAATGCTTCGCCGGGCTCGCGACGATCGCGCCCGAACAGGTGCTCGAGGCGATCGACCTGCCGCGCGACTGGCTTGAAAAACTCGCCGAACGCTTCCTGACCCCAGAGGAAAAGGCGCAGATTGAAGCGCTTGGTGGCTTCGACAAGCTGATGGAAACCCTGCGCCAGCGGCTCGCCGAACAGAAGGGCCGCCATCAGGGCGGCAACAAGTGGATCGGCACCGCCGGCACCAGCCCCTTCGGCGCCTATGGCTACAACCCCGAGGGCGTGCGCATCGGACAGGACCAAAGCCGCCACCAGCGCGCAGTCAAGGTGTGGGACAAGCGCGAGTTCCGCGACCTCGACGACCAGGTCGAAATCGGCACCCGCTCGATCAAGGTCGCGTTGCGGCGATTGCGCAAATGGGCGCGCGACGGTGCGGTGGACGAACTGGATCTCGACGGCACCATCCGCGCCACGGCGGAACATGGCTGGCTGGATGTCCAGACCCGGCCGGAGCGGCGCAATGCGGTGAAGGTGCTTCTGTTCGTCGATGTGGGCGGCTCGATGGATGCCCATGTCAAGGTGGTGGAGGAACTGTTCTCGGCCGCGAAATCCGAATTCCGGCACCTGAAGCACTACTACTTCCACAACTGCCTTTACGAAGGCGTCTGGACCGAGAACCTGCGCCGGTGGGACCGCCAGACCCCGACCTGGGAACTGCTGCGCAGCTTCGGTTCGGACTGGAAGGTGATCTTCGTCGGCGACGCGACGATGAGCCCGTACGAGATCCTGCATCCCGGTGGCGCCAACGAGCATTGGAACGAGGAGTCCGGCCAGGTCTGGCTGGAACGGGTCCGCGCGCATTGGCCGTCGAGCCTGTGGATCAATCCGGTGCCGGAGCGCTACTGGGATCACACCCACTCGATCCGGCTGATCCGGGACATCTTCGACAACCGCATGGTACCGATGACGCTGGACGGGCTGTCGCGCGGCATCCGGGACCTTGCACGATGACCCACAACCGGCTTCCGCGCTGGATCGTACCCGCCTTTGTCGCGGCGGCGATCCTGACGCTGGTTTTCGCGGGGCTCCTGCTTTGGCACATCCTGCGGCCCGAGCCGCCGGTGGGGCCGGTGCAGGACTGGATGACGCCGGGCCTGATCGCGCATGTCTACCACCTGCCGCAGCCGGAGATGGAGGCAGTATTCGGCCCGCCACCCAAGGACGGCAGCAAGAAAAGCGCCAAGACGCTGGCCGAGATCGCAAAGGCGCAGGGGCAGGACCCGGCCGCGCTCGTCGCACGGGTGCAGGCGGCGGTCGACGCCATCAAGGCGGAGCCATGATCGACACGCTCTATGGTCTGGTGCCCACGCATGGGCCGAGCGTGCTGTTCCTTGCCACCTTCCTGTCCTGCCTTGCCGTTCCCATCCCCTCGTCGCTGCTGATGATCGCCGCCGGGGCCTTTGTCGCCTCGGGCGATCTCGCGGCGCTGTCGGTGCTGGGCGCGGCCCTGGCCGGGGCGCTGATCGGGGACCAGACCGGCTACGGCGCCGGCCGTTTCGGGGGGGGCCGCCTGTGGCAAAGGCTGGCCGCCAGCCCGACCTCTGGCCCGTTGCTGCGCCGGGCCGCCGATGCGCTGGACCGCCGCGCCCTGTCGACGGTCTATTTCAGCCGCTGGCTGGTCAGCGCGCTCGGTCCCTATGTCAACCTGGCCGCCGGGGCGACGTGCATCGACTGGCGGCGCTTCTCGCTGGCGAGCCTTCTGGGCGAGGCGACCTGGGTGCTGCTCTACGTCGGGCTGGGTTGGGCCTTCGCCGCCCATCTCGACCAGATGGAGGGCACGGTGGTTCCGGCCATCGGTTTCCTCGGCGCGGGCGCGGTGACGCTGCTCTTGGGGCGGGCGATCTGGCAATGGCGGCGGCGACCAGAGAATGTGGAAGCCAAGGCTTGATCGCGTCGCCGCGGCGGGAAATGATGCGCGCATGACATCGCCCCGGTCGCCCGCCCCGCTTTCGCTGCGCCTGTTGTTCTGGCTTTGCCTTGCACTTGGGCTGGCATTTGCCGGCGATGCGGTCTGGCGCATCCTCGCCGACGATGGCAGTCGGCCGGTCGAAGACTGGATGAGCCCGCGCCATGTCATGGCGGTGTTTCATGTGCCAGAGGCGGACATGGCCCGCATCCTCGGCTTCCCGCCGGGTGCGCCCCCCTTCGCCTCGATCCGTGATCTTGCCCGGGAGCAGGGCCGCAGCGTCGCCGATGTGATAGCCGAGATCCAGGCCGCTGCCGATGCCCATGCTGGGGAAGCGCCGTGATGGAGCATCTGATCCATGAACTCAACGCCCTGATCCCCGCGCATGGCGCATCTGTCCTGTTCGCGGTCGCGCTGATCTCCTGCGCGGGCATCCCGATGCCGACCTCGGCGATGATGATGGCCGCCGGGGCTTTCATCGCCGCCGGTGACATGCACATGGCGCCGGTGATGCTCGCGACGCTGGTCGGCGCGGTGATCGGCGACCAGATCGGCTATCTCGCCGGCCGCTTCGGCGGCGAGCCGTTGTGGCAGCGGTTCCACCACAACCCCCGGCTGGCCCCGACGATGGACCGTGCCCAGCACGAGCTGGACCGCCGGGCGCTGATCGCGGTGATCGTGAGCCGCTTTCCGTTGTCGGCGCTCGGGCCCTGGATCAACCTCGCCTCGGGGGCGACGCGCGTGGGGTGGAACCGGTTTTCCCTTGGGGTCCTGATCGGCGACGGGATCTGGATCCTCGCCTATGTCGGCGGTGGATATGTCTTTGCCGACAATGTCAGCCACCTGAGCGCCAAGATGACCTCGGTTCTGGCGGCGGTGGCCTTCCTTGGGCTGGCGACGATGATCGGCCGGCACCTGTGGCGACGGTACGAGGATGGCTGAGCGCCGCTTGGCGGTGGCCCGCCCGCGCCCCATATTGCGGTCATGCTGAAGTTCCTGCCCATCCTCCTGATGCTCGCCTACGGTTATGCCATGTACCGTTTTTCGGCGTGGCGGACGCTCAAGACGCTGGATGCGCAGTCAAGGCCGCTGGACGAGCCGGGCCTTGCCGACATGACCGCGAAGATGGCCAAGGCGCTCGACCTGCCGCAGGTCAAGGTTCATGTCTATGAAATCCCTGCGGTGAACGGGCTCGCGGCCCCAGACGGCCGCATCTTCCTGACCCGAGGTTTCGTCGAGAAATACCGGCAGGGCGTCGTCTCGGCCGAGGAACTGGCCAGCGTCATCGCCCATGAGCTGGGCCATGTGGCGCTTGGCCATTCAAAGCGGCGCATGATCGACTTCACCGGGGCCAATGCGCTTGGCATGGTGCTGATGGCGACGATTGGGCGCTTCGTACCCGGGATCGGGCCGCTGCTTGTGCGGACCGTGACCGGCGCCCTGACCGCCCATCTGTCGCGCAGCGACGAACACGAGGCCGACGCCTATGCCTCGGCCCTGCTGGTCAAGGCCGGGATCGGCACCGGACCGCAGAAGACCATGTTCCGCAAGCTTGGCGCGCTGACCGGCAGCACGGGGATGCCCGCCGGCGCCCCCGCCTGGCTTGCCAGCCACCCGCCGATCGAGGACCGCATCCGCCGCATCGAGGAGCGCGAGGCGCGGTGGAGCGTGGAGGGCTGACCCTCCAGCCCATTTTCTGCTGACAAGTATCCCACGGGGGTCTGGGGGTGGGACACCCCCAGTCCACCGCTACAGTCCGCACGACATCTGCGGATCTCACATCCCCTGCTCAAGGGCTTTGCCCAGCCTCGGCAGCCCCGCTTTCTTCAAGAGCCGCCGCACTGGCCAGTCTTCGCCCGACAGCCGTTCCGCCTCACGACGTACCGTGTCGACGGCGGTGGCCACGGTCTCGGGCTGGCGTTGCCAGAGGTCGCGCAGGAATCCGTCCGGGTCGAGCCGGGCAAGGCCTTCCTCGGCCAGCAGGTGGCGGGGGAAGTCGCTTGCGTTGAAGGTCAGGATCGCGTCGGCATGCGAAGCGATGGCAGTGGCGAGGACATGCCGGTCATTCGCATCGGGCAGAAGCAGGCGCGCCTCGATCTCGGGGCGCTCGGGCGTCGCCGCCCGGGGAAAGGCATCGCGAGCTACCGCGATCTCGCCCCGCGCCACCGTCTCGGCCCCTGGGCCGAGCTTGCGGGTCGCGCGCGCCCATTCTTCGAGAATGCGGTCCGACCAGACGGGCTGGTAGAGACCTGCCTGCGCGACCTTCAGGAGGATCTCGCGCAGGACAGTCGGATACAGGACGCAGGCGTCGAGGACGACCTTCATCCGTCCAGCCGGAAGAACAGCGACTTGAGATAGCCGCCCTCGGCCAGTTGCGGCAGGATCGGATGATCCGGCCCGGCGAAACCGGTATGGATCAGCTGCGCTCGCCGCCCCCCGCGCCCGATCCCGCGGGCCGAGGCGTTTCGAAAGGCGGTCAGATCGACCGCATGCGAGCAGGAACACAGCACCAGATAGCCGCCGGGACTGACGAGCGGCGCGGCAAGGCGCGCGACCCGTTCATAGGCACGCAAGCCAGCCTCGACTGCCGGTTTCGCAGGTGCAAAGGCGGGCGGATCACAGATCACCAGATCGAAGCGGGCACCTTCGGTGCCAAGCGCCTCAAGCACGTTGAAAGCATCGCCCTGCCGTGTGGTGAAGCGATCCGCGGCCCCCATGGCCATGGCCCCCTCTGTCGCCAGCGCAAGGGCGGCTGCCGAAGCATCGACAGACAACGCCGAGGCCGCCCCGCCGGCCAGCGCCGCGAGGGCGAAACCGCCGACATGGGAAAAAACGTCGAGCACGGCGGCCCCTTTTGCCAGCCGCTGTGCGAAGGCATGGTTCGGGCGCTGATCGTAGAAAAGACCGGTCTTCTGCCCGCCAAGGAGGTCGGCCATGTAGGTGGCCCCGTTCATCGGTACCGGGACCGGGCCCCCGACCGCGCCCGCGATCACGGCGGTCTCTTCCTCTAGCCCCTCAAGGCTCCTTGCCCGGCCCGAGCCGTTCTTGACGATGTTCGCCACGCCCGCAACCTTGGTCAGCGCCGAGGTCAACTGGGGCAGATGCGCCTCGGCCCAGGCGGCGTTCGGCTGGATCACGGCGGTGTCGCCGAACCTGTCGATGACAATCCCGGGCAGGCCATCGGCCTCGGCATGGACAAGGCGGTAGAAAGGCGCGTCAAACAATCGCTCGCGCAGAGCAAGCGCCCGCATGAGACGGGCAGCGAACCAGTCTTCGTCGATGGTCACCGACGGATCGCGGTCGAGCATCCTGGCGATGATCTTCGACGCGCTGTTGACGGTGACAAGGCCTAGCGCGCGTCGCTCAGCATCCTCGAGCACGGCCAGGGCACCCGGCTTCAGCGCCTGCGTCCGCCGGTCGGTCACCAATTCGTCGGCATAGACCCAAGGAAAGCCGTGGCGGATCGCCCGCGCCTCGGCCTTTGGCCGCAGTCGAACGACGGGATAGCGATGGGCGGGGGCGGTGATGTCATCGGTCATCCCCCTTCCCTAGCCGATCGACCCGACCGGCGGAAGGGTTCAGCGCGCCGCCGCCCCCACGTCCGGTAGCCGGGCGGGCATTCGGGCCCGTTGGCTGCAATCCTCTTCAGATTCCGCTATCAGGGCCCAGGTCGCGGTCGGTGCAATTGCACATCCTGCAACAATTCCCGCCGCTCCGCCCTGCCAATCCAGCCGTCATTCGACCGGTAGAACCCGTGGCACGACTTGCAGGTGGTGCTGGGCACTGCGCTTGAGCGCGCGCATGGCGGCGATGGCCTTGGCGACCATAAGCCGGTTACGCTCCAGATGTGCCGAGCGGATCATGGCGTCGATATCGACTTCGGCAAGGCTACGAGCTTGGCGAAGTTTGCTTGCATCGGTGGTCATCATCAAAGTTCCTTCGTGACGGACACACCTCCCTGCCGCTAATCTAGGTCAGCTTTGACCCGTTGCTTTCCCCATTTGCGCAACCCCGCCATGCGTCAGGTCAATAGCATTGACATATTAAAGGGCGAGCGACGGTTGTTAGCGCTAACGTAAGGTGCTATAGACCCGCCAACCCAATGTCCGTGAGCCAGAACGGAGACGCCGATGACAGTCGACAAAACCATTGCCCGGGTCACCGACAGGATCCGCGCCCGGTCGGAGTCGCAGCGGGGGCCGTATCTGGAGCGGCTGCGGAAGGCGGTCTCGGACGGACCGGTCAGGGCCCATCTCGCTTGCGGCAATCAGGCCCATGCCTTTGCCGCCATGGGCGAGGACAAGACGGCACTGGCCGAGGGGCGCAACCCGAATATCGGGATCGTCACCGCCTATAACGACATGCTGTCGGCCCATCAGCCGTTCGAGAGCTACCCGGGCCAGATCCGCGCCGCCGCCCGCCGGGCCGGGGCGACCGCGCAGGTCGCGGGTGGAGTTCCGGCGATGTGCGACGGCGTCACGCAGGGCCAGCCGGGCATGGAGATGTCGCTGTTCTCGCGCGATGTGATCGCCCTCGCCGCCGGGGTGGCGATGAGCCACAACTGCTTTGACGCGGCTCTCTACCTGGGCGTCTGCGACAAGATCGTGCCGGGCCTCATCATCGCGGCCGGGACCTTCGGTCATGTGCCGAGCGTGTTCGTGCCTGCGGGTCCGATGACCTCTGGCCTGCCGAACGACGAGAAATCAAAGGTACGCAACAAGTTTGCCACCGGCGAGGTTGGCCGCGACGCGCTGATGGCGGCCGAGATGGCCAGCTACCACGGACCGGGGACCTGCACCTTCTACGGCACCGCCAACACCAACCAGATGCTGATGGAGTTCATGGGGCTGCACTTGCCGGGCGCGAGCTTCGTCAACCCCGGCACCGACCTGCGCGCGGCCTTGACCGATGCGGCAGTGGAACGGGCAGCCTCGATCAGCGCGCTTGGCAATGATTTCCGCCCCGTGGGCGAGATCCTGGACGAGCGCGCCTTCGTCAATGGCATCGTCGGGCTTATGGCCACGGGCGGCTCGACCAACCTCGTCCTGCACCTGCCCGCGATGGCGCGGGCGGCGGGCGTGATCCTTGACCTGCAGGATTTTGCCGACATCTCGGACGTTGTGCCGCTGATGGCCAAGGTCTATCCCAACGGTCTGGCCGACGTGAACCATTTCCACGCTGCGGGCGGGCTGGGCTACATGATCGGCCAGCTTCTGGACGCGGGACTACTTCATCCGGATGCGCGCACGGTTGCAGGCGATGGCCTTGACCTTTACCGGCAGGAGCCGAAGCTCAGGGGCGGCAAGCTCGTCTGGGAAGCGGGTGCAGGGGAAAGCCTGAACGACAAGATCCTGCGCCCCGCTTCCGATCCGTTTCAGAAAACCGGCGGGCTGAAGCAGCTGACCGGAAATCTGGGCCGCGGGGTCATCAAGGTTTCGGCTGTCGCGCCGGAGCGCCATGTCGTTGAGGCGCCGGCCCGGGTGTTCCACGATCAGGCCGAGGTCAAGGCGGCCTTCAAGGCCGGCCAGTTCACCACCGACACCGTGGTTGTCGTGCGCTTCCAGGGGCCACGGGCCAACGGTATGCCCGAGCTTCACTCCCTGACGCCCATGCTCTCGGTCCTGCAGGACCGCGGTCTGAAGGTGGCACTGGTCACCGACGGGCGCATGTCCGGCGCGTCCGGCAAGGTTCCGGCCGCGATCCATGTCAGCCCCGAGGCGGCCGAAGGCGGTCCGCTGGCGCGGGTCCAGGATGGCGACATCATCCGGCTGGATGCTGTCGCCGGGACGCTGACCGTGACGGCAGCTGGCTTCGAGACGCGTGAGCCCGTCATAGCGGACCTTTCGGCAAATGGTCACGGCATAGGGCGCGAGCTGTTCGCAGCGTTCCGCGCCCATGTGGGCCCGGCCACAACGGGCGCCGCCATCGTCGTCTGACCCGATCCAATCAGGAGGAACAGCCATGACCCCCGCCGAGCAAAGCCAGGCCGCACTGGACATCTGCCAACTCGCTCCGGTCGTGCCGGTACTGGTGATCGACGAGCTTTCCCATGCCCGGCCGCTGGCCGAGGCGTTGGTCAAGGGCGGACTACCGGCGCTTGAGGTCACATTGCGCACACCTGTGGCGCTGGATGCGATCCGGGCGATGGCCGACGTTCCGGGCGGAATCGTCGGCGCGGGGACGCTTCTGACGCCTGCCGACGTTAAGGCGGCCAAGAAAGCCGGGGCGCAGTTCGGCGTTTCGCCCGGCGCGACCGAGCGGCTGGTGGCAGCCTGCGAGGATGAGGGGCTACCCCTGCTCGCCGGCGCGGTGACGGCCAGCGAAGTCATGGCGTTGCTGGAACGCGGCTATACGATGATGAAGTTCTTTCCGGCCGAAACCTCGGGTGGGTCGGCGGCGGTCAAGGCGCTTGGCGGTCCGTTGCCGCAGGTCAGCTTCTGCCCGACGGGTGGCATCAGCCTGAAGAACGCGCGTGAATATCTGATCCAGAAGAATGTCGTCTGTGTCGGCGGAAGCTGGGTCGCGCCGAAAGAGGCAATGGCCAAAGGCGATTGGGCGGAAGTGACCCGACTCGCGGCAGAGGCATCCAAGCTCTGACACCGTCCCTCCGAATTTTCGGCGAAAATTCGGACTGAGTCCAGCAATCGAATTCTCTACGAAAATTCCAAAGCCTCTCCAATTTTTCGTAGAAAAATCGAATGGTTACCCGCTGATCCCGACACGCGCCGCGCGCCCGCCGCGTCGCTTGGGCGACTCCGGCATGGTCAGCGCGTCCTTCAGGACAGCGCTCATCGGGTGATCCGGATCCGCCAGCGCGTATTCCGCCATCAGGGCCCGGATCGCCTCGTGGATCGGGGCATTGACCGGCAGGCTCAGCGCCCAGTCGATGAAAACCGAGCGGCACTGATCGGGGGTGATTCCCTCGATCCGGTAGCTTTCCCGAACAAGACCCTTCGGATCGGCCTCATGCACCAGCATCGCCCGTCTCCCCATGTTCCGTCTCCCCGCCGCGCGCGGCTTCATCTTTACCGACGCCCAGACGGGCATCGATGATCGATGCCGCATCTTCGGTTGCCGCGATCAATGCCGCAGTCAAGGAAACGACGGTTTGCATGTCGGTTTCGCGCAGAAGGAAAGCGCGCCCGCCCTCACCCCAGGTTTCGGGCGGCAAGGCCTCGTCCGCAATCAGCCGAGAAGCGGACTGCACGCGCCAGCATAGCCGGTAGGTGCCGAGAAGCCGCGCCTCTTCCGCCGCCGTCAGAAATCCGGCTTTCACGCCCGCCCGCAGTTGCGCCTCGACCCGCCGCTGCGGGCTGCCGGCATGAAGTGCGGCGGTCTGCGCGAGCAATTCGATGTCCATCAACCGGCCGGGGCCGTTCTTCGCTTCCCAGTCGCCGCCTGCGGGCTTGGCGGTGCGCAGACGCGCGCGCATCTCTGCGACATCGACCAGGACCTTATCCCCCTTCCCCTTCGCGGGAAGAAGATTGCGGCGAAAGGTCTCGATACGGTCGCCGAGAGCACGGTTACCGGCAATCGCGCGGGCGCGGGTCAGGGCGAGATGCTCCCAGGTCCATGCCTCGTCCTGCTGGTAGGCGCAGAAGGCCTCGAACGAGGTCGCGACCGGACCCTGACGGCCCGAGGGGCGCAGGCGCATGTCGACCTCGTAGAGACGCCCCTCGGACATGGGCGCGGTCAGCGCCGTCACCAGCGCCTGCGTCAGCCGGGCGTAGTAGGTCCGGGTCGGGAGCGGGCGGCGACCCTCGCTGGATTCCTGCCCCGCCGGGTCGTAGATCACGATCAGGTCGAGGTCGGAGCCGGCATTGAGCTGCCCCGCGCCAAGGCTGCCCATGGCGAGGACAGCCGCGCCTTCGCCTGGCGGCGGGCCGTGGCGCGCGGCGAAATCCGCCTCGACATGGGGAAAGAGGGCGGCAACCACGGCCTCGGCCAGTTCGGCATAGGACTTGCCCGCCTCGAAGGCGTCGATCAGCCCGCGCAGGTGGTGGACGCCGATGCGGAAATGCCATTCCTTCATCCAGCGGCGCGCGGCGTCGAGGCGTCGCTCGTAATCCGCAGCCTCGCCCAGTTGGTCCGCGAGCATCCGCGTCAGCGCCGCCGTCCCGGGCCAGGGGGCGAAGAACGACCCGCCGATCACCCCGTCCAGCACGCCCGCATTGCGCGACAGATAGGCGGCCAGCGCAGGCGAGGTCGAGCATATGTCGACGATCAGGTCGACCAGCACCGGGTTCGCCTCGAACAGCGAAAAAAGCTGAACCCCTGCGGGCAGACCGGCCAGAAACCCGTCCAGCGCCAGAAGCGCCTCGTCGGGGTTGCTGGACCGGGCGAGGCTTTTCAGCAATCCCGGCCTCAGGCGGCGGAAGATGATCGAGGCCCGTTCGGACCGCAGCGCCGGATAGCGCGACCAGCCGGCCACAATCGAACGCGCGTGATCGCTGAGCTCCGGCCCCTCGGCCGCATCTGTGGGCGCGAAGAAGCCGCCGGTCAGCCGCTCGACCCGCTCGAGCCGTTCAAGCAATCCGCGGCGAAATTCAATCACGTCGGACTGGCCCAGGAAATGCGCGATGCGGGCGATGCCGTCGGCCGTTGCGGGCAGGCTCTGCGTCTGGGCGTCGTTCACCATCTGCAGGCGGTGTTCTATCTCGCGCCAGTCGCGGTAGGTGCGCGTCAGTTCCCCGGTCACTTCGGGCGGCACCCAGCCCTTCGCCGTCAGCGCAGCCAGACCGCCCACGGTGGTGCGGTCGCGCAGGTCGGGGTCGCGACCGCCGGCGATCAGCTGGCGCGTCTGGGTGAAGAACTCGATCTCACGAATGCCGCCTTGCCCCAGTTTCATATTGTGTCCCTCGAGCTGGAGGGGGCCGTGCAGATGGCGGTGGTCGCGGATGCGCAAACGCATGTCATGCGCATCCTGGATCGCGGCGAAGTCGAGATGCTTGCGCCAGACGAACGGGGTCAGCATCCGCAGGAACCGCTTGCCCGCCGCCAGATCGCCGCCGCAGGGCCTGGCCTTGATATAGGCGGCCCGTTCCCAGGTCCGGCCCTGCGCCTCGTAATAGGCCTCAGCGGCCGCCATCGACAGGCAGACCGGCGTCACCGCCGCATCGGGGCGCAGCCGCAGGTCAGTGCGGAAGACATAACCGTCCCCCGTCTGGTCGGACAAGAGTGCCGTCAGCTTGCGGGTCACACGGATGAAGGCCGATCGCGCCTCCTGCTCGACGCCGGGATAGCGGCTTTCGTCGAACAGACAGATCAGGTCGATGTCGGAGGAGTAGTTGAGTTCCCCTGCCCCCATCTTGCCCATCGCCAGCACCACCATTCCGGCGCCCGATGCCGCGTCGACCTCGACTGCGCCGGGCAGCTTGCCGCGGCGGATCTCCTCGGCAACGAGGGCTGAGACGCCAAGCGAGACCGCCCGGTCGGCAAGGCGGCTCAGCGCCGCCGTCACCTCCTCCAGCCGCCAGACGCCCCCCAGATCGGCGAGCGCGGTCAGCAGCGCCACCCGGCGCTTGGCGCGGCGCAGCGCCGGAGCAAGCGCATCGGCGGCCAAGCCGTCCAGCCGCGTCAGTTCCGCGGCAAGGTAGGACTCCGGGGCGGCGGCGAGCGCCTCGCGCAGCCAGTCCCCCTCGCGTCGCATGAGGTCACGAAGGAAGGGGCTGCAGCCGGCGCTGCCCACCAGAAGATCCCGCAAGGGGGGCGCCAGATCTGCAAACGGCTCTGCCGCATCCTGTCCCGCGTCCGGCTCGTGTGGGATAGGCAGGCGCGTCAGGCGCGTCGCGAAGGGGGCATGGTCGGCTGCGGCGGTCATGGCCCGACTGTGGCGGGCCGGGCCCGCCGGGTCAATCCGGCGAAAATCCGCCGATCCCCGGGGTGGCGAGTGCTGATGTAAAAATCTTTAACATAGGCTCTTGACCGGGCCCGGGGATTTCCCATCTGATGCGATGTGAAAAGCATTCACATCAACCTCGGGAGACCGCCCATGAACAGTTACACGGCGTCGGAGACCTCCGGTCCCGGCATTTTCAGTTGGCCCCGTCGGGCGGAAGCCTGGCTTGACGACCGCGGCAAGCCCGCCTGGATCGCGGCCACCGTCCTTGGTTTCGTCGTCTTCTGGCCCGTCGGCCTTGCCCTTCTCGGTTACACCATCTGGAGCAAACGCATGTTCAACCGTTCCGCCTGCCACGCCCGCCGCGAACAGTTCCGCGAGATGCACCGCATGCATCGCAGCGCCTGGATGCCGTCCGGCAACTCTGCCTTCGACGCCTACAAGGCCGAGACCCTGCGCCGTCTGGAAGAGGAACAGGACGCCTTCAACGCCTTCCTGCAGCGTTTGCGCGATGCCAAGGACAAGCAGGAATTCGACGCGTTCATGGATGACCGCGCCCGCAAGGCTGCCGAGCCGAAATCGGACGTGACCGAGGCCTGATCCCTTCCCATAACCGGTGCGCGGCCCCATATGGGCCGCGCGACCCCCTTTCCTGACAGGACCCGCCCTCCCATGACCGCGCTGCCCGACCCGTATTTCCAGGCCGAGTTCTATTCCGACGTTCCGATGAAACGCGGGCTGGCCTGGGTCGTCGACACGATCCTGATCGCGCTTTTGACGCTGGTGATCATTCCCTTCACCGCCTTCACCGCGCTGTTCTTCCTGCCGGTGCTCTACATCACGCTGAGCTTCATGTACCGGACGATCTCGCTTGCGCGGAATTCGGCGACACCGGGGATGCGTCTGTTCGGGATCGAGTTCCGCTCGCGCGATGGCGAACGCTTCGACCTCGGCCTCGCGTTGGCCCATACGCTCGGCTATACGCTGTCGGTATCGACCGTGCTGGTCCAGCTGTTCTCGATCATCCTGATGCTGACTTCTGCGCGGGGCCAGAGCCTGACCGACCACGTGCTGGGAACCGTGGCGATCAACCGCCCGGCACGCTGGTAAGGCGGTCTCGGACCAACAGGGTGCTTGGCGACGCGGTCGGGCCTTGCTAACGTCTGCGAAACCCTGATCCGAACCCAGATGCGCCACACCCTTCCCATAGCGCCCCAGTTCTATGTGACGGCTCCCCAAGCCTGCCCCTATCTCGAGGGGCGGATGGAACGGAAGTTGTTCACGGCGCTTCAGGGGGATCATGCACAGAAGCTGAACGACACACTGTCCAAGCAGGGATTTCGCCGGTCGCAGAACGTGCTTTACCGGCCATCCTGCGCCGAATGTTCGGCCTGTATCTCGGCGCGGATCCGGGTGGCCGATTTCCAGCCGTCACGAACGCAGCGGCGCATCCTCAAGCGCAACGCGGGCCTTCAGCGCAACGCGACCAGCCCCTGGGCGACCGAGGACCAGTATGCGCTGTTTCGGCGTTACCTCGACCATCGCCATGCCGATGGCGGGATGGCCGACATGGACATCTTCGAATTCGCCGCGATGATCGAGGAAACGCCGATCCGCAGCCGGGTGATCGAATATACAAGCCCCCCTGTCGCGGGCGACAGCGCGAGGTCGTTGACGGCCGTCTGCCTGACCGACGTGCTCGATGACGGCTTGAGCATGGTCTACAGCTTCTACGACCCTGAGCTGACCGCCGACAGCCTGGGCACTTATGTCGTGCTCGACCACGTGGCGATCGCGCGGGAGCTGGGCCTGCCTTACGTCTATCTGGGCTACTGGGTGCCGGGCAGCCGCAAGATGGGCTACAAGGCAAAGTTCGACGCGCTCGAGATCTACAAGGGCGGCGTCTGGCGGGACATCGGTGACCCGGCCGAGCACAAGGCCGAGCTTCACCCCCTGTCCGTCGATCCCATCGCCGAGCAGGTCGCCCGCATCACCCTACCCGACAGCCGCGCGAAATCAGAGTGACCCGATGAGCCGCGCGCGTTTGGGCGCGGTCGCGCTTGTCGTTCCCGACTATGACACGGCGCTCGACTTCTTTACCCGCGTCCTGCGCTTCCGCCTGACCGCCGATATCGACCAGGGCCACAAGCGGTGGGTGACGGTCGCCCCGCCCGGCGGCGGATCCGAGATCGTGCTGGCCCGCGCCGAGGGAGACCGGCAAACTTCCGCCATCGGCGACCAATGCGGCGGGCGGGTGTTCCTGTTTCTCGACACCGACGACTTCGCGCGCGACCATGCCGCCTTGACGGCGGCCGGCATCCTGTTCGAGGAAGAGCCGCGCCATGAACCCTATGGAACCGTCGCCGTCTGGCGCGATCCCTGGGGCAACCGTTGGGACCTGATCGAACGCAAATGACCCCGCCTGCTCGCATAGACCCGCCCGATCTGTCCGCCTTCGGGACCTTCCGCGTGCTTGGCCCCATGGTCGGCGGCCGCCGCGCCACTGTCTGGCGGGTTGAGGACGACATGGGCCGTCTCTACGTCGCCCGCAGCACCCGGCGAAGCGAGGCGCAATTGCGGTGGGTGCTGTCGCTCATGCGGCTTGCCCGTCAGGCGGGCTTCCGGGTGGCGCCCTATCGCACGACGCTGAGCGGAGCGGTCGCGCCGGCCGGCTGGACGCTCGAACCCTTCCTGGATGGCCGGGGTGCAGGCGTAGCCGAGATGCGGGCGCTCGCCCCGCGCCTCCGGGCCTTTCATGAATTGACGACCGGCATTCCGCAGCGGCCCGGCTTTGCCTCCTGTCTGGACTTGGTGAATGTCGACCGCGGCGGCGATGTCGACATGACGCTGCTGCCTGCCGATCTGGCCGCCGAAATGCGTGCGGCCTGGGAGCCGTTTCTTGGCCGGCCGATGGCAGCGCTGCATGGCGATCTTGGGCCGGGCAACGTCCTGATGGCGGTCGGAGGACCCGCGCTGATCGACTGGGACGAGGCGCGCTGCGACTTGCCACTACATGATCTGGCCACGGGAGGCGGTCTCACCCCGGCGGAATCCCGCGCGCATCTGGCCTTCGAGATCGCAGCGAGCTGGAACGATGAGCCCGACTATGCGCGCGAGCTTCTCGGCCAGTTCCGCCCGGTCGGGTTTCCGGAACCGCCCCGACGGGCGAGTCGCGTCCTGCGCATCTGACCCAAGCACGACCCGTTTTCCGCTTGTTGCGCGGAATTGCCGGATCAACGCAAGAAACGTGCGGCATTTTGGCCCTCAGCGACACTTTCTATGATCTTTTGCTGTTGACCTGCCCGAAGCCGCGCCCTAGACACCTCCTGCAACGGAGGAAGAGCACCATGGCTCTGGTACTTGTAATTGGAAGGACGTGGCGCATGGGCCGGTAACGGCACACCATGATGGTACCCATGCGCCCCCGATGACCTCGGGGGCTTTTTCATTCCGGCGGCACGACAGGCCCGGCAGGGCGAACAGAGGAACAGGCGATGAGCAAGGCGCATAGCCGGCAGATGACCGGCGCGAGGATGGTGGTGCAGGCGCTGAAGGATCACGGAGTCGACGTGGTCTTCGGTTATCCGGGTGGTGCCGTGCTTCCGATCTATGACGAGATCTTCCAGCAAAACGACATCCGCCACATCCTTGTCCGCCACGAACAGGGCGCCGTCCACATGGCCGAGGGCTATGCCCGCTCGACCGGGAAGCCGGGCGTGGCGCTGGTGACATCGGGCCCAGGCGCGACCAATGCCGTGACTGGTCTGACCGATGCGCTGCTCGACTCGATCCCGATCATCGTGCTGTCCGGTCAGGTTCCGACCTTCATGATCGGCACCGACGGGTTTCAGGAGGCCGATACGGTCGGCATCACCCGGCCCTGTACCAAGATGAACTGGCTGGTAAAGGACACGTCGAAACTGTCCGACACCATCCATCAGGCCTTCCATGTCGCGACCAGTGGCCGGCCCGGCCCGGTGCTGATCGACATCCCGAAGGACGTGCAATTCGCGACCGCCGACTACACGCCGCCCGAAACCGCCCGCGTCAGCCATTACCAGCCGCGCACCAAGGGCGACCCCGAAATGATCGAGGCGCTGGTCGAGATGATCGAGACCGCCGAGCGTCCGGTCTTCTACACCGGTGGCGGTGTCATCAACTCCGGTCCGGCCGCCTCGCGGCTGCTGCGCGAACTGGTCGAGGCAACCGGCTTTCCCATCACCTCGACCCTGATGGGACTGGGCGCCTATCCGGCAAGCGGCAAGCACTGGCTGGGCATGCTGGGGATGCACGGCCTTTACGAGGCCAACCTCGCCATGCATGGCTGCGACGTGATGATCAACGTCGGTGCCCGCTTCGACGACCGCATCACCGGGCGGGTCAAGGACTTCTCGCCCCACAGCCGCAAGGCGCATATCGACATCGATCCGTCCTCGATCAACAAGGTGATCCGTGTCGATGTCCCGATCCTTGGCGATGTGTCCTCGGTGCTGGAAGACGTGCTGGAACGGTGGGTCGCGCGCGGCCGCAAGGTCAACCGCGAGGGGCTGGCCAAGTGGTGGGCGAAGATCAATGAGTGGAAGGCGGTCAAGTGCCTGACCTACAAGAATTCGACCAAGACCATCAAGCCGCAATACGCGCTGGAACGGCTCGAGGCGCTGACCAAGGGCATGGACCGCTACATCACCACCGAAGTCGGCCAGCACCAGATGTGGGCGGCGCAGTTCCTGCATTTCGACGAGCCGAACCGCTGGATGACGAGCGGCGGGCTCGGGACCATGGGCTATGGCCTGCCCGCCTCGATCGGCGTGCAGATCGCCCATCCCGACGCGCTGGTCATCAACGTCGCGGGCGAAGCGTCGTGGCTGATGAACATGCAGGAAATGGGCACTGCGATGCAGTTCCGCGCGCCGGTCAAGCAGTTCATCCTGAACAATGAACGCCTCGGCATGGTGCGCCAGTGGCAGGAACTGCTGCATGGCGAGCGCTACAGCCATTCCTGGTCGGAAAGCCTGCCCGATTTCGTCAAGCTCGCCGAGGCCTTTGGGTGCAAGGGCATCAAATGCTCGGACCCCAAGGATCTGGACGATGCGATTCTGGAAATGATCCGCTACGACGGACCGGTGATCTTCGACTGCCTGGTCGAGAAGCATGAGAACTGCTTCCCGATGATCCCGTCGGGCAAGCCGCATAACGAGATGCTGCTGGGCGAGGCGGACACGCAGGGCGTGATCGGGGCCAAGGGCGCGGTGCTGGTCTGAAGCGGAGAGCGCCGGGGGACTTTGCGTCCCCCGGACCCCCTGCAGGATATTTGTGAACAGAAGAATGACAGGAAGGGAGCAGGCCGATGTCGCCGCTCAACATCAAGAAAGGCTCGACGAGCCATTCCGCCTATGACCTTCGGGATCCTCATGCCGAGGTGATCGAGGTACACACCCTCGCCGTGCTGGTCGACAACGAAAGCGGGGTTCTGGCGCGGGTGATCGGCCTATTCTCGGGACGGGGCTACAACATCGAGAGCCTGACCGTGGCGGAGGTCGACCGCACCGGCCACCGCAGCCGCATCACCGTCGTCACCACCGGCACGCCGCAGGTGATCGACCAGATCAAGGCGCAGCTGTCGCGCATGGTGCCGGTGCACGAGGTCCACGACCTGACCGTGGACGGGCCGGCGGTGCAGCGGGAACTCGCGCTGTTCAAGGTTGCGGGCAAGGGCGAACAGCGGATAGAGGCGCTGCGTTTGGCCGAGATCTTCCGCGCCAACGTGGTCGACTCGACGCTGGAGAGCTTCGTCTTCGAGATCACCGGCACGCCGGAAAAGATCGACGCCTTCGGCGACCTGATGCGTCCGCTCGGCCTGCGCGAGATGGCGCGGACGGGGGTGGCAGCCTTGGCGCGCGGCGCCTGATCAGACGCCGGTGTAACGGGGCTTGCGCTTTTCAAGGAAGGCGGCGACGCCTTCCCGGAAATCAGCGGTTTTGCCGCATTGCCCCTGCAGCTGCGCCTCGAGCGCAAGTTGTTCCGCCAGCGTGTTCGTGGGCGCGGCGCGCAGGGCCTGCTTGGCTGCCCGGTAGGCTGCGGTCGGGCCCTGGGCGAGCCGGGCGGCGCGGTCGCGCCAGCGAGCCTCGAACTGGTCGTCGGGAACGGCTTCGTAGATCATCCCCCAGTCTGCCGCCTGCCGCGCCGGCACCGGATCGGCGAAAAGGCAGGCGCCCATGGCGCGGGCCATGCCGACCTGGCGCGGCAGCCACCACGTCCCACCCGCATCCGGGATCAGTCCGATGCGGCTGAAGGCCTGGACGAAGACGGCGCTTTCGGTCGCGATCACCACATCCGCGGCCAGCGCGAGGTTGGCCCCTGCCCCCGCCGCCGCGCCATTCACCGCAGCGATTGTCGGGATCGGGCAATCGTAAATCGCAGTCAGGAGCGGCACGTATTCGCCGTTCAGCACGGCCTCGAAGTCGAGATCGCCCTGCACCGCAGGATCTGACAAGTCCTGTCCCGAGCAGAAGGCGCGGCCGGCCCCTGTCAGGACCAGCGCCCGCGCCTCGTGTCCCGCGCGACCGATCCCGTCGATCAGGTCTAGCCGCAGCTGGCGGTTCAGCGCGTTCATCACCTCGGGCCGGTTCAGGGCGATGACGGCGAGTCCATCGGCGGCGGTATAGGTGATCGTCTGATAGCTCATGCGCGTCCTCCTTGGCTGGGCTGCGATCCTAGCGGGCGGGCAGCGCATGGAAAGCGGAACGGCGCGTCACTCCTTCATCAGTTCCGCAAGCCGTCTTTCTTCCTCGGCGCTCAGGCCTGCGTTCGCAACCGGGGCATCGGCCGCCTTTCGGCGACGCGACTGCGCCGCGGCGGCGATGCCGATGCCGACGAGCAACATGGCCGGGCCGGCGATCCACAGGAGCAGGTTCGCCCCGTGGGCAGTGGGCTTGAGCAGCACATATTCGCCGTAGCGGTCGACGAGAAAGGCCACAGCCTGTTCATCACTGTCGCCCGCCGTCAGCCGCTCACGCAGCAGGATGCGCAGGTCGCGGGCCAGCGGCGCGTTGCTGTCGTCGATGTTCTCGTTGCGGCAGACGAGGCAGCGCAGGTTCTGCGACAGCGCCCGCGCCCGCGCCTCGAGCGTCGGATCGGGCAGGACCTCGTCGGGCTGCACCGCATGGGCGGCGGGCGCGAGGAGTGTCAGCGCGACAAGCGCGGGGACGAGCAGACGCCTCATTCGGCAGGCACCGCATTGACGGGACGCCGCGCGCCGGCGGCGATGCGGTAGCGGCGGTCGGAGAGGCTCAGGACCCCGCCCCCGGCCATCATCAGTGCCCCGAGCCAGATCCAGTTGGCGAAGGCCTTGATATAGCTCCGCACCGCCCAGGAGCCGTCATCCTGCTTGTCGCCGATGACAAGGTAGAGGTCGCGGGTCAGACCGTAGTCGATCGCGGCTTCGGTCGTGGGCATCCGGGCAAAGGTATAGCTGCGCTTCTCCGGATAGAGGGTGGCGACAGGGCGCCCGTCACGGGTGACCGTCATGGTGGCCCGATGCGAGGTGTAGTTCGGGCCTTCCACCTCGTCGACGCTGGCGAGCGTGATCTCGTAGGGTCCAAGGGCAAAGGGCGCGCCGGGCTTGACCACGCGGATATCCTCGACCGACCAGGTGTTGATGGCGGCCACGGCAAAGATCGTGGCGCCGAAACCGGCATGGGCCAGTACCCGGCCCCAATCGGCGCGCGGCAGGCGCGTCAGGCGCGACAGGCGCGAGGCCACGTCGCCGCGCCCGGCACGCAGCCAGAGGTCGGTCAGCGCACCAAGGATGACCCAGGCTGCCAGAAGCACCCCCACCGGACCAAGGGCCGAACGTCCCGTTTCCATCGCCCAGATCAGCGCCGCGAGGGCCAGCGACAGCACGAGCGCACCACGGAGCGGCAGGATTGCCCGGCCAAGGTCGCCGCGTTTCCACGGCAGGACAGCACCGACCGGCAGGATCAGGGCCAGCACGATCATGAAGGGTGTGAAAGCCGCATTGAAGAAAGGCGCGCCGACCGACAGCTTGCGGCCAAAGCCCATCTCGGCCACCAGCGGCCAGATTGTGCCGACGAAGACGACAAAGGCCGCGACCGACAGCAGGATGTTGTTGGCGACCAGCGCGCTTTCGCGGCTGACAAGAGAAAAGATGCCCTTGGCCTCCATCGCGCCGGCGCGGGCCGCAAACAGCGTCAGCGCCCCGCCCATGAAGACGGCAAGGATCATCAGCACGAAGACGCCGCGCTGCGGATCATTGGCAAAAGCATGGACCGAGGTGATGACGCCCGAGCGGACAAGGAAAGTACCGATCAGCGAGAAACCGAAGGCGAGGATCGCCAGCAGGATCGTCCAGCTTTTCAGCGCCTCGCGCTTTTCCACCACGATTGCGGAATGGAGAAGCGCCGCGGCGAAAAGCCAGGGCATGAACGACGCATTTTCGACCGGGTCCCAGAACCAGAAGCCGCCCCAGCCTAGCTCGTAATAGGCCCACCAGGAGCCGAGGGCGATGCCGATGGTCAGGAAGATCCAGGCGGCGAGTGTCCAGGGTCGCACCCACCGGCCCCAGGCGGCATCAACCCGCCCCTCGAGCAGAGCGGCCACGGCGAAGGAGAAGGACATCGAAAGCCCGACATAGCCGAGATAGAGGAAGGGCGGATGGAAGGCCAATCCGGGGTCCTGCAGCAACGGGTTCATGTCCTGCCCGTTCATCGGCGGCAGGGCGAGCCGCAGGAAAGGGTTCGAGGTCAGGACGATGAAGGCCAGGAAGGCGACGGCGATCATCGCCTGCACCGACAGCACACGCGCCTTGAGCGTTGCCGGCAGGTTGCCCCCGAAAAGGGTGACCGCCGCGCCGAACAGCGCAAGAATAAGCACCCATAGCAGCATCGAGCCTTCGTGGTTCCCCCAGACGCCCGAGATCTTGTAGATCATCGGCTTCATCGTGTGCGAATTCTCGACCACGATTTTCAGCGAGAAGTCCGAGGTGACGAAGGCCCAGGTCAGCGCCGCGAAGGAAAAGCCGATGAGCAAGAGCTGGATCAGGGCAGCAGGCTCGGCCACGGCCATCCACGACGACCAGCGCCGATCCGCGCCGATCAAGGGCACGGTGGCCTGGATCAGCGCCACAGCCAGCGCCAGGATCAACGCGAAATGTCCAAGTTCGACGATCATTCCCGTCCTCCTGCCTTGATGCGCGGCGACACTAGGGCGAATTCATCAGGTCGGAAAGCGCCTGCGCGCGCTTGTCGCGCCTTGTTCCGGCCGCCTCGCGCAATTGTCACCGGGCCCGCGTCATTTGCCGCGGAAGAGCGATCCCAGGACCCCTCGCACCAGCGCCTGGCCCGACTTGGTGCCAAGCTGGCGCGCGAGGCTCTTTGCAAAGACCTCGGCCACGCTGTCGCTCTGGCGGGACGGTGACCGGCTTGCCGGTTTTGTCGCTGTGCCGCCGTCATAGCGCCGGGCATTGTTGAAGGCGTCGTCAATGGCCGAGCCTCCACCCTGCTTCTGGGCAGCCTTCTGCTGCTCGGCCGCAGCGGCGTCGGCGGCAGCCTTGTCGGCGCGGGCCTTTAGGATCTCGAAAGCGCTTTCGCGGTCGAGCGGCGTGTCATACTTGCCCTTCATCGGCGAGGCGGCGATCGCCGCGGCGCGCAGCGCCGGGTCAAGCGGGCCAACTTGTCCCGAGGGCGGGCGGATCATCGTGCGCTGGACGATGCCTGGCACGCCCTTCAGTTCGAGGAAGGAGGTCACCGCCTCGCCCGTGCCGACCTCTCGGATTGCAGCCTCGGTGGTGAAGGCGGGGTTGGGCCGATAGGTCTCGGCTGCCAGCTTCAATGCCTTCTGGTCCTTGGGCGTGAAGGCGCGGAGCGCGTGCTGCACGCGGTTACCAAGTTGCCCGAGGATGTTTTCCGGGATGTCGGCGGGGTTCTGGGTGATGAAATAGACACCGACCCCCTTGGAGCGGATCAGCCGCGCGACCTGCTCGACCTTGTCGACCAGCGCCTTCGGGGCGTCATTGAACAGAAGATGCGCCTCGTCGAAGAAGAAGACGAGCTTCGGCTTGTCCGGATCGCCAACCTCGGGCAGCTGCTCGAACAGTTCCGACAGGAGCCACAGCAGGAAGGTCGCGTAAAGCCGGGGCGAGGCCATGAGCTTGTCCGAGGCGAGGATGTTGATGCGCCCTGCCCCTGTCTCGTCCACGCCCATGAGGTCCGCCAGCTCGAGCGCCGGCTCGCCAAACAGGTTATGTCCACCCTGGTTTTCCAGAACCAGCAACTGGCGCTGGATAGAGCCCACCGTCGCCGGCGAGATGTTGCCGTAGCGCAGCCCGATCGAAGAGGCGTTCTCGCCGATGAAGACCAGAAGCGATTGCAGGTCCTTCAGGTCAAGCAGCGGCAGCCCTTCTTCATCCGAGACCCGGAAGGCGATGTTCAGCACGCCTTCCTGCGCCTCGCTCAGTTGCATCAGTCGCGACAGCAGCAGCGGCCCCATCTCGGCCACCGTGGTGCGGATCGGGTGGCCCTGCTGGCCGAAGAGATCCCAGAAGGTCACCGGGAAGGCCCGGTATTGCAGGTCGAGACCCATCGACTGCGCGCGCTTCATGAAGGCTTCGTGGCGCTTGTCGTTGACCGAACCCGCCGCGGCGACGCCCGACAGGTCGCCCTTGATGTCGGCAGCAAAGACCGGAACCCCGGCGGCCGAGAATCCCTCGGCCAGGACCTGCAGCGTGACGGTCTTGCCCGTTCCTGTCGCCCCGGCAATCAGCCCGTGACGGTTGCCATAGCCCAGAAGAAGGACCTGCGGCTCGGCATGGGTTTCGCCTGCGCCCCCCACGAATATGCTGTCGGACCCGGACATCACGCCCCCTTATTCTGCCGCTGCGTCAGGTCGAAAATACATTGTTAACCCCGTTGTTCCAGTGTCGATGTTGTTCCGGTCGGAGGTATCTCAACCGGAGCGCGACTTCCTCCCTGTTGACTGGCCGCGCCCCGCTTAAGGCGCGGCTTTTTTTCATGATTTTCAAACGCAGGGCTTGCAATTTGTCGTGAAGAAAGTCGTTGACGCTTGTTCCGATCCGGCCTAGCGTCCCGAACCATGAAGTCGGCCAGTCCGACAGGGAGCAAAAAAAGAACCGGGAAAGGGCCTCGTTCGGGGCCCTTTTTCTTTTCGGCGCGGCCCCGGGCATTCGGCAAGGTCCGATCCCCTCCTGTCACAAATGCAAGAGCACCCACGGTAATTGTGGTGGCGATCCCCCTTGGCACATTTTTCGCACCTGACACCGCCACCGCCGCGTGATAAGCGGCGGTCGAATGACGCGTCCTGATGGAACAGACGATGACCAGTTTGACGAAATCCCTTCTGCTCGCCCTCAGCCTGACCCTTCCGGCCGGGCAGGCCGCCCTCGCCCAGACCGCCCCCGCGGATGCCGGCAGCACCGCTCCTGCAGCGGGCGACGCGGCTCCGGCGGCGGGTACGGGCCTGTCGATGGGTGCGGCCACGCAGGCGCCCGACGGCCCGGGCACGACCTATGTCGAAACGACCTTCGACGACTGGCAAAAGGTCTGCGTCCGGACCGTCGATGGATCGAATCCCTGCCAGCTGCGCCAGCTTCTCAAGGATGATCAGGGCGGCCCGGTTGCCGACTTCAGCATCTTTGCCCTGCCCGCTGGCCAGCAGGCCGCAGCCGGTGCGACCCTGGTCTTGCCGTTGCAGACGCTGCTTGCCCCCGGTGTCACGATCGCCATCGACACCAACCCGGCCCGCCGCTATCCGTTTACCTTCTGCGCTCCTCCCGGCTGTGTGGCCCGCATCGGCTTCACCCAGGCCGAAATCGACGCGATGAAGAATGGCAAATCCGCGAGCGTGACCATCGTTCCGGCGATGGCGCCGGATCAGAAAGTGACCGTTGCCGTCTCGCTCAAGGGCTTCACCGCCGGCTTCGAAGACATCAAGAAGTCCGTTCCGAAGCAGTGATGACTGACCGGCTTTGACCAGAACGCCGCCCTACTGGGCGGCGTTTTCGTTTCGGGGTTCAGCCCGAGCGCGGAACCAGCAGGATGACCGCCGCCCCGGCAAGGCACAACGCCACTCCGGCAAGATCCCACCGGTCGGGTCTTTGCCCCTCGATCAGCCACAGCCAGCCAAGCGAAGCAGCGATATAGACCCCGCCATAGGCCGCATAGGCGCGGCCAGCAAAAGCAGCAGGCGACAGGGTCAGCAACCAGGCGAACACCAGAAGCGACAGCCCGCCCGGCAAAAGCCAGACCGCAGAGCGGCCCAGGCGCAGCCAGGCCCAGATGGCGAAGCAGCCACCGATCTCGGCCAGTGCTGCGGCAAGATACAAGGGAAGAGAGACCAACCCGGGCAATCGACCTAAGCCCGGCGCAGCGCCAGAACGGCGTTCAGCCCGCCAAAGGCAAAGGCGTTGGACAGAACCACCTCGACCTTCGCCTCGCGCGCGATGTTCGGGACGACGTCCAGCGCACATTCGGGGTCAGGCTCTTCATAGCCGATGGTCGGCGCGATCACCCCGTCTCGCAGCGCCATGATGCAGGCCAGCAGCTCGACCGCGCCGGTGCCGCCGATCAGGTGACCGTGCATCGACTTGGTTGACGAGATCATCAGCCGGTCGGCGTGCGGGCCGAAGACATCCGCCACCGCCGCGCATTCCGTCTTGTCATTCGCCGCCGTGCCGGTGCCATGGGCGTTGATGTAGCCCACCTGATCGCCGCTGATCCGCGCGTCGCGCAGCGCGCCCGCGATCGCGCGCGAGGCGCCCTGCTTTGACGGCATCACGATATCGGCGGCGTCCGAGGTCATGGCAAAGCCCGCAACCTCGGCCAGAATGGCGGCGCCGCGCTGGCGGGCGTGCTCGTATTCCTCGAAGACAAAGACCGCCGCGCCCTCGCCCTGCACCATGCCATTGCGGTTCAGGCTGAACGGGCGACAGGCGTCCTTGGACATGACCCGCAGACCTTCCCAGGCCTTGATCCCGCCAAAGCACAGCATGGACTCGGATCCGCCTGTAACCATAGCCTGCGCCATGCCCGAACGGATCATGTGGAAGGCCATGCCCATGGCGTGGTTCGAACTCGCGCAGGCCGTCGCCACCGAGTAGCTCGGCCCCTTGAGATTGAACTCCATCGAGATGTGGCTGGCGGCCGCGTTGTTCATCAGCTTCGGCACGACGAAGGGATGGACGCGGTTCTTCCCTTCCTCGTAGACGGCACGGTAATTCTCGTCCCAGGTGTTCACGCCGCCCCCGGCTGTGCCAAGGACGACGCCCGTCTCATAGCCAAGATGTCCGTCGAAATTCAGGCCCGACTGGGTGACCGCTTCACGCGCGGCCAGCAGGGTGAACTGGGTGAATTTATCATAAAGAACAATCTGCTGGCGGTTGAAATGCGCCTCGGGATCCCAGTTGTGGACCTGTCCGCCGATCTGGATCGACAGGCGGTCCTTGTCGCGGATGTCAAGCTCGGTGATCCCGCAGCGCCCTTCGCGAAACGCCTCGAGCGTGCCGGGAACGTCATGGGCCAGCGCGTTGATCGTGCCGGCCCCGGTGATGACGACGCGCTTCACGGCCCGGCCTCAGCCCTTCCCGGCGACGAGGGCCTCGACCGCGCGCACGATCGCCGCAACCGAGGAGATGTCAAAGTCGCTCTGGGTTGGTTCGTTCGCGTTGAACGGCACGGAAATGTCGAAGGCTTCCTCGATGGCGAAGATCGACTCGACCAGCCCGAGGCTGTCGATGCCGAGGCTCTCCAGCGTCGAGTCCATCTTCACGTCCAAGGGATCGAGCACGGCCTGCTCGGCAATGATCGCGATGACCCTGTCCTTAACGCTGTCGTTCATGGCCGACCCATCCTTTCCTGCCCGCTCGTTTAGTCGGTCTCGCCGGCCTTGGGAACGGTTTTTTCCGCCTCGAAACGCGCCATGAACCTCGGCAACCGGCGCAGTGCCTTGAACATCGCCAGGTGCTGGTCATAGCGCACGGCCGGATAGCCGAACATCACCGCATTGTCGGGAACATGGGTTGCAATGCCGGCATTGCCCATGACGATGGCGTTGCGCCCGACCCGCAGATGGTCACCCACGGCGCAGCGTCCTGCGAGGACGGCGCGATCCTCAATCACGGCCGAGCCCGCGACCCCCGCCTGCCCACAGATCAGGCAATGCTGACCGATCCGTACGTTGTGGCCGATCTGGACGAGGTTGTCGATCTTGGTCCCGTGACCGATGACCGTATCGGTGATGGTGCCCCGGTCGATGCAGGAATTGGCCCCAAGCTCGCAATCGTCTCCGATGCGGACGGCGCCAAGCGAATTGATCCGTACATAGGCGTCCTGATCCTCGAAGGTCACGGTCTTTTCGGCCCGCGCCTGCTCGACCACACCCGGCACCGGCGTCACAAAGGAAAAACCGTCGCCACCGATCACCGCGCCCGGCTGGCAGATGAAGCGATGGCCGATCTGCACGCGCGCTCCGATCCGGACCCCCGGATGCAGAAGCACGTCATCGCCGATCACCGCGTCCTCGGCGACGGATACATGCGACAGGATGCGGGCGTTGGCGCCGATCCGAACGTGTGCGCCGATCACGGCAAACGGAGCGATCGAGGCATTGGCGCCGATCTCGGCCGTCGGATGAACCACCGCCAACGGGTGGATGCCCGGCTCGGTCTGCACCGCCTTTTCGAAGACCCGGGTCACGCCCGCCATGGCGTAGCGTGGGCGCTCCATGAAGATCGCCGCGTCAAGTCCAAGCGCCCGCCAGTCCGCCTCGGGCCAGAGCATCGCGGCCCGCGCCTGCCCCTTGGCCAGGCCGTCGGCATAGCGCTTGTCCAGTGCGATGGCGAGCGCATCGGCCCCGGCTTCGGACGGCTCGGCAGTCCGTGCGATGACCAGATCAAGATTGCCCTCGGCCCGCGCGCCAAGGGCGGCGGCGATGTCCCGGATCGTGTGGCTCATGGCAGGCTCCGCTCGCAGATCGCGGCGGACCCTATCCCTGAACGTCGTCCAGCGCCACCCCGGCATCGGTAAGGGCCTGGAAGATCTCGGCATCGCGGCCATAGACGTCGCGGCGATAGGTCATCTCGCCCTTCGCGTCCGGGAAGGCGGTGAAATAGACCAGATGCACGGGTACCGGTGTGGACAGCTTGATGACCGACTCGGCCTTGGTCTTAAGCTGCCCGTCGAACTCCGCCTGCGGATCGGCCGATTGCGGGGCCAGCATCGCATAGGCGAAGTCGACCGGATCGGCGAGCCGGATGCAGCCGTGGCTGTAGGCGCGCACTTCCTGCGAAAAGAGCTGTTTCTGCGGCGTGTCGTGCAGGTAGATGTTGTAGGGGTTCGGAAACAGGAATTTGACCTTGCCAAGGGCATTGCCGTCCGAGGGCGGCTGGCGCATGGCGTAGGGGAAATTTGCCGCCGTGTAGCGCGAGAAGTCGATGGAGGCGCGCGACACCTCGCGGCCAGCGCGGTCGACGATCTTCAAGTGCCCCGCAGCGTTCGGATTCGCCTTCAGGAGCGGCAGGTATTCCTTGGTCGTGATCGAGCGCGGCACGCTCCAGCTCGGGTTCAGGACCATCATTTCCATCTGGTCCGAGAACTCGGGCGTCTTGAGATCCCCGGAAGCCTTGCCGACCACCGCCCGCGTCACGAAGGTGTCCCGTCCATGGTCGACGATGCGTGCGGTGAAGTCCGGCAGGTTCACCCAGACGTGACGCGTCCCAAGGTCCGGCGCCATCCAGCGCAACCGCTCCATCGCGACGACCACCGATTTCAGCCGATCCTCGGCGCCGACATTGATCTCATCGATGGTCGAGGCCCCGGCGACGCCATCGACCGTCAGGCCGTGCGCGATCTGGAACGTCTCGACCGCCTTGCGCATCGCCGCGTCGTATTCCGCCGAGGCGGTCGGGCGCAGGTAGCCCATGGCAACCAGCCGGTCGCGCAGCGCCACCACCGCCGCGCCACTGTCGCCCGGCTCCAGCCGGCTTGCCTCGACGTCCGGACCCCAGCCCCCGGCAGCGATCTGTTGCAGAAGATCGAAGCGGACGCGCATCAGCTGCGCATATTCCGGTGCCACGGGCGGCAGGCCGCGCAGATAGGCCGCCGGATCGGCGGCAAGGAACGCATCAAGCTGGGCCCGCCGGTCACGCACCGGCACCTCGCGGACGATGCCGGCATCAACCTTCTTCGGTTCGAGCACACCGGTCTGCACATCGCGGGCGTAATCCAAGAATGCCTCGGTCATCTGCACCTCGACCCGTCCGCGATCCCGCTCCGACTGGGCCGAGCGCAACGCCGCAAGCAGCGCGCCCGCATCGTAACGCGACACCGGCAGCGCATGGTCGCCGGCGCGGGACAGGGTCAACAACAGCGCATTGCGCCGCGCCGCATCATCGGCATCGGTCCAGATCGCGGCATAGCCGGTTTCGCGGTAGAAAGCGGCAACTGCCTCGTCCGCGGCGGCGGCTTCGGCAACGGCCTGAACGAAACTCGAGTCGGTCGTGGCGACCTGCCCGGTCGCGAAAGCCGGTCCGGCCAGTCCCGTCGCAGTGGTGGAAAGGAAGAAGGCCAGGAAAACTGAACGGGAAGAATGGGTTGAGACAAAGAGACGGAAAGGGAAAAGACTAACTGGCATCCGGTCCTCGGGCGTAATGTCCCGCAAGCTTCGGGGAGCCTCCGGCAATTGTCCATGCCTCGGCGACACTTGCACGACAGCCCTGTCACTCAACTGCCACGCCGCCCCGGCAGCACCGTTTCGCGTGCGTGAGCAAATTTCAGCCCAATTAACCCAGCTTTGCAAATTTGACGTCAATCAATGCTTGGGTCGAGAAAATCAGTATGGCATACAGATGAAGCAATTGGGGACAAGTTGCGACAATCCGCCGTCAAGGCGGAGGCAGCACGAGCTACGGGACAGGCTTTTCAGATGACATCTTCGACTTCGGCCGGGATCACCCGGCGTGGGTTGCTTGGGGTCTTCGCGGCAACGACAGTCGCTGCAGCACCGACCTACTCCAACGCCTTCGGCCTGTTGCGCGGCGCAGGCGATGTCCGCCGGATCAGAATGTACTCTGGACGCACCGGCGAGAGCATTGACACGATCTACTGGATCGAGGGCGAATACATCCCGCAGGTCATGAAGGAACTGAACCACTTCATGCGCGACTGGCGGACCGACACCCAGGTCAAGATGGACGGCCGCACGATCGACATCGCCGCCGCCTCGCACCGGCTGCTCGACGTCAACGAACCCTACATGCTGCTTTCCGGTTATCGCAGCCCGCAGACCAACGCGATGCTGCGCGAACATTCCCGCGGCGTTGCCCGCAACTCGCTGCACATGAAAGGCCAGGCTGCAGACCTGCGTCTTGCCTCCCGGTCGGTCGGCCAGATCTCGCGCGCGGCCTTGGCCTGCTCGGCGGGCGGTGTCGGCAAGTATCCCCGCTCGAACTTCGTCCACATGGATTGCGGCCCGATCCGCACCTGGGGCGGCTGATCCAAACGTCTAACCGCGATGAAAGGGCGCCTATGCGGCGCCCTTCGTCATTTCAGGCGGCGGCGCTTCAGGCTTCGGTGTCGGGCTGATCCCGGCGGCCCCGAAACCCCGTCGCAACCACGAATTTCTCGGAACTGTCCGACCGGCTTGCCGGTGGCTTGACGTTCGCGACCTTCGTGAAGTTCTGCTTCAGCATGGTCTGAAGGCCAATTTCCGCCCCGCCCGCCAGCACCTTGGCCACGAAGGTGCCGCCCTCTTCCAGAACGTCGAAGGCAAAGCCCGCCGCCGCCTCGCACAGGGCGACGATGCGCAGGTGGTCGGTCTGCTTGTGACCCGAAGCCGCAGCGGCCATGTCGCTCATCACGACGTCTGCCCGACCGCCCAGCCAGCCCTTCACCTTTTCATCGGCATCGTCGGACAGGAAATCGAGCTGGTGAATCTCGGCCCCCGCGATCGGTTCCACCTCCTGCAGATCAACGCCCAGGACGGTTCCGACCGGCTTGCCCGGCTTCTGGCCAAGGGCGTTGACCCGTTCGACCGCCACCTGGCACCAGCCACCCGGCGCACAGCCAAGATCGACGACCCGTGCCCCCGGTTTCAGGAAGCCGAACTTGTCATCCAGTTCGAGGATCTTGAAGGCCGCCCTGCCCCGGAACCCTTCGCGCTTGGCCCGCTGCACATAGGGATCGTTCAGCTGGCGCTCGAGCCACAAGGTCGAGGACAGCTTGCGCCCCTTGGCGGTCTTGACCTTGACGCGCAGGTCGCGCTGGCCCCGGCCCGAGGTGTTCTTCGTGGTGTTCTTCTTTTCGGTCATTCGTAAGGTCCGTCCTCGAGCACGCCATCGGCGCTCATCTGGGCATAGAGAAGCCCCTCGCGCAGGCCGCGATCCGCCACCGACAGCCGGTCGGTCGGCCATATCCGCATCATTGCCTGCAGGATCGCCGCCCCCGACATGATCAGCGCATGGCGGTCGCGTCCGATCCTCGGATCGGTCCGCCGCCCCTCGGGTCCAAGCGTCAGGTAATCGCGGATCACCATGTCGATCTGGTCCGAGGTCATGCGCAGCCCGTCGACCTTGGCCCGGTCATAGCGGCGCAGGCCAAGGAACGAGGCGGCAACAGTCGTGACCGTGCCGCTCGTGCCGATGATCTGGAACCCTTCGCGCGGGTTGTCGGCATTGTAGGGCGAGAACTTCGCCAGATGTTCCTCGAAGAACCAGCTCATCAACGCAAAGCGGGCAGCGTCGTCCTCGACATCATGGAACTGGTCGCGCAGCGTCGCGACGCCAAGCGGCACCGAGATCCAGTCGACCACCCGCGCGGCCCCTTCGCCCTGCGACTGGAACCCGGAATGCAGCCGCATGATCGAACGCGGCCGGTCCTCGGGCGCGACGCCGGACAGGTCGATCCAGACAAGCTCTGTCGACCCGCCGCCAATATCGACCACGAGCAACTGTTCGGTTCTGCGCGAGACGAGCGGCGCGCAGGAGATGACCGCCAGCCGCGCCTCTTCCTCGGGCTGGATGATCTCAAGCTGCAGGCCGGTCTCGCGCCGGACCTGGCGGATGAAGTCTTTGGAATTGCGGGCGCGCCGACAGGCCTCGGTCGCGACCAGACGCATCCGGACAACACCGTGCTTCTCGATCTTCTTCTGGCAGATGCGCAACGCTTGAACCGTGCGGCTCATCGAGGCACGGCTCAACCTCCCCGACGCCTCCAGCCCGACACCGAGCTGGACGGTCTTGGAAAAACTGTCGATCACCGTGAACTGACTGCCCTTTGGTTGGGCAATCAGCATCCGGCAACTGTTCGTGCCGAGATCGAGCGCCGCGTAAAGGCGGTCGTCCTCGGCCATACGGGTGCCAGACGGTTCGCCCGGCGGCTCTGCGGCCCATGGGGCAGCGGCCGGCATCGGGATCGCGTCCGCACCCAAGGGACGCTCGGGCGTCATCTTCGCCCTCCAATCGTGGTTACCCCGAAACTAGTCCCCCATCGGGATCGGTGCAAGGCTTGATGCAGCGGGTCCGTGATGACGCAGCCGGACCGGGATTCATGTCTTGCTTGAAGAAAATGATGATCCGGGCCGCTCGATTTCCCGTGTCGGCCGGGTTACATCACGGAAGCGTCCGGCAACGGGTCGCTCCACGCGGCGAGAATGTCGAAAACCGACAGCGCGTGTCGCGATACGCTCCGTAGAACAACCTTCAGAACGGCAGGGGGAATCAGGACATGCCCGAGGTCACGATCGTCTACTGGCGCGACATTCCCGCCCAGGTGATCGTCGGCAAGGGCCGGCGCGGATCGAAGGTGCAGCTCAGCGAACGCTTCGAACAGGCGATCGACCGCTGCGCGATGAAGATCGGCGCCAGGGACACTGATAGCTACCTGGCCGAATGGCGGAAAGCGGCACCCTACGAGGTCGACGGCGAACCCGACGAGGTTGCCAGGACCGAGGCGGCGCGGCTGGAAGCCGAATTCGACAAGGAGCGCCTCAAGGCGCTGATCGACAACGAAGGCCGGGCCTGAGCGCCCCTAGGAGACCGGACATGGCCCTGTTCAATTTCCGCCGCGAGGCCGCGGCCCCTTCGGGCGTCAACCCCGAGCTGGAGGCGATGCTGGATGGCTTCTCGATCGAGGTGATGCCTCGCACCGCCGAGAAGGTCGAGAGCTTCCGCGACATCCTGCCTGCCGGGACCCGAGTTTACATCGCCCATATCGAGGGCACGCCGATCGAGGACATGGTTGCGACGGCCAAGCGCATCGCCGGTGAAGGCTTCACGGTGATGCCGCACTTCCCCGCCCGGATCATCAAGAGCAAGGCCGAACTCGCAGACTGGATCGGCCGCTACCAGGCCGAGGCCGGGGTGAAGCAGGCGCTGCTCCTTGGCGGCGGCGTGACCACGCCGGCGGGCGAGTTCGACAGCTCGATGCAGATGATCGAGACCGGCCTCTTCGACGGCTTCGAGCGACTCCACGTCGCCGGCCACCCGGAAGGCAACAAGGACATCGACCCCGATGGGTCTGACCGCGCCGTGATGGACGCCCTGCGCTGGAAGCAGAAGTTCTCAGAGCGGACGGATGCCCAGATGGCGATCGCGACCCAGTTCTGCTTCGAGGCCGCCCCTGTCATCGCCTGGGCCAATCGCCTTGCTGCCGAAGGCATCAAGCTGCCAATCCATATCGGCGTCGCGGGCCCGGCCAAGCTGCAGACCCTCATCAAGTTTGCCGTTGCATGTGGCGTCGGCCCCTCGCTCCGCGTGCTGCAGAAGCGCGCGATGGATGTGACGAAGCTGCTTCTGCCTTACGAGCCGACCGAGTTCCTGACCGAACTCGCGGCGCATAAGGCGAAGACGCCCGGCTTCAACATCGAGCGCGTACACTTCTTCCCCCTCGGTGGCATCAAGACCAACGCCACCTGGGCCACCGAAAATGGCGGCGCCTCGGGCGTTCCGGCCTCCCACGCTTGAAAAGACAGGTTGAAGAATGACCCGTACCGTCCTTGAATCAAAATCGAAAACCGTCATCATCGGTTTCGACGAGCCCTTCTGCGTGATCGGCGAGCGCATCAACCCCACGGGGCGCAAGAAACTCGCCGCCGAACTCGAGGCCGGCGATTTCACCACGGTCGAGATCGACGCGCTCCAGCAGGTCGCCTGCGGCGCGACCGTGCTCGACGTGAACTCGGGTGCGGTCTTCACCAACAAGATGGCGCAGGACCCGCGCTATGCCGACAACAACTTCGTCGAACCGCCTCTGATGCGCGAGCTGATCGCCCGCATCCAGGCGATCACCGACGTACCGCTCTGCATCGACTCGTCGGTTCCTGCCGCGCTCGAGGCCGGTCTTGCCGCCTGCGAGGGCCGTCCGCTGCTGAACTCCGTCACCGGCGAGGAAGAGCGGCTGGAGCGCGTGCTGCCGCTCGTGAAGAAATACAACGTGCCGGTCGTGGCGATCTCGAACGACGACACCGGCATTTCGCCCGACCCCGAGGTTCGCTTCGCCGTGGCCAAGAAGATCGTCGAGCGCGCCGCCGATTTCGGCATCCCGGCCCATGACATCGTGGTTGACCCGCTGGTCATGCCCGTGGGCGCGATGGCGACCGCAGGGCAGCAGGTCTTCGCGCTGGTCCGGAAACTCCGCGAGGAACTGGGCGTCAACACCACTTGCGGTGCCTCGAACATCTCCTTCGGCCTGCCCCACCGCCACGGCATCAACGCGGCCTTCCTGCCGATGGCGATCGGCGCCGGAATGACCTCGGCCATCATGAACCCCGTCCGTCAGGTCGAGATGGAGGCGATCCGCGCCGCCAACTTCCTGATGAACCACGACCCGAATGGCGGCGAATGGATTCGCTTCTCGAAAGTGATCGAGGCCGTGGAAGCCGGCGCGACCTTCGCCGAAGCCTCGGCTGCCGCCTCGCAGGCGACTTCCGGCCGCCGGGGCGGCCGCCGCGCCCGGGCCTGATAACCTCGCCTTAACCATGACCCGGCGAAAGTCCGGGTCATGGACCCTATCCGCATCGCAGACCCGGAAGGCTGGATCGAAGAGATCTTCTCGGCAAAGGCCGTCTCCAAGGGCGGCATAATTCGGCGGGACCTGCATTGGATTGACCGGGAAATCGGTCGAGAGCGATTCATTGCGGAAGTTCGGCGACGAGGTTTTCATCTGGTCCAAACCGGCGGACAGTGGATTGTCATCTGCAACTCCGGCTTTTTCCGCGTCATCTGCTGAAGCGAATTTTCTCGCGAAAATTCTGATTTTTCGCAGAAAAATCGTATCCGTGACTCAGGATGACGCTTCCGCGCCGCCTTGCGCCGCGAACAGGCATGGCGCATCCCCCACCCGTTCCTAGATAGACTGACGGAAACGGAGGCCTTGCGATGTCTGACGACGCACTCGTGATCTTCACCCCCTCGGGCAAGCGCGGCCGCTTCGCGCTTGGCACGCCGGTCCTGACTGCGGCACGCCAGTTGGGCGTCGACCTCGATTCCGTCTGCGGCGGGCGCGGCATCTGCTCGAAATGCCAGATCACGCCAGGCTATGGCGAATTCCCGAAGCACGGCGTGACAGTTCATGAGGGCGCGCTCTCCGAGTGGAACGCGGTCGAGGACCGCTACGACCGCATCCGCGGCCTGCCGAAGGGCCGCCGCCTTGGCTGCCAAGCCAAGGTCATGGGCGACATCGTCATCGACGTCCCGCCGGAAAGCCAGGTCCACAAGCAGGTCATCCGCAAGTCGGCGACCGAGCGGGTCATCGCCATGGACCCCGCCACCCGGCTTCTCTATGTCGAGGTCGAGGAACCCGACATGCACGAGCCGACCGGCGATTTCGAGCGGTTGGCCCGTGCGCTCGACGCGCAATGGCAGGTCAAGGATGTCGAGGCCGACCTCGCCCTGCTCCGCCGCCTCCAGCCCGCCCTGCGCAAGGGCGAGTGGAAGGTGACGGTCGCCCTGCACCAGGGCCACCGCGATGCCCGTCCGCGCATTCTCGACATCTGGCCAGGGTTCCACGAGGGGCCGCTTCTGGGCCTTGCCATCGATCTGGGCTCCACCACCATCGCCGCGCATCTTTGCGATCTGTCGGACGGTCGCGTGCTGGCCTCGTCGGGCCTGATGAACCCGCAGATCCGCTTCGGCGAGGACCTGATGAGCCGGGTCAGCTACGCGATGATGAACCCCGGCGGCGATCAGGAGATGACGGCAGCCGTCCGGCAGGCGCTGAATGCGCTCATTACCGCGATTGCCGAAGAGGTCAAGGTCGAGCCGACCGCGATCTACGAGATCGTCTTCGTCTGCAACCCGGTGATGCACCACCTTCTCCTTGGCATCGACCCGGTCGAACTCGGTCAGGCGCCCTTCGCGCTGGCGACCTCGGGCAGTCTCGACCTCGATGCGCGCGACCTTGACCTGACATCGGTCAACCGCGAGGCACGAGTCTATGTGTTGCCCTGCATTGCCGGCCATGTCGGCGCCGACTGCGCCGCGGTGGCGCTGTCGGAAGAGCCGAACAAATCCAAGGACATGGTGCTGATCGTCGATGTCGGCACCAATGCCGAGCTGCTCTTGGGCAACGAGACGCGGGTGCTTGCCTGTTCCTCGCCGACGGGTCCCGCCTTCGAGGGCGCGCAGATTTCCTCGGGCCAGCGCGCGGCCCCCGGCGCGATCGAGCGGGTCGAGATTGATCCGGTCACGAAGGAGCCGCGCTTCCGCGTCATCGGCTCCGACCTCTGGTCGGACGATCCGGGCTTTGCCGAGGCGACGAAGACTACCGGCGTCACCGGGATCTGCGGCTCGGGCATCATCGAGGCGGTGGCCGAGATGCGCATGGCAGGCCTTGTCGATGCCGGCGGCCTGATTGGCAGCGCCGAACAGACGGGGACGGAGCGCTCGATCCCCTCTGGCCGGACGCACAGCTACCTCCTCTACGACGGCAGCGAGAGCGGCGGGCCGAAGATCATGGTCACGCAGGGCGACATCCGCGCAATCCAGTTGGCCAAGTCGGCGCTCTATGCCGGGGCGCGGCTTCTGATGGACGAAATGGGCGTCGACAAGGTCGACAAGGTCACGCTGGCCGGGGCCTTCGGCGCGCATATCAGCCCCAAGCACGCGATGGTGCTGGGCATGATCCCTGACGTGCCGCTCGACCACGTCATCTCGGCCGGAAACGCCGCCGGCACCGGCGCGCGGATCGCATTGTGCAACAAGGCCTCGCGGGCGGCGATCGAGGAAACGGTCCACCACATCCACAAGGTCGAGACCGCGATCGAGCCACGCTTCCAGGAGCATTTCGTTAACGCCAACGCCATTCCCCATGCCGTCGATCCCTTCCCGGAACTGTCGAAGGTCGTGAGCCTGCCGGATGTCAGCTTCAACACGGGCGGCGGCGGCGACAGTGGGCGGCGGCGGCGGCGCGGCTGAGGTTTCCGTTCACGCGTCATAACAAGACGGTGATCCTTCGGCCGTCGGCAGAACCGGCGGCTCACTCCCTCCGTAACAGGTCATGCAAGGGCGATGGACGCCCCGGCAAACCCGAGAGAGGAGATCCCCGATGACCTTCACGATCCGTAGCCTCACCACCGCTGCCGCGCTTTGCCTGACGAGCGGACTTGCCTTCGCGGCCAACCCGATGGTGGGCGGTGCGCCCATGTACGACTCCAAGACCATCGTCCAGAACGCCGCCAACTCGGCCGATCACACAACGCTCGTCGCTGCCGTTCAGGCGGCGGGCCTTGTCGATACGCTCAACGGAACCGGGCCCTTCACAGTCTTTGCGCCGACCAACGAAGCCTTTGCCAAGCTGCCGGCTGGGACGGTCGACACCCTGCTGAAGCCCGAGAACAAGGCCATGCTGACCAAGATCCTGACCTGCCACGTCGTCGCAGGGGACGTTACCTCGGACAAGATCGTGGAGATGATGAAGCAGACGGGCGCGGTGAAGATCAAGACCGTCGGCGGCTGTGAATTCACTGCCGAGATGCGCGACGGCAAGGTCGGGCTCGTCGATGGGAAGGGCAACTTCGCCACTGTCACGATTGCTGACGTCGATCAGTCAAACGGCGTGATCCATGTGATCGACACCGTGCTTCTGCCGGCTGACTGATCACTCTAGACCGTAAATGAAAACGGGGCGCCTCAAACCGAGGCGCCCCGTCGTGTTTCTCCCTGCCGGACCGGGCCGGACGTTTTTACGCGGCGGCTTTCAGCCAGCCGTCGGCCTTCAGCGCCGCATAGGTCTCGTCGAGCGATTTCCAGGCGCGCTCGATGAGCACGTCGATTTCCGACGGCTCGATGACCAGGGGCGGCGAGATGATCATGCGGTCACCGACGTGGCGCATGATGAGGTCGTTGGCAAAGCAGCGCTCGCGGCAACGATAGCCGACCTTGCCTTCGTCGGTGGCGAACTTGGCGCGGGTGGCCTTGTTCGGGGTCAGCGCGATCGAGCCCATCAGCCCTACGAGCTTGGCCTCGCCGACCAGCGGGTGATCGGTCAGGCTCTGCCATTTCACCGCGAGGTAGGGATTGGCCACATCACGAACGTGATCGACGATCTTCTCTTCCTGCATGATCCGCAGGTTTTCCAGCGCCACGGCGGCAGCCACCGGATGGCCCGAATAGGTGTAGCCGTGGTTGAAATCGCCAGCGCCGCCGACGGTCGCCGCAACCTCGTCACAGACGATCGAGCCGCCGATCGGCTGGTAGCCCGAGCTGAGACCCTTGGCGATGGTCATGATATGCGGGCGGATGTTGAAGGTTTCCGACCCGAACCAGTTGCCGGTGCGGCCGAAACCGGTGATGACCTCGTCGGCGATCAGCAGGATGCCGTACTTGTCGACGATGCGCTGGATTTCCGGCCAGTAGGTCGAGGGCGGAACGATCACGCCGCCGGCGCCCTGGATCGGCTCGCCGATGAAGGCCGCGACATTCTCGACGCCAAGCTCGAGGATCTTCTCTTCCAGCTGGCGCGCACGGGCCAGGCCGAATTCCTCGGGCGACATGTCGCCGCCCTGCGCCCACCAGTTCGGCTCGTCGATATGGGCGATACCGTCGATCTTGCCGCCATGGGCATGGATCGACTTCATCCCGCCAAGCGAGCCGCCGCCCATGGTCGAGCCGTGATAGCCGTTCCAGCGCGCGATGATCGTGCGCTTCTCGGGCTGGCCCTTGACCTGCCAGTAGCGGCGGACGAGGCGGATGTTGGTGTCATTGGCTTCCGAGCCCGAGCCCGCGAAGAAGACGTGGTTCAGATCGCCCGGTGCAAGCTCGGCGAGTTTCGCGGCCAGAGCGATCGCCGGCACATGAGTTGTCTGGAAGAAGGTGTTGTAATAGCTCAGTTCTTCCATCTGGCGGGCTGCGGCCTCGGCCAGTTCCTTGCGGCCATAGCCGATGTTCACGCACCACAGGCCTGCCATGGCGTCGAGGATCTTGTGGCCCTCGCTGTCCTTCAGCCAGACGCCCTTGGCGGAGGTGATGACGCGCGCCCCCTTCTGGGCCAGTTCCGCGTTCGCGGTGAAGGGATGCATGTGATGGGCCGCGTCCAGACGCTGCAGTTCGGCCGTCGGCAGGTGGTTGGTGATCTTGTTCATGGCATCCTCGGACTTGGTCCGGGTGCGGTCAGGCCCCTCTGGCCCCCTGCCCCGGTTCGGCACCGGAATCGGCACCTCTCATGCTGCGACAATATGATCAAAATCGGCAGGGATGCAAGATTTGATCAAATTATTGGAAGATCAAACTTCGCCTGCCCTGAGCGCCGCGCGAACCTGGTCGATGCCCTGGACGATGTCTTGCTCAATCGCCCGAGACAGCGCGGCAAAATCTCCTGCGCGCAGGGCCGCCAAAGCCTCTTCATGCTGGTCGGGAAGGTTCTGCGCTCCGATCCGGGCGCAGACCACGCGCAGAGCGGGACCGAAACGCAGCCAGAGCGACCGGGCAATGTCATTCAGCACATTGGCATCGGCTGCGTCGTAGAGCGTGAAATGGAAACGGGTGTTGCCCTCGAGATATTCGTGGACATCACCATGCTCGATGGCTGCATCGATGCCGCGGTCGATCAGGTCCAGCGCGTCGATCTGCTCGACGGAAAGGCGCGGGCCGGCGAGTTCGGCCAGCTTCGGCTCGATGGTCAGGCGGGCGAAGGCGATCTGTTCGAGAAGGCCTTCGGTCATCTGCGGAACGACGACACGACGATTGCCCTGCAGCAGCAGTGCGCCCTCGGCCGTGAGTCGCCGGATCGCCTCGCGCACAGGTGTCATGCCTGCATCGAGGTCGCGGATCAGGCCCTGGATCGTCACCGGCTGGCCCGGCTCGAGCACGCCAAAAAGCACCATGTCGCGCAAGCGGCCGTAGGTGACCTCATGCGTCGGGATGTTGCGATCTTCAGCGTTCATGGGCACTTCCTCGGCCACTCGGGAATTTGATCAATTAGGCCAAGGCAGCGGCGGGATCAACCGGCTTTGCCCCGAAGCGCGTCCGTCAGTAGCCGTTTCACCACATCGCCGGGAACGTCGTCGGCGACGAACGCCTGTCCGATCCCCCGCGCCAGGATGAAGCGCAGCCGCCCGTCGATCACCTTCTTGTCCTGCGCCATGAGTGCAAGCAGCGCCTCGGCATCCGGCAGGTCGCCGGGAATGTCGGCCAGGTCGGTCTTCATGCCCATGGCCTTCAGATGCGCGCGGACGCGGCTCGGCGCTTCCTGCGAACACAGGCCAAGCTGCTGGCTCAGTTCGAAGGCCAACGCGCAGCCGATCGCCACGCCTTCCCCGTGCAGGAGCCGGTCGGAATAGCCGGTTGCCGATTCCAGCGCGTGGCAGAAGGTGTGGCCAAGGTTGAGAAGCGCACGCTCGCCTTCCTCCGTCTCGTCCCGCTCGACGATTCCCGCCTTCATCTCCACCGACCGCAGCACCGCGCGCTGGCGCAGCGCGGCGTTGCCGGCAAGACGCGGCCCCTCGGCCTCAAGCCATTCGAAGAACAGCGGATCGCCGAGAAGGCCGTATTTCACCACCTCGCCATAGCCAGCAAGGAAGTCGCGGGCGCGCAGCGTCTCCAGCACCCCGATATCGGCCAGAACGAGGCATGGCTGGTGGAAGGCTCCGACAAGGTTCTTGCCCTGAGCCGTGTTGATCCCCGTCTTGCCACCGACCGAGCTATCGACCTGCGCCAGAAGCGAGGTCGGAACCTGCACGAAACGAACGCCCCGGCGCAGGATGGCCGAGGCAAAACCGATCAGGTCGCCGATTACGCCGCCGCCAAAGGCCACAACGACATCGCGCCGCTCGACCTTGTGTTCCAGCAGCCATTCCGTCGCCCGCGCCAGATGGGCCCAATCCTTGGTCCCTTCGCCCGCCGGCAGGACCAGCGCGGAAGAGGCGATGCCCTCGGCGTCGAGCGCCGCCTGCAGCCGCGCCAGATGCAGGGGGGCCACGCGGTTCTCGGTGACGATCGCCACCCGCTTGCGCTTGAGAAGCGGCGCGATCTCGACGCCAGCGCGGTCGATCAGCCCCTCGCCGATCCGTACCTCGTAGGACCGCGCCCCAAGCGCGACCGGAACCGTCTGGATCGTCATGTCATCTTCCTTCTTTCGGGCCTTCCCACAGGTCGGGGCGCGCCTTCAGCGCCGCCAGCACCCGCGCCGCCATATCCTCCACCGAATAGGACGGGCTCCCTTCCACGGTCACGTCGGCAAGCGCATAGACCGGCACGCGGGCCTCGTAGATCGTCCGCAGCGTCTCGCGGGGGGTGGGGGTGCGCAGAAGCGGCCGGGTGGTCTTGTGGCGGACCCGCTGCCACAGGAGGTCGAGATCGGCCTTCAGCCAGACCGACACGCCGTGCGCGGCGATCAGATTGCGGTTTGTCTCGGCCAGAAATGCCCCGCCACCAGTTGACAGGATGCAGGGGTTGCCGTGCAGCAGCCGGCTCAGCACCTCGGTCTCGCGGGCGCGGAAGAACGGCTCGCCGTCGCGTTCGAAGATTTCAGCGATCGACCGGTTTGCAGCGCGCACGATCTCCTCGTCCGAATCGAGGAACGGCACGGCGAGCATCCGGGCCAACGCCGTGCCTACGGCCGTCTTGCCCGCCCCCATCATGCCCACCATCACGACGGTTTTCTTCAGCCGTCCACCCAATTTCGGCAGCGTCCCGCGCAAGTTCAACTTTCCGCCTTGAATGGCGTGAAGTCGCAGAGAATGCCATATATATTCGCATCGCTCGACATCGAGACCCGGAACGGGCATGGGAGCGGCAGGCGGTGCGTCGCGCATCACCGGTGCAGAAGAAACAGAACAAGGCTAGGCAGGCATGGCACGCATCTTCATCGCAGTTCTGGTGCTGGCGATTCTGGCGGTGGTGGCACTGGCGGTCTTTGCCTATTTCGGCGACCTGACGCCGCAGCAGGCGCCGGTCAGCGTGCCGGTGACGCTGGATGTCCACTGAGACGGGCCGCGCCGCCCTTCTGATCCTGGCGTTTCTGGCGCAACCCGTCCGGGCGGAGGCGCCGCTTTCCGCCATTGACTGGCTGTCGAACTCGATCAAAGAACCTGTCGCCAGCGCCCCGGCCAAGCCCGAGGAACCGGCGGTCACCTCTGGCGCGGCGGTCGAGCCCAATATCTCGGTCAGCGTGATCGGGGCGCCGTCACCCGATGCAGCCGGCCTGCTGCCGCCCGCCGTGACCGGGCTTCCGCCGAGCCTCTGGGGACTTGGCCGGACCGACGAGATCGTGACGCTGATCCGCCAGCCCCGGCCCGGAACGCTGCCGGCCCTGCAATCGCTGCTGACGGCCGTGCTGCTGGCCGAATCCGAACCGCCGGCCGATGCGGCCGGTTCGGGCAAGCTCCTCCTTGCGCGGATCGACGCCCTGCTCGACATGGGCGCGCTGGATCAGGTCGCGGCGCTGATCGATGTTGCCGACAGCAACGACGCCGAGATCTTCCGGCGCGAATTCGACGTGGCGCTGCTGACCGGAGACGAGGATGCGGCCTGCAAGAAGATGCAAGCCTCGCCTACGCTTGCCCCGACCTTTCCCGCCCGCATCTTCTGCCTGGCGCGGTCGGGGGACTGGAACGCAGCGGCACTGACCCTGCGTACGGCCGAGGCGCTTGGCTATGTCACCGCCGAGGAAGAGGAACTGCTGGCCCGCTTTCTCGACCCCGATGTGGCGGATGGCGCGCCCGATCTGCCGATCCCCGACCGCCCGTCGCCGCTCGTCTGGCGCATGTACGAGGCGGTCGGCCAGCCGCTGCCGACGACCCAGCTGCCCGTTGCCTTCGCGCATGCCGAACTGCGGGAAACCGCGGGATGGAAGGCGCAGCTCGACGCTGCCGAACGGCTGGCCCGAGTGGGCGCGGTGCCACCGAACCAGCTTCTGGGGTTGTACACCCTGCGTCAGCCTGCGGCTTCGGGCGGAGTCTGGGACCGAGCCGCGGGCGTCCAGAAGCTCGAGAGGGCCATCGGAGCGCAGGATGCGACAGATGTGGGCGAGATGCTGCCCGGTGTCTGGGACCTGATGGTGACGAGCGAGCTTGAGGTTCCCTTCGCCACGATTTTCGCCGCACCGCTCGCCGCCCTGCCGCTCAAGGGCTATGCCGCGGGCCTTGCCTTCCGGATCGAACTTCTGTCGCCGGACTACCGGAAGCTGACGGCAGGCTATAAGCCGGTCGACGTGACAGAGGGCTTCCTGCTGGGTCTTGCCCGCGGCAGCCTGGTTGGCACGACCGCGCCCGACAGCCTGGCGCGCGCCATCGAACCGGCCTTCACCAAGCCCGTGCTTTCGCCGCGCTCGAAGGCGCTACTGGCCGACAACCGGGTGGGCGAGGCGATCCTGAACGCCATCGACGAGATCGCGCAGGGGCTGAGCACCGATCTCAAGGGCGTCACGACCGGGCTGTCGCTTTTGCGCAAGGTCGGGCTCGAGGATGTCGCGCGGCAGACGTCACTGGAGCTGATGCTTCTGGAACGCCGGGGCTAGCTGCGCATGGACCGCTGGATCTCGGCCTTTCTCGAGGCGCAGGCGGCGGAACGGGATGCCGCGCGCAACACCCGCCTGGCCTATGGCCGCGACCTGAAGGATTTCGCCGACTGGCTGGACCGCCGCGGCAGCGACTTTGCCCGCGCCGCCCGGGCCGAGGTCGAGGACTACCTTGTCTTCTGTGACGCGCAGGGCCTGTCCAAGGCCACCCGTGCCCGTCGCCTGTCGGCGATCCGTCAGATGTACCGCTTCGCCCATGAGGAAGGCTTCCGCGCCGACAATCCCGCGCTGCCGATCAAGGGCCCGGGCCGGATGCAGCGCCTGCCCAAGACTTTGAGCCAGGCCGAGGTCGACGCGCTCTTGCAGGCTGCCGCGGCGACCGGGCGCGACGAGGGCGAAAAACTGCGCAACCGCTGCCTGATGGAGCTGATCTACGCGACTGGCCTGCGGGTTTCGGAACTGGTCGAACTGCCGATCGCGGCGGTCCGGGGCGATCCCCGCATGATCCTTGTCCGCGGCAAGGGTGGCAAGGAGCGCATGGTGCCGCTGTCCACCCCTGCCCGCGCGGCGCTGACCGCCTGGCTCGCCATCCGCGACCGCGACGAGGATCTGGCGCGGACCAAGGGAATCCCGCCCTCGCGCTTCGTTTTTCCCGCGGGCGGCAAGGACGGGCACATGACCCGGCAGGCTTTCCATTCGCTGGTCAAGACACTGGCGCTGAACGCGCGGATCGACCCGGAACGGGTGACGCCCCATACCCTGCGCCATGCTTTCGCCACCCACCTTCTGGAGGGCGGCGCCGACCTGCGGGTCATCCAGACGCTGCTGGGCCATGCCGACCTTGCCACGACCGAGATCTATACTCATGTGCTCGACGAACGGCTGAAATCGCTGGTCCTGACCCATCACCCGCTGGCCCGGGACGACTGACTGCGCCTTGCGGCGGGCGGTCCTGCGCCGCATAAGCGAAGCAGGTTGCAAGGGTTGCCCCATGGATATCTCTGGTCTCGACACCTCATTCTGGCTGACGGTTGGTGCGGTCATCCTGCTCTTGCTGCTGTCGGCCTTCTTCTCCGGGTCCGAGACAGCGCTGACTGCCGCCTCGCGCGGCAAGCTCAGGGCGCAGGCGGACAAGGGATCGACCGGCGCGGCGGCGGCGCTGAAGGTCACCGATGACAACGAGCGGATGATCGGCGCGCTGCTTCTGGGCAACAACATCGCCAACATCACATCGGCCTCGCTCGCCACGGCCGCCCTGACGCAGCTTTTTGGCGCCAGTGGCGTGGCGGTTGCGACCTTCGGCATCACCGTCCTCGTCCTTGTCTTCGGCGAAGTGCTGCCCAAGACCTATGCCATCACCAACGCCGAGGCCGCGTCGGCCCGCGTCGCCCCGGCAATCCTGTGGGTGATCCGCCTGTTCTCGCCCATTGTCGCGGTCGTCCGAGCCCTCGTTCGTGGCATCCTTCGACTCTTCGGGGTCCGCACCGATCCCGACGGCCAGATGCTGGCTCTGCGCGAGGAGATTGTCGGCGCCATCGCCCTTGGCCATTCCGGCGGCGCGGTGGAGAAGGAACATCGTGACCGGCTGATGGGCGCGCTCGACCTGACCGACCGCACCGTGGACGAGATCATGCGCCACCGCAGCCAGATCGAGATGATCGACGCCGATGCAGCTCCCGATGCGATCTTGACCCAGTGTCTTGCCTCGCGCCACACGCGCCTGCCGGTTTATCGCGAAAGCCCCGAGAACATCCTCGGCGTCATCCATGCCAAGGATCTCTTGCGCGAGGTCGACCGGCTGGTGCGCGGACCCGATGCCGATCCGGCGGCGCTGGCCGATCTCGACATCCTCAAGGTGGCGATGAAGCCCTATTTCATCCCCGACACGACGACGCTTGACGAGCAGATGCGCGAATTCCTCAAGCGACGCACCCATTTTGCGCTGGTCGTCGATGAATACGGCGCGCTCGAGGGACTCATCACGCTCGAGGACATCCTGGAAGAGATTGTGGGCGACATCGCCGACGAATTCGACATCGCGCCGACGACTGTGCTCAAGAGAGCGGCCGACGGCGATTATCTGGTCGAGGGGTCGATGACGATCCGCGACCTGAACCGGACGATGGACTGGTCGCTGCCGGATGACGAGGCCAACACCGTCGCCGGCCTTGTCATCCATGAGGCGCAGATGATCCCGAGCGAAGGCCAGGCCTTCAGCTTTCACGGCTTCCGCTTCCAGGTGGCGGGGCGGCAGGACAACCGCATCACCAAGCTCAAGGTGCGGCCGCTCTGATATGGCGGATGTGGAAGCAGGGGGCTTTGCGCCCCCTTTCCCCTGCCAGATCCTCCCGGATCGGGCGTTCGACGCTGATGATCTGCCACTGGCAGATCATCCGGGCGCGTCCCACCCCCCGCAGGGTGTTTTCTCCAAGAAGAAGCGGCCGTCGCGTCAGGACTGCGCGCGTTTCCAGTCCTCAAGCGCGGCATTTTCTTCCCCGTCGGCCGGGGGGGCGGCAGCCGTCTTTACCGCCTTGGCAACCGCAGCCGGCCGGGTGCGAAAGTAATGCGCCTCGCGCGCGCCGAAATAGAAGCTCACCACCGCCCCCAGTAGCCACCAGAGCGGCTCTGGCACCAGTGCCAGTCCGCTCATCCGCTCGCCAAAGCTCACAGGCGCCGCCATTGCATAGACGAAGAGCGCAAGCGTGCCAAAGGCCAGAAGCGGACGCGGCAAGCGGTTCAGCCCGTTGACGATGCGGTCGAAGCGGCCCTCCCCGGCTGACTGGAACTCGGACGAAAACTGGGTCAGCGCCGCCTCCTGCGCCTCGGCCGAAATCTCCATCTGCCGGGTCGCGTTCGGGGTGAAGACCTCGGCGACCGTCTTCACGGTAGAGCCCACCGCCTCGACCGCGCCGGAATTGCCAAGGATCGTGCCGATCAACCCCATGCCGCCACCCTCGCCTTGTGCTGCGCCTCGGTCAGGCGATACTTCGCCGCCATGAAGCTTTCGGCGCGGGTGATCCAGCCACCCTTGCCGCCATCCTTGCGCCGCGCGAACTTGCGGCTGGCCGGGCGGGCATCGGCCAGAGCGTAGTAATAATTGCGCCGCGCGATGGCATAGGCATCTGCCAGATAGCCGGGCGCGGCATCCCATGCAAGTTGCGCCGCACGGATCGTGACCGGGCCGACCACGCCATCCTCGGCACAGGGAAAGCCCATCTGGGCCAGCAGGCGCTGCAGCACCTTCACCGCGTTCGACCCGGCATTGACATACATGTCGAACAAATCGGCATGCAGCGTCTCGGGCAGCGCGGCGAGATTGGGTGCCTCGAAATAATGCCGGATGAAGATCTGGACGGCCTGCGCGCGCGTGAGGCGGCGCAGATCCTCCTCGCCCACCTCACCGTCGCCGGTCAGGTCCATGCCCAGACGCCGCAGTGTCGCCAGCGTCACCCCCATATTGGTGGCCCCGCCCGGATCGTCGGGATCGTTCACGAAGCCGCCCTCGCGGGCGACGATCTCTTCGGCCAGTTCCTGAACCGATGTCATGCTCTCTCCTGCCTCACGCTCCCCCGCGCGTCACGGGATGGAAGGGTGGGACAGGAGGGTTAACGCGGGCGTTACGAACCGTTCGGCGCCGCCTTCGGATCGACGTAGACGCCTTGCTGCTTCAAGGCATCGACGACTTCCTTGGGCATGTAACTTTCGTCATGCTTAGCCAGGATCTCGGTGGCGACGAAGGTGTCACCCTGCATCGAGCCGGTACCGACCATGCCCTGACCTTCCTTGAAGAGATCCGGCAGCACCCCGGTATAGGCGACCGGCACGCTCTTGTTCGTGTCGGTCACGCGGAAGGTCACCGTCTCGCCCTGCCCGCGCACCAGCGTGCCCGCTTCGACCAGACCGCCGATGCGGAAGACTTCGGATGGACCCGGCGGAGTTTCGACCACCTGCGTCGGCGTACGGAAATAGTTGATACCATCACGCATCGCGTAACCGATCAGGCCGGTCGCCACCACGAGCGCCGCGAAGGCCAACAGGATGATCTGGATGCGGCGCTTCTTCTTGAGTCCCCTCATGATCTCCTCACGGGAAGACGGGGGCGAAGAGCAGCCCGGACGTCTCTTCGATCCCCAGCATCAGGTTGGCGTTTTGGATGGCCTGACCCGACGATCCCTTGCAGAGGTTGTCGAGCACGGCCACCACCATGGCGCGGCCAGCCATCCGGTCGCCGGTCACGCCGATATGGACGTAGTTGGAGCCACGGATGTCCCGTGTCGAGGGGAGTGCGCCAAGAGGCAGCACCTTCAGGAACGGCTCGCCCGCATAGGCGGCTGCCAGCGTGGCATGGACGGTGGCCGGGTCGCCATCGACATAAACGGTGGCGAGGATACCACGGTTCATCGGCAGGAGGTGCGGGGTGAACTGCACTTGCACCGGGCGGCCGGCAACCTTCGAGAATTCCTGGTCGAATTCGCCCAGATGCCGGTGCTTGCCGCCTGCCGAATAGGCATGGGTGCCCTCCGACAGTTCAGCATGCAGCAGATTTTCCTTCAGGCTGCGGCCCGCGCCGCTGACCCCGGCCTTGAGGTCGATGATGATCCGGTCAAGGTCGATCACGCCCTTCTCGATCAGCGGCCGCAGCGCATACTGCCCGGTCGCGGCGTTGCAGCCGGTGCCGGCGACAAGGCGGGCTGCCTTTATCTCGGGCCGATAGAACTCGGTCAAGCCATAGACCGCTTCCTTCTGCAACTCGGGCGCAGAATGCGGCTTGCCGTACCATTTCTCATAGGCGGAAAGGTCGCGCAGCCGGAAATCGGCGGAGAGGTCCACCACCTTCAGGTCGCGCGGCAACTGGGCGATCACTGCCTGAGACGTTGCATGAGGAAGGGCGCAGAAAGCCAAGTCGATATTGGAGAAATCGACATCTTCGATCTTCGTCAGGTCCGGCAGGTCAAGATGGCGCAGGAACGGGAAGACCTCGGCCATCGCCATGCCCGCCTTTCGGTCGCCGGTCAGCGCCGCGATCCGCATCGAGGGATGCGTCGCGATCAGGCGGACAAGCTCCGCCCCGGTGTAGCCGGAGGCTCCGAGAATGGCGATTTTCTGGGTCATGGGTGGTCCCCCTTGGATGAGACGGGGGAGTGATGGGGGAAACACCCCGGAATGGCAAGGGAAAAGCGAAAGCGAAAGGCCGGCGTCCGCGCGGGCAGACACCGGCCAACCGATTGATTTTGCTGGGGCGGTCGTGCCCCGGCGATCAGGCCGCCTTGCGACGGCGGGCGATTCCCGCAGCGCCAAGCGCCCCAAGGCCCGCCAGCAGGAGCGGCGCGGCGGCGGGCAGCGGCACGGCGGCCGGAACCGGCTCGTCCGGTACGATGACCGGATCGGTCGGCGTCACGCTTGCAGAAGCATTGCCCGGCGCGAAGATCGAGTATTTCAGCGTACCGTAGGTGTTCAGCAGCGCGAGATAGAGCGAGCCACCGAAATCGCCGCCCAGGTTTATGGTCCAGGTGAAGTCGTTGTTGCGATTCCAGTGCTGGATGCCGACCGAGGCCAGCCAGTTGCCTTCCCAGGCGCTGTAAAGGAACTGCGAAGTCTTCCACAGCACAGTGCCGCCGGCCGAGAACGACCAGTCGGTGTCGCCGATCGGGCTCAGCGGCGCGAAGGTTAGCGTGATTGCCTGCGCACCGGCTTTCAGGCCGGTGAAGGCGAGAAGATCGTAGTCACCGCCGCCCGACCAGACGCCGTCCACCTGCGTCGCGCCATTCGCGATCACGGTCGGGGTCGAGTAGCTGCCGGAGAAATCGCCAAGATCGCCCTCGGTCACGGTCGCGGCCATCGCCGGGCTGACCATCAGGGCGGCAAAGGCTGCCGCAAGAACGCTGCGGTTGAAGTCGAACATTTGAATCACCTGAGTTCAGTACATCGTCCGGTTCACCGGTACGAGCGCGAGATGGCGGTGCTGTGCGGCAAGAACAAGGCAGAAGACTGGAAACAATAGGTATTCCGGCCATGACGTGGCGTCACGACCTGACGAATCCGTGAGGATGAATTCGAGATCCGTCCCCGAGCGGTCAGGCCGCCTCGAACTCGATCCGATGTCGCAGGAACTGCGTGGCCTTGTCCGATACCTTCTTCGGATCGCCGGTCGTGAGGAACTTCGGCGTCTTACCTGCCCCGCGGAACTCGGGCCGGCGGGCAAGGTAGTCGGCCAGGCTTTCGGCGACGAGATTGGCCTGCGAATAGACCTTTACGCCCGACCCGAGCGCCTCGGCAAAGGTCTTTTCCAACAGGGGATAATGGGTGCAGCCGAGGATCGCCGCCTCGGGATGCGGCATACGCCGCTTCAGCGCCTCGACATGCGACCGCACGAGCGCCTCGGCCAGCATCTCGTCCCCCGCCTCGATCGCATCGACCACGCCGCCGCAGGGCTGGGCCTCGACGTCGACACCGATGGCGCGGAACGCGAGTTCGCGCTGGAAGGCACGGGACGACACGGTGGCAGGCGTCGCGAACAGCGCCACATGCTTGACGGCCACCTCGCGGGGCGGCGAGTTGTCGCCCCATTGCCGTTCGGTCAGCGCCTCGATCAGGGGAACAAAGACGCCGAGCACCCGCTTGTCCTTCGGGACCCAGGTTTCCTGCATCCGCTTCAGCGCGGCGGCCGAGGCGGTGTTGCAGGCCAGGATCACCAGATCGCAGCCCTCGGCCCAGAGCCGCTCCACCCCGGCGCAGGTCAGGTTGAAGATGTCATCGGCATCGCGCACGCCATAAGGTGCATGGGCGTTGTCGCCGTAATAGACGAAGGGCACGTCTGGCAGGCGCTTGGCGACCGCCTCGTAGACCGTCAGGCCGCCCAGACCGGAATCGAAGATGCCAACCGCCATGTTTCGCCCCTTCTCTTCCGGGGTCAGCGAAAACTACTGCGCCCGGTATTTCTGCTCGAACTCGTAGCCGTAGTCATAGGACTTGAGCGGTTCGGGCGAAAGGGCATAGGTGGCGCGGCGCAGGTGTTCCATCAGCGCCTTCGGATCGGCCTTGAGCGGTTGGAGTTCGGCAGCGGCAATGGGTTGGCCTATGACGACCCGCACCGGCTCGTCGATCCGCGCGCGGAATTCCTTGATGAGCAGGCCAAGCCGCAGGTTGGAATGGATGTGGCTGGCAAGCTGGAACAGACGGCTGTTGTGGCCGGCGAAGTAGACCGGAACGACGGTCGCATCCGACTTGGCGATCATCTTGGCGGTGAAGTTCCGCCAGCCCGGATCCATCGGCCGCGAGAATGGTCGCGCCGAGGTCGAGACTGTGCCGCCCGGGAACACCCCGATCGCACCACCCTGCGACAGGTAGCGCAGGGATTCCGCCCGCGTCTCGAGGTTCAGCTTCACTGCTTCCTTGGTGTCGTCGAAGGAGATGGGCAGGATCACCCGGTTCAATTCCTCGGCCCGGCGGAAAACCGAATTGGCCAGAATGCGGAAGTCGCCCCGGACCCGATCGAGGAGATGCCCCATCATCAGCCCGTCGAGGATACCGTAAGGATGGTTTGCGATCAGGATCAGCGGTCCGTTGGCAGGGATCTGGGCGAGAGAGCCACCCACGACATCGAGCGACAGGCCGTAGCGGTCAGAAATCACGTCCCAGAAGCTGCGGCCGGCAGCGACCTCGTGCTCGTAGCCGTTGGCCCGGCGGATCAGCGACAGGCGACCAGTGGCATTTTCAAGAACGCGGATCAGCGCGCGGCCGGGGCGTGAGCGGGCCGAATAGGCATAGGTGATATCCCGCGTAACCTGCCGTCTCTTCATCCCGTGACTGGCTCCCCCAAGGCGTATGGGTTGTCCTAAATCCAGAATGAAGCTTGCGCTACAGAAGATGACAGGCTGGTGACGAAATGTATCGGATCGCCGGCCAGGTGACCCGACCTGCGCGGCATATTCGCAACGATGCCGCGCCGCAGCGCTGCAGCGAGCCATGACATGGTTGCAAGGCTGACATGACAATCTTAGATGATGCAGCGTTCAATCGCGGGATTTTCGTCATGGATTGGGATAAACTCAGGATCTTCCACGCCGTCGCCGATGCCGGCAGCCTGACCCATGCCGGCGAAAGCCTGCATCTTTCGCAATCGGCCGTCTCGCGACAGATCCGCGCGCTCGAGGAAAGCCTGAACACCACGCTGTTCCACCGCCATGCGCGGGGCCTGATCCTGACCGAGCAGGGCGAACTGCTGTTCGATGCGACCCAGGCGATGGTCAAGCGGCTGGACGCGGCTGCCGCGCGCATCCGCGACGCCGAGGACGAGGTGCTGGGCGAGTTGCGCGTCACGACGACCACCGGCTTCGGCACGCTCTGGCTCGCGCCACGTCTGGGCGCGCTTTACGAAAAATACCCGTCGCTTAAGATTGATCTGATGCTGGAAGAACGGGTTCTCGACCTGCCGATGCGCGAGGCCGATGTCGCCATCCGGATGAAGGAACCCAGCCAGGCCGACCTGATCCGCAAGCGGCTGATGAACATCCGCATGCAGCTTTACGCCAGCCCTGCCTATCTGGACAAGCACGGCACCCCCACCCGGCCCGAGGACCTGTCGCAACACCGGCTTATCAGCCAGCATGCCTCGACCCCGCAAGTGGCCGCCGGCGCGCATCTTGTGCAGCAGTTGATGGCGTTCGACATCCCCTCGACGCTGACGGTGAACAACTATTACGGCGTGCTGCAGGCGGTGCTCAACGATCTCGGGATCGGAGTGCTGCCCGATTACCTGCTGGATGATTTCCCGAACCTGGTCCGCGTCCTTCCCGAGGTTGAATCGGGCGAAGTTCCGGTTTTCATCGCCTATCCCGAGGAACTGCGCCATTCCAAGCGCGTTGCCGCATTCCGCGACTTCGTGATGGAAGAGATCTTTGCCTACAGGAAGCGCCAGCAGATCTGATCCAAGTTTCGCAAGGAAATCAGAAACCGGCGTCGGTTCGCAGATCGCTCAAGGATTGGGCGGAATGCTTGTTTTCATGTGACAAAAATATCGCCATGCGAAAATCGCATAGCGGCGTTGCTGCACCAGCAGCATTCTCCACTTGAACCGACTCGTTCGGCCCCATAGATCGGTCGACGAGGCGGTGATCGATTTTTTCTCACCACCTCATACCTCCCTGTTGGACTTGGGCCGAGCTTCTGCTCGGCCTTTTTTTTACTTTCTGCGCACCGGCCTCAGGACGCCCACCGTTCGCGCAGCTTTTTCCGACGGTTGCAAAGAAATTCGGCGTCCGCGGAATTCGCGGCAAGCGCAATGGCCCTGTCATAAGCCGCAAGCGATTCGTCCAGCCGCCCTTGCCTGGCCAGAAATTCCGCCAGCGCTGCGTGATAGGGCTGGTAGTCGGCCAGATCGTTCGACAGCGCGGTCAGGGTCGCCACTGCGCCAGCAACATCGCCGCTCTCACCGATTGCCACGGCAAGGTTCAGCCGCACCACCGCGGTCGGCTCGTGCCGCAGGAGCGCCTCGTAGAGTGCGGCGATCTGAGACCAGTCCGTACCCTTTGGCCCGGCGGTGACATGCAGGGCGGCGATCGCGGCCTTGATCTGGCTGGACCCGGGCGCAGCCCGCGTTATGGCGCGATCGAGCAGATCGAGCCCTTCCCGCTGCTGTGCCGTGTCCCACAGGCTCCGGTCCTGCTCTGCCAGCGGGACAAGCCGTCCCGTCCCGTCGAACCGGGCAGCGCGGCGCGAATGGGTTAAAAGGAGCAGCGCCAGCAGCCCCTCTATCTCGGCCTCGCCGGGGCGCAGGCCATCGACAAGCCGCGCAAGGAAGATCGCTTCTTCGCAAAGATTGGTCCTGACGGCGCCTTTCTGCGGCCCTTGCGAATAGCCCTGGTTGAAGATCAGGTAGATGACGTCCAGGACCGACCCAAGCCGATCGGGCCAGAGTTCGGGACCCGGAATGGCAAACGGGATTCCCGCCGCCGCGATCTTGGCTTTCGCTCGGCTCAGCCGCTGCCCCATCGTCGCCTCGTTGTCGAGGAAGGCCCGGGCGATTTCTGCCGTCGTCAGGCCGCCGATCGTGCGAAGGGTCAGCGCGACCTGCGACTTCGGCTCGAGCGCCGGATGACAGCAGGCGAAGATCAGTCGCAACCGTTCATCGGGGATATCCTCGGATGTCATCTCGGCCCCCTCCTCGGCGGCCAGAGCGGCTTCGGCCTGAAGATGGCGCTGGTCGCGGGCGCGCCGCCGCAGACGGTCAAGCGCCTTGCGCCAGCCGACGCGCATAAGCCAAGCCCGCGCCGAAACCGGTGGACCGCTGCGCGCCCAGTGGATCAAGGCGGCTTCGGCCGCATCCTGCAGCGCGTCTTCGGCCAGCTGGAAATCGCCGGTGCGGGCGATCAGGGCGGCCAGAAGCCGCCCCCTTTCCGCCCGAAGCGCGCCCTCCAGCGCCTTGCGCGCCGCGGTCTCGCTCACCCGAAGACCACGACCGGTCGCACTTCAACCGTGCCATGGCGCGCCCCGGGGATCTGCGCCGCCCATTTGATCGCCTCGTCCAGATTGGCGCAATCGAGCAAGTAGTAGCCGCCAAGATGCTCCTTCGTCTCGGCAAAGGGGCCGTCCATCGTCTCGACTTTGCCGCCACGGACCTTGATCGATGTCGCGGTTGCAGGCGGGTGCAGGGCATCACCGCCCTTGATCACTCCCGCGTCCCGCATCCGCTTGGTCAGGTCGAGATATTCGGCATTCATCTTCTCGCTCATCGGCGGGGCAAGGGCCGGGTCGATATAGATCAGGGCCATGTAATGCATCTGGTTCACTCCTTGGGGTTCGTCTGATGCCGGAAGCGCGATCCTGCGTTCCGGTCTACACAAGGACGAACAGCCAGTCCGTTTTTCGACATGCTAGCCGAAAAAAATCCTCTGTGCGCGGCAGGGCTGGCGTTGCCCCCTTTTCCCCCGTCCACGCTTGGCCTAAGAGGCCCGCAAGGCGCGGCCAAAGGGGATGAACAATGACCGAACCCGTGATCACCGAGGACCTGATTGCCGCGCACGGGCTGAAGCCCGATGAATACCAGCGCATCCTCGAAATCATCGGGCGGGTCCCGAGCTTCACCGAGCTTGGCATCTTCTCGGCCATGTGGAACGAGCACTGTTCCTACAAATCGTCGAAGAAGTGGCTGCGCACGCTCCACACCACCGGGCCGCAGGTCATCTGCGGGCCGGGCGAAAATGCGGGCGTCGTCGATATCGGCGACGGACTGGCCGTCATCTTCAAGATGGAAAGCCACAACCACCCCTCCTACATCGAGCCGCATCAGGGGGCCGCGACCGGCGTCGGCGGCATCCTCCGCGACGTCTTCACCATGGGCGCCCGCCCGATCGCCGCGATGAACGCGCTTTCCTTCGGCGAACCGTCGCATCCCAAGACTGCACATCTGGTCAAGGGCGTGGTCGAGGGGATCGGCAGCTACGGCAACGCCTTCGGCGTGCCGACGGTCGGGGGCGAGGTGCGCTTCCATCGCAGCTATAACGGCAACTGCCTGGTCAACGCCTTTGCCGCGGGCCTCGCCGAGGCCGACAAGATCTTCTACTCCGCCGCCTCGGGTGTCGGGATGCCTGTGGTCTATCTGGGCGCCAAGACCGGCCGGGACGGCGTCGGTGGCGCGACCATGGCATCGGCCGAGTTCGACGACACGATCGAGGAAAAGCGCCCGACCGTGCAGGTCGGCGACCCCTTCACCGAAAAGCGCCTGCTCGAAGCCTGCCTGGAGCTGATGGCCTCGGGCGCGGTCATCTCCATCCAGGACATGGGTGCGGCGGGACTGACCTGCTCGGCGGTCGAGATGGGCGACAAGGGCGGGCTCGGGATCAAGCTGCAGCTCGACAACGTTCCGCAGCGCGAAGCTCGCATGACCGCCTACGAGATGATGCTGTCGGAAAGCCAGGAGCGGATGCTCATGGTGCTGAAGCCAGAGATGGAGGCAGAGGCAAAGGCGATCTTCGACAAATGGGATCTCGACTTCGCCATCGTCGGTGAGACGATCCCCGAGGACCGCTTCCTGATCCTGCACGGCAATGAGATCAAGGCGGACCTGCCGCTCTCGAAACTCTCTTCCAGCGCGCCGGAGTACGACCGGCCCTGGGCGCCGACGCCCGCCGCCGCACCGCTCGGCGCGGTGCCGGCCATCGACCCCATCGACGCACTCAAGGCGCTCCTCTCCTCGCCCAGCTATGCCCACATGGCCTGGGTCTGGGAACAGTACGACAGTCAGGTCATGGCCGACACGATCCGCACACCGGGCCTAGGTGCTGGCGTGGTGCGGGTTCATGGCACTGCGAAGGCGCTGGCCTTCACCTCGGACGTGACGCCACGCTACGTGAAGGCGAACCCGGTCGAGGGCGGCAAACAGGCGGTGGCCGAAGCCTGGCGCAACCTCGTCGCGGTCGGCGCGACGCCCCTCGCCGCGACCGACAACCTGAACTTCGGCAACCCAGAAAAGCCCGAGATCATGGGCCAGTTCGTCGGCGCGATCAAAGGCATCGGCGAGGCCTGCCGCGCGCTCGACTTCCCGATCGTTTCGGGGAACGTGAGCCTTTACAACGAGACCGATGGCAAGGGGATCCTGCCGACGCCGACGATCGGTGCGGTCGGTCTGCTGGAGAGCGTCGACGATCTGATCGCAGGTCAACCGCAGGACGGGGACGTCGCTGTCCTGATCGGTGCAGGCAATGGCCATCTTGGTCAGTCCGCCCTTCTGGCCGAGGCCTTCGGTCGCGAGGATGGCGACGCACCGGCGGTCGATCTGGCTGTCGAACGCCGCAATGGCGAATTCCTTCTGGCCAATCGCAAGCTGGTTGTCGCGGCGAGCGACCTGTCCGACGGCGGCCTTGCGCTGGCCGCCTTCGAGATGGCCGAGGCGGCGGGGATCGGCCTGACACTGGAAGTCGCCGAGATCCCGGCGCTTTTCGGCGAGGATCAGGGCCGCTACCTGCTCGCCTGCCGCCCCGACGCAGTCGAGGCGCTGCTGGCAGCCGCAAGCGCGGCCGGTGTCCCCTGTGCCCAAATCGGCCGGTTCACCGGCACCGATTTCCGCATGGGGCACTCCGCTGCAGCGCTTGCCGAACTGTCGGGACTTTATCGGTCCGCTTTCGAAGCGGCGGTAGGCTGAGCGGAGGGCCGCTTGCACCGCCCTGCCCCGGGCACTACATTTTCGGGCAAGGCCCGGCAGGAAAGGACAGCCGAACATGGCGATGGAAGCCCAGGACATCGAGAACCTGATCCGCGAGACCTTTCCGAAGGCGCGGATCACCATCACCGACTTGGCCGGTGACGGGAACCACTGGGCTGCCGAAGTCGTCGATGAAAGCTTCCGCGGGCTGAACCGCGTCCAGCAGCAGCGCGCGGTCTATGCCGCGCTCAAGGGCAAGATGGATGGTCCGAACGGCGAGCTTCACGCGCTTGCCCTGACCACCAAGGCCCCCGAATGACCCCGAAAGGAACCACCATGGCAACCGCCGAAGAGCAGATCCGCGACACGATCGAAAAGAACGACGTCGTTCTGTTCATGAAGGGCACGAAGATGATGCCGCAATGCGGCTTCTCCAGCCGCGTCGCCGGCGTGCTGAATTACATGGGTGTCGAGTATCAGGACGTGAACGTTCTGGCTGATGCCGAAATCCGCCAGGGGATCAAGGACTTTTCCGACTGGCCCACGATCCCGCAGCTCTATGTGAAGGGTGAATTCGTCGGCGGCTGCGACATCGTCACCGAGATGACGCTCTCGGGCGAGCTGGACCAGCTCTTCGACGCCAAGGGCGTTGGCTACGACAAGGATGCGGCGGAAAAGATCCGCGCTGCGAACGCCTGACCGGCGCCGGTGCTGGTCCCGGCCCCATTAAGCGCGAGGCGCCGATGACGGGCACCGTGACGATCTGGACCTATGACTGGGTGCCGAACGGGCCGCGCGGACATGTCCGCGACATCCGTCTGCGGTGGGCGCTGGAAGAAGCAGGGCTGCCCTATGCCGTCGCGACCGTCCCGGTCGCAGATCGCGGCCCGGATCATCTGGCCCGACAGCCCTTCGCTCAGGTTCCCTTCCTGGAAGACAACGGAATCCGCGTTTTCGAAAGCGGGGCCTGTCTGATCCATCTGGCCGAGAAAAGCGAGATCCTCATGCCGCGCGACCCGCAGCTGCGGGCGGACACGCTGCAATGGATCATCGCGGCCCTCAATTCGGTCGAGATGGTGACGGTACCCTGGTGGTACATCCGTATGAAGGGTGTCACCGAAAATCCGCTGGCCGGCTGGATGCGGCAGCGCTTCGAACGGCTTGAGGCGGTTCTGGCCGAACGCGACTGGCTGGTGGGCAACCGCTTCACCGCCGCCGACATCCTGATGGCCGATGTCCTGCGCGTACCCGCCAAGCTGGAACAGCTGGATGAATTCGCCGCCCTCAAGGCCTATCTGGCGCGGGCCTGCGATCGTCCGGCCTTCAGGAAGGTGGTCCAGGACCAGCTTGCCCATTTCGAAGCCGCGGACGCGGAACGTAAAAAGGCGGGCGACTGAGCACCCGCCACTATTCTCTGCCCAAAAAGCCGGACTCAGGCCCCTGCCCGTTCCTCGACCGCCAGCGCCAGCGCCTCGACCCGCGCGGCAATCTCGCCAAGCGCATCGACAACGACAGGCGGCACCTCCCGCACTTCGCCCGCCGCCTGGGCCTGGAGCGTCGCAGCCTGAGACTTGACCAGACGCAACTCGTCCTCGAGTGCCGCCATCCGGTCGGCGAGCATCAGCGACGCCATCAGCAGCATCCGCGATTCCGGCATCCGCCCCATCTGCTGGACCAGCGGCTGCGCCTCGTTGTCGAGCAGTTTCGCGGCGGCGCGGAGGAAATGTTCCTCGCCTGGCTGGCAGGCGACCTGGAACGCGCGTCCCCCGATATGGATGTCGACCTCAGGCATCCTGCGCCTCCAGTACCAGCGGCCGCAGTTCGGCCAGAATTTCGTCGATCTCAAAGATCTCGCTTTGCCGGGTCACGGTCAGCGCGTCGAGTTCGGCCTGCATCGCGCGGTTGATCAGTTCGGCATCGGTGATGCCCTCGGCATGGGCCTCGCGCAGGGACCGAACGGCGTCGCGCAGACGGAAGACCCGCTTGCGCAGCTTCTGGATCTCCAGCCCCTGCTGGTCGAGTTGCCGCGTCAGCCGCTCCAGCTTTTCGGTCAGGTCGGCCGTCTCGGTCGCCGCCTGATCACGCGTCAGCCGAAGGCGTTCGGCCAGCTGCGCAGCGGCCTGACGCTCGGTCTCGAGCGCCTCCGTCAGCTCGGCGGCAGTCTCGTTCGGGCCGGAATCGGCTGACGGCAGGTCGGCCAGACCGCGTTCGATCCGGTCGAGCGCCGCCGTGATCCGCTTTCCGAGTTCCGTGATGTCGCTCATCGGCACGGCTCCCCTTCTTGCCTCGCGACCGCTTCATTCGCGGTCTTCTTTTCGTTGCCCACCCTAGGGGGACAGCGATCCGTCTTCCCCAAGACGAATCGTAACCTGCCCCATCTTCCCCGAATTTGCACGAAAGGCGAAGGGCTTTGCGCCCGTTTCCGCCCAATCGGCTGCGGGCCGCGCTTGAACAATCCGCCTAGGCTGGTATTGAGCCGGTCGAGAGCATCCGCCGGCCAATTGCGCCCCCATCCCGAAGGATCGGACCCTTGGATATTGCGACCCTGCGCGCCCAGCATCCCGACCACTGGAAGAAAGCCGCCGCCATCCGCGTCCTGACGCTGGATGCGGTCGCCGCCGCCAATTCCGGCCATTCCGGCATGCCGATGGGCATGGCGGACGTGGCGACCGTGCTGTTTGAGAAGCACCTGAGCTTCGACGCCTCGGCCCCCGACTGGCCGAACCGCGACCGGTTTATCCTGTCGGCCGGCCATGGCTCGATGCTGCTCTATTCGCTTCTCTACCTCACCGGCTATGCCGACATGACGCTGGAGCAGGTCAAGAACTTCCGCCAGTGGGGCGCGATCACCGCGGGGCACCCGGAATACGGTCACGCCAAGGGGATCGAGACGACGACCGGCCCGCTCGGCCAGGGTATCGCCAATTCGGTCGGCTTCGCCATCGCCGAGGAGTCGCTCCGCGCGCGTTGGGGATCGAAGATCATCAACCACTACACCTACGTCGTCGCTGGCGACGGCTGTCTGATGGAAGGCGTCAGCCAGGAAGCGCTGGCGCTGGCCGGCAAGCAGCAGCTGTCGCGGCTGATCGTGCTTTGGGACAACAACGGCATCACGATCGACGGCAAGGTCTCGCTTTCTGACGTGACCGACCAGAAGGCGCGCTTCGCCGCCTCGGGCTGGGACGTGTTCGAGTGCGACGGCCATGATCCGGTGGACATCGACCGCGCGCTGACCGCCGCGAAGGCATCGAATGGTCCGGCGCTGATCGCCTGCAAGACACATATCGCTCTTGGTTCCTCGGCTCAGGACACGTCGAAGGGCCACGGCGCGCTGACCGATGCGAAGCTGATCGCCGATACCCGCGCCGTCTATGGCTGGGACCATGGCCCGTTCGAGATTCCGGCCGATATCAAGAAGGCCTGGGAAACCATTGGCCATCGTGGCGTGCCCGCCCGCAAGGAATGGGAAGCCCGCCTTGCCGCGCTGTCGCCGGCCAAGCAGAAGGAGTTCGCCCGGATCTTCGCGCACGAAGTTCCGACCCGTCTTGCTTCGGTCATCCGCGGAGTGAAGAAAGCCGCGGTCGAGGCCCTGCCGAAACTCGCGACCCGCGCGTCGTCGGAAAAGGTGCTCGCCGCGATCAACCCTGTGATGCAGGAAACGATCGGCGGCTCGGCCGACCTGACCGGCTCGAACAACACCAAGACGCCCGATCTTGGCACTTTCGAACCCGGCAACCGCAAGGGCCGCTACGTCTACTACGGCATCCGCGAGCATGGCATGGCGGCCGCGATGAACGGCATGGTGCTGCATGGCGGCATCCGCCCCTATGGCGGGACCTTCATGTGCTTCACCGACTATGCCCGCCCCTCGATGCGGCTTTCGGCGCTGATGGGCGTTCCCGTCGTCTATGTGATGACGCATGACTCGATCGGCCTCGGAGAAGACGGTCCGACGCACCAGCCGGTCGAGCATCTCGCGATCAGCCGTTCGACGCCGAACACCTTGGTGATCCGCCCTGCCGACCTCGTCGAAACCGCCGAGGCCTGGGAAGTGGCGCTGAACCAGAAATCGACTCCAACGGTGCTGGCGCTGAGCCGCCAAAACCTGCCAGCCGTGCGCAAGTCGCACACCGCGCAGAACCTCGTCGCCAAGGGCGCCTATGTGCTCGCCGAATCCACCCGCCGCCGTCAGGTCATCCTGATCGCCACCGGCTCGGAAGTGGAAATCGCGCTGAAGGCCCATGAGTTGCTTGAAGGCCAAGGGATCGGCACGCGCGTCGTCTCGATGCCCTGCCAGGAGTTGTTCGCCCAGCAGGACGCCGCCTATCGCAAGAAGATCCTGCCGCCCGGCCCGGTCCGCATCGCCATCGAGGCGGGCGTCCGTTTCGGCTGGGACCGCTGGCTGCTCGGAGAAGGCGGCAAGGCGAACAAGGCCGATTTCGTCGGCATGGAGGGCTTCGGCGCCTCGGCCCCGGCAGACCGGCTTTACAAGGAGTTCGGCATTACCGCCGAAGCCACTGTCGCCAAGGCCAAGGCCCTGCTCGGCTGATCCGCGTCGCTGGTTTGCATAAAAGGGTCCGTGCGCACCACGTGCACGGGCCTTTTTCATGCCAGATCGGGTCCATTCCAGGGAGGCCGCCGCAATGAACCGCATCCTGCACGGACTGGGCCCGGCCATGGCGCGTGGGCACCTTGTGGACCTGTTGCGGGGCGGAGGCGGCGCGCTCGCGGGGCTTCTGTTGCTCGCGCTGGCCCTGTCCCGCACCGATCCGACGCTTGCGCTTCACCTGATCGCCCCCTTCGGCGCAACGGCGGTCCTGATCTTCGCGGTGCCGAACAGCCCGCTCGCACAGCCTTGGTCCGCCGTGGCGGGCAACACCGTCTCGGCACTTGTCGCTGCGATCGTCATCCTCGCGCTGCCGCCGGGCATCTGGCTGGCGCCGGTAGCGACCGGCTGCGCGATCGTCGCGATGATGCTGGCCCGTGCCCTCCATCCCCCCGGAGGCGCGGTCGCGCTTCTTGCTGCGTTGTCGCCGGACGCCATCCGGGCCGAGGGCCTGTGGTTCGCGCTGTCACCCGTGGCCCTTGGCACGGTCGCGCTCGTGCTGCTGGCCATCGTCTGGAACCGCGCGGTGGGTCGCGTCTATCCGTTCCGCCAGCCGGGAACCCCAGGACCCCACGGGACCCGGGATGCCGCCCCGGCCGCGCGCCTTGGCCTGACGCCGGACGAGTTGGAGACGATCCTTGAACGCCTGCGCCAGACGGCGAACCTCGGCGTTGCCGATCTGGCCCGTCTTGTGGGCGCAGCGGAAGAGGCCAGCGCCGCGCACCGGCTGGAGAGCACGACCTGCGGCGGCATCATGTCGCGCGATCTGGTCACCGTCCCGCCCAATGCCCCGATGACCGACGTCGCCCGCATCTTCACCGAGCACCGCTTTCACAGCCTGCCGGTGACCGGGGCTGACGCCGAGTATCTTGGAACGATCTTCCAGCTTGGTGTCATCCGCGCCGCGGGCGCAGTAGGCGGACTGACCGCGTCGGCGCTGATGGAGGCCCATGTCCCCACAGCCGGGCCCTCTACCCCGATCGGGGCTTTGCTGCCGCTTCTGTCGGATGGCGGTGCCGAAGGGGTGCCGATCCTCGAAGGCAACCGGATTGTCGGGATCGTCACCCGCAGCGACCTGATCTCGGCGCTGGCGCGGGCGGTGGCGCGCTCGGCCCTCCTGCCGGGGGCCGAGTCCTGAGCCACCCGATCAGGATCAACCCGCTTTAAGATAAGGGATCGTCCCGGCAAGATCGGTGTCGTCGATCAGGCGGAACCGGCTGACGCTGCCCGCCTGCCGGGCCTTGCCGAAGGGGGCGTATTCCGGGTCCGCGGCGAAGGCCTCGACGGCTTCGCGGTTCGGGAAGGAAATCAGCGCGATCAGGGTGCTGTCCTGATCGCCGCCTTCCAGATTGGCAATGTTGCCGCTGCGCGAGAGATAGCGCCCGCCATGGCGCTCAACCAGCTTGTGCACCTTGGCGGCATAGTCGGGAACCCAACGGTCGTCGGTGATCTTGATGTCGGCAATCAGATAGACGGTCATGGCACGCTCCTGAGGGTCAACCCCGCGGGTTTGCGGGATGCCCCAAGGGTCGCGGCAAGCGGCGCGCGCATCCAGTCACACATCTGGAGCGGCAGGTACAGTTTCTGGACTGGATCGGAGAAAGGAACGGCGCGATGCTTTGCCTAGGCAAGCGTGGAGGATGCCGTGACCCAGGCCAGCTACAAGCAGTTTTGCCCTCTCTCGATGGCCGCCGAGATCCTGTGCACGCGCTGGACACTGGTGCTCCTGCGCGAGTTCATCGCCGGATCGACCCGGTTCAATGACTTGCGGCGGGGAGTTCCGAAGATGTCCCCCACGCTTTTGTCTCAGCGCCTCAAGGAGTTGGAAGACTCGGGGATCGTCGAGCGCCGGGCGATCCCGCGCGAGCGCGGTGTCTACGAGTACCATCTGACCGAGGCGGGCCAGGATCTGCGCAGCGTGATCGAAAGCGTCGGCTTCTGGGGCCAGAAATGGGTCCAGTCCAGCCTGTCGCTGAAGAACCTCGATCCCTCGCTCCTCATGTGGGACATGCGGCGCAACCTGAACCCTGAACCCCTGCCCCGCAAACGCACGGTGATCCAGTTTCTGTACCCCGAGCTTCCGGCCTCGAAACAGCTGTGGTGGCTGGTGGTGGAGCCGCAGGGCGAGGTTGACCTGTGCTGGTCCGATCCGGGCTTCGAGGTGGACTGCTACGTCACCACCGACCTGCGCACCATGACGGCGATCTGGATGGGCGTGACCACGGTGGAAAAGGAGCGTGACAGGATCGAGCTGTCCGGTCCGCGGTCGATCACCGCGACGATGCAGACATGGCTCGGGCTCAGCCCCTTCGCGGTTGAGCCGAAGCGGGTCGGTTGACCCGGCCGCTCACCCGGCACGCCCGACGAGCCGGACGAGCGGAGAGATCACCCGTGTCGCCACCGGGATCAGCACGAGGCCCAGTACCAGTCCGACCACCCCATCACAAACCGCCGTGACCAGCCAGGCGACCAGCCCTTGCAGGGCTGATGGCGAGAAATGCGCGGCAGCTTCCGCCCAGTGGTGGATCATGTCGTAGATCCGGGAAAACCCAAGTTCGGCAAAGCCATGCAGCACGATGTTGCCGCCAACCCAGAGCATCGCGGCAGTGCCAATGGTGGACAGGACCGACAGCAAGACCGGCATCCCACGAACCAGCCCGCGGCCCAGGGCCCGCGTCGCCGCGAGCCGCGCTTTCGAAGCCAAGTGCAGCCCGACATCGTCCATCTTCACGATCAGAGCAACAGCGCCATAAACGCCCACAGTGATCAGAATGCCCACCACCGCCAGCGTCACGGCCTGCAGCCAGAAGCTGTCGCCCGGGATGACCGCAAGCGCGATGGTCATGATCTCGGCCGACAGGATGAAGTCGGTCTTGATCGCGCCCGAAACCTTCTGTTCCTCGAGATGCGAGGGATCCTGGATGTCAAAATCTTGCTCGACCTCCGGATCGGCATGGGGGGCGAAGGCGTGGAGGACCTTCTCGGCCCCTTCGAAGCACAAATAGGCCCCGCCCAGCATCAATAGCGGAGTGATCGCCTGCGGCAGGAAGGACTCCAGCAGCATCAGGGCAGGCAGCAGGATGACCAGCTTGTTCCGGATCGAGCCGAGTGCGATGCGTCCGATCATCGGCAATTCGCGCTTGGCCTCGAATCCGGTGACGTATTTCGGGGTAACCGCCGCATCGTCGATCACCACGCCGGCGGCCTTGGTTCCCGCCTTGGCCGCCGCGGCCGCCACATCGTCGATCGAAGTCGCCGCCACCTTGGCGATCGCTGCCACATCATCCAGCAGCGCAAGCAATCCACTCATCGACGGGCTCCCGATCGTTTCCAGCCCCAAACCTAATTGATGCCGAAACTTGCACAAGTCCCGCCGCCGTTAGCGCAATCACACGAAGTTTGCGCTAACACAATGAAATATAGTCGTTTTTGGGCTTTCCATGAATCTGTTCCCGAGGTAATTGCGTTGCATCCCTTCGCATACGCAGCATTTTCGGAGTCTTCCATGACGATCACCGTCGGAATCAACGGCTTCGGCCGGATCGGCCGCTGCACGCTGGCCCATATCACCGAAGCCGCCCGGAACGATGTCCAGGTCGTCGCGATCAACGCCACCGGCCCGGTGGAAACCAACGCCCACCTGCTGAAATACGATAGCGTCCATGGCCGCTTCCCCGGCACCGTCAAGGTGGTGAACGGCGCGCTGGACCTCGGCCGTGGCCCGATCCGGGTGATGTCGACCTACAACCCGGACGAGCTCGACTGGGAAGGCGTCGATGTCGTTCTGGAATGCACCGGCAAGTTCAACGACCGCGACAAGGCCGCCGTCCACCTGACCCGCGGCGCCAAGCGCGTGCTGGTCTCGGCCCCGGCCAAGCGCGCCGACAAGACCGTCGTCTATGGCGTGAACCACCGCCAGTTGCTGCCCGAGCATCTGGTCGTCTCGAACGGCTCCTGCACCACGAACTGCCTCGCACCGCTCGCCAAGGTGCTGAACGACGCGATCGGCATCGAATCGGGGATCATGACCACGATCCACAGCTATACCGGCGACCAGCCAACGCTTGACCGTCGCCACAAGGACCTCTACCGCGCCCGCGCTGCCGCCATGGCGATGATCCCGACCTCGACCGGCGCGGCCAAGGCCCTGGGCGAAGTGCTGCCGGAACTGGCGGGCAAGCTTGACGGGACCGCGATCCGTGTGCCGACCCCGAACGTCAGCGCGGTGGACCTGACCTTCGTCGCCTCCAAGGACGTGACGGTCGAAGACGTGAACGAGATCGTTCGCGAAGCCGCGGCCGGCTACATGGGCATGGTTCTGGCCTATGACCCCGAGCCGAAGGTGTCGATCGACTTCAACCACACCACGCATTCGTCTATCTTCGCCCCGGACCAGACCAAGGTCGTCGGCAAGCGCACCGTGCGCGTGCTGGCCTGGTATGACAATGAATGGGGCTTCTCCTGCCGGATGGCCGACGTGGCCGGCGCTCTGGGGCGGCTCGCGAGCTGAGAGGAGCCCCGGGGACCTGCCCCCGCCCATGACGAACCGATTGGCACTTGTTCTGGGCGGGCTTGTCCTTGGCCTGCTGATACTTGACCTTGGCGTCCTGCACACGGGTGCGACGCTGTTCCTCGCGCGAAAGTTCGCGGACCTCGTGGAATATCTCTCCTTCTGGCGCTAAGCTGCCCCTGCGGGCGGTTGCATTTATCGTCGCGTTGATGATGTTAGCGCTATCAGATTGGCGAGTCGCCCTGTCGGGCGTCCTTCAGCATGGAGAGAAGCATGGCGGTCAAAGTGGCTATCAACGGCTTCGGCCGTATCGGGCGGAACATCCTGCGGGCGATCGTGGAGGCGGGCCGGACCGACATCGAGGTGGTGGCGATCAACGACCTCGGCCCGGTGGAAACGAACGCCCATCTGCTGCGCTTCGACTCCGTCCATGGCCGCTTTCCGGCCGAGGTGACCACCGGACCCGACTG
>JAYRKT010000080.1:0-7816 GCA_041905595.1 Rhodobacter sp.
GAAGACACGAGCCGCAGCAGTGCCGACGTGCGCGAGATCGCCGCGCGTCATCTCGCCCAGGTCGACGAAAGGCTGGCTGATCTGACACAGCTGCGTACGGCCCTGCAGCAGCTTGTTCAGAGCTGTGCGGGCAATGGGCATCCGGATTGCTCGATACTCGATGCCTTGGCAGGAGATTGCACTGACCCGAGCCGGGCCTAATCGCCATTCCGCTCGGCCTGGATCGCGCGTATCCGGTCAGGCCAGTTCGACTTGATGAACCCGAGGATGGCGGCAATGTCGCCGTCCGTCAGGATTTCGCCAAATGCTGGCATGCCGGACGTCATGGACACACCCAGGTCATCCAGAACCGCTTGGCCTCCCCGCCGGATGTAGTCGGTCAGCATGGCATCATCGTGGTGCCAGGTGTGGCCGGATGCGTCATGCGGCGGTGCAGGAAGAACGCCGCTTTCGTCAGCGATCTGCCAATCGGGCTGCCCTTCTAGCTGGGCGCCGTGGCACGTCGCGCAATGTTCGGCATAAAGCTCGGCCCCACGCTGGGTCTGGGCCGAGGTGCTGTAGCTCCATCCTGTCCAGAGGGCGATGCAAACGAGGCCCACGGCAAGCAGTGATGCAGTTGGAAGGAAGAGGGCAGATGAACGGCTTCCAGTCATGCCCGCCAGATTGTGGCCATTCACGCGAAGGTCAACATCAGGAAGTTGTTGGCGCGCCTTGACCTTCCCGCGCTGGAAGCTCCCATCTGCTCAGGCATGAGAAGAACCAAGGAAGGTGTCATGCGTTTCCATCTCCCCAACATGAATTGCGGCGGCTGCGCCCGGAGCGTCACTCGTGCCATCCAGTCGGTCGATGCTGATGCCTCTATCGTCATCGATCAGAACCGTCGCGAGGTCGAACTGACCAGCGATCTGCCGATTGACCGCTTTGCGTCCGCCCTTGCTGCAGCAGGTTTCCCCGTGGTGCCGGCGACCAGCTGAGAACCCTCATTCCGCTATTTCAACCTGGCGGGGCACCGCCTTTGCTGGGCGGCGATCACGGCAAACCGCGGCACAAATGGCTTGAGGTTGCTCGACTAAAATCTCGTCAACCCCGTCCTATGCGCCTGCAAGAGACGGAGCCTGCTTTGCAGCGCCGGGGCAGAGCGGCAACTTAGTCAAGCGAACCCCAATGTTGCTGCTGCCAGAACGAGGTAGCGGCCAATCTTCGCGACGCTGACGAGGAGCAGAAACACCCAGAAAGACTCGCGCAGCACTCCTGCAACGACAGTCAACGGGTCGCCGATGATCGGCGCCCAAGCCAGCAGCAGCGACCATCTGCCGTAGTGGCGATACCAGCCCTCCGTTCGTGCCAGGGTGGCCGGGCTTACCGGGAACCAGCGTCGGGTGCGCAGCCGTTCGACTCCTCGCCCGAGAAACCAGTTGACCACGGAACCCAGCACATTGCCGAGGCTGGCAACAGTCAGCACCAGCCCGGGCGGGTGCTCGGTCAGCAAAAGGCCGACAACCAGGATCTCGGATTGCGCAGGAAGCAGAGTCGCTGCGGTGAAGGCCGCCAGAAACAGGCCGCCATAAACGGCAAGATCAATCATCATGACCGGTCAGGCACGCCGGCCCAGCCACTGCCGACGCAGGTTGCCGATGGAGAGGCCGAACTCCATCGGCATCCCGTCGAAGCTGCACAGCTCGCCGCGATGACTGAAGCCTCCCCTCAATGTCAAAAGGGGCCTCGTCGTGACGCTCCGCCACGCCCTCCACCTCGGAAGCGGCAACGACCAGGATCACCGCCCGCAAATCGACAAGGCGGCGGAGGAGCCAGGGACAGGCTGTGCGGCTGATCTTGGACCGGGCGCCTGACACGGATTTTGCGTCCCTGCGCATTGTTGGTTGGCAGGGTCACAAGGAGCCCCCTTCCATCGCTCTTCCTCGCTTCAGGCGGTTCGCTCGACTTCGATCGTCAGATGGGAGAGGTCGTGGATATGCGAGAGCCTGGCGCGGTAGGCCGCGGGCTCCAGCGGCGCCTTGGACCGGATCGCGACAATCGCGCCATGGTGACCGGGGCCAAGCTGCCAGACATGCAGATCGGTCACCTGATCCGAGCCGGTCTCGATGGCGGAGCGGATCTCGTCTGGCAGATCCTCATCCTCGGGCACGTAGTCGAGCAGGACCCGGCCCGTGTCGCGGATCAACCCCCAAGACCAGCGGGCGATCACGACGGCGCCGACCATGCCCATCATCGGGTCAAGCCAGTTCCAACCATACAGGCTGCCAAGCGTCAGCGCCGCAATGGCCAGCACGGAGGTCAGGGCATCGGCCACGACGTGCAGGTAGGCGGCGCGCAGATTGTTGTCGGTCGCATGCTGATGATGAGGACCGTGATCATGGGAATGATGGTCGTGGCCGTGGTGGTGATGCGCGTGGTCCTCGCGCAGCAGCCAGGCGCAGATCAGATTGACGATCAGGCCGATCACGGCCACGGAAATGGCCTGACGGAAGCTGATGGCGACCGGGCTGTAGAACCGCATCAGGCTTTCCCAGCCGATCAGCAGCGCGATCAGCGCCAGGATCACGGCGCTGGCAAAGCCCGCCAGGTCCCCCATCTTGCCCGTGCCGAAGGTAAAGCGGGCATTCCGGGCGTGGCGGCGGGCATAGCGATAGGCGAGTGCGGCAATCAGCATGGCCCCCGCATGGGTCGACATGTGCCAGCCGTCGGCAATCAGCGCCATCGAGCCGAAGATGCTGCCCGCGGTGATTTCGACCACCATCATCGCGGCGGTGATGGCGATGACCAGCCAGGTCCGGCGCTCGTTTCGCTCGTGATTGTCGCCCAGGTAGACATGCTCGTGCGGGCTGGCCAGCCGCGATGCCTGGATGTTCATCTGAGATAGGTCCTGATGATGTCGATCAGCTCGCCTGCGGCCTGCCCGCGCGCGGCGTCCTCGTCGCGGCCCGGATCAGAAACATGCTCGCGGATGTGGTCCTCGATCAGCTCGGCCGTCAGGCCGCCGACCGCGCCGCGGATCGAGGCGACGAGGTTCAGGACCTCGCCACAGGGGGCGTCGGCCTCAAGGGACCGCTCGACAGCCTCGATCTGCCCCTTCAGGCGGCGGACGCGGGCCAGGAGCTTGGCTTTGTGCTTTGTGGTGTGACTCATGGGGTAGAGGGATACCCTATCTTAGCAGGAGCACAAGGCCGTTACCTGCGTTGCAGAACGGTTTGGGTGACGCCGAAACGGCCACATTTGGAGAGCGGAAGGAGTGTACGCTGGACCATCCCCATATGATCCTAGCTCGGCAATTGCTCGCGCCGAGCACGAAAGACTTCGGGACTGCAACAAGCAGCAAAATCACGGCCGCGATCACGAACAGCCAGTTGCCCATCAATCCGAACAGGATCGCGCCCGCTATGCCTCCGCCTGTGAAGCATAGGAGGGTCAGGCTATGCAGCTTCAGTTTCGGACGTGCCTGGCGTTTCGTGGCCTCGTCGCCCATAAACGCTGCCAGTCCAATCCCCACATCCGTTGCCATGCCCGAGACATGGGTTGTGCGCACGCGTGCCCTGGAGATCATAGTGGTCGCCGCATTCTGGAGACCCATGACGAAGCTTAGGGCAATCACCAGAAGTTTCTGTTGGGTGCTGTCTCGGATCAGAACGACGCCCAAACACAAGAGGATCACCGCCTCTGCAGCGATAGCAAGAGCATAGACCGGACGGAGTTGGTTGCGTTCGCCCGTCTGTATGGCGAGGGCGGTAATCCCGGCCCCGCAGATGAACGCGGCAACCAATCCTGCGAGGAACAGCGCTGTCGTGATTTCACCGCCCGCAATCTGATCCGCAAATGCCGAAACATTGCCTGTCATGTTTGCGGTGAACGATCTGGCTAGGAGAAATCCGACGGCATTCAGCGCTCCGGCGACGGTCGAGAGCAGACCGGCCAAAAACAGATCGATACTCGGTTCGCTCATCCCCGACTCGGATCAGCATTGCGGCGCCTTTGTCATGCAAGCACATCGAGACGATATGCAGCCTTGCGAGAAGTCTGCAACCCGGCCTCGACGTCCCCTCCCAGAAGCCCCCGCCAAGCCATTGAACAATCACTTCTAAGTACTGGATGCCGGCCACACTATGGTCGGCAGGGCAGCATTTCGTCGCAATACTGTCACTGAGGAGGGCTAAGACGATCCCGAACTCTTGACGGTCCGGCAGGAGAATGGATCCGTGACAGACAAAAAGCGACCAACAAGCCTGGAGGCTACACTCGTTTCCCTGGCAGGGGCAGGCGTTTCGAACAAGGACATGCTGGAGCAGATCCGAAAGCTCTACCCCGACGCCTCCAAGAAAGACATCATCCACGCGGCCTTCAAAACGCTCATCGCCCTGTCCGCGCAGAACCCGGATGCCAGCTTGAGGCTGCAGGATTTCGCCTTGACCGAACGCGGTCCGGATATCGGTTAGGGCGGGGGTGTCCCGCCAAGACGCGGCGCGTAGGGCATTGTTAAAGTGATCACCGTCTGTCGTTCTGCTCGAAACCACGCCATTGTGAGGAAAGGACAAACCAGGTCGCTCCCGTAGGCAAGGGGACAACCATGCCGGGTGACTTGACCATTCGTCATTTATCTGGCCGGTAAATCCCAAGGCAACTGGCGTCATCTGGAGGTCCGTGAGTGTTTTCCATGTCGGGACAAAAGGTGCTCGTCGTTGGTATCGCAAACCAGAACTCCATTGCCTGGGGCTGTGCTCAGGCCTTCCGTGCACAGGGCGCAGATCTGGCCATAACTTGGCTGAACGAAAAGGCCGAGCGGTTCGTCCGCCCCTTGGCCGAGGAATTGGGGGCAGAGATCACCATGCCGCTGGACGTAACCCAGCCCGGCCAAACCGAGGCGGTGTTCCAGGAAATCACGGATCGCTGGGGCCGGCTCGACACGCTGCTGCACTCGATCGCCTTCGCGCCTCGGGAGGACCTGCATGGCCGGGTGGTCGACTGCTCGGCTGCAGGGTTCGGTCTGGCGATGGATGTCTCGGTCCATTCGTTCCTGCGCATGATCCGACTGGCCGAGCCGCTGATGCGGAATGGCGGCTGCTGCCTGTCGGTGTCTTTCTTGGGAGCCAGTCGGGTGGTGCGCCATTACAACATGATGGGTCCGGTAAAGGCCGCGCTTGAAAGCGCGACACGCTATGCCGCGGCCGAACTGGGATCGCAGGGCATCCGCGTTCATGCCCTTTCGCCCGGTCCGCTCGCGACACGGGCGGCATCGGGGATCGACCATTTCGATGACCTACTGGATCAGGCCGCCGCGCGCGCGCCAACTCGCCAGTTGGCCACGATCGAGGATGTGGGAGCGATGGCTGCCTTCCTGGCATCGAACGAGGCGCGCACTCTGACCGGGGGTGTCCACGACATCGACGGCGGCTTCTCGATTACGGCCTGAAGGATAGACATCATGGCAAGCGTGTTCGACCTCTTTGATCCAAGGCTTCAGCCTGGCACGCCGCGCATCCAGAGCGACACGCTTGATCTGCTGCAAACGAGGATCGGTGCCGCTCGCGCCGAAATCGAGGCCAGTTCGCAGACCGCCAGGATCTTGTCCACGGCGGTGCAGCGCCACAGCCGGCGCATCCTGGAAGACCATGCCGAGCGGACCCGCAGGCTGCTTGAGGCAGGATCGGCCTTGACTGAGTCCATGAGCCAGTTTCACTCGGAAGGCCGTCTGGGCGCCTCCCTCGCGGACTATCAGCGCGATGTGGCCGAACGCGCGGTGCTGACCGCCGACACGCTGCGCAAGCGCGGCGACATCTTCCTGGCACACGAGGCGGCCGATTGCCCGCCTGTGCTGATCTATGACTACGAGGTGGTCATGGACGGCAAGGGTCTGCCCTATCCCTGCAATTACATGCTGCTGAAGATCACGCCGCCCGAAGGTGTCGTAATTGACGACACCCGCCGTCCCTATATCATCATCGACCCGCGTGCCGGGCACGGGCCGGGGATCGGCGGCTTCAAGAGCGACAGCCAGGTCGGCGTAGCTCTGGCCGCCGGCCATCCCGTCTATTTCGTGGCCTTCCGCTCGCGTCCCGAGCCCGGGCAGTCTCTGGCCGATGTCTCCCGCGCCGAGGCTGCCTTTGTACGCGAAGTGATGCGCCGCCATCCGAAGTCCAGCAATCCCATTATCACCGGCAATTGCCAGGGTGGCTGGGCGACGCTGCTGCTGGCCGCCACCAACAACGATCTGACCGGTCCGATCGTGGTCAACGGCGCGCCTGTGGTTCCCTGGGCAGGGAAGGTGGGCGAAAACCCGATGCGCTACAACGCAGGCATCTTGGGCGGGACATGGATCGCGATGTTCGTATCCGACCTGGGCGGCGGCATCTTCGACGGCGCGCATCTGGTCCAGAACTTCGAGGCCTTGAACCCCGGCCGCACGCTGTTTCGCAAGTATACCGACCTGTTCCGCGACATCGACAAGGGCGATAAGAGCTTTCTTGAATTCGAAACGTGGTGGGGCGGCTTCTTCATGCTGACCGAGGCCGAAATCCGCTGGATCGTCGAGCAGCTTTTCGTCGGCAACCGCCTTGCCAAGAACGAGGCACGGATTGAACCGGGCCGACCCGTCGACCTCAAGGCGATCCATGCGCCAATCATCGTCTTCGCCAGTCATGGCGACAACATCACGCCGCCCCAGCAGGCCCTGAACTGGATCGCCGAAACCTATAGCGATGTGCAGGAAATCCGCATCTGTGGACAGCGCATCATCTATATGGTCCATGAAGAGGTGGGCCATCTGGGGATCTTTGTGTCCTCGAAGATCGCGAAGAAGGAACATGCCGAGGTCGCCTCGACGCTGAAGACCATCGAGGCGCTGGCACCGGGACTTTACGAGATGCGCATCGAGGATGTCGAGGAACGCGACGGCAAAAAGCACTTCACGGTTGGTTTCGCCGAACGCACGCTGAACGACATTCGCGCCCTGGACGATGGTCTCGCGGACGAACGTCCCTTCGCCGCCGTTGCCCGCGCCTCGGAGGTGCAGACGCAGATCTATGACACGATGATGCGGCCGCTGATCAAGGCCATGGTCACTCCAACCACGGCCGAACTGTCGCGGGCGCTGCATCCAAAGCGGCTGGAACGCGCCCTGGCCTCGTCGAAGAACCCGATGATGGGCCATGTTGCCCAGTTGGCCGAGAAGGTCCGCGAAAACCGCCGCAAGGCCGCGCCGGACAACCCCTGGCTGGCCGCCGAAGCGCTGTGGGTGGAGGCGACCGAGCAGATGATCGACGTCATGCGCGACAGCCGTGACATGATCTATGAACTCAGCTTCTACACACTGTGGTCAAATCCCTGGATGCGCAGCTTCGGCGGCACGCATGAGGCGCATCGTACCCTGAAACGGACTGGCGAGCTACGCGGTCTGCCCGAGGTTGCCCTGGCGCTGCAGAATATCGAGCGCGGCGGCTTTGCCGAGGCGGTCATCCGCATGCTGGTGTTGCTGGCCGAGAAACGCAAGGGCGTGCGCCGCGACCGGCTGGAACGGTCCTCGACGGTGCTGACGCGGGACGAGCCGTTCCGGTCGCTGGGGGCTGACCGGCGCGCGCGGATCATCCACGAACAGACGCTGCTCGCGACTTACGAGCCCGAGCGCGCGATCGAGACCCTGCCCATGCTGCTGCCCGACATGGCGGATCGGGAGCTAGCGCTGAAGGTGGTGCGCTTCATCCCCGGCCCAACCGAGGAGATGTCGCTCGAAACCCAACGGATGCTGCAGCGCTTCCACGATGTTCTGGGAATGCCGCGCTTTGTGGGGACTGTGACCGAGGATCCGTTG
>JAYRKT010000020.1:0-71684 GCA_041905595.1 Rhodobacter sp.
GGCCACCTTCCGCATCAACTTCCAGAACTGCGTCCACTGCAAGACATGCGACATCAAGGACCCCAGCCAGAACATCACCTGGACAACACCCCAGGGCGGCGACGGACCCAATTATCCCAATATGTGAGGGAGACTTCCGTCCCGCGCTCCCTCGGCAAGACCAACCCCAGCTGACCAGCAGGATACCGTGCGAACTACTGCTAAGGAGCAGCCAATATGGATCTCGACGATCAAGGCGTTCTGAAGCTGCGTCGCACTGTCGCCTTTGTTGATTGCGACCCAGCTGGAATCGTCTGCACCCCCAGGATTCTGGGCTACTGCCTTGAAGCGATCGATGACTTCTGGAAAGCGATGCTCGGAGGTACGGGCTGGTACGAGTTGGCCTCCGACCATGACCGGGGCACACCTTTCGTCAGCGTCAGCATCGATTTCATGTCGCCGATCACCCCAAGAGAGCCGATTGACATCAGCGTCTCGGTGGATCGGGTCGGCAGTACCAGCTTGGCTTTCAAGGTCCGTGGGCAACAAGCGGAGCGCGATTGCTTCCGAGGAATCTTGACCTGTGTTGTCGTCGTGGGCAGCAGGATGCTCAAGGTGCAACAGAACGATTGGGTCTTGGCGACGATAAGAAGCCGGTTGAACGCGAACAGCCGTGAAACGCTGACGATCGAGCTGTCAGAGGATGGATGAAAGCGCATTTCCGTCGGTGCGCCTGAATACTTGGAAGTCGGTAACGGGCAGACGACGCCGTTCCTTAAATGACCGAAACAGCCGGGGAACGGACGGTCACCGCACTTTCGAAAGGACAAAAGCGCCGAGCCGAGGACGGACTCAAGGCTTCGTTGGGCGCATGTTTCGGGCGCTGCCTTTCGCCTCTCAAGCCTCGCCGCTGCGGAAGGACCGCAGGATCCGCAGCGTGTTACCCAAGTTGACGCTGCGATCCGTGCCGAAGCCAAAGTATAGGTCCGAGAAGATCTGCGACAACTGCCGATATGGTCCCGCGCGGTCAGGGCGCGGGTGGAAGACCTCCGTCGGCGGAGCAAGTCTCGCCTGTGCCTCAGGAATGCTGGCGAAGGCTCCGCAGGCCACTGCGGCGAAGATGCTGGCCCCCACTCCAACGGGCGATGTCGTGCAGACATGTACGTCGGTCTCAAGGACATCGGCATAGATCTGGTTGAGCAGGCGGTTTTTGCCCGGGATGCCGCCCGCATTGATGATGCGATCCGTCCTGACGCCGCCTGATTTCATCCGGTCGTATATCACCTTCAGATGCATGGCCATGCCCTCGATTGCGGCATGCAGCTCGTCTCCCGGGCCATGATTGAGGTCCCAGCCAAGTGTCACTCCCCCCAGGTCCGACCGGACGAGCACCGTGCGGTCGCCATTGTCCCAGTTCAGGCGCATGAGGCCGGTCTGCCCTGGCCCGTAGCGATCGAGACCTCGCGACAAGGTGGCGACATCCGTACCGGCGCGGCGCGCGATGGCTTCGAATACGTCTCCGGTCGCGGATTGTCCGGCCTCGACGCCGCACCATCCGGGCAGGACGCTGCCGGGCACAACGCCGCACAAGCCTGGCACCGGCTGAAACTCAGGATCGGCGATGGTGATGATGCAGGTCGAGGTGCCGACCACGTTGACCACGTCCCCGGGTCGCAGCCCGGCGCCGATGGCGTCCCAGTGAGAGTCGAAAGCCCCGACGGGGATCGGGATACCTGCCTTAAGGCCCATCTTGCCGGCCCATTCCGGCGAAAGGTGGCCAGCGATCTGGTCAGAGGTCAGATAGCGACCGCGAAGTTTTGCGTTCACACCGTCCAGAAGAGGATCGACCCGGCTCAGGAACTCTTGCGGTGGCGGTCCGCCCCACCGACGACCCCACATCCACTTGTGCCCCATTGCGCAAATGGATCTCGGCAGGTCCTCCATGCGCGAAATGCCGCAAAGCGTGGCTGCAACCATGTCGCAATGTTCAAGCGCCGTCGCGACGCGATCGCGCTTGTCGGCATTATGGCGCAGGAAATGCAGAAGCTTCGCATAGCCCCATTCATGCGAATAGACGCCGCCACACCAGTCGAGCGCCTCGATCCCCTCGGTCCGGGCGCGGGCGGTGATTTCTTCGGCCTCGGCATGGGCGCGGTGATCGCACCACAGGTAATAGTCGCCGAGCGGCTGCAGGGCTTCATCCACAACAACTACGCTCGACCCCGTCGTGTCGCAGGCGAGCGCGGCAATCTCCTGCCCGTCGATCCCGGCAAGGCGCACCGCCTCCTTCATGGCGCGGACAAGTCCCGACATGTGGTCTTCGTGACTTTGCGCGCCCAGCAGCGGTTCGGCTGCCGACCGCTTCAGCGGATAGTCCGCGACCGCAGTCGCAAGCGATTGGCCGCTGACCGTGTCCATCAACGTGACCCGGACGCTGAGCGTCCCGAAATCCACTCCGGCGACAATTGCCATGCTGCGCCCTCCTATTGGCCGTAGGTGGCGTTGACGCCGTGCTTGCGAAGGAAATGCCGGTCAAGAAGCGCAGGAGAGATCGGCGGGATGTCGGGAACCAGCATCAGCGTATGCCAGGCCATCCGCGCCGCCTCTTCCAGCATCAGGGCGTTGGTCACCGCATCCTCAGGATCGCGCCCCCAGACGAAGGGACCATGACCGGCGACCAGCACTGCAGGCACCTCGAGCGGATCGATGTCCCGGAAGGTTTCGACGATGACCTCGCCCGTCGCGGTTACGTAGTCGCGGGCGATTTCATCCTCGGTCAGTTGGCGGGTCACGGGAACCGGGCCTCGGAAGTAGTCGGCATGTGTGGTCCCAAGGGGCGGCAAGGCGCGGCAGCTCTGGGCAAAGATCGTCGCAAAGGTCGAATGGGTATGGATGACTGCCCCGATGTCGCCGAAGGCCCGGTAGAGGACGGCGTGGGTTGCCAGATCCGAGGAGGGCTTGAACCGGTTGTCCAGCACCGCGCCATCAAGATCTGCCAGCGCCATGTTGTCAGCGCTGAGCTGATCATAGGGCACACCAGAGGGTTTGATGACGATCCGACCGCTCGCGCGGTCGATACCGCTGGCATTGCCGAAGGTCGAGACAACAAGACCGTGGCGGACCGTGGCGATGTTTGCATCGAGCACAGCCTGACGAAGTTCTTCGATCGGCATGGATCAACCCATGAACAGAAGGAACGTATGGCGGGCCGCGCCGCGGGAGCGGCAGCGCGGCCCGGCGCCGGATCAGCGCGGAGCCGTCCAGCCCTTGTAGCTGGACAGGTTGTCCGCGGTGATAAGTTCCGGCTCGAGCAGGATGGTCGAAGGATCGGGTTTCTCGCCCTGCAGCACCTTGTAGCCCATATCGAGTGCCATTCCGGCCATGACATAGGGGTCCTGCGAGGCCGAGGCCTTGACCATCGAGTTGGGGTCGGCCAGCGACTTCTCGACATCTGGCGCGCCGTCGACCGCGGTGATGATGAAGCCCGAGCGGCCCAGCTGCTTCGCCGCGAGTTCTGCGCCAATCCCGGTCGGGTCGTTGATCGCAAACACCGCCTGGATATCGTCGAAGCGGGTCAGCAGGCTTTGCATCACGTTCAGGCCGCCATCGCGCGACCCCTGGCCGTTCTGGTCATCCGACAGGATGGTGATGCCGGGGTTCTTCGCCAGCACATCCTTGCAGCCCTTTACCCGGTCGATGATCGACGAGGATTGTGGACCGTTGATGATGATGACGTTACCTTTGGCGCCGATGGCGTCGACGATGTACTGGCAGGCTTTCTCGCCGGCTTGGACGTTGTTGGTCATCACAGTGACGTCGGCGCCTGGTGCGGACACATCGAAGGCGGCGACGACGATGCCAGCGTCTTGCGCACGTTTGACGGCGGGGGCAATGGCGCTGGCATCGACCGCGTTCAGCATGATGATATCCACGCCGGACGCGATGAAGTTGTCGATCTGGGAAACCTGCTTGTTCAGGTCATAGTCGGCGGACACCGACGTAACCTGCACATCCGGGTTGATCTTCTTTGCGGCGTCTTCGATGCCCTTGATGGTGGCCACGAAGAACGGGTTGCCCAGAAGGCCGACCGAGATGCCGACGCTCTTGAGCTCCTTTGCCGCGCCCGGCGACGCAAGGGCAAGCCCGAGCGCCACTGACGACAGCAGCAGTTTGGTCACGCGCATGTTCTCCTCCATGTTGTGTGCGTGGGGTCGTGGGTGCCGGGGAGGACCCCGGATCGGGTAGTCTTCCGATGGATGAAGCTGCTCATGTCCGCGCTCCGCCCTTCAGGCGATAGCGGTCCAGCGCGACGGCGGCGATGATGACCAGTCCCTTGACGATGTACTGCCAGATGTCCGAGACGCCGACGAGGATCAGCCCGTTCGACAGGACCGCGATGATGAGCGCGCCGACCAGCGTGCCCCAGATCGAGCCGACACCGCCAACGAAGCTCGTACCGCCCAGGATCACGGCGGCGATCGCGTCCAGCTCGTAGGCTTGTCCCAGTTGCAGCCCGTTCGCCGCGTAAAGGCGTGCGGCGGACATGGCCCCGCCAAGACCGGCCAGGAAGCCAGAGGCGCCATAGACAAACAGCAGGACCAGCGGAACCTTGATGCCGGTCAGGCGCGCAGCTTCCGGGTTACCGCCGACGGCATAGATCCAGGTGCCAAGGACCGTCCGGCGCAGCAGGAACCAAGAACCAAGGATCACGACGACCGCGATGATCGCGAGCCACGGAATGCCGAAGAGCGTGCCGTTGCCGATGACGTCGAAGGGAAGATCCGGGTTGAACACCGTCGTGTCGGCGCCAAGCAGGCGCGCCACGCCCCGCACGGCCGTGAGCGAGCCAAGCGTGACGATGAAGGGCGGCAACCTCAGCGCAGCGATCAGCGCCCCGTTGGCCAGACCGCAAACCAGCCCCGCCAGCATCGCCGCCGGAACACCCAGCCAACCAATGCCGGGGATCAACGACACGATCACCGCGATCATGGCCGAGGCCGCGAGGACGGAGCCCACCGACAGATCGATGCCACCGGTCAGGATGACGAAAGTCATGCCCGCAGCCAGCACGATATTGATCGAAGCCTGCTGCATGACAATCGACAGGTTGTTCACGCTCAGGAACTTGCCGCTCATCAGGTGGAAGGCGATCGCGAGCAGGATCAGCACCGGCAGCATGCCCAGGATCTGCATCATGCCCCGCAGACCCAGTGCCCCCGGATCGGAGGGCTTGGTTGCCGTTTCGCTCATGCCGTTTTCTCCTGCATCGGCACGGCCCCTGTCGACAGGGCCATGATTGCTTCCTGGCTGATCGGCTGTCCGGCCTCCGGGCGGACCTCGCCGGCGATGCGTCCTTCGCGCATGACCAGAACACGGTCGGCGACTCCGATGATTTCGGGCAACTCGCTCGAGATCATGATCACGCCCACGCCCTTGCCGACGAGTGTGTCGATCAGCTTGTAAATTTCGGATTTCGCCCCGACGTCGACGCCGCGCGTAGGTTCATCGAGGATCACGACCTTGGGCTGGGTTTCCAGCAAGCGGGCAAGCAGGACCTTTTGCTGGTTCCCGCCCGAAAGCGATCCTGCGTTGATCCGGGCGCTCGGCGCCTTGATCCCCAGGTTGCGGATCGCGGCGCCGGCGCGCTCTGCGGCCTTGCGGCGGTCAAGCACACCCGCCGCCCCAGCATCGCGCTGGATGACCCCGACATTGACATTGTCAGAGATCGTCATGTCCAGAAACAGGCCAAGACCGGCCCGATCCTCGGTCAGGTAGGCGAGCCCTGCCGCCAGCGCCTCGCGGGGATTGCGGGCCTCGAAGGGACGTCCGCCCAGCAGAACCGTTCCACGCACCGGTTGATCGGCGCGAAAGATCAGGCGGGCAAGCTCCGTCCGGCCCGAACCCACGAGGCCCGCGATGCCAAGCACTTCACCCGCATACAAGGACAGGCTGCATCCCTTGACCCGCTTGCCGTCTGCCAGGTTCGCGACCTCCAGGAGCGGGGCTCCGGACGGGGGTTTTGCCTGATGCTCCTTGCGGTAAAAGCTGCCGAGATCGCGGCCGACCATCATCGAGACGAGGCGCGCCGCCGAAAGTTCGGCGCGGTCGAGCGTTCCGATGTAGACACCGTCGCGCAGGACGCTGACGCGGTCGGCGAGCGCATAGACCTCTTCCATGCGATGGCTGATGTAGATGATCGCGATGCCATGCGCCTTGAGGTTGGCGATCACATCGAAGAGCCGCTCGGTTTCCCGGGTGGAGAGGGCTGTGGTCGGCTCATCCATGACGATCAGCTTCGCGTCGCTCGTCAGCGCGCGGGCGATCTCGACCATTTGGCGCTCGCCAAGGGACAGCCGCCAGACCGGAGTCTGGGCGGAAAAGCCGACGCCGAGGCGATCAAGGATCGGCTGCGCGCGGTCGGCCAGCATACCGCGCCGCACCAGGGACATTGCCTTGCCCTCACGGCCAAGGAACATGTTCTCGGCGACGGTCAGGTTGGGGGCCAGCGACAGTTCCTGGTAGATGACCGCGATTCCGTCGCCACGACCGTGGCGCGGTTGGCCGGCGAACAGGATCTCTCCGCCCGGATCGGCTACATAGGCACCCGACAGGATCTTCATCAGCGTCGACTTGCCCGCGCCGTTTTCGCCCATAAGGGCGTGCAGTTCTCCCGGCTGCACGTCGAAGCTCACATCGCGCAGCGCCCGGACAGCACCGAACGTTTTGGAAATGCCCCGCATCTGCAGGATTGGGGCGTTCATGCCTCGCCCCCGCGTTGGGCGATGATGTAGTCGACGCCGTGGTCTTCCAGCATGCGGGCGTGTTCGTCGCTGAGCCCGTCATCGGTAATGAGCCGCCCGATGCGGTTGAGCGGCAGTGTGACGGTAGGGGGTCTGGCGCTGAATTTGCGACTGTCGACCAGAACCACGATTTCATTCGCCAGCCGGCTCATCTCCGCGGTGAAGCGGACGAGCAGCGGATGCTGTTCGAGAATGCCGTTCTCGCTGACGCCAAGTGCACCGACGAAGAACTGCGAGGCGTAGAACGTGTAGCCCGAGCCACCCGTCTCATACAGGATGCCTGGCTCGCGGTGCAGATCGCCGCCACCGACCGTCAACTGGCAGGTGCCATGCTCGCCGAGATAGCCAGCAAGCGGCAGGGAATTGGTGAAGACCCGGACATTGCGATGCGCGATCTCGCAGCCGAAATGGAAGCAGGTCGAGCCGCCATGAACGATGATGAGGCTGCCGTCGCGGACGAGGCCTGCGGCCGTCCGGGCGATCGCGCGCTTCTGGGCAACCGCGATATCGCGGTTCTCAACGAAGGGGAGTGCGGCGGCCTTTCGCGGCCCGCCGTCCAGCGCGGCGACTCCACCATAGACCTTCCGGACCCGCCCGGCGTCGTGGAGCTTTTCGATGTCCCGCCGGATCGTCGCGCCGGAAACGCCAATGGTCAGCTGAAGGTCACGCACGGATGCAAAAGGCTGCTCATTCAGCAGCTGAACAATCCGGTCTTGCCGCTCGGAGTCGTTCAAGGGCCCCTCCTAAAGCCGATTATGCGAGCATATATGCTCATGATTCGGAGAGAGGTGCAAATATTTTTGCTTATTTGGGGCTGATCGCTCAGAAATTTGCGCAAGCTTGCGCACGGCTAATCGGTTGGCTGACGGCTGAGCGCCCAGTGCGCATGGGCCGCCGGGGTGGTTACCCCTATGAACGCATAGGATTGAAGGCGGCCATTGCCTGGCAAACAGACAATGGCCGTCTTCGATCAGATAACCTCGATGCAGGTCGGGTCAAACGCCCGTGAAGGCTGATCACATACCTAGCAGACGGGGCAGGGCCAGCGAGATTGCAGGGACATAGGTCACGATCAGCAGGAAGAAGAGCATGCTCAGCAGCCAGGGCCAGACAGCCACCGTCAACTCGGTGATGCCCATCTTTGTTATGCCGCTTGCGACATAGAGGTTCAGGCCGACCGGAGGATGGCACATGCCGACCTCCATGTTGACGACAATCATGATGCCGAAATGCACCGGATCGATCCCCAGCCGCACGGCCACCGGGAACAGGATCGGCGCCATGATCAGGACGATTGACGAAGGTTCCATGAAGTTGCCCGCCGCCAGCAGCAGGATATTGACCAGGATCAGGAACATCCACCAGTTCAGCCCGGCGTTGACCATCCATTCGCCCAGGGCCTGGGGGATGTTCTCATGGGTCATGAGGAAGCTGAACAGGACCGCGTTGGTTATGATGTACAAGAGCATCGCCGACATGTTGGCCGATTGCAGCAAGACGCGAGGCACGTCTTTCAGGCTCATGTCCTTGTAGACGAAAACTGCCACTACAAAGGCGTAGACTGCAGACATCGCGGCGGCTTCGGTCGGGGTAAAGATGCCGGTATAGATGCCGCCGATCACCACAACGATCAGCAGCAGGCCCCACATCGCTTCGCGGAAAGCGGTCCAGCGCCCGGTCAGATCGGTCCTTGGCAGCCTTGGATAGCCGTGTTTCCTCGCGCGGAACCAGGTCGTGAATGCGAGGAAGCCGGCCAGCATCAGGCCCGGCACGACGCCCGCCATGAACAACTCACCCACGGAAGCGGAAGACACCAACTCGCCGTCCGGCCCCTTCACCTGCATGCCGCTTGTGGCGACCGCATACATGACCATGACGATCGAGGGCGGGATCAGGATTCCCAGTGCGCCGCTGGTGGTGATGACCCCGGCACCGAATTGCTTGGGAAAACCCTGCGCGACCATGGCGGGAAGGATGACCGAGCCGATAGCGACAACGGTTGCCGGAGATGAACCCGAAACGGCGGCGAACAGCGCGCAGGCGATGACGCCCGCAAGACCAAGCCCTCCGTGCCAATGCCCGACCATGGATGTGGCGAAGTTGATCATCCGCTTCGCCACTCCGCCATGGGTCAGGAAGTTCCCCGCCAGGATAAAGAAGGGGATCGCCATGATCTCGAATTTCTCGATTCCGGTGAAAAGCTTCAGCGCCACCGTGTCGATCGGGACCTCCGTCATGGTGAAGAGGAAGCTGAGGACGGTCAGGCCGAGGGCAATGGAAATCGGCATCCCTGTCAGCATGAGCACGATGAGGAGGCCGAAGATGATAAGAGCGCTCATGTTACTTGTCCTTCCAGTCTTCCGTCAGGTCGCGCGGGGTCAGGTTGGATTGCAGGACTGCCTCGCCGACCTCATCCAGGCCTTCCGGGTCCAGGCCATCGACATGGCCATGGTCGTGGTGCGGTAACTCACCCGTCCGATAGAAGCCGAAGGCAACCTGCAGGAAGCGGAAGCACATCAGCGAGGATCCGAGTGGGATCGCCAGATAAACAAGCCACATCGGCAGTTCGAGGTCGGGCGAGGTGGCCGACGCATGGGCCATGTGCCACACGAAGTTCGCGCCCAACGTACCGATCGTTCCGGTGAACAGCGCCCCTGCCAGAAGGCCGAACAGAATGAAGAACCTTCTGCGCGGTGCCTCCATCCGGTTGATCAGCACGTCTATGCCGACATGAATGCCGGTGCGCACACCATAAGCCGCGCCGAATTTCGCCATCCAGACGAACAGGATGATGGTCAGTTCCTGAGCCCAGACCAGATTGATCGCTTTCAGGCCGAAAAACACTGACTTGGCTGCGGCAGATATTCCCGGGAAGCCGCTGGATCTGAAGAACGCCACGGCGTCAGCAGCGAGGCCAAGGGCGTAACGATGGGTCACCGAGGCGAAGATGATGATGGTCGCAGCCGCAATCAGGACGCCGATCAGCACCTCTTCGGCCCGGTCAAGCAGGCGTAGCATGGCCTGACCTCCGAATTGAGGGAAAGGGACGCGGTCGCCAGTGGCAGGCCGCGCGAGGTGGTTGCAGCTTATTGTCCAGTCGCGGCCTTTACCGCCGCGATGGTCTCGGCGCCGATGCGCCCGGCCATCTCCTCATGCACCGGAGCCAACGCTGCGATCCAGGCGGCGCGCTCTTCCTCGGTCATGTCGTGAAACTCGGTCGTGCCTGCGGCCTTCATCGCCTCAAGCGCCTTTTCGTTCTCTTCCTTGGCGATCGAGTTCGCATAGTCCGTAGCCTCGGCCATGGCCTTTTCCAGCCCTGCGCGAACACCTTCCGGCAGGCCGTCCCAGAACTGCTTGTTCACGATCACCGCATAGCCGAGATAGCCGTGGTTCGAGACAGTTGCATGGGTCTGAACCTCATGCATCTTCTGTGTGAACATGTTTGATGGCGGATTTTCGGTCCCGTCCACAACGCCTGTCTGGAGCGCCTGATAGACTTCGGAAAAGGCCATCACCTGCGGCACTGCGCCGAGGGCGTTCATCTCGGCTTCCAGTACCTTTGACGACTGGATGCGCATCTTCAGGCCCAGGAAATCGTCAGGCGTGATCAGGGGGCTGTTGGCCGACATGATCTTGAACCCGTTGTCCCAATAGGCGAGGCCCTTGATGCCCTTGTCTTCCAGCTTGGCGAGCAGGGACCTGCCTACTTCGCCCTGTGTGACCGCATGCAAAGCTTCGTAGGAAGGAAAGATATAGGGCAGATCGAATACCTCGAAATCCTGCACGCCAAGCGGGCCGAATTTGGCCAGCGACGGAGCAAGCATCTGCACCGCACCAAGCTGCAGCGCCTCCAGTTCTTCCTTGTCCTTGTAAAGCTGGCTGTTGGGATAGACCTCCACGTCGACTTTACCGTCCGTGTACTTCTCGGCCAGTTCCTCAAACTTCGTGGCCGCCTTGCCCTTCGGCGTGTCGGGTGCCACGACATGGCTGAACTTGATGACGATCTTGTCCTGAGCGAGCGCAGGAACGGCGAAGGCAAGAGCAAGGGCGGTAGCGCCGGCCAGACCGGCAAGGCTGCGACGGGTCAGCATGTGATTCTCCTCCATTCTCCGCCCTCCCGGCGGATCAATATGCTGATGCCGAATTGCCCTCGCCGGCGCTATTGTGGCTAACCGCAATGGACAGACACCAGGCCGCGGTGTCAAATCCGGCCCGTGTCCAACGGGAGGATGGGGCACGATTGACAGGTTGAGCCAAAAACTCGCCGCCGCGGGCAACCCGGAAACCCGGGTGACGGAGAGCCTTATGCGCTCGCGACCGTGGGATATTCTGTCGCTTGTCCCACTGCTCTCCATTCTTGCACTCGTCGCCTTGGTTGGCGCGCTCGTCTGGGGCTTGGGCCGTGCGGACGAGGAACGCGCCCGATCGAAGCTTGCGACCGACGCGCTATGGGTTGAGCAGACACTGCGCTTCCAGATGGCGGTGGACGAAGACATGCTTGTCCGTCTTGCGCTAGATGCAGCCAGTGGCGCGGCGCCGGATATCTTGGCGGCCCGCGCCAGACTTCATATCGCTGCGAACCCCGAAACCCTGTCGATCAAATGGTTCGACAGCGAAGGACGTATCGTCTTCTCCGTACCCGATGGGATGGATGCCAGCGAAGACGATCTGGTCCGGCGCCTCCTGCATTCTTCGGCCACGACCCCCCGACCCGTCTATGGTGTGGCCGCCGGCGGCGTTGCACCCATGGCGCTGCGCATCTCCAGCGGCTCTGGCGGGGTCTTGGTCGCGGCTGTTTCCCTGCCCTTGATGCTTGACCGCCACATCCCCTGGTGGATTGCCGAGCAATATGCCGTTCGGCTGACCAGCGGCTCCGAGACGCTGGCCGAACGCGCTCGTCGCCGGGTGGACGAAGGTACGCCCGCTCACGCGATCAGCTTCGATCCTCCGCTTGCGGGCACCGTCCTGACCATCACTGCATATGACCGTCCGCCCGCGCTGGGCAATACGGCCCTGCTGGCCGCGATCATCGGCCTTGCCGCATTCGCGGTTCTGACCCTGATTGCAGTGCAGCGCAACGCCACCCATCGCCGCCGGGCCGAGGAACGCCTCCGCGCCGAAATGGCCTTCCGTCGCTCGATGGAGGAAAGCCTTACCGTGGGTCTCAGGGCCAAGGACCATCAGGGCCGCATCCTTTATGTGAATGCGGCATTCGCCAAGCTCGTGGGGATTCCGGCCGACACACTGATCGGACTGACGCCTCCGATGCCCTATTGGTCGCCTGGCAGCATGGACGAAACACTGGCCCGCCAGCGCCAACTGGCAGAGGGAAAAATTGTCCCGCAGAGCTTCGAAACCCGCTTTCGCCGCGCCGATGGGGCCGAAATCGATGTACATGTCTATGAGGCCCCGCTCATCGACTCTGCGGGCCGGCATCAGGGCTGGATGGGCTCGATCATCGATATCACCGAAGCCAAGGCCGCCGCCCGCCTGGCCCGGGCCCAAGACGAGAGCTTGGCGCGCACGGGGCGGCTTGTAACCCTTGGAGAGATGGCCTCGACGCTTGCACATGAGCTAAACCAGCCGCTCGGTGCAATCGCCTCTTATGCCGCCGGCGGTTTGAACCTGATCGAGTCCGGGCGCGGCGATCCGGCGCTTCTGAAGCCCGCTCTTGAGAAGCTGGCGGCGCAAGCACGCCGGGCTGGCTTAATCATCAGGCGAATCCAGGACTTCGTGAAGAAGCGCGAACCCCAGTTCACCAGCCTGGACCTCTCGGAAGTCGCGACGGACGCGATAGGGCTTCTTGCCGCCGACGCCCGTGAAATGCGGGTGAGGCTGCAAGCGGATCTTCCCGAGAGCCCGCCGCAGATTTTGGCCGACCGCATCCTTGTCGAACAGGTCCTCGTCAACCTCATCCGAAATGGAATGGAGGCCATGGCCGAAGGTCCACGAACCGGTGACCAGCTAACCGTTCGGCTGGTCACTCTGCCCGGGGCCTTGCAATTGCAGGTTATTGATCAGGGGCCCGGCATCCCCGACGCCCTTAGCCAACAGCTGTTCGATCCTTTCACTTCGACAAAGCGGCAGGGGATGGGCATGGGGCTCAACATCTGTCGCTCCATCGTGGAATTGCATCATGGCAGCCTGTCCCATGGCCCGAACCCAGGGGGAGGAACGGTCTTTTCCATCATCCTCCCCCTTCCTGAAGAGGGTACCGCATGACTGGCCCGCTCCTTACCGTCCACATCGTCGACGACGAAGAGGTCATCCGCGACAGCATTGCCTTCCTTTTCGCCTCGCGCGGGATCGAGACCCGGCTCTGGCCCTCGGGCGAGGCTTTTCTGGCGGCCTGGCCGCAAGTTGATTGCGGCTGCATCATCCTTGACGTCCGCATGGACGGCATGTCGGGCCCCCAAGTTCTCGATGTGCTGCTCTCCGAGGGCACGCCGCCGCCGGTGATTTTCCTGACCGGCCATGCCGATGTGCCGCTTGCGGTGCAAAGCTTGAAGTCGGGCGCCTTCGATTTCGTGGAAAAGCCCTTCAATGACAACCAGATCGTCGATCTGACACTGAAGGCCTTGGAGCTGCACCGCAGCCGAAGCGCTGCCTCCGCCACCCGGGCAGAGGTCAATGCCCGCCTCGCCACGTTGTCGTCTCGCGAGGTCGAGGTGATGCAATTGATGCTGCAGGGGCAGATGAACAAGCAGATCGCCGACCGTCTCGGTATCGCCATGCGCACCGTCGAGGTTCATCGTGCCCGGGTGCTGCAGAAGACCGGCGCGCGAAACTCGGTCGAACTGGCGCAAATCATGGCCCGATTGCTCTGATTTGGCGCCTCGGCGCCGTCAGGCCCAGCCCGCCTAGCGGGAAAGCGCGGGCCAAACTCCGTTTCGATTGCGACATCACAAAAAAACAGGTAATCGTAAATTAGAAATGGAGACTCGCATGCTCGGTGAACGTTTTGCTACCCGGATCAACTCCTTCGCGTCGAGGGCGCACTCCTATTGGCCGGGCCTTAGCGGCAAGCCGAGCCTGCGGCAGATGGTCGAACGTGCGGCCACGGTCCAAGGGCTGACCGAGCTTGATCTGAACTACCCGGACCATCTGACGGCCGATCCCAAGACGACTGCCGCGATGATCGCGGATGCGGGCCTGAGCCTCAGCGGCCTTGCCATGCGCTATTACGGCAATCCTGCCTTCAAGCGGGGTGCCTTCACCAACCCCGATCCTGTCGTGCGGCGTGAATCGATCGACCTGACCAAGCGCGGGATCGATGCCGCCCGCGAGATGGGGGCCCCGATGATGACGCTCTGGCTGGGGCAGGACGGCTTCGACTACAACTTCCAGTGCGATTACGCGCAGCTTTGGGAGGCCGAGATTTCTGGCATCGCGGAGGTAGCCGCCCATGATCCGGATTGCCTTGTCGGCATCGAATACAAGCCAAACGAACCAAGATCTTGCAGCCTGCTTCCGGATGCGGCGACAACGCTGCTGGCGATTTCCGAGGTTGGGTTGCAGAACCTTGGCGTGACCATCGATTTCGCGCACTCGCTCTACGCCAATGAAACACCCGCGTTGGCCGCGACCCATGTCATGCGCCGAAGTCGGCTCTTGGGGCTTCACCTGAACGACGGCTATGGCAAGCGCGACGATGGCCTGATGGTCGGGTCCGTGCATGAATATGCGACGCTGGAACTTCTGCAGGCGGTCAAGCGCCGCGGCTTCGACGGGGCGATCTATTTCGACACCTTCCCCGATGCCTCGGGTCTGGATCCTGTGGCGGAATGCGCGGCCAACATCAGGACCGTCAGGCGCCTGCTGGCTGCGGTTGACCGGATGGAGGGCAACAACAGTCTGGGCGTGGCACAAAGCAGGCAGGACCCGGTTCTCGGGCATGGGGCCGTGCGTGCGGCGCTGGATGGGGCAGCAGCCTGACTTTACAGACATTGGTGGATTCTGTGTTGTTTGGTGTGTGCCGGGGGCAATTGCCGTTGGTGAAGAACCGGGCAAGGCAATGATTGGCAGACGGGGATGAAGAATGGGTGATCCGAGAGCCGTGGGCGCGCAGATCCGCATGCGATTGCCAAGCCTGACGCCGCTCGAGGGCAAGGTTGCAGCCGACATATTAGCGCGCAAGGACATCACTACGGATACCCCTCTGAAGCAGGTCGCCGAAGGCTCGGGTGTATCCGAGGCAATGGTCGTCAAGGTTGCCAAGAAGCTTGGCTTCGGCGGCTTCCGCGAGTTCCGCCAGGGCCTGATCGATTACTACGCTCAGGACTCGGCCATGATGCATTCCGAGATCTCGAGTTCCGATACCTCGGGCGAGATCGTCCAGAAGGTCTTCCGCACCGCGATGCAGGCGCTCGAGGAAACCTTCGCCATCCTCGACCTGGAGGCCTTCGATCGTGCGGGCGACTTCATCGCGCGGGCGAGTCAGCGCGATTTCTACGGTCTCGGCGGATCGGCGCAGATCGCCTGCGACATCAGCCACAAGTTCCTGCGGATCGGCATCCGCAGCTCGGTCTTCGACGACGCTCACATGATGATGATGTCCGCTGCGCTGCTTGGACCAGACGATGTCGCGATCGCGTTTTCGCATTCCGGCGCCACTTCGGCCGTTCTGGATGCGATCGAACTTGCGCGGCGCAACGGCGCGCGGACGATTGCCATAACGAATTATCCCGAAAGTCCCGTCGCGCGGGCCGTCGACGTCGTGCTTTGCTCGACGGCGCAGAACTCGCCGCTTCTCGGTGAAAACGCCACGGCGCGGATCGCCCAGCTGAACCTGCTCGACGCGCTGTTTGTCGCGGTGGCGCAGCGTGATCGTGCCGCCGCCGAAGCCAATCTGAGCCGGACAATGCGGGCCGTGCAGACCAAGCGCAGGACATGACCGAACATGGCACCTTCCGATACTGTCCTTGTCGCCGGATCGCTTCACTACGACATCATGGTCGAAGCCGATCACCTGCCACGCCCGGATGAAACCGCGGTCGGGTCGCGTTGGTATCCGAAGTTCGGCGGCAAGGGCGGTAACCAGGCCGTGGCCATAGCCCTTGCCGGTGGACGGGTGCGGATGCTCGGGGCGGTCGGGACAGATGACTTCGGCAATTTCCTTCGCGCCGGACTTAAATCCGCCGGGGTCGATGATCGTCATGTCGCGACGCTGTCCGACCACGGATCGGGGATGAGCGTCGCAATTCAGGACCGTGCCGGCGACTATGCGGCAACCATCGTATCCGGAGCGAACCTGTTCATCCCGCTGCCGGCCAACACGGCCGATCTTTGGTCGGGGATCGGATTGGTCGTCTTGCAGAACGAGGTATCCCCGGCGCTCAACGTTTCGGTTGCGCAAAAGGCTCGCTCCCTCGGCATTCCGACCTTGCTGAACGCAGCTCCGTGGAGGGATCTGGCGCCCGACTTCGTCGAACTTGTCGACATTCTTGTGGTAAATGCCGTCGAGGCCGAAATGATGGGCGCCGGCAAGGTCGACAGTCTTGAGGCCGCCCGTGCCGCCGCCGATCACCTGGCGCATCGTTTCGGCAGCGTCGTCGTCACGGCGGGCGGCAATGGGCTTGCCGCGAGCAGGGCCGGACAGGAGACGATCGTCTTGCCGGCCGAAAGGGTCAAGGTCGTGTCGACCCATGGGGCAGGGGACGCCTTCATCGGAGCCTTTGCCGCCGCAACCATTCAGGGCGAGCGTCTGAAAGAGGCATGCCAACGCGCATCGCACGCAGCCGCGCTGCATGTTGCAGGCAAGTCGCGGGCTGCTGCCGTCTGACGATCGCGGCAGGGATCAGGCCTGACTGACGGTGTCCGGCGAGAGGGTCAGCGCGGCAAGTGCCCGCTCAACCAGATTGTTTGGGGGCATTGTTGCGTCGAGTGTCACGCCATGCTCGTCTGCCGACAGCGCCTCGAGGCTGGCAAGCTGGCTTTCCGCCAAGGCGGGGTTCATAAAATGACCGCGGCGCATCTCCATGCGCTGCCGTGCCTCGGGCAAGTCAAGGGTGAGATGCACCAGAAAGACCGGCCCGTTCGCGCGCAGGATGTCCCGGTAGCTCTTTCGCAAGGCTGAACAGCTGGCGACCACGCCATCGCTCTCTTGTGCGATCGCGACCGCCAGCGACCGCAACCATGGCTCACGCATCCTGTCGTTCAACGCCTGCCCCGCGGCCATGGCCTGGACATTCTCGGGCGGATGGAAGCTGTCACCTTCGAGGAAGGGATACCCGAGCTTCCGGGACAGGAGCTTGCCGATGGTCGACTTGCCACAACCCGAGACGCCCATCACGACGATCCTGCGCGACATCGCCTGGGGCTCGTTCAGCGATTGAATGGTCAAAGTGGAACCCCGCTGGTCACGATGCAGGGTTCCCGGCGGAAATGCCGTTGCGACGCTCCAGTTCCACGATCAGCGCCGAGTGGTCCAGGTCGCCTCCGCCATGGGCAACGAGGTTCCGGAACAGGTCGTCAGCGAGTTGCAGGACTGGCAATTCAAGGCCGAGCGACTGAGCAAGCACCAAAGCCGCCGCCGTGTCCTTGATCTGGTACTTGGCAGGACCGCCGGGGACGAAATCCCTCGCAATCATGCGCGCCCCATGGAGATCGAGGATCCGGGAGGACGCAAAGCCTCCCATCAGGGCCTGCCTGACCTTGGCTGGATCGGCGCCGCCCTGCCGGGCGAGCAGCAGCGCCTCGGATACTGCACAGATCGTCGAGGCGACAAGGAGCTGGTTGACCAGCTTGGTCAGGGCGCCGGAACCATCCGGCCCCACATGAGTCACCTTGCCCATCGGATCGAAGACCGGGGCCAGGGCGGCGATGTCTTCTGCCCTTCCTCCCGCCATGATCGACAGGGTGCCGTCGCGGGCAGCGACTGTCCCTCCGGAGACCGGCGCATCCACCCATACCAGGCCAAGGCCGCGAGCAAGGGCGGCCATGGACTTGGCTTCGTCATGGCCGATCGATGACATCACGACAAGGCTGGCGCCCGGTTGCATGGCGCGCGCGGCGCCCTCTTCGCCAAAAAGGACCTCATGGCAAACCGGGCCCGAGGACAGCATGACGATCACGGCCTGCGCATCCTTCACGGCCTCTCTTGGCGTCGCACAGATCTGCGCCCCAGCGGTGATCGACTGAGCCTTGTCGCGCGTCCGGTTCCAGAGACTGAGCCGATGCCCCGCGCGGTGAAGATTGGCGGCCATGGGGCCGCCCATCAATCCGGTTCCAAGAACCGCGACCCGCCAGGAGGTGGTCATGGCTCCACGCGATCCAGGAACCGCACCGGCTGTTCGTCGCACAGGTGCAGGGCTGCGCGGAACTCGGCCACATGCGGCGTCTGCAGGTGCGCGTCGAAGGCGGCCTTGTCGGTGTAGACCTCGTAGAACATCACCTTGACCAGACCATCGCCCGGCTGAAGCATGATGTCGAACTGCAGGCAGCCGGGTTCTTTTGCCAGCGATGCGCTCGCATCGGCCCGAGCCGCCGTGAGGAACGGGTCAAGCTTGTCTGGCGCGACATGGAACTCCGGAAGGACGACGAAGCTCATGCAGCCGCTCCGACCTTAGGGCCCATGGTCGCCACCTGTTCCTTGCGCAGGGCCACCACATCCAGATCGTTCACGAATTCCACGTCGGACATCCGGACGATCTGGTCGCGGGCCACGTCCTTCTTCAGCAGGACGTGATGGGCAAGTCCCATCGGAAGGGCGTCGATCGCCGTCGAGATCGTTGCGGGGATGGCTTTTGCCCAGGTGGCAAAGCCGCCTTCGCCATCCAGATAGGACCCGGCCTTAAGGTTCGACTTCGCCGTTGCGACAGCGTCTCCGCGGAATTCGCGCGAGGAACCGGTCGGTTCCTTCCGCAGCACAGCGGACAAGACAGAGACCGAGGTTTCAAGGCCGATCAGATGGAAGGGACGCCACATCGAACCATACCAGCCGGACTTGTCCGTCAGCAGGCCATACTGCTCGAAACAGCCCTTGGTGTATTCGTCGGGCGCGCGGAAGGTAACGAACATGCCGTACTGGATGTTGTTCAGCACCTTGCGACCGTCCGGCTCCATGCTGGCGGCGATGTCAACCAGACCGGTCTTCGGCATCCGCCCGCCTTCGGATTGCGGTTTGAACACCTGGGCCAGATCCTGCAATCCCGACGGATAGAAGGCGAGCCCGTCATCGGGGCAATCAAGCCCGGTCCCATTGGCCACAGCCGCCATCTCGATTGCCGCCTTGGTGCCGTCGGTGAAGGAGTTGTACATCTTGGGGTTGAAGTCGCCCTTGGCGACGAATTCGTCGCTCCACCCGAAGTAGCCCCAGACGGTATCCGGCGTCGAATAGCGATATTCAGGCCGGAAGTTCATGCCTTTGCCGGCCGAAACCAGCTCGAACCCGCAGGAGCGCACCCAGTCCACCAGCTCGCAGATAAAGGCGGGCTGATCGCCATAGGCCATCGAATAGATCAGGCCCTTCTCGCGCGCCATTCTGCCAAGGATCGGACCACACATCACGTCGGCCTCGACGTTGACCATGACGATGTGCTTCATCCCGTCGATTGCCTGCAGCGCATGGCGGACGCCTGCGATGGGGTGGCCGGTCGCCTCGATGATGCATTCGATGCCGCCAAAGGCGCACAGGCTTGCCGCGTCTTCTGTCACGAAGGTGCGGCCGGTATCGATTGCATCGGAAAGCGAGGTTGCGGCGTATTCCTCGGGTTGCCAGCCGGTGCGCGCCAGCGACGCGCGAGCCTTCTTGCCATCGAGATCAGCGACGCCCACGATGTGATAGCCGGCGATCTTGCGCGCCTGGGCCAGTACCATCGAGCCGAACTTGCCCGCACCAATCAGGCCGACGCGGACAGGGCGGCCCGCTTCATTCCGTGCGGCCAGCATCGAGTAAAGATTCATCCCACTTCTCCACAAGCGGCCCGCAGGTCAATCCGGGCCAAGAAATCTGCGACAGAAACGAACGCGACCCGCACGGCTTCGCATCGAAGCGTGTCATGGGACGTCGAATCTGGTTTGGTCCTCCCCGTCGGCTGGAACTTGGTCACGGCCGACAGGGCCAACTTTTCGCAAAACAACAGCCAGAACAATTTAACTTCTTTGGTGGATCGATTAGTCGAACTAAAGCGTCAGGCGGGGCATGGGGTAGCGACCGACCGGATCGGCAAACCCGCGCGCCACCGCCGTGAGGCACTCAGATCCTGTAGATGCGCTCGGCCGTCGCAGATCTGACCAATGTCCGATCCGCGGGCCCAAAGGGCGCCAGGGTCGCGTCCAGGGCCTCAAACAGCCGGGCTGCATCGCTGAACAACAGATCGACAGGAAGGTTGCTGCCGAACATGGTGCGGTGCGGTGTGAAAAGCCTGAGGGCGCGCGACAGCAGGGGCACCGTGTCAGCCGGCGTCCATTCAGGATGCCCAAGCCCATAGCCCGACAGCTTTACCGCGACATTCTCGGCGCGGGACAGATCGCTCAGGGCGGCCTCCCAACGTCGCAGACCCTCGGCGCTTCGGTCGATCGGCATGCCGAAATGGTTGAGCACGAACGTCGTTGTGGGAAAGTCCTCGGCCAGTTCGCGCGCCATCGCCATCTGCGGCCAATAAATCTGCAGATCGAAACTGAGCCCCCGGTCCGACAGCGCCCGGAATCCTCGCCGCCAGCCGTCTTGCTGCATCAGATCTGGTGACGGCGCCACGCGCAGCCGCGGATCCTCGTGCCAGTTCAGGATCTGGCGGATGCCTCGGACCGAAGGTGTCTGCAGGTGTTCATAAAGGACAGCGCCGACGTCCGGCCGGGACAGGTCCGCATAGGCCACGATCGCGGTGGGGGCTTCCTGCAGGCCCAGCCCGGCCAGCCACCGGGTTTCTCCGACAGGATCCTCGCTCGTCCAGCCATTCTGGACATGGACCGTCTTTCGCACCCCATGCCCAGCCACGAGTGCACGATAGTCGGCGGGCAGGAATGTGCGCCTGATCGCGGACAGGTCCCCCTCAAGCCCCTCGGGCCTTCCGGGATCAAGCCATGGGTAGGGGCCAAACTGCAGATCCTGGAAATGCTGGTGGGTGTCGACGATGGGATCTTCTGTCATCTCAGCGCTGTTTGCGGGTCAGCCGGTCGGCCAGCACGGCAAGGATCACGACCGCACCCGATGCCACGAACTGCCAGAAGGACGGCACGTTGATGAGGGTCAGGCCATTCTGCAAGGCGCCAAGCGTCACCGCGCCGACAAGCGAGCCGAGCGGATTGCCGATCCCGCCGAACAGGCTGGCGCCGCCGATCACTGCCGAGCCGATGGCCTGCAATTCGAAGCCTTGGCCCCCGATAGGTTCGGCGGCACCGATCCGGGCGATCAGGACGAAGCCCGCAATGCTCGAAAGCGCACCAGAGATCGTATAGACCGTTACCTTGATGGCATCGATGTTGATCCCCGAAAGCCGCGCGGCCTCTTCGTTGCCGCCCGTCGCGATGATCCTCTCGCCGAGTCCTGTGAACGCCACCACGACATAGCCGAGCAGGGCGATCCCCACTGCTATGAGAACAGGGGTGGGAATGCCCAGAAGCTGCCCCGCGAAGATGTCACGAAAGAGGGGCGGAAGCCCGTAGATCGGCTGGCCATCCGTGTAGATCAAGGCCGCGCCGCGGAAGATGCTGAGCGTTCCGAGGGTGACGATGAAATCGGGCAGCTTGAGTTTGGCGATCATGACGCCGTTGAGAAAACCGCAGATCAGGCCCACGCCAAGGCCCGCGACTATGGCAGGCCCCACGCCCACTCGAGTCGCGACATCGGCCGCCACCATGCTGGACAGTCCGGCGATCGAGCCCACCGACAGGTCGATGCCCTTGGTCATGATGACCAGGGTCATCGCGACCGCGGTGATCGCGCTGATCGACGACTGGAGCAGGATGTCCAGCAGGTTGGATGGCTGGTAGAACGTGGATGACAGCGACGAGAAGACGACGAAGAGCACGACGACACCCGACAGGACCGAGGCGCGCCGCAAGACTTCCGCACGGTTGATCGGCGCCCGGCCGTCCGCCTGTGCTTTACCCAGTTGCTTCGCGGTCATTGGGCCACTCCGGCAGTCATGAGTTTCATCACGCGGTCCTCGGTTAGTGTTTCGCTGTTTTCGATGACGGTGCTCAGATGGCCGTCTTCCATGATCCCTATCCGGTCGGCGAGGTAGAGAAGCTCGGGCAGCTCGGACGAGACGACAACCACGGCCGCCCCTTCGGCGGCAAGGCGTTGCAACAACTCGTAGATCTCGGCCTTGGCCCCGACGTCGATGCCGCGGGTGGGTTCGTCGAACAGGTAGATCTTAGCATTGGTGGCCAGCCAGCGGGCAATGATCACCTTCTGCTGGTTTCCGCCCGACAAGTGCCCCAGGGGCACGGCGATGTTTCTAGGCTTGATCGACAGGTCTGCCGCAAGCTTGCGGATTGCGGCGCGGCGGCGCGCGAAGTCGATGAAGCCGAAGCGCGAATAGCGAGAAAGGCTGACCAGACCGAAGTTGGACTCGATGCTCATCATCGGCACGACTGCCTGTCCCCGTCGATCCTCGGGCAGATAGGCCACACCTTGGGCAATCGCATCCGACGGAGACTTTATGGTGACTTCCCGGCCAGCGACCTTCAGGTGACCCGACCTGATCGGATCTATTCCGAAGATGGCCCGCAGCAGAGCAGATCGGCCAGATCCGACAAGCCCGGCCAGGCCGAATATCTCGCCCGCCTTGACCGAAGCCGAGATGGACTTCACCCGATCCGTTGTCAGCCGGTCGAGCGACAGCAGATCCGGCCCCACGGCTCGCGAGGCATGCCGCGCCCGGGAGGTGGCATTTGAGAGTTCCCGGCCAGTGATCATGGTATTGATCGTGTCGGTGTCATGCGCATCGGTCCGATCGGTCATGATGACCTGCCCATCCCGCAGAACGGTGATCACGTCGCAGATGGCGCGGATCTCGCTCATCCGGTGCGAGATGTAGACGATCCCCTTGCCCGCCGCCCTGAGCTTGGCGATGACCTTGAACAAGTTCTCCTGCTCGGTCGGCGTCAGGCTGGAGGTCGGTTCGTCAAAGGCGATGATCTCGCCGCCGCGGGCGAGGGTCCGGGCGATTTCGACAAGCTGGCGATCCGCCATACCAAGCGAACCGACGGACGCGCTGCAATCGATATGCGGTGCAAGCTCAGCCAGGATTTCGGCCGCCTTGCGTTTCAGTTCGGGCCGCGGAATGACCTGCAGTGCCTGCGTACTGCCGAGGAAGATGTTCTGTGCGACGTCCAGTTGAGGCACAAGGCTCAGTTCCTGGCTGACCAGGCCGATGCCGAGCGAAAGTGCGTGGCGCGGGCTTTCGATCCGGACAGCGCCTTTTCCCGCCAACTCGATCGTGCCGCGATCGGGCTGGGCCAGACCGAACACGATCCGCATCAGCGTAGACTTGCCGGCCCCGTTCTCTCCCAGCAGGCCATGAACTTCGCCCGGCCTCAGGATGAGATCGACGCCCTTCAGGACGACAATCGGACCGTAGCTCTTTTGGATCGCGCGAAAGGCCATGAGTGGCTCGCCGGCAGCGCGGGAGATCTGGGCAATCGTCATCGGGTCGCTTCCGTGTTCAAAGAAGGTTGTCCGGGCAATTGCCCGCACAACTCAGGCCCTGCCAGCTTGAACGATTTATTTCTTCAGCGGATCCGGGAAGTCAGCCAGATTCTCCGCAGTGATGACAGCCTGGGGCGAGACGACCCATGCCGGCACGGCCTGGCAGCCCAGCAGGCGCAGCCCCACCTGAACGCCGAGCTGGCCTTCTTCGAAGGGGAACTCCGCAACGGTTGCGGCCATTTCCTTATCGCCGATCGAGCGCTTGGCATCGCGGATGCCGTCGGTGCCGACGACGGCGACCTTGGCGTTGGCGGACTTGACCGCCTCGAACACGCCGAGGGCCATGCCGTCGTTGTTGGCATAGACGCCGACCAGGTCAGGGTGGTCACGCAGGATGGTCGAGGTCGCGTTCAGCGCCGTCATCCGGTCCCAGTTGCCAGGCTGTGAAGCCACGAGCTCCAGCTTGGGATAGGTCTTGAGCTGATCCACGAAACCCTGGATGCGCATACGGGCGTTGGGCGAGCCCGCCGCGCCTTCGATCTGTGCGACCTTGCCGCCGTCAGGGAACAGGCTGTTCAAGAAATCGGCGGCCTTTGCCCCGATCGAAATCTGGTCGGTCCCGATGTAGGACGAAGCGCCGGGGGTCCGGGCATCGTCGATGATGACGGTCGGGATGTTGGCGGCCTTGGCCGCTTCGATGACCGGCACAAGGTTGCTGTCTGACTGCGGCGACAGAAGCAGGATATCTGGCTTCTGCGACAGAACGGTCTGCGCGAGGTTCAGCTGTTCGATCTGCGAGGACTCGTCCTTGGCAGCCTGAACGTCGACGGTGATGCCTTCGTATTTCGCCGCCTCGTCCTTCACGCCGGCCGCGACATCCTGCCAGAACTCGTTGATGAGCGTCTTGGTCACATAGACCACATGCAGGGGTTTCGTCGGTGCGGGAACTGCGCCGAACGTCTTTTCGAGGTCGACCGACTCGATCTTTTCGCTGGCCGCCTGCGGATAGGCCGAGCAGGTTTCCTCTGCCCAAGCCGCCGCTGACAGAATGGTCGAGACAGCCGTCGTTGCCGCCAGAATGGCTTTGAAGTTCTTCACCTTGTTCTCCTCCCACTTGATTGCCGACAGCTTACTACCGCGGCCTCTCGACGCTGCCAGGACCGACACGGCACACATTCAGGATATCCGCCCGTCTCCTCCCAGAAACGATGCGTTCACTGGATCGGTGTTTGCCGAGGCAGTGGTGGTGATATCGTGGTGTTCAGGGCCGCAGTTCCTGACTGCTACTTGAAGCCTAGGAACAGGATTGATTAGAGGCAAATTAGAAACCCTTCCCCATCGATTAGCAAAACTAAGACGTGAAGAGGGGTCTGGGCCTATATCTGATACAGGCATCCCGGCTGAGGAAGGAAAACGAGATGCAACTCCCCATCAAGGCGATCTGCGTCTTCCACGCGGCTGCGCGTGCCGGCAGCATCAGCAAGGCTGCCGAAGAGTTGAGCGTGACCTCCTCTGCCGTCAGTCAGCAGATTCAGTCGCTGGAGTTTCAGCTTGGCGTCTCGCTGATGACGAAGATGGGCCGCGGGGTCGTGCTGACCGAGGCGGGAGAGCGCTACTTCGCGATGATCTCGGACGAGATCGAGCGCATCGCCGATGCGACGAACACTATTCGCGGGCATCGAGCCGTCACGACCCTGAATGTCCGGGCGACGCCGACCCTTTCGAACAAATGGCTGCTGCCCCGTCTGGGCAGGTTCCTTGATATGCATCCTGACCTTGAGATCAGGCTGGACGGCACGAACGAACCGACGGACTTCAACCGCGAACTCGTGGACATCGAGATCCGGCATGGAGACGGAAGATGGCCGGGCCTGTTCGTCGAAGGGCTGGGCGAGGAGAACTTCTTTCCGGCCTCTTCGCCTGACTATGCTGCTGCCCAAAGCCTCACACCTCGGGACCTGCTGCGTTTCAGGCTCATTCATTCGGTCAAGTCGCAGGTCCAATGGCCGAAATGGCTGACCGAGTCCGGAGTGATCCCCGACGATCGATGGAAGCGCGTCAAGTTCGACCGAAGCCATATGGCCATCGACGCGGCCTGTGACCGCATGGGGATTGCCCTGGAAAGCAACCTGATGATGTGGCGTGAGTTGCAGGACGGCCGACTTGTCTGCCCGGTCGCGAATGCAAGACCCGTTACTTTGACGACCCAGTGGATCGTCTGCCCGTCCGATCACCTTCGCCACAAGAAAGTTCGCCTCTTCCTCGATTGGATCCGCGACGAGTATGGTGCATGGCGGCAGACCAGTCCGTCAGAGCCGAGTTGAAACGGCGTATGCGCTGCTCGCGCGGAGCCTCGGCCTTGGGACCCTCGACCCGATCAAGAGCGCCTGACGGCGGCTCGAGATGATCACCTTGTTGCCATGCGCGTTAAGGGCGTGGCCAGGGCGCGCCCGACGCCCGAGGTGCCACCGGCGATGAAGATGGTGTTTCAGGCAGTTGCATGATGGGTCCCTTTTGTTGGGATTCAGGCGAGGAAGCGGCGGGTTTCGGCCGCAAAGTCTTCGATGTGCTGGAAAAGGAAGGCGTGTCCCGCATCGGGATAGAGCACCAGTTTCGCATCCGGAGCCTGCTGGGACAGGACGTAGGAGCGATAGGCGGGCAGCATCACGTCATGGGCGCCGTTGGCGACCAGGATCGGGAGGCGGAATTCGTTCGCGCGATGGATCACGCCTGACCAGGTCGAGATCGCCTTGATCTGGGCCATGAAAGCTTGCGGCGTGACTGCGGGACCTCGGGTCTGGCCCTGAATGCGGGCCAGCGAGGCGCGGCCGGAGGCCATGGCCTCTTCGGTTTCGGGGTAGAAGAGGAAGAGGAAATCCTCATCGCAGTTGGTGCCGCGCGTCATGACCTCGGGCACCCTTGGGTGGGGTTGCGGCCCGTCGGTGATGACACCCGGCGAAGAGCCCGCGACAATCAGGCGGCGGACAAGGCTGGGGGCTTGCAGCACCAGCTCCTGCGCGACGATACCGCCAAGCGACCAGCCCAGCACATCGACTTGGCCGAATTGCGCGATGAAAGCGGCGGCGACTTCGGCCATCCCGGTAATCGTGCCGGGCACCTCGCCAGTGGAGCGCCCAATGCCCGCATTGTCAAAGCGGATGACGCGGCGGTCCTGGGCAAGGGCAGTGATGAGGTCCGGGTCCCAGTCGTCCATCGTGCCGCGAAAGCGCTGGAAGAGGATCAGGGGGACACCGGACGCGGGGCCGTCGTCGGTCCAGGCAATGGTGCCCTGGGGCAGGTCTGTTTGTCGGATCGGGGTCATCTGTCGCTCCATCAAGTTGAGCGGACTCTAGCCCGATACGGAAATGGCGAGAATGTCGACTAGACGGCGTTTTCGGTCATTCCGTGATCAGCTGAAGCGCACGTTTCAGGCTGGCAGGAGGCTGGCCATAGGCGCGCAGAAACGCGCGGCGCATCCGGTCTCGGTCGGCGAATCCCGTGTCGCGGGCGACATGTTCCAGCGCGTGGCGGCCTTCTTCCAGCATGACGCGGGCCGCTTCCAGCCGGAGGAGTTCGACCGCCTTGGCCGGGGATTGGCCGGTTTCCTCGCGGAAGATCCGACTGAACTGGCGCGGCGAGAGCGCCGCCGCCTCGGCCAGTTCCTCGACAGTCAGCGGGTTCGTCAGGTTCTCTCGCGCGTGTATCAGGGCACGGCGAATGCGGTCACTGCGGGGCTCCAGATCCAGCAGCGCCGAGAACTGCGACTGCCCGCCAGGACGCCTGTGGTAAACGACCAGCAACCGCGCGATGCGCCGGGCGATCTCCGCGCCGTGGTCCTCCTCGATCAGTGCCAAGGTCAGGTCGATGGCCGAGGACATGCCGGCCGAGGTCCAGATCCGGCCATCTTTCAGGAATATCTTGTCTTCGTCGACCTTCACCTTTGGGAAGCGTTCGGCCAGGGTCCGGGCGTGAAACCAATGGGTCGTAGCCTGTTTGCCGTCCAGCACACCGGCCTGGGCCAGGACGAAGGCGCCAGTGCAGATTCCCGCCAGTCGCCGCGCCTCTGCTTCCGCGCGGGCGATGTAGCCGGCAAGACCCGGCGAGATCGGGCCGGGTTGCAACTCGCCCGCCACCATAAGCGTGTCGGGCATCACCGAGAAGGGCAGGGTCTCGATACCCACCCCCATGGTCGAGCGCACGAGGCCGCCGCGTTCTGACAGCAGCGTCAGGCGGTAGCCATCCTCCCCCAGGATGTCGTTGGCGAATTCGAAGGCCGAGAGGGCAGCGAGGCCCATGACCTGGAATCCCTCTTCGATGATCAATCCGACTTGGCGCATCCCGGTCTCCTTTGCGGGAAGGGTGCCGGAAAGGCGCTTCGCAGTCAATGACCTAAAATGACGGTTATGCGTCATTACAGACATGAGACGGTGAGGCTATACGGATCCCGTCACGGCGCCAAAGCCGCAAGCAAGGAGAGATGAGATGACAAAGGCCCTTATCACCGGAGCGTCCTCGGGCATCGGCGCGGTCTATGCCGAGCGCTTCGCCGCCCGGGGCCAGGACCTGATCCTGGTGGCACGACGCGGCGACGCGCTGCAGGCCCTGGCCAAGCGCCTCGCGCCCTATGGCGTCAAGGTTCAGACCGTGGTGGCGGACCTGTCCGATCCCGCCGACCTGCGCCGGATCGAGACCCTGCTGCGCGAGGATGACCAGATCGACACCCTGATCAACAATGCGGGCGTCGGCGGGCCAGGGGCGTTGGCGCAATCGGACGTCGATGCGATGGAGCGGATGGTCGATCTGAACGTCACAGCCGTGATGCGCCTGTCCTATGCTGCTGCGCCGGGGCTGGTGGCGCGGAAGGGGACGATCATCAATATCTCCTCCATCGTGGCCATCGCGCCCGAGGTCCTGAACGGGGTTTATGGTGGCTCCAAGGCCTTCGTCCTGGCCTTCAGCCGCTCGCTGGCGAGGGAGCTGTCCGGAGTGCGCGTCCAGGTTGTCCTGCCCGGAGCCACCGGCACGGCCTTTTGGGAGACGGTCGGGATCACCGCAAGCGCCCTGCCGGAATCCTGGGTGATGACCCCCGAAACCCTCGTCGATGCCGCCTTGCAGGATCTGGACGCAGGCCGCTTCGCCTCGATCCCTTCCTTACAGAACGAGGCAGAGTGGCAGGCCTGGGAAGCGGCGCGCGAGGTGATGCTGCCGCATCTCTCCTCGCGCAGCGCGGGCCCGCGCTACCGGCTGTGAGACACAGGCCTTGCGAAGGGCAGCGATCCTGCGCAAGGCCCAGCTCCGGCTTCGTTTTGCCCCTCTGCCAGGTCCTTGGGCGTGGGGGGCGCCCAGCTGCGATCAACCCGCGTCAGGAACGCATAACCGCGCAACGGCATCTGCGCACCACGTTGGGCGAACAGCTTCTCGGCGCGTTCGAAGTAAGGGACCCTGCCTGCCGGGATGGCCCGAACCTCCCCCTTCCGCTCCTTCAAGACCAGCCACGAAGTTGTCTGCCTCCCGTGGACGGGCAGCGTGACTGCCCGTGCAGAGACGAGTTCGCGTTCGTCTGACGCCACCGTTGCCGCAGTTGGGCCAGAGGTTGCACTGCCGTCGTCAGATTGCCACGCGCTGGATGGCATCTGCCCAAGTGCAATGGTGCGTCTCCTCGTCAGAAGTGCCGGGTTCTGTGACCAACGTTGTAATGATTGCCGGTTCTCGTCTTCAGATAGGACTCCAGCGGGATTTCCTCTTGCTTCAGGAAACCCCTCTGAGGGAGCAATCCGTCTTTGACCATCTCGATCACGCTCACGACGGAAGCCGAGGTCGTCCAGGCGATAGCAGTCCGCATCTTTCCCCCGATTTCAATCGGATAGTAGGAGCGTACGAATTCCTTCCTGCGCAACTGGCCGTCTTGCCAGCCTTCGGCCGCGACATGGACGTAGACGACATCCTCGTCGACCGGCGGTTTAGCATGCGTCAGGATCCGCCCCGCGTCGGCCCGGTTTTCGCGCATCAGGAGCTCATGGAAGAAGAAATTCATCAGCTTCACATGGCCGGGATAGCGCATGGTCTTGTAGTCAAGGTTCTCGATCTTGTCGGCGTAGGTTTCGCACATCGTCCCAAGTCCGCCCGATGTGGTGAAAGCTTCAAGTTGCATGCCGTCGATGTAAATCGTCTCGACCCATTCCATTGCCGAGACGGTTTTCAGCACACCTTCCTCGATCACTTCGCAATCGTTCAGGTATTCGTTCACCACGCCTTCGGGCGACCAGTTGAAAGCATAGCCAAGCAGCCCCGTGGGGTTTTGCGGCAAGGCGCCGACCCTCAGGCGGATTGAGCGGACCTTGTCGAACTGGTCGGCAAGATGCGCGCCGACGATGCCGACGAAACCGGGGGCCAGCCCACATTGCGGTGCCATCAATCCCTTGGAGGTCTTGGCGAGTTCGCGAATGTGCTTTGTCGTCGGAACATCTTCCGTCAGGTCGAAATAGTGCAGTCCCAGACTGTAGGCGACGTTCGAGACGCCGATGTTCAGATGATAAGGCAGGCACGACAGGACCGCTTCCTTGCCCTTCAGCACTTCGGTCAGGCTCGACGGATCCTTCAGGTCGGCAGTCAGGGTTTCAAAGGGCGCGTCGGTTTCCCTGGAGTCGATACCGGTCACGTCGAAGCCGGACTCAACAAGAAGCTCTGCTGCCAGTTTGCCGACTTTCCCCAGGCCGAGCACGGCCACTTTCCCAAACGACATCGTCTTTCCTTTTCTTCTTTCTTCAACGGCCGATCCGCGATCAAGCGCCGGATCGGCGCAATCTGACCTGACCTGTCGCCGATTCCATCGATCAGTTCGGCAGTTTCTGATCACATTTCATGCAAAACGCCGATCCTGCACTGCATAGTTGATGGTCCGCCCCGGCTGGGCTGCCAAACCTTACGTCTAGCCTGGGCAAGAAAAGCCCAAGCGGCGCGCGCCCACATTCGAGCGCCGGGCGCGTTTGCAGACTGCGGGCACAGTGGGCGGCGCGCTTGCCCAACCCGAAACTGGCAACTATCAACCTGAGGGACTCCTGTTATGGACGAGGGACGACAGGGGGAAGGTCACTGGATTTGCCTGATGCGATACGACTGAAGGCATCGGCGTCATTCTTCTGACCCGGGCCACGAATAAAGCGGGAGCCTGATGAAGATCGATCTGAATTCCGACCTTGGCGAAGGCTTTGGGCCTTGGGAAATGGGCGACGATGCCGGAATGCTGGACGTGGTCACCTCGGCAAATATTGCCTGTGGTGGCCATGCCAGTGACCACGAGACGATGTTCGCAACGCTTTCGAAGGCAGCCGCGCGCGGCGTCGTCATCGGGGCACACCCGGGCTACAACGACAGGGAAGGGTTTGGCCGCCGGGTGATCCCGATGGCGCCCGCAGTGATCGGACGAATGGTTGCGGCGCAGATCGGGGCACTGGCCGGCGTCGCGGCCTTGGCCGGGGCCGAAGTGCGTTATGTCAAGCCTCATGGAGCCCTGGCCAATCTGGCGGCCGACGATCGTGCGGTGGCCGATGCCATCGTTGCTTCTGTGGCGGCCCAACCCGGCTATCTGGCCGTGCTGGCCATTTCCGGAACCGAACTTGAGCATGCGGCCCGCGCAGCCAATGTCGAAGTTTTTTCAGAGATCTTTGCTGATCGCGCCTATTTGCCGACCGGCCGGCTGGTGCCGCGTTCGACGCCCGGGGCTGTACTGCATGATGCCGAGGACGCTGCAAGCCGTCTGGTCGACTTCCTCAAATCGGGTCGAATGCCGGTGCAAGGCGGCACGCCGATCGCGCTTGCTGCACAGTCGATCTGTGTACACGGAGACACGAAGGGCGCTCTGGAAATGGCGCGCTTGGTGCGCGCAAGGCTTCAGGCTGAGGGCGTTAACGTCGCCCCATTCCTGACGTGACATCTCCGCGCGCCTTTCCGGTCTTTACGCCGATGGCCGAGCACAGCCTTCTGGTGGAATTCGGGGAAAAGATAGATCGGGCGATCAACAATCGTGTCTTGGGCCTTGATGCCGCCTTGGCCGCGGCGCCTTTTGACGGGTTTCTCGAAGCTGTTCCGACCTATGCCAGTCTCCTGATCCGGTTCGATCCGCTGATCGCCGATCACCGCATTGCCGAGAACCATGCAAGGGGCCTTCTGGGGCGAGAATCCGCGGGGAAGATAGCAACGCCGCGTGAGGTTGAGGTCTGCTATGACGCCGACCTCGCGCCCGACCTGAGCGTCGTCGCCGAAATGACAGGACTGAGCGAAGAGGCGGTGATCGCTGCCCATCTCTCTGGTCGCTACGAAGTGTTCATGTATGGCTTCGCGCCCGGCTACGCCTATCTCGCGGGTGTGCCAAGCGCGCTGCATTTGCCGCGCAAGCCCTCGGCCATTCGCGGCCTTGCGGCCGGCAGTGTGCTGATCGCCGGTCCGCAATGTCTGGTTTCGACACTCACGATGCCAAGTGGTTGGTGGATCATCGGGCGGTCACCAACGCGCATCCTGACCGAAGATGCGGCCCGTCCTTTTCTGTTCGACGTCGGCGATCCGGTCACCTTCAAACGTATCGACCGCGCCAGTTTCGAAGCAGTGTCCCGCCCATGAGCGAGGCCGTCCTCACCGTCGCCTTTGCCGGTCCCCACGTCTCGATTCAGGACGGGGGACGGCCCGGATTCATGCGTTTCGGCGTGCCGCGATCCGGCCCGCTGGACCGGCAGTCCTTTGCCGCCGCCAATATCGCGCTCGGCAATCGTGCCGACGCCCCCGCCATCGAGGTATCGCTTGGCTGCCTCAGCCTGTCCTGCGTGTCCGGTACGGTCAGTTTCGCCGTTGCAGGCGGGGGCTTCATTCTGAACCATGCCGGAGAAAAGCGAGGGTCCTGGACCGTCGCCACGTTGCGAGCGGGCGAAAAGCTTGCCATTCGACCGGGTTATTGGGGCAGTTGGTGCTACCTCGCGTTTGCAGGCACGCTCGCATGCCGTCGCTGGCTGGGCAGCACGGCGACACATGCATTGTCAGGACTGGGCGGAGGAAATCTGACGACCGGACAGTCGTTGACGATTGCGGGGGCAGAGGACCGTCAGAACCGCGAAGGCGACATTCCATGCCCCGTCAGCGCGCGGCCCCGCCACGAGGCGCGCGTCACCTTGGGGCCGCAGGACCGCTTCTTCGACCTTGAAACGCTCGAACGCTTTGTTGACGGGCCTTGGCAGATGACCGAGGCGTGGGACCGGATGGGGGTGCGACTGTCCGGCCCCAGCATAAGGCCAGAGGCCGCACTCGACATGCCGTCCGAGCCGATCGTGCGGGGGTCGGTGCAGGTCGCGGGAGACGGTGTGCCGACCCTGCTTCTGGCCGATCATCAGACGACGGGCGGCTATCCCAAGATCGCAACTGTTCTGGACTGCGACCTCGATGCTCTCGTGCAGCTGCGCCCCCGCGACCCCCTGCGTTTCGTCCCTATCTCGGCAGAAGAGGCTATCTCCGTCGCGCGGACTGCCGCGCAGAGTGCACGCATCTATCGCGAGACCATCGCCACACGCGGGGTACCGGGGGCTAGTAGACCCTGAGTCGCGTCGCAATCGACGCAGGGACCTTTTGCAAAGGCGGAATGCGGGTCCCGGATCGGTCTTCCATGCTCTAAGCCTTGATCTTCGGGCCCGTTCCTTTCCGAAATGCGTCCAGTCGGGTACGGGCCTCGGATTGGGTGTTTACGATGCCCGCCACCACCGCTTCGGTATAGCTGGCGTCGAGCGCGGACATATTGCCGATATGGCTGATGGCCGAACAGATCGCGAAGTTCGTCAGCGGCAGGTTCTCGGCTGCCCGTCGGGCCAGACTGACCGCTGCATCAAGGCTTGATCCTTCGACAAGATATTGCGCCAGGCCTACTTCTACGGCTTCTTTTCCTTGGTAGATGCGGCCCGTCAGCATCATGTCGATCATCCGTGCCTTTCCGACCAGCCCGGCCACGCGGATCGTTGCGCCGCCCCCGGTGAAAAGGCCGCGCTGGCCTTCGGGAAGGGCAAAATAGGTCGAGGCGTCGGCGACCCTTACATGGGCGCTGCTTGCAAGTTCCAGCCCGCCGCCAACCACGGCGCCTTTCAGGGCTGCGATTATTGGTACTCCGCCATACTCCATCTTGTTGAACGCCTCGTGCCAACGCAGGCAGAGGTGCATGAAGTCTGCCGGACTGCGGTCTTCGTCATGATGTTCGACAAGGTCTAGCCCGGCGCAGAAATGCTCGCCGCTGGCAGCGAGGACCACCGCGCGCACGCCGCTGCGCGGAACGGCCGTGAAGAGGTCGATCAGCTCACTTATCGCCACGGAATCAAGGGCATTACGCTTTTGCGGTCGGTCAAGCGTTGCGATCAGAACGCCGTCATCCTGCTGATGAAGGGCGATCCGTGACAAGGAAAGGTTCATGGGGTGGGTCAAGTTGGCTACCTACTGTATCTGGACAATACGGACATTCGGCACGGACGGAGCAACAAGGGAAATGCGTCGGGACATGGCGATACGCTGCCTGGGGGAACGCTCGACAAGCCAAGAGGCCGAACGCGATGGGGGCGGTCCTGCATCACAGGAACGGAAGGTCGACGAGTTTGCCCTGAGTTGGCCCGCCCGCGCGCGCCACCGTCACCTCGGTGCCGATCGGCACTTCGCCGTCAATCAGAACGAAGCCGATATTGGCCTTCATGCGGTAGGACCATACGCAGTTCGTCAGCATTCCGACCCGACGCCCCCGCAAAAGGACATCCTCGCGTCGCACGCCCTGCGGAGACGGTTTGCCGCCTTCCAGGACAAGGCCAAGCTGATGACGCCGGACGCCTTCTTTCTTGATCCGGCGGAGGGCCTGAATGCCGATCGTGTCATCGGGGATGTGCAGATCGACATACTTGTCGAGACGGATTTCGAAGGGGTTTGTGTCGTCATCGGTGTCGCCGCCTACTGACACCAGACCGCTTTCCACCCGCTCGGGCGTGGCCGGCGCGCCGGGGCCAATACCCCAAGGCCGGCCGGCCTCTTTGAAGATGTTCCAAAGGCGCGTGCCCTTGGTGCCATCCTTGAGATAAATCTCAAAGCCACCCTGCTTGGACCATCCCGACCGCTGAACCGCTACGGGAATGCCTTCAATCTCGGTTTCGCGGAACCAGAAATACTTCAGCCCGCGCACCCAGTCGCCCAGCACATGGGCCACGACATCCTCGGCCTTCGGACCCTGAATGGCCATGGGCGAGACGTCGGGCTCGCAAATCTCGACATTCAGCCCCCGCTCGGCGGCGATGGCTCTGGCCCAAAGCTCGACATCGCTGTCGGCAATCGACAACCAGAAAAGATCATCGGCCAGCTTGAGAAGGATCGGATCATTGAAGATGGTACCGCGATGGTCGCATAGCGCCACATATTTCCCTTGGCCGACCTTGCAGGTCGACAGATCGCGTGTGGCCAAGATCTGGGCCAGCCGCCCTGCGTCTGGCCCCCTGAGCTGGACCTGCCGCTCGACACCTACATCCCATTGCGAAACACCGTTGATCAGCCGCCAGTATTCACCTTCCGGGTCCCCGAATGAGGTGGGCATGATCATCCGGTTGTAGACGTTCGCCGTTTTCAGGCCGTCAGCAACGGCCGCTTCGAAGAACGGCGATGGTTTGATGCGCGTATTGGGTTGAAACGAAAACATGAAGCCCTCCTGCGTGGAGCCGTTATCTTCCCCGCCGGGGCACCTTTACAAATGATGTATATCGCCACTATGCCCTCACAAAAGGTTATGGCACGGTAAGGCTTGCCATGTATCGCAGTCTGCCTCCTCTCACCTGGCTTCGTGCCTTTGAGGTTTCCGCCCGGCTTCTCAGCTTTACCGCTGCGGCACATGAGCTAAACCTGACGCAGGCAGCCGTTTCAAAACACGTGAAGTCGCTGGAACTGCGCTTTCAGCGTCAGTTGTTCGTCCGCCACCCCAGAAGCCTCGAGCTTACGCGATGGGGAGAAGCCTATCTTCCCAAAGTGCAGGATGCACTGGAACGCCTGTCGGCTGGCACGCGCGAGGTGTTCGGGCGGCCCCAAGATGACCTGCTGACAATCCGTTGTGCCGTTTCATTTGCAGTGAACTGGCTTTCCCCGCGCCTGCCGCGTTTTCTTGCACAATTTCCGTCCCACCGGTTGCGGATCCTGTCCAGCGTTTGGGCCGATCCGTTTGACGCCGATGCCTTTGATCTCGACATTCAATATGGAACCGGCATCTTCCCCGACGCAAAGTGCTACCGCTTGACGCGCGAAGTCATAACTCCGCTTTGCACGCCAGAACTTGCGTCTCGCCTGCGCGCCCCGGACGATCTGGCAGATCATCGCCTGCTCCATGTTCAAGGCTATCAGGAAGGTTGGGGGTCCTGGCTTGCAGCAGCGCGTGCCACGCGGGTCGATCCCGGACAGGGCATCCAGACCGACACTTCGCTGACCGCATATGCCCTTGCCTGCGAGGGAGTGGGTGTGGCCCTTGGCCGCCGATCCCTTGAAGGGCCCTATCGCGCCAACGGCAGACTTGTCGCACCCTTTGGCCTTGAGGTCCCTATCAGCGAAGGGTTTTTCCTGCTGGAACCAAACGCACCGAAAGTACCGAACGAAATCACGCCGTTTGTCGATTGGCTGGTGAAGGAAGCCGCGAGAACCGTCTAAACCATGCGACTGAACGGATTGCCCTGCGGTGGGAACCGGGCGTAGGCGGGGCAGGGCGCTGAACAGCGGCCAGGTGTGACCATCGCCTGTCTCCTGAAGCTGGTCGCCGCTGTGGAATGCCGCGCGAGCTGTGTTGAGGGCGTACGAGGGCGGAAATTGCCGCAGGGTCCGGCATCATGTACACTTGGAAAGTCTGAGTACTCCTGATGAATATCGGAGACGGCGATGTATCGGACAATCTTGCTGGCATATGACGGAACGCGCGAAGGCAGGCTCGCCCTGCGAGAGGGTGCGCTTCTGGCAAAGATGTTTCATTCCGAAGTGGTGCTGATGGCGGTCGTGGAGCCCGCTTTCGTGCCCCTCGCAGTTGATGCCGGAGTGGGCTATTTCGAGGAGGATCGGGGCGCGGAATATCTTCGGGTGCTCGAAGAGGGTGCGGACAGGCTCAGGAAGCTCGGACTGCCGTACAAAACAACATTTCGTCGCGGCGAACCGGTGACCTGCATCATTGCGGCTGCAGAAGAGTTTCATGCCGACTTGGTCGTCGTCGGACACCACAAGAAAGGCCGGTTTGCGCGGTGGATCCAGCAATCCGTGACGGCCGAGCTGATCGACCGGCTGGAGTGCAGCGTCCTTTCCGGCCACTTGGAGATATCCGACGAAGAATTGTTCGGCGATGCAAGGTAACCCGCGCCCGGAAGGTCGCATGAAGCCCGGACCAGAGACGGGGTGGACACTTGCCGCTCGGACAATCGAACCAGCACCGCGTGCGGTGCGTCAGGCCGGCTCAAGATCAGTGGACGTCCCTCTGTGCCCGTGCATGGGTGCTAAGGCATCTGATCCTCGGCCATGCACCGAGTTCCGATCATTCCGCAGGATCGGCGCGGTCAGATCTCAATGGTCCTCTTCGCCTTCGTCCGTCTTCAGCAATCCCATGATCTCGCGCTTCATGCCAATGAAGGCGGGGTCCAGAACGATGTCGCTGCTGCGGGGGCGGGGGAAGTCCACGTCCAGGACCTTGCGGATCTGGCCGGGGCGGCCGGACATGACGAAGACCCGGTCGGCCAGCAGTATCGCCTCGTCAATGTCATGGGTGACGAACAGTACCGTCTTGTGGCTGTGGTCCCAAACGCGCAGCAACAGGCGCTGCATGGTATGGCGGGTCTGGCTGTCGAGCGCTCCAAAGGGCTCGTCCATCAGCAGAACCGCCGGATCGTTCGCCAGCGCCCGGGCGATGGCAACCCGCTGTTTCATTCCGCCCGACAACTGCGACGGGTAATGATCGCGGAATTCCGAAAGTCCGACTTCCGACAGGTAGTGGTCAACCAGCTCCTTTCGCGCCGCTTCCGGGACGATGCGGCGCTTTGGCCCGTATTCGACATTCTGTGCGACGGTCAGCCACGGGAAAAGCGTGTAGCTCTGGAAAACCATGCCCCGGTCTGCCCCGGGCGCCTCCACGGTCTTGCCGCCGACGCTGATCCTGCCTGAGGTGATCCCCTCCAGCCCTGCGATCAGGTACAGCAGGCTCGACTTGCCGCAACCGGACGGCCCGACAATGACGGCGAATTCGTTGGGTTTCACCGACAGTGACAGACCATCCAGTGCAAGGACCGTGGACTTGGCGGTCTCGTAGCGGAGGGTGACTTTGTCGACAGTGATATCGGCAGATGTGGTCATTTCAGTTGGCCCATGGCGCAGCGAACCGGCGCAGCAGACGGAAGAGCTGATCGGTGCAAAGGCCCAGAAGGCCGATCATGGCGATGGCGAGGAAGATGATATCGACCTGGAAACCGCGCATCGCCTTCAGCGAGATGTAGCCAAGACCCGACTTGGCCGCGACCAGTTCGGCGACCACGAGATAGGTCCAGGCCCAGCCGACCGTCACCCGCAGCACGTCCAGCACCGCCGGCAGCGCGGCGGGGAACACGATGTGCCGCACCGTCTGGTTGCGCGTGGTGCCAAGCGTATAGGCGGCGTTGACCAGATCGCGCGGCACCGATCGCGCGGCATCAGCGATCATGACAAGCTGTTGGAAGAAGGTGCCGAAGATGATGACGGAGACCCGCTGCTCCAGCCCGATGCCGATCCACAGAATGAACAGCGGAACGAATGAGGTCACCGGCAGGTAGCGGATGAAATTCACCAGCGGGTCCAGCGCCGCCTGAACGGCACGGTAGGTGCCCATGTAAAGCCCGAGTGGCACCGCGACCACCGAGGACAGGATGAAGCCGATCAGCACCACCTGAGCTGAGGCGAGCGTATGCTCGAACAGGGTCCCGTCCGCTACAAGCCTTCCGGCCGTGTTCAGGACCTTTCCCGGATTGGGCAGGAACATCTCCGGGACCCGGCCGCCATAGGTCAACCACATCCAAAGGCCGATCACCAGCAGCCAGACCAGAACGCCAAGCCCGGCGGCAAGGCCCGGATGGATCGCGCGGTAGGGAACCAGCGCGGCAGAGAAGACGGATTTTCGGGCCAAGATCACCCCCGGGTGTTTCGGGCCAGGGCGACCTGGCCCGCCAGCATCATTGTGCGAGGAATTGCGTATCGACCAGGTCGTCGTATTTCACGTCCATGTGCAGCTTGCCGAGGCCACCCCAGATCTGACTGCCAAGGCCGACCAGCTTGCCCGCCTCACCCTCGGCTCCGCCCGCGAAAAACTCCGCGTTGCGCTCCTTGCCGTAGAACTGGACACCGGCTGCCGAAGCCGCAAAATCCTTTGGATCGCTCAGCCAGCCACCGACCCCTTTCGCCATGATCTCATACGCTTTTTCCTGGTTGGCGAGCAGGTATTCATGGGCCTTGTAAAGCCCGGCAACCAGGGCTTTCACATCGTCCGGATGCTGTTCGATCGTGTCGCAGCGCAGTGCGATCACATCGACGATCAGGCCCGGCGTCTGGTCCGACGAGATCAGCACCTTGCCGACCTTCTGTTCTTTGGCGAGCGTCAGGTGCGGTTCCCAGGTCACGGCGACGGGAATCTGCCCGGCCATGAAGGCGGCAGCGGCATCGTCCGCCGTCATGTTGACGATGTTCACATCCTTCTCGGTCATGCCGTTCTGTGTGAGCAGGATGTTGAACCAGAACTGGCTGACCGATCCTTCGTTCATGCCGACGTCCTTGCCCTTGAGATCGGCAAGCGAGTTGGTGTCCGCAGGGGCAAGGATGCCGTCGCCGCCATGGCTGTCGTCCAGGGCATAGACCGCCTTGAAACACAGTTCCGGCGTCCGATACTTCATGATTTCGTCGATGGTCGCCGCGGTTCCCTGCAACTCACCTGAGGCGACGCCGGCCATGGTCAGCGAGCCTTCCTCGATGATCTGCGGATCGACGGTCAGTCCGCCTTCCTCGAAATAGCCGAGTTCCTTGGCCAGAAAGATCTCGCCGTAGCCGACCCAGGTGGTCATGCCCAGCTTGATTTCTCCTGCCTGCAGCGGCGTCCCGAGGGCCAGAAGCCCTGCCAGCGCCGTACCTGTCAGCATGGTCTTGGTCATCTTTAGCTCCCTGTTCTGTCGCGCCCTTCCGGCGCCTTGCTTTCTATTGCACTCAACATGGTTTGGCGTGAGGTCTCAACGGTGGTGGGTCGCATCACCGCCCCGCGAGACCAGAAAGCCCGGCTTGCATAAATATCGGGCAGGCACATCACGTCAGCCATGGCAGCGGACCCGGAACGAGTTCCGTCACTTCACGGAGGTACGGCAGGTCATCCAGGCCGCGTGGCGTGGTCTCGAACTCCTCGGCATAGCGCCGGCCGGACCAGACGGCGGCGGCGATGGTACCCGGCGCAAGCGCATCGCCGATGGCCGTGACCGAGGCCACCCCCGCATCGGCCCAGTCCGGTCGGCGGGCCGAGAGGTCGCGCATCAGTTCGGCATTTGGTAGCCGGGCGGTGACGAGCACCACGCTCGCCGCCTCGATCGAGGAAGTCGCGCCGGTATAGGCGCAGGACAGCTCGAGCGTCCCCGCCCGAATGCTGCTCAGGATGCGGTGCGGGCGGATGATCACGCCCGCCTCGATCAGCCGGGATTGAATCCTTGGCTGCTCCATCGTCATCACCGTCCAGGATGACGCCTCGCCGGTCGGGGTCACCAGAGTCACCTGCCAACCTTCGCGCGCCAGCAGTTCCGCCAGAACGCCGCCCATGAAGTAATGATCGTCGTCGAAGATCGCGACCGGTCCGGGCGGCGGTCGAAGGCCGGCCATCAGGTCGTCCGGCGTCAGCACGACGGCGCCTTCCCCGATCGGCAGCGGCCGCAGGATGCGGCGCCCAACCCCATCGCGCCTCCACGTGGCGCCGGTCGCGACGACGACATGGGGAAAGCCGAAGTCCAGCACCTGCTCTGCGCTCAACCGGCTGTCGCGGAACACATCGACATTGGCCATGCCGGCGATCTGGCCGATCCGGTAGTCGGCTACCCGGCCCCAGGCCGACAGGCCGGGTAGACGACGCTCGCGAACCAGCCGCCCGCCGAGCTCCTTGCCGCCCTCTGCCAGCGTCACCTCATAGCCCCGCCGGCCCAGCATCATCGCGGCCTCCAGCCCCGCAGGCCCACCCCCGACAACCAGCACCCGCGTCTCGCTTTCCGCCGGACGGATACGTTCGGGGTGCCAGCCGCGCCGCCATTCCTCGCCCATCGAGGGGTTCTGGCTGCAGCGGATCGGCGACATCGTGTGGTCACCCGCCACGCAGATGTTGCAGCCGATGCATTCGCGGATGTCCTCGATCCGGCCTTCCTCGATCTTCTTGGGAAGGAACGGATCGGCGATCGACGGCCGCGCCGCGCCAATCAGGTCAAGGATGCCCTGGCGCACCATCCGCACCATCGTGTCGGGTGAAGTGAAGCGGCCCACACCGACCACCGGCTTGGTCGTCAGCGCCTTGATCCCGGTCACGAACGGTTCCTGGTAGGCCTCGTCGGCAAACCGCGAGGTTTGGCTGTCATTGTCCCAGGAGGACAGTGTCAGGTCCCACAGATCCGGCAATTCCGCGAGATAGGCGATGATGTCGCGCGCCTCGGCGGCATGCAGGCCTTCCTCACCCAGTAGCTCATCGACCGAAATCCGGCAGGCGACGGCCATCGTATCGCCGACCGCGTCCTTGGTGTCCTCAAGAAGTTCCTTCAGCAGACGGCAACGGTTCTCCAGGCTGCCGCCATATTCGTCGCCGCGCTCGTTGAAACGCCGCGACAGGAAGAACATCGCCCCGCCGAACAGCTTGCCGGCATAGACATAGGTCAGGTCGTAGCCCGCCTTCTTGCCGCGCAGCGCCGCCGACCGGTGCCAGTGCCTCAGCGCCCGGATGTCGGACTTGTCCATGGCGCGGGCCTGAACCGGATCGTTGAAGATCGAAAAGACAGGCAGGTCGGCCGGGCCGAAGGGAATCTCGCGTGAGGTCAGGTTGGGAGCGTTCATCCCGTTATGGGCCAGCTGCAGACCCGCCAGCGCACCCTTGGCGTGGATCGCGTCGGCGATACGGGCGAGCGAGGGAATGTCCTGATCCGACCAGTTCCGAAGTTCGATGAAGGGGCCGATATCGCCTGTCGGATGGATCTCGACCTGCTCGGTGCAGACGACGCCCCAGCCGCCTTCCGCCTTGATTGCCCGCATCGCAGCCTGCGCGGTCGGATCGCGATAGCCCATGCCGTTGCAATGGGGCACCTGGAAGAACCGGTTCTTCGTCGTCACCGGCCCGATCCTTACGGGATCGAACAGGATATCGTAGCGAGGATCACGGGTCATGGCTGGCTATCCAATTGCGATCCGGCCACTGTACGGGGGGTCCTCACCCTGTCCATTAGGATTTGGTGCAGCAGAAGTTCGGAAAATTCTACGCAGAGATGCCTAAGAAACAGGCATCGTTTTACGGGCGCTCAACTTCTGCGCGAAGAATGAAGGAGACGCGATGGAGAGCATCTTTTCCTTGCAGGGCCGCCGCGCCATGGTCACGGGGGCCAGCCGCGGGCTGGGCGCCGCGATCGCGCTTGGATTGGCAGAGGCGGGCGCCGATCTTGTCATCACCGCCCGAAGCTGCGAGGCGCTGACCGGGGTCGCGGGGAAAATCCGCGCGGCGGGGCGGCAGGTGACCTGCCTGTCGCTCGATCAACGCAACGTCTCCGCCATCGCGCCGGCGATCGAACCACTCGGCCCCATCGACGTCTTGGTCAACAACGCCGGCATCGAGCAGGTCTGCGCCTCGACCGAGATCACCGAGGAGCTGTGGGACCGTATCGTCGACACCAATCTCAAGGGCGCCTTCTTCACGACGCAGGCGGTGGCCAAGGGCATGCTTGCCCGACGCCGGGGGGCAATCGTCAACCTGGCGTCGCTTACGAGCTTTGTAGGAGTGCCGACGGCTGTGCCTTACGGGTCGTCCAAATCCGGGATCCTTGGCATGACCCGCGCGCTGTCAACCGAATGGGCCGGGCAGGGGGTAAGGGTCAACGCCATCGCGCCCGGATATTTCCGCACCGACTTGACCGAGCAATTCTACCGCGACGAGGTCTGGGCCGACGCGATGCTGGCCAAGATCCCGCAAAGGCGCTTTGGCCAGGGAAAGGACCTTGTGGGAGCGGTCGTTTTCCTTGCCTCCGACGCCTCGGCCTATGTCACCGGACAGTGTATCGGGATAGATGGCGGTTATCTGGCGGCGATCTGAAGGGGACGGCGAATGGCTCAGGTGAATGTGGTCCGGCTGGCGGAGCTTTCGGCGGCGGAGCGGCGGGCGCTCCTCCAGCGCTCCGAGGCCGACCTTAGCGGTTTCTTCGACAAGGTGCGGCCGATCATCGAAGCCGTCCGCAGCGAAGGCGATGTGGCGCTCGCCCGGTTCGGCAGGGAACTGGATGGAGCGACAGGCCTTCAGCCGGACTCGATCAAGGTGACCGAAGCCGAGTTCGACGACGCCTTCGCCAGCCTCGAGCCCGCCCTGATCGACACCATCCGCTATGCAATCGGCAACATCCGCAGTTTTCACGAGGAGCAGGTTCCCCCGGCGATGAACCTGAAGGAGATCCGGCCAGGCGCCTTTGCGGGCGACAGGTTCACACCAATCCGCTCCGTCGCGCTCTATGTCCCGCGCGGCAAGGGCAGTTTCCCCTCGGTCACGATGATGACCGCGATTCCCGCGGTGCTGGCGGGCGTGCCGGAGCTTGCGATCTTCACCCCGCCGACGCCCGAGGCCACTGTCGATGCCGCCACCCTGGTCGCCGCCCGCCTGGCCGGCGTGTCGACGGTCTACAAGGCCGGGGGCGCGCAGGCCGTCGCGGCGGCGGCCTATGGGACCGAAACTGTCAGGGCCGCGACCAAGATCGTCGGGCCAGGCTCGCCCTTTGTCGTCGCGGCAAAGCGTTTGCTGTCCGACCGGATCGACCCTGGCCTACCCGCGGGCCCATCCGAGTGCATCATCTTTGACGACGGGACCGTTCATGGCGGTCTTGCCGCGCTTGACCTGCTGATCGAGGCCGAACATGGTCCCGACAGCTCCGCTTGGCTCGTGACGACTTCGGAAGAGGTGGCTGCTCAGGCTCTGGAGTCCTTGCCCCGTCATTGGGCCGGAATGCCCGAACAACGACGCGGCTTCTCGCAGGCAGTGTTGACCGGCCGCGCCGGTGGCATCGTGCTCGCCCCCTCTCTGGCCGAGGCCTATGCCTTCATCAACGCCTACGCGCCGGAGCATCTGGAAATCCTGTCGACACGTCCGTTCGAGCATCTTGGCGAACTCACCGAAGCCGCCGAGATCCTGCTGGGGCCGCACACGCCGGTCACTGTCGCGAATTTCTGCCTTGGTCCGAACAACGTTCTTCCCACCTCGGCGGGGGCGCGGAGCCACGGTCCGTTGTCTGTCATGGATTTCATGAAGCGCAGTTCGGTTGGCTACGTTACCGCCAAGGCCTGGCCGGAATTGTCCGTTCATGCCGGGCATCTGGCGTCCTACGAAGGGTTCTCAGCCCATGCCAATGCAGCTGGCCCCATGCGTACACCGTATCTGTTCGATCAATAGGGCCGTGGGACGCGGGGAGGGAGCCTGACCCGGCTCACTCTTTGCAGCGGCAAGCGCCAATGCTGCAGGCGCGATGATGTGATGCGAGCGGAGCCGAATGTCATCGGTCGGGCGCTGGACATCCGCATCGAGAGGGGGAATCTGGCGAAGCGATTTGCACATCGATCAGGTTGTCGGCGCCATGCAGGAAAACGGAACGCTGGGTTCTGCTAACACGGATGATAGCGTCCAGCTTCCCGAAACCGCCCTGTCCGAGGGGCCGCCAGCATTCGGCGCGGCCTCGGACGACTCAACCGGGAAGTTCGCGCAGTTCTTCGTCCGCTACCGAATGGTGCTGAGTTCGGTTTCGATCATTCTGGTCTTCTGCCTGATGGCGCTGACCATTGATCGGCTCACCTCTGAAATCCGTTACGAAGACGTCCTGGCCGCGCTTGACGGCATGCGCTGGACAGCCATCGCACTGGCGGTCTTCTTCACGGCGCTCAGCTTCGTCGCGCTCGCCTTCTACGACCTGAACGCGCTTGAATTCATCGGGCGCCGGCTGCCGATGCCGTCGGTGGCGGCGACATCCTTCATTGCCTATGCCGTCGGCAACACGGTCGGCTTCGGGGCATTGAGTGGCGGCGCGATCCGCTTCCGGGCCTATTCGCGCATGGGCCTTTCCCCGGGCGAGATCGCGCGGGTGATCGCCTTCGTCACGCTTGCCTTCGGCATGGGGCTTGTGGTGGTCAGTGCTCTGGCGACGCTGGCTGTTGCACCGCAGATCGCGGCGGTCCTCGGCTTTCATTCCTTCTGGCTTAGGGTTCTGGCGGTCGCGGTTCTGGGGGCTCTTGGCACCCTTATGATCCTTGCCCGCGATGGCCATGAAGTGCGGATCTTCGGCCTTTCGCTGCATTTGCCCGATACGCGCACTTCGTCGCGCCAGTTCCTGGTCTCGGCTGCCGACATCGCCGCGTCTGCCTCGGTGCTCTACGTCCTCCTGCCCGACACGCACCTGGGCTGGCCGACCTTTGTCGCCTTGTATGCCACTGCCGTCGGCATCGGGGTTCTCAGCCATGTTCCCGCGGGTCTTGGCGTGTTCGAAACAGTGATCATCGCGGCGCTTGGCAACACGGTCGGCATAGATCAATTGGTTGGCAGTCTGGTTGTCTATCGCCTTGTCTACCACGTCCTGCCGCTGCTTGCGGCCGTCGCCCTTTTGGCGATCACCGAGATGCAGCAGGTCAGGGCCAGTCCGGTCGTCGCCGATATCGGGCAGGTCGCGGGTCGGCTCGCGCCCTCGCTCCTTTCGGCCTTCGCGCTTGTCCTGGGCGCAATGCTGATCTTTTCAAGCGTTACTCCGGCCAATGACGCAGCCCTGGCGTTTCTGGCAGATTACGTTCCGCTTCCGATCCTAGAGGCATCGCACTTCCTATCCAGCGTGCTGGGCCTGCTTCTTGTGGTTGCCGCGCGTGGGATCGGGCAAAGAAGCGATGGCGCCTGGCTCGTCGCAATCGGAACGGCTGCGCTCGCGCTCGTAATGGCGGTGACGAAGGCTGTCGCCATTGGCGAGGCGGTAATGCTGGGCATCTTCGTCGCGGTGATGCTGCTCAGCCGGTCCAGCTTCAATCGCCATGCTTCGCTGACGGCAGAGGTGCTTGGGCCGTCCTGGCTGGCCGCGATCGGCGTGCTTGTCATCGCGGCGATCGGCCTGCTGCAATTCATCTACCGCGACACGCAATACAGTCACGAACTCTGGTGGCAGTTCGAGTTCTCCGAGGAGGGGCCGCGCAGCCTTCGTGCGCTGTTTGGGCTGGTCCTGGCATCATCGGCCGTGGCGCTGCGAAGCCTGCTTCGCCCGGTTTCGCGCCGCACCGATCCGGCGCAGCAAGATGACATCGCCGCTGCGGTCGAAATCGTCCTGCAGCAGGATCAGGCCGATGCCAACCTCGTCCGGATGGGCGACAAGCATCTGCTGTTCTCGGAAAGCCGGCGCGCCTTCCTGATGTACGGGATCCAGGGCCGATCCTGGATCGCACTGCTCGATCCGATCGGCGATGAGGCAGACCATCAGGAACTGGTCTGGTCCTTCATCGAGATGGCGCGTGCCCATGGCGGCCGCCCGGCCTTCTACCAGATCTCACCCGCTCTGCTGTCCTACTGCGCGGATGCCGGCCTGCGCGCGTTCAAGTTGGGCGAACTTGCGGTCGTCGACCTTGTGTCCTTCGACGTGAAAGGACGGCGCAACGCCGGATTCCGGCAGGCGGTCAGCAAGGGCGAGCGCGAGGGACTGAGCTTTGAAATCCTCGAACCTGAAGAAGTCGGCACAGTCGTCGACCGGCTTGAGCAGATTTCCGACGCCTGGCTTGACCACCATCAGGCCCGGGAAAAGCGGTTTTCTCTCGGCGCCTTCAGCCGCGATTATGTCTGCATGCAGCCGGTCGCGATCCTGCGGCGTGACGGCGATATCGTGGCCTTCGCCACCCTGCTGCGAACCGACACGAAGGCCGAGTTCAGCGTGGACCTGATGCGATTTCATCCCGATGCGCCGAACGGGTCGATGGACTACCTGTTTGTCAGCACCATGTTGCACGCCCGCGATGCCGGGTATCGCACGTTCAACCTTGGGATGGCGCCCCTGTCCGGCATGTCGCGACGCGAGGCCGCCCCCGTCTGGGACCGGATCGGCGGTACGCTGTTTGAGCATGGGGAGCGCTTCTACAATTTCAGGGGCCTCCGGGCTTTCAAGGCGAAGTTCCATCCGTCCTGGGAGCCTCGCTATCTCGCGGTGACAAGCGGAACCAGCGCGGCGCTGGCATTGATGGACATCACGCTGCTGATCAGCGGCGGTGTGCGGGGGGTGGTCGGAAAGTGAAACGTGTCGTTCTTCTTGTCGCGGTCATTGCCGCGGGGCTGGCACTCGATCCAGTCCGCACCTTCGCCCAGAGCGAGGCGCAGTTCGACCTTGGCATGGTTCCGCCCGGACATATCGTGTTGCCCGACGGTGACCTGCGCGCGAATGTCGTGCTGATCTCCGACGGAGACGGCTGGAATGATCGCGATGAGGCCGAGGCGCAAAAGCTTGCGTCCGACGGCGTTGCCGTGATCGGGATCGACTTTCCCAAATACCTTGCCGCGATGACCTCGCAGGACGGGGACTGCGTCTACACCATCTCGGACATTGAATCGATTGCCCATCAGGTGCAGCGCGCCGCCGGGGCCAAGGCGCTTTCCGCTCCAATCCTTGCCGGTGTTGGCGAGGGCGGTGCGCTGGCGCTTGCCATGATCGCACAAAGCCCGCCCGCCACGATCGGGGGCGCGATAGCCGCCGATCCCAAGGTGGGCATCCCGATGCAGAAACCGCTCTGTACCGACGCGCCATCGGCAAGTGTGGGGGATCGCGTGGTCTACGGGCTGGGCAAGGACCCCTTGCCGGCCCCCATGACCATCCTGTTCACCGATGCGGCCACGAAGGACGCCCGCGGCCACGCCGTCGACCTGGTGAAATCCCATCCCGACGTGGAGGTTCGCGATGTGACCGGCTCACCCTTCGATGCGTTGTCGCAGGCCCTGTCCGACAAGATCGATGCGCTGGACAACACCGAAGATCCGCTTGGCCTGCCGATCACGGTGCTGGAGGCGAAACCCAGCATGGACACGATGGCGATCATCTATTCGGGCGATGGCGGCTGGAGGGATCTCGACAAGGAGGTCGGCGGCGTCCTTCAGAAGAAGGGTGTGCCGGTGATCGGCGTGGACTCATTGCGTTACTTCTGGTCGCTGCAGACACCCGAACAAACCGCGCAGGACCTTTCCCGCATGATCGAGGCCTATCGCAGTGCCTGGGGCGTGCGCCACATCCTGCTGATCGGCTATTCGTTTGGTGCCGACATTCTTCCGGCGACCTACAACCTGCTGCCTGACGCCGACAAGGCGAGCGTCGCCCAGGTGACCCTGATGGCCCTGTCGCACGAGGCCGACTACGAGGTGTCGGTGGCCGGCTGGCTGGGCGTCTCGTCCGGAGGGGCGGGTGATCCGGTCGACGACATCGCCAAGATCGACCCTCGGCTGGTCCAGTGCATCTATGGAACAGACGAAAGCGACGATGCCTGCCCGACCCTCAAGGACAAGGGAATCGAACTGATCGGGATCAACGGCGGCCATCACTTCGACGGCGATTACGAGGCGCTTGCCCAACGCATCCTGACCTCGCTTCAGGCCCGGCTGGCAGGGCAGAACTGACCGGGCAAGCTGACGTCAAGGCGCTGTGGTCGCAGCATTTGCGCCGCGCCTACAGGAAGCGATCCTGGTCTAGTAGACCGATTGATAAGCCGCGAGAACCTCGTCAGGTGACTTTCCCACGAGTGCGGCGAGTTCCCCCTTCTTGTGGGCAAGGTAAACCTCGGCGAACTCCTTCGGAAACCATCCCCGAACCACCGGGTCTGCCGCGAAAGCCTCAAGAGCTGCCGGCAAGTCGGCAGGCAGGCGTTGCAGCCCGCGCGCGGCCAGCGCCGAGGGGGCGAGCAGCGAGAGGTCTTCCGCCGTGACCTCCGGCGCCGGCAGTCCCTCCTCGATCCCCTGCGCCCCGGCATGGACCAGCGCAGCCAGCGCGAGATGCGGCGAGGCGGCTGCATCGGCGGCGCGATATTCGAAGTTGTAGCCCTTGGCCATTGCCGCCGCATCGCCCGCGACCGGACAGATCCGCACCGTCGCTTCGCGGTCGCGGAAGCCCAGGTTGTTGAAGGCCGCGCTCCAGCGGTGCGGAGTCAGTCGGATGCCCGAGATCGCCGACGGCGCCGTCAGCGCCACCAGCGCGGGCGCATGGCGCAGGATGCCGGCGATGAAGTTGCCGGTCAGCCGCGACATGCCGCTCGGACCCTCAGCATCCCAGGTCACCGGGCGTCCCTCGACATCGAGCAGGCTCATGTGGACATGCACCCCGTTGCCCACGCCCTTTGGGTCGCGGATGGGTGTGAAAGTTGCGCGGTCGCCCAAGCGGAGCGCCGTCGCCCGGACCAGTTCACGCAGCACGGCTGCCGCATCGGCGATCTTCACGCCCTCTTCCGGGCCGATGGTTACCTCGTACTGGTTGTCGCCGTATTCCTTCATGATCGTGTCGGGCTTCAGACCCGCGGCCTTCAGTGCGGCCATGGTGGTTTCGCAGAAGGCTGCCTGCGCCCGGAACCCGGCCAGCGCATAGGCCCAGCCAGTCTCTCCCTTTGAGCCGACAAGCTGGAACTCATGCTCGAAGGCACCTTTCAGCGTCAGGCCCGAGACAGACTTCAGCCGCGCCAGCGCCGCCTTGAGGATCGACCGGGTGCAGCAGCCCCACGGCTCTCCTTCCAATGTGCGAATATCGGCCATCATGAAGTGCTCGGGCGTCGAGCCGTCGCCGAAATCGACCACTGCCTCCGATCCCGGATCGGGGATGATCGCGAGGTCTCCGAGCGCGCCGAACGGGCTTTCAGCGATGGCGTCGAAACAGGTGATCTGCACGTTCGTCGGCGTCCAGCCAATGCCGCTGACCGCCCGCTTGTCCAGTTGGGCAGCCGGAAAGGCCTTGCCCTTCATCTTGCCGCAGAGGTCGGCGGTCGCAGCAAAGATCAGTGGTTCCCGGATCATGTCTTGCCCCTCACGCCCCGATCTCGGCCAGAAGCGCATCCGTCCGGACCTGCCGGCAATAGCCCTTGATCGCGCGGAGCGTGTTGTCATGCCGCTCCTGCGTCATGGTCGCGCAGGCATCGGGCACAAGCGTGACGAGATAGCCCAGATCGCAGGCGTCGCGGATCGCGGATTCGACGCATTGGTCGGTCAGGCAGCCGCAGAGCACGACCTGCGTCACGCCGAGATTGCGCAGGATGTAGTCGATATGGGTCGAGACGAAGACCGAGGACGAAGATTTCGGCAGCACGATCTCGTCTTCGCCCGGGGCGATCTCGTCGATCACCTTGCCGTCCCAGGACCCCTTCGGCACGTTGAAGCCGGTGATCTTGTAATCCAGGCTGCGGTCCCGCCCGTCCTTGGTCAGGCTTTCGATCGTGGTGTACATCACTTCGATCCCGGCCTTGCGGAACCCGGTTTGCAGCTTCTGCATATTGGGGATGGCAAGGGTTTCCAGCCGGTCGAAGTAATAGGCATGGCGGCGTCGCACCTCGTCCGGTGGCGCGCCTTCGAACTCGCCTCCCTCGAGCCGGCAGGAGAAATTCTGCACGTCGATGAACAGCAGAGCCGAACGCTCCGGGTCGAGCGGAACCTCGCGGGTTGTCAGGTGCGGGGCGGGCATGGGATGTCCTTTCGTCAATCGGCGAGTGTTTCGGTCAGCGCGGCGGCCAGAAAGGTGGCCCAGTCGGCCTGCCCCGCGGGCATCGCGATCAGGTCGTTGCGGATCTCGAACATGACGTGCTCGATCCCGCGCGCCTCGCCATGCACCGGGATGGCATAGTCGCCATCATCGGTAATCCGGTAAGGTTCGTCGTGGGCGGCGACAAGACCGGGGCGCATAGCCTCGAGCACCGGCATCAGCCGCTCGGCCAGCGCCCGGTGGCGGCTGAGCAGGCCCAGATGCCAGGGACGCGGCGCGGGCCGGGCGGCCAGCATCGGCGTGAAGGAATGGATAGTGACAAGCACCGTCCGCCCGCCCGCGGGATGGCGGTCCATGAGGTCCGCCACCCGGTCATGGAAAGGCGCGTGGATAGCGTCGTAGCGCCGCCGCCTCGCGGCATCGTCGATGCCCCGATTGCCCGGCACCGTCTGACCGTCACTGACCTCGGGGATCAGGTCGGGCGCGGTGAAGGGGCGGTTGCAGTCGATCACCAGGCGGCTGTAGCGCTGGACCACGAGCGCGGAGTCCAGGCGGTCGGACAGGCCGCGCGCGACACCCTCGGCGCCGATGTCCCACGCGATATGCCGCTCCATTGCCTCGGGCGACAGGCCAAGATTGCCGAGCGCCGATGGGACTGCCCGGCCGGCATGCTCGCAAACCAGCACGATCCGCGAGGAACCGGCGGGGTTCACCACCTCGACCGGAACGGGATCGCCGGGCCCAAGAAGTGCAGCCGGGGATGCTCCGGTCATGCCGGGCCTCCCGGGATTCGAAGGCGGTCGGGGGCTGTCATGGGCGGATTTGGAAAGTCTGCCGAAATCAAAGTCAACCGGCTGCCCCATCTCTTTGCGCGAGGCGCTGGCGAAACTTCGTGCAGTCCGACCCGCCCCCGACAGCAGGCGCATCCCCTTCTTGTCCAAATGGAAAAATTTCCGTGGACGCGCGGCTCGATGCCCGACTAGGCTCCGCTGCGACGCTGGTGGCGGGCTCTGCCGCAGCGAGAAGAACCGGGCGTGGGGAATGGACCTTTCGAAACATCTGCGCGGCCTCAACCAGGCGCGCATTGTCGTGGCGATAACCGTGGCGATCTTCGTGATCGCTTCCATCGCTCTGCCCGGCTTCCTGACCTCTGACAACCTGATCGCTATTATCCGCTCGGTCTCGGTGCTTGGCATCCTGGCGCTCGGCATGGCGATCGTCATCATCGGGCGAGGAATCGACCTGTCGATGGTCGCAGTCATGGCGATGTCGGTGGCCTGGTATCTTCAGCTTCTGAACAACGGCTGGGGTGATCACGCTGCGCTGGCGCTGGCGCTGGCGGGGGTGCTTGCGATCGGCCTGGTGAACGGCTTTCTCGTCGCCTATGCCGATGTCCCGGCGATCTTCGTGACGCTGGCGACGGGGTCCTTCACCTTCGGCTTCGTGCGCTCGCAACTGATCGCGCAGGACGCGGTCTCGGTGCCGGGCGATCACTGGATCATCGCGCTTGGCCGCGCGCGACCGGCGGACGTACCCGCCGACATCTATGTCTTCCTGCTCCTCGCCTTCGCGGCCTTCCTGTTCCTGCGCTTCACCAAATGGGGGCGTTACGTCTATTACGCCGGCGACAACCCGATGGCGGCGCGCAATGCCGGGATGCCGGTCCGCCCGATGCTGGTCCTGCGCTATATCCTGTCCTCGCTCGCGGCTTTCCTGGCTGGCTTGCTGACCGCGTCGAGCCTTCAGTCGATCAACACCCGCGTGGTCAACTCCACGCTCCTTTACGATATCGTGTTGGTCGCCGTGATCGGCGGGATCGGCCTGTCGGGCGGCAAGGGCGGTGTCAGGAATGTCCTGATCGGCGCGGCGCTGATCGGCATCCTGCTGAACGTGATGACCATCCTCGACATTCCGCAGCTCGAGCAGAACCTTATCAAGTCGACCATCCTGCTGATCGCCATCCTGTTCGACGGGCTGCTGAACCCCCGCGACGAACAGACTGCCCAGCAGGGGGACATCTGAACAACAAGAGCGCGGAACCCACGCCGCGCCGCATCGCAACAAGAAGAGGTGACACAATGAAATTGATGAAGACACTGGCGGCCGCCGCCCTTGCCTTGGCCGCCTTTACCGGCGCTGGCCTCGCCCAGACCGAAAGCGACCCCGGTCCGGCAGAGTATGCCAAAGCGCTGAACGGCAAGCGGATCATCCTGATCCCGATGGCCATGGGATTTGACCTGGCCCAGGGCTGGGCCGCGATCCTCGAGCGCGAGGTGAAGGCCTTCGGCGGCACCTTCGAGACCCGCGATCCGAACTGGTCGACCGAGGCAGGGGCGCAGGCCATCACCGAGGCCATCGCCTCGGACCCCAAGCCCGACATGCTGATCGTGATGCCGCCTGACCTGAACTCCTACAGCCGCCTCCTGAAGAAGGCGCAGGACAAGGGCATCTTCGTCCTGCTGATCGACAACCCGGCCAACTTCGCGCCCGACGCCTATATGGGCAGCAACTGGACCCGTCTTGGCGAGCTTGAGGCCGAGGCGGCGGTCAAGGCCTGCGGCGACGGAACCTCGAAGAAGATCGGTCTCGTCCAGGGCGACGAGGTGAACGCCACCTCGATCTACCAGTACGAAGGCATCATGAAGGTGCTGAGCCAGCATCCCGACATCTCGGTCGTGGCCAAGCCCGTGTCGAACTGGGATCCGACCAACTCGCGCACCGTGACCGCGACGATGCTGCAGCAGACGCCCGACATCTGCGCCATCATCGACTTCTGGGACGGCGACGCGACCGGGGCTGCAGCGGCTATCCGCGACGCGAACCTGCAGGACAAGGTCAAGCTCATCACCACCGGTGGCGGCGAGCAGACCGCCGACTGCGACATGATCCAGAACGGCACCTACCACGCCGTGGTCATGACCGAACTGGTCCGCGAGGCCGGCGACATGGTGGCGATGATCAAGTACCTGCTGCAATCCGGCGTGCAACCGGGCGAGCATTCTGCCCGCATCTACACGTTGGAACAGGCCACCACGAAGGAAAACCTGCGGCCCGACAGCTGCTGGAATCTGAAGGCCCTTCAGGCGATGAACCAGTAACCCCGTCCAGGGTCCTTCGGATGGCCGGGCTTGCCGGCCATCCCTTTTTGCCGAGCGTGACCGACCGATGACCTTCCGCGAACGCCTGCAGGCCTGGCGCTACAACCTGATCCCCGATCACGTCATCGGCGAGATCCTCCAGAAACGCTGGACCGACAACGCGATCCCCTTCCTCGCGCTCGTCGTGGTCGTGGCCGGCTTCGGTTCGGCGATCCCCGGTTTCTTCAACCCCGGCTCGCTGCAGGATTCGACCCGGCAACTGGGCGAGTTCAGCCTTGTCGTCATCGGCCTGACTGTGGTGATGCTGGGCGGCGGGATCGACCTGTCGGTCGGTTCGATTTTCGCTCTTGGCACCTTCGCCTCGGTCGCCTGCTTCTTCCTCTTCCACCTGCCGGTGGGAGTGGCCTTCCTCGCCGCGCTGGCCACCGGGGCTCTGTTCGGGGCGGCGAACGGCTACCTCATCGGCTACCTCAGGCTGCGGGCCTTCATCACCACGCTGGTCACCTTCATCATCGGCCGCGCGGTCTATGACATCCTCGTGGTGAACTTCGGCTCCGCGGTGCAACTCTCCGACGCTTGGTCGGACAGTTGGGAATTCATCGGCGACGGCACGCTTCTCGGGTTGTCGGTTTCGCTCCTGACCGCGCTGGTGCTGGCTGTCGTCACCCATGTCGCGCTGACCCGCTCGCGGATGGGCTGGCATGTGCTTGCGGTGGGCGGATCGCGCCGCTCGGCCCACAATGCCGGGATCAAGGTGCGCCGGACGGTGTTCTTCACCTACGTCTTCTCCGGCCTCTGCTCGGGCGCCGCGGGTTTCCTGATCGCGACGCGGCTGTCAGGTGCCGGCCCCGGCACAGGCATCGGGCTCGAGATCCTGGCGCTGACGGCTGCGGTCGTGGGCGGCAACTCGCTTGGCGGCGGGAGGGGTTCGGTTGTCAAGGGGATCATGGGCGCGATCATCGTGCTTGTCATGACCAACGGGCTGATCCGCCTCGGCTACGGCACCGGCACCAACCAGATGGTGCTTGGCATCCTGCTGGCCGTCGCCGTCACCATCGACATCCGCTGGCTGAAGAACCGCCACAAGGTGCTGAACGAGGTCTATGTCGCCCCGGTCTACCTCAAGATGGGCGAGACCCAGTCAGCCGCCCCTGGCTCGGGCACGCCCTACGAGTTGAACAACCGCCTGTCGCAGGCCGACGCCATCGGCCTGGGTGAACTGGAAGGCCCCGAGGATGTGATCCTCGACCGCGACGACAACCTCTATTGCGGCACGCGCCACGGCGAGATCGTGCGCTTCTTCGCGCCCGACTACACACGGTCCGAGGTTTTCGCCCATGTCGGCGGCTTCCCCCTTGGCCTCGCCTTCGACCGCGACGGCAACCTTCTGTCCTGCGTCGGCGCGATGGGTCTTTACCGGATCACGCCTGACCGCGAGGTGACGCGCCTGTCCGCCGAGACGCGCCGCTCGCTGACCTCGATCCAGGACGATGCGCGGCTGCGCGACCCGAACGACCTCGACATCGCGCCGGACGGCAAGGTCTATTTCACCGACTCGACCAAGCGCTATGACGCCCATGAATGGACGCTCGACTCGATCGAGAACCGGGCGACGGGGCGGCTCCTGATGTACGATCCCGCCACGGGCAAGACCACGACGCTGCTCGACGGCTACCGCTACGCCAACGGCGTGACGCTGGCCCATGACAACAAGTCGGTGCTCTTCTGCGAAAGCTGGGCCTGCCGCATCCACCGCTACTGGCTGGAGGGGCCGAAGGCAGGCACGGCGGAATGCCTGATCCGCGACATGCCGGGCTACCCCGACAACATCAACCGCGCCTCGGACGGCACCTACTGGATGGCCTGGCTCGGGATGCGGACGCCGTCCTTCGACCTGTCGCTGCGCCATCCCGGCATGCGCAAGCGGATGGCGCGGCGGCTGCCGCAGGACGAATGGCTGTTCCCGAACATCAACACCGGTGGCGTGGTGAAGTTCAACGACAAGGGCGAGATCCTCCAGACCTATGGCGATCTCTCCGGCCAGTCGCATCCGATGGTCACCTCGATGCGCGAGCACAAGGGCTACCTCTATATCGGCGGCATCCTGAACAACCGGATCGGCCGCTACCGGATCGAAGGAGCCGATCCGGCCTGGGATGCCAATACCGCCTACTGGGGGCCGCGGCGATGATCTTTGACCCGATCCTCGACATCTTCCGCGGCAAGGCGATCACCATCCCGCCGCTCGACGGCGCCTTGCGCCCCAACACCGCGCTTGACGAGGCGACGGTCGTTGCGGGCCTCCCCTCGCCGGACAACCTCGTCTGGCTCGACGGGCGGCCAGTCTGCTCGTCGGGCGCGGCGGTGATCGCGCTGGAGCATGGCCATCCCCGACAGATCGCCGAGTTTCCCGCCGAGGTGACAGCCCTCGCCGTCTCGCCCGAAGGCAAGCTCGCGGTCGCGACCGATGACGGCAAGCTGTCCGAGGGCGGCCACGAGGTGCCCCTGCCCGGCGGCATCGGCTGCATCACCACGCTGGCCTACGGGCCGGACGGCGCGCTGTGGCTCGCCAACGGCTCCGCGCGCCACCCGGCCTCGGGCTGGGTCGCGGACCTGATGGAGCATGGCTCCGCCGGCTCGGTCTGGCGGCGACTGCCGGGGCAGGAGTTCCACAAGGTCGCGGGCGGCCTTGCCTGGCCGAATGGCCTTCTGCCCGACGCGGCGGGGGTCACTGTCAGTGAAGGCTGGAAGCACCAGCTGATCCGCCTCGAAGGCGGCGGCGTGACGCCCGTGCTGCGCCACCTGCCCGGCTACCCGGCCCGCCTGTCCCCGGCAGCGGATGGCGGGACCTGGCTTGCCGTCTTTGCCCCACGCACCCGGCTGATCGAATTCGTCCTGCAGGAAAAGCACTACCGCTACGACATGATGGCCGAGGTCCCGCGTGACTATTGGATCGCCCCGGCGCTGCGTTCGGGGCAAAGCTTCCTCGAACCCCTGCAGTGTGGCGGCATCCGCACCATGGGCATCCACAAGGCATGGTCGCCCAGCCGCTCCTACGGGCTGGTTGTGAAGCTCGCCCCGGATTTCGCCCCGGTCGCGAGCCTGCACAGCCGCGCCAACGGCCGCCGCCACGGCGTGACCTCGGTGATCGAGGCGGGAGGGCAGGTGCTGATCGCCTCGAAGGGCGGCGATGCGGTGCTGGCCGTGGGAGACGCGGCATGACCCCGCTTGTGCAGATGGAGAAGATCTCCAAGGCCTATCGGGGCGTTCCGGCGGTGCGCGAGGTGGATTTCGACCTGTTCCCAGGTGAAATCCACGCGCTTCTGGGCGAGAATGGCGCGGGAAAATCCACGCTGACCAAGATGATGGCAGGCGTTGTCGAACCCAGTTCTGGGCGGATCCTGCTGGACGGTCAGGAAGTGACCTTCGCCTCGCCCAATGCCGCGCTCGACGCCGGGATCGCGATGGTGTTTCAGGAAACCAGCCTGATCCCTTCGATGACAGTGGCGCAGAACCTCTACCTCGGCACCGAGAAATTCCTGAACCGCCTACGCGGCACCTACATCTCGGCCCAGCAGTTCCTGCAATCGCTGAACTTCGCCGTGGACCCGACCGCGATGGTCGAAACCCTGGGCGCCGCCAAGCGCCAGATGGTCGAGATTGCCCGCGCCGTCCACCACAAGGCGCGCGTCATCATCTTCGACGAACCGACCGCCTCGCTCACGCCCGAGGAAAAGCGACACTTCTTCGCCCTTTTGCAGCGGCTGAAATCCAGCGGCGTCGCCATCGTCTTCATCAGCCACGCGCTGGAAGAGGCGCTGCAGATTTCGGACCGCATCACCATCCTGCGCGACGGCGAACTCGTCTCGCACGGGGCGACCCGCGACTATGACCGCGACAAGATCATCGCGGCGATGGTCGGGCGCACCCTGTCCGGCGCTCTGTATCGCAAACGCGACGCGGCGGGGCTACGCAAGCCGGGCAAGAAGGCACTTTCGGTGCAGGACATCTCGCAGGGGCGGATGGTGCGGAACACCTCATTCTCGGTGTTCGAGGGGCAGATCACCGGCGTCTTCGGCCTGATCGGCTCGGGCCGGACCGAGACCTTCAAGATCGTCGCCGGCATCACCAAACGCGACTTCCTGATGGGCGGCACGATCGAGCTCTACGACCGCCCCGTGCGCTATTACACCCCTGCCGAGGCGGTGGCGGACGGCATCGTCTATGTCACCGAAGACCGCAAGATCGAGGGCTTCTTCGAGACGATGTCGGTGGCCGAGAACCTGTTCGGCGGCCTCCTCGCCTCGCCGCATCATCGCGGCGTCGTGGTGCGCATGTCCGAGATGCGCGACCTGGCGGCGGAGTGGACGAAAAAGCTCAACGTCAAGGCGATCAACGACAACGCCCGCGTGGTCGAACTGTCAGGCGGCAACCAGCAGAAGGTGGTGATCGGCAAGGGCCTGGTCCAGCGCCCGCGGCTGGTGATCTTCGACGAACCTACACGCGGGGTGGATGTGGCCGCGATTGCCGAAATCCACAAGATCGTCAATGATCTGGCCGACAGCGGCCTCGCGGTGGTGATGATCTCGTCCTACCTGCCCGAGGTCCTGAACCTCTCGGACCGCATCCTCGTCTGCCGGCAGGGCCGCATTGTCGAGGAGCTTTCGCCCCTTGAGGCGACCGAGGAAAAGATCATGTACGCCGCCGTGCACTGAGCGGCGACAGGAAGGAGACCGATATGGCCACCGTGAAACTCTGGACAGATGAGGAGGCCGCCGCGCATCCGGTCGTCGCCCGCGTCTTCGCCGATATCCGCGAGACCCGGAAGACCGACTTCATCAACAACGTCTGGCGCGGACTTGCGAACCATCCCGACCTGCTGGAACGGACCTGGACGCAGCTCAAGGCGGTGATGACCGGGCCGACCACGCTCGGCCCCGTGGTGCAGGAGATGATCTACATCGCCGTCTCGACCGCCAATGCCTGCAGCTACTGCGTCCATTCCCATACCGCGGCCGCGCGGGCCAAGGGCATGACCGAAGCCCAGCATGCAGAACTTCTGTCGATCATCGCGATGGCGGCGCAGACCAACCACCTCGTCACTGCGATGCAGATCCCGGTCGACCCGGCGTTCCAGGTCTAGGCCCATGTCCAAGGGATTGATCGTCCGCGCTCCCGGCGGCGCTGACGCGCTGGAATGGGTTGACCTGCCTAATATTGCGCCAGGCCCCGGCGAGGTGCTGCTGCGACAGACCGCAGTGGGGGTAAACTTCATCGACGTCTATTATCGCAGCGGCCTCTATCCCTGGCCGCAAACGCCGCTTATCCCCGGTGCAGAGGCCGCGGGCGTTGTCGAGGAGGTCGGGTCGAGCGTGACCGGGCTCAAGACGGGCGACCGTGTCGTCTACACCGTGCCGACCGGCGCCTATCGCGAGATGCGGGTGATGCCGGCCGAGAGGCTGGTAAGACTGCCCGAGGGGCTGCCCTCGGACCTGATCGCCGGGGCGTTCCTCAAGGGACTCACCACACAGTATCTCGTGACCGGATCCTACGTGCTGAAGCCCGGCGACACGATCCTTGTCCATGCCGCGGCGGGCGGCGTGGGCCAGCTTCTCGGCCAATGGGCCGCCGCCATCGGGGCGACGGCAATTGGAACGGCGGGCGGACCTGAAAAATGTGGCCTCGCCCGGACCTGTGGCTATGCGCATGTGATCGACTATCGGTCGGAAGATTTCGTGGCCGAGGTGATGGGCATCACGGGCGGGAAGGGATGCCAGGCGGTTTATGACTCGGTCGGCGCCGACACCTGGCGCGGCTCGCTGGCCTGCCTTGCCCTGCGCGGCAGCTTCGTGAACTTCGGCCAGTCATCGGGCACGATCGAGGGCTTCCAGATGCTCGACCTGGCCAAGGGGTCCTACACCGCCGTGCGCCCGGTGCTGTTCCATTACATTGCCAGTCGCGCCGAACTTGAGTCGCGCAGCGCCGACCTTTTCGCCAGGATCCTGAACGGTTCTCTCAAGGTCGACATCAGCGCCACCTACCGCTTGCAGGACGCCGCAGGGGCCCATCGCGATCTTGAAGCGCGGCGCACGACGGGCAGCGTCATCCTGACCGTCTGATCTGGGGCGAGCAAGCAGCCGAGGGGCGCTATCTGTCAGGGCATCCGTGTTTGCGAGAGTTGCGCCCACACGGCTGCCTCCGCAGGGCTTTGCGGTGCGTGCAGCCGCATGGCCCGCACCGTCAGGTCGCAACTTGGCAAGGAGCCGGAAAGATCCGCGAGCTGTCCGGAGGAAAGGCCCTGTAAGGCCAGGGATTGGGGAACCCAGGCGACTGCGGTGCCGACTGCCGCCATTTCCAGTGCGGCGATCGTCAGCGACGTCTCGGCCCTTGGCAGAAGCACGATCCCGCTTGCAAGCCGAGGCAGGATGCGGTCGGCCATGACCCGACCCAGGAAGACATCAGCGGGATAGGCGATGATCGGCAACTCGGTCTCGGCCCCCGGGCCCAGCAACCGTTCCGACAGGTCGCGACGGATGACCGGGATCAGCCGGTCGGACCCGATCTCCATGGTTTCAAGATAATCCCCGGCAATCTCGTCAGTCTCGCCGGGGGCGCGGTAGACAATCGCGAGGTCCGCCTGTCGCGACAGGAGCAGGCCAAAGCACTCGTCGAGGTTGGCAGAGCGCAATCGGACATAGATCGCGTCGCCCTTGTCCTGAATGCCCTGGATGACGCGCGGTGCAAGCGAGGTCGTCAGCGAATGCTGGCTTGCGATCACGATCCGGTTGGACGCGATCCGGTCGCCACGGCGCAGGTCGGCCAGAAGCTGGCGAAGCGCTGCGGAAAGCTGTTCGATCTGGGCGCTTTGCGACAGGGTCGTCGGGCGCAGGCGGACCGGCTTTCGGCTGCGGTCGAAAAGTTCGACCCCGACATGGTCCTCGATCTGCTGGATGCGGCGGGAAAAGGCAGATTGCGTAAGTCTTCGGCGTTCGGCGGCGCCACTGAAGGATCCGGTCTGCGCAATCGCCAGGATATCTTCGAGCCATTCAAGCCGCACGAGACTGCTCCAGCCATATCATGCAATTCTTGCAACTTATTCGGAGAATTTTGAATTTGCAATCGCATGGCCGGCGACGAATAGTTTGGTTCTGCAAGTCTTCACAAGGACGGTCGCGATGCATCTTGCCCGATTTCCGCGTGTTTTCCTGGCGCATCTGCCGACACCGCTCGAGCGTCTCGACCGACTGACGAAGGAACTCGGCGGGCCGGAAATCTGGATCAAGCGGGACGATTGCACTGGACTTTCGACCGGCGGAAACAAGACGCGCAAGCTGGAGTTCCTGATGGCCGAGGCTCTGGCCGAGGGCGCGGATACGATCATCACCCAGGGTGCCACGCAGTCCAATCACGCGCGGCAGACGGCGGCCTTTGCTGCCAAGCTGGGCTTGGCCTGTCATATCCTCCTGGAAGACCGCACCGGATCCAACGATCCCAACTACAACACCAACGGCAACGTGCTTCTCGATCATCTCCATGGCGCGACCACATCCAAGCGGGCCGGAGGCATGGATATGGCGGCGGAGATGGACCATGTGGCTGAGCGGCTGCGCAGCGAGGGGCGGAAGGTCTACATCATCCCGGGCGGCGGTTCGAACCCGACCGGTGCACTCGGTTATGTCAATTGCGCCTTTGAGCTTGTCTCGCAGGCGAACGATCGCGGCCTTGTCATCGACCAAATCGTCACGGCGACCGGCAGCGCGGGGACACAAGGCGGGCTAATAACCGGGCTCAAGGCGATCAATGCCGGCATTCCGCTTCTGGGGATCGGGGTGCGGGCGCCGCGGGAAAAACAGGAGGAGTCCGTCTTCAACCTTGCCGTCCGCACGGCCGAAAAGCTCGGTTGCCCCTCTGTCGTGGCGCGCGGCGATGTCGTGGCCGACAGCAGTTATGTCGGTGCAGGATATGGCATTCCGCGCGAGGATACACTCGAGGCGATCAAGCTTTTTGCCCTACTGGAAGGCATCCTTCTGGACCCGGTTTATTCGGGAAAGGGCGCGGCCGGTCTGATAGACTATATCCGCAAGGGACGCTTCACCAAGGGCCAGCGGGTCGTGTTCCTGCATACTGGCGGCTCTGCAGCGCTATTCGGCTATGATGCGGTCTTCTCGGAACAACGCAAGGGACTGACGGTCTGACCCCATGAACCCTGCCCCTGCCAACGGCGGACATACCTCAGGAACGGCGCCCCCGGCGCAGGGCTGTGACGGCGTGTCTGCAAGGAAGGCATCGGATCGGGTGAATTATGTCGGGCGCGAAAGGGTCATGGACCGGGCGCAAATCGCTCGTGGTTGCCGAGAGTTGGTGCATCCGGGAGAACGCCGATGATGCGACGGGTAGGCATTCTGGGCGGAATGGGGCCGCAGGCGACCATACTGCTGATGCAGAAGCTTCTTGATTGCGTACCTGCAGCCGACGACGCGGACCACATACCGCTGATCGTCGACCAGAATCCGCAGGTGCCCTCGCGGATCCGCCATCTCATTGACGGCGACGGCGAGGATCCGGGTCCGGTGCTGGCGGATATGGCCAGGCGGCTGGTTGCAGGCGGCGCCCTGGCGCTGGCCATGCCCTGCAATACCGCCCATCACTATGCCGATGCGGTCATCTCGGCTGTGTCCGTGCCGTTTCTGAACATGGTCTCGCTATCCGTCGCAGAAGCCGCAAGAAGGGCTCGGGCAGGGGCGCGCATCGGCATCCTCGCCTCGCCGGCCGTCAGGAAGGTCGGGCTTTTCGATGCGCTGCTCGCGGCGCGGAACCTTGTTGCCGTCTATCCGTCAGACGAGGCTGCGCTGCTGGCGGCGATCCGGCGCATCAAGGCGGGTGATCTCGGACCGCAGTCGCGCCAGGCGCTGATCTCTGCGTCGGAAGACGTGTTGCGGCAGGGCGCCCGTGTGCAGATGATTGCCTGCACAGAGTTTTCCCTGATCGCCGATGCGGTGGCGAGAGAAAGCGATTCCTTTGACACCCTGGACATACTGGTCGGCGCGATAAGGGACTTCGCCGTCGCGACCGAACGAATGGAAGAACAGCCGCGGAAAGGGTTCGGCTGAAGAAAAAGAAGAAAGCTACGAACAAAGCAACAGAGGAGACGACCATGGCCTTGAAACTGAAACACGTCCTGTTCGGTGTCGCCGCATCTGCGCTGATGGCCGGACAGGCTCTGGCCGAAAAGATCATCATCGGCCATTTCGGCAATCCCACGCCCATGCAACTGCTGTCGACTTCCGACGCGCTTGCCAAGGAAAACGGCTGGGAAATCGAATGGCGCAAGTTCGATGCCGGAACCGATGTGATCGCGGCCATGGCCTCGGGCGACGTCGTGCTGTCCGAGCTTGGCTCTTCTCCGGTAGCCATCGGCACCAGCTCGGGGCTGGATATCCAGCTCATCGCCTACTCTGACGTCATCGGCAAAGCGGAGTCGCTGATTGCCCATAACGGGTCGGGCATCAAGACGATCGCCGACCTCAAGGGCAAGCGGATCGCCGTGCCGATCGGCTCGACAGCGCATTACTCGCTGATGGGCGCGTTGCAGCATGAGGGGCTGGCCGAGACAGATGTGACCATCGTCGGGATGCCGCCAGATCAGATCGCGGCGTCCTGGGATCAGGGCGTGATCGATGCCGCGTGGATCTGGCAGCCGGTCCAGTCCGAGATCCTGAAGTCAGGAGAGTTGATTGTCGGCGCCGATCAGACGGCGGAATGGGGGTTCCCGACATATGACGGCTGGGTGGTGAACCGCGAATTTGCCGAAGCCAACAAGGACAAGATCGTGGCCTTCCTGAAGGAGATCGATCGTGTCAACGGCATGTATCTGGCCAACCCAGCCGCCTGGACGCCCGACAGCGCCGAGGTCAAGGCCCTGGCCGCTGCCACCGGCGCGGATCCGGCTCAGGTGCCGGGCATTCTGGAAGGCTTCACCTTCCTGCCGATGGCGACACAGGTCACCGACACCTGGCTTGGCGGGGCGGCCCCCAAGATCAAGGTGACCGCGGACTTCCTGAAAAAGGCCGGCCGGATCGACACGACGCTCGACGACTATTCGGCCTTCGTGAACCCGAGCTACGCCCAGGCTGCGGCGCAGTGACCTGATCGAGACCTCCCCGGGCCAGTGATGGCCCGGGTGGCGGCAGCGCTCGCAGCAGGAGAGTCACTTGGGTCTTGAGATCGATTCCGTTTCCGTGGTCTATCCGGCTGCCGACGGCCGGCCCCCGGTGGCCGCGCTGAGCGAGATCAATCTGGAAATCGGCGAAGGTGAATTCGTCGTGGCCCTTGGGGCCTCGGGCTGCGGGAAGTCGACGCTGCTGAACCTGATCGCGGGCTTTCTTGCGCCGACAGCGGGCATGCTCACGCTGGATGGCAAGCCCGTCTCTGGCCCGGGTGCGGATCGGGCCGTGGTCTTTCAGAAGCACGCGCTGTTGCCGTGGCTGAACGTGCTCGACAATGTCGCCTTCGGCCTGAAGATCCAGGGTGTCCCAAAACGCGAGCGCTACGAGACGGCCAATACCTTCATCGGGCTTCTGGGTCTGGAAGGGTTCCAGACCTCGCCCGTCTACAAGTTGTCCGGCGGCATGCAGCAACGGGTTGGAATCGCGCGGGCCCTGACCTGCAATCCGAAGATCCTGCTGATGGACGAACCCTTGGGGGCCCTTGACGCGCTGACGCGCGAGAAGGCGCAGGAGTTGATCCTTAAGATCTGGGGCGAGACCGGAAAGTCGGTCTTTTTCATCACCCACAGCGTTGAAGAGGCGCTGTTCATGGGAACCAAGCTGATCGTCATGTCGCCGCGACCGGGGCGCATCACCCATGTCTTCGATCTGCCCTTCTCGCGGCGCTTCCAGGCAGAGGTGCCCGCCCGGCAGGTCAAGGCATCGCCCGAATTCATCGACCTGCGCGAAAAGGTCCTGAAGATCATCTTCGCCGACGAGGAGGCCGAAGAATGAGTTCCGTTCCCGAACACAAGCCCGCGCAAAAGCCGGGGATCATTGCCCGGCTGTCCCGCGCGCGCCCGACGCAACCGGGCGAAATCTATGGCATCCCGGGCCAGGGAAACACCTTCTGGTTGTCGATCGGCTCTATTGCCGTGCTGCTGTTCGTCTGGTGGCTCGTCACGGCTTTGGGCTGGGTCAAGCCGCTCTTCGTCCCCTCACCCTTGGATGTGGTGGGCAAGTTCATTTCCGTCTGGCAGAACGGCTTCACCAACACGTCGTTCATGGATCATCTGCTGATCTCGACATTCCGGGTGTTTGGCGCCTTCCTCCTTGCCTGCCTGATCGGCCTGCCCCTTGGTCTTGCAATGGGGATGAGCCCGATGTTGCGTGGTATCTTCGATCCGCCGATCGAGTTTTACCGACCGATCCCGCCGTTGGCCTACCTGCCCCTGATGATCATCTGGTTCGGAATCGGCGAAACGTCGAAGGTTCTGCTGATCTTCCTGTCGATCTTTGCACCCATCGTCCTTGGGGCACGGTCAGGGGTGAAGTCGGCGGCGATCGAGCAGATCCATGCCGCCTATTCCTTCGGCGCGACGCGCTGGCAGGTCATGCGCCATGTGATCATGCCGGCAGCCCTGCCAGAGATACTGACGGCAATGCGCATCGGTATCGGCTTTGGCTGGACGACGCTCGTCGCGGCCGAGATGGTCGCCTCGACCAAGGGCCTTGGCTACATGGTGCTTTCGGCCAGCCAGTTCCTGCAGACGCCCGTCGTCATCATGGGGATCTTCGTGATCGCCATCATCGCCTTCGGCTTCGACCTGCTCATGCGCTTCCTCGAACGCCGGCTTGTTCCGTGGAAGGGCCGGATGTGACCCGAAGGACCGACCGATGATCTACCTGAAGAAGGCCAAGAAAACCGCCGAGACGGATCAGCAGGATGTGCGCGCGGCGGTGGCCGCGATGCTTCAGCGCATTGCCGCTGGCGGTGAAGAGGCGGCACGCGCCTATGCCCGTGAGCTCGACAACTGGGCGGGCGAGATTGTCGTTTCGGATGCCGCACGCAAGGCTGCGGCAGCCGCCGTGCCTGAGCGCGTGAAGGAGGACATCCGCTTCTCTCACGCGAATATCCGCCGCTTCGCCGAAGCCCAACGCGCCACCATCTCGGATTGCATGGTCGAGATCCTGCCGGGACTGACCGCTGGCCAAAGGCAGATCCCGGTTTCGGCGGCAGGGTGCTATGTGCCGGGCGGGCGCTATAGCCACGTTGCCAGCGCGATCATGACCATCACCACCGCCAAGGTGGCCGGTGTGCCGCATATCACCGCCTGTTCCCCGCCAAGGCCGGGGATCGGAATTCCCCCGGCAATCCTGTTTGCGATGGATCTGTGCGGCGCCGATGTGATCCTGAACATGGGCGGGGTGCAGGGTGTCGCGGCCATGGCCAGCGGGCTTTTCGGCCTGCCCAAGGCCGACATTCTGGTGGGACCCGGCAACCAGTATGTGGCCGAGGCGAAGCGGGTGCTTTTCGGCCAGGTGGGCATCGACATGTTCGCGGGACCAACCGACAGCATGGTCGTTGCTGATGTCAGCGCCGACGCCGAGATGGTGGCCTTCGATCTTGTCGGTCAGGCCGAGCACGGCCATAACTCGCCGGTCTGGCTGGTCACCTCCGACGTCGTGCTCGCGGAGAAGGTTCTGGATCTTGTGCCACGCCTGATCAATGCACTGCCGCCGCTCAATCGCGACAGTGCCCGTGCCGCCTGGGATGGCATGGCGGAAGTGATCCTGTGCGATGGCCCCGAAGAGATGGCTCAGGTGGCCGACCACTACGCGCCGGAACATCTTCATGTCCAGGCGAAGGATCTCGACTGGTGGCTGCAACGGCTCAAGGCCTATGGCTCGCTGTTCCTGGGTGAGGAGACGACAGTCGCGTTCGGGGACAAGACCTCGGGGCCGAACCACGTCCTGCCGACCTCGGGCGCAGCTCGCTACACCGGCGGGCTTTCGGTGCACAAGTTCATGAAGACGGTGACCTGGCAGCGCGCGACGCGGGAAGCGACCCGGCCATTGGCCGAGGCCACGGCGCGGATTTCCCGGCTGGAAGGCATGGAAGGGCACGCCCGATCCGCAGACATCCGCCTTGCCAAGTTCTTTCCCGGCGAGGTCTTCGACCTGCGTCCGGATGCTGCCGCGACTTGACGAGCTGCAAGGCGGGCGGTCGCACCGCGTGCTAGCAGTCCTTCCAAGGGAAGCTGTTCGGCCGCTCTGTACCGACAGCCTGACCGCACGCCGTGCCGTGGCCGGATGCAGCGAATTGCGCCGGCTCACCGATCATCATGTCGGCGGGGCCCGCAGGACAGGTCACAAGTCGAATACGGGCAGGTTCTGCGCCGATCGTCAGCTTGGCCTCATCCTTCCGCTGCCTGTGGCGAACCGGCGGTCTTGCGGGCCTGCAGCCAGGCAAGAATTTTCTGCAGGCCTGCCTTCCTGGCACGGCCGCGCGGATAGACAAGGCTGTAGGGATGGCCCAACGGCATTGATTTGGACGACAGCGCGACGAGATTGCCTTTCTCCAGATCCTCTTCGGCAAGCATGCGCTGGCCGAGGGCCACGCCAAGACCCTCGCAGGCGAAATCCAGAGCGAGGCCGGACATGCCGACCACAAAGCCTTTGGATCGACCCGGCCGCATAGCGCCGTTCCCGGCGAACCACGCCTCCCATGAGGGGAGTGAGCCGAAGCCCGGACCCCAGTCGGTGTGGATGAGGTCCTCATCCGGGACGCCAGCAAGGCCCGGGGCCGCCGCTTCCGGGTTTCGCGCAAGGTAGCTGGGACTGCAGACCGGCAGAACCTCGTCGCGGCGCAACTCGATCCGTGTCAGTTCGGGGTAGAGGTTGGTGCCGTAGCAGATGCGCAGGTCGATCTCGCCATGGTCGAAATCCACCGGGTCATCCTCGATGCGCAGGGCGAAGCGGATCTGCGGTTCCACCCGGACAAACGCCGCCAGACGCGGTGCGAGCCAGCGCCTGGCGACCGATGGCAGGACGCTGATGACCAGCCGCGGCCGGACCGTCCCGGTCAGCGTCTGCTCGGTCACGGCCGAGATCGCCTGAAGCGCCTCGGTCGTGCCGGCAAAGATCGCGTGGCCGGCATCGGTCAGTACCACACGGTTGTTATGGCGCGCGAACAGGCGCTTGTCGAAGAACTGCTCAAGGTTCCGCACCTGTTGGCTGATGGCAGCCGGCGAAACGCCGATCTCGCGCGCGGCGGCGACATAGCTGCCGGTCCGGGCCGCTGCCTCGAAGGCACGCAGGGCGTTGAGAGGGGGAAGGCGAGCAGTCATCTTCTGGCTTAGCTTTTCTAAGTCAGCTTAACATTTTGCCTGCTTGTGAAAAGCGGAATCTGAGCCACCCTGATTTCAGAAACCAGCCCGAGAGGCTCAGATGCGTGACATACTTGATCTCGACCGCTTCCCGCTTGACCAGCCCGGATCGCCCGCCTGGCATGAACTTGTAGACCGGTGTCGGGCCGACCTTGCAAGGGAAGGCATGTTCAATCTTGATGGCTTCGTGAAGCCTGACGCGGTGGCGCGCGCGATGACCCAGATCGAGCCGGTCATGGAAACGCTGTCCTTCGTCCACAAGCGCGCCCACAACGTCTATTTCCGCGACGACGTGCCCGGAATCCCGGAGGGACATCCGGCGTTGAACAAGGTCAACACGATCAACCACACAGTTTGTGGCGACCAGATCGCCGAAAGCGTGCCGGCCTGGATCTATGAATGGCCGCAATTTGCCGTGTTCCTGGCCGCTACCATGGAAAAGGCAACGCTCTTCACCATGCGCGACCCGCTCGCCCGGCTGAACGTCATGCGATATGGCGACGGCGAGGCGCTGAACTGGCATTTCGACCGGTCGGAGTTTACCACCACACTGTTGCTGCAGGCGCCGAGCGGCGGCGGCGATTTCCAGTACCGGTCAAACCTGCGCACCGACACCGACCCGAATTACGATGGTGTTGCAGCCACGCTTGAAGGGCGCGACCCCGAGACGAAGACTCTGCATCTCACACCCGGCACGCTAAACGTCTTCAAGGGCAAGAACACGCTGCACCGGGTCACGACCTGCGCCGGCCCCCGGTCGCGCTACATCGCTGTCTTTTCCTATTACGAACGTCCGGGCGTGATGTTCAGCAAGCAGGAGCAAATCGGTTTCTACGGCCGCGCGGCCTGATCGGAGACATCCATGGGAAAAGAGAAATTCACGCTGCTTGCCGATGCGCTGAAGCAGAGCGAGGTGCTGGACTACGATCAGGCCTGGTCGATGCCGCGCAGCTATTACATTGACGAGGACGTCGCCGCGCTGGAACGTGAACGACTGTTCGGACGTGAATGGCTGTGCTTCGGCCGGTCGGAAGAAGTTGCCAGGGCTGGCGATTACATGGCGTTCCAGCTGTGCGACGAGCCTCTTGTCGCCGTTCGCGGCGAGGATGGAAAGCTTCGGGTCTTCTCCAATGTCTGCCGCCATCGCGGGGCGCTTCTGGCGGAGGGGCGCGGGAACCGGCCGCGACTGGTCTGCCCCTATCACCAGTGGTCCTATGATTTCGAAGGCAAGCTGGCCGGGGCCCCGCGGATGGAACCCCACAAGGGCTTTGACCGCGCGTCCTGCCGCCTTCCGGAGTTTCCGGTCGAGGAATGGCACGGTTTCCTGTTCACCAATCTGGGCAGCAATCCCGAGCCGCTGGCGCCGCGGCTTGAGGGGCTAAGCGCGTTGATCCGAAACTATCATATGGAGCAGATGAAGCTTCGCTATGTCGCAGAAGAGATCTGGCACACCAACTGGAAGTGCCTGATCGAGAACTTCATGGAGGGCTATCACCTGACGCCGCTGCACAAGACGACGCTGCATCCGGTGAACCCGACGCGGCTGTGCACGCATTTTCCGGCCGGGGATGCCTATTTCGGCTATAATGCCGGCTATTCGCCCGATTTGCCGCGGTCCAACAAGGGGCACCCCGATCTGACCGCGGCCGAAGTGGACAACTGCGTGATGTTCTCGATCCCGCCGGGGCTCGTTTCAGGCTGCGGCGGGGACTACAGTTCGTTCATCTGCGTGCAGCCGGAATCGATTGACCGGGTCAAGGCGCGTCTCGGCCTCATCTTCTACGGCGAGGGCTGGACTGACGAGGCGGTTGCCCATGCGGTGACGCTGTTCAACGACACGATGTCGGAGGACAAGGATGTGTTGATAGGGCTGATGACGGGGATGGCTTCGGCCCATCACAGTGCCGGGCCGCTGGCGCCGGCCGACTTCGAGGGGCCGGTGCTGGATTTCTACCGCTATTACAGCCGCCGGATGCAGCAGACCCTCCGGGATGCATGACGAGATCCACCGCCTGATCAGCTATTGATTGACCGCGGACCGGAATTGGCAGTGGAATGGCGAAAAGGCAACGAACGGGACTGAAGAACGATACCCAGGCACAGACCAAGGGAATCCAACAGGAGAGATCAATGGCTAAGGATCATCGGCTCATCGACCGGCTGCGCAGCGGGCGGAGCGAGATTGAGAACCACCTGATCGACGGGCTCGTCGATGGCCGGATCAGCCGGCGCGAATTCATGCGTCACGGTTCCGTCCTTGGCCTGTCGCTGCCGTTCCTATCGGCGACGGCCGGTGCTGCTGGTTTCGAGCTTCTGATGCCGTCGCGCGCCCGTGCGGCGACCGGGGGGACGATCCGGATCGGCCAGATTGTTCCGGCGGGCGCGATCGACCCCGTGAAGATCGCCGATGGCGGCGGCATCACTGTTCTGTCGCAAGTGGCCGAGAACCTGGTTCTTTCAGCCCCGGACCTGACCGCGCAGCCGCTGCTCGCGGTAAGCTGGTCGCCGAATGCCGACGGTTCGGTCTGGACCTTCAAGCTGCGGCAGGGTGTGAAATTCCACAGCGGCAAGGAAATGACCGCCGACGACGTGGTCGCGACATTCGATCGGCTGACCGATCCCGAAAACGGCTCGAACGCGCTGTCGGCCTTTACCGGGGTGCTGTCCAAGGGGGGCACCCGCAAGGTCGATGACACGACAGTTGAGTTCCACCTGGATGCCCCGAATGGCGGCTTCCCCTATGTCGTGTCGACCGACAACTACAACGCGGTCATCCTGCCGGCCGACTATGCCGGCGACTTCGAGAAGGACATGAACGGCACCGGCCCGTTCAAGTTGGTCAAATACGTACCCAAGCAGGGCGCGAGTTTCGAGAAGAACCCCGACTACTGGGGTGGCGCACCCAATCTCGACCGGGTCGAGATCACCTTTTATGAGGATTACCAGCCTCAGATCCTCGCCATGCTCGGCGGCCAGCTTGACGTGATCGAGCAGATCCCGGTGCTTCAGGGCGCGGCGCTGCTGAGCAACCCGGATGTCACGATCATCAGCACCCCGTCATCGGCGCATCAGGAAGTGCACATGCGCACGGACATGGCGCCTTTCACCGACAAGCGGGTGCGGCAGGCCGTGGCGCTGACCCTGGACCGGCCGAAGCTTGTTGATGGTCTGATGCGTGGCAAGGCCCAGATCGGCAACGACAGTCCATTCATGCCCGCCTTCCCGTCGACCGACAGCACGGTCGCGCAGCGGCAGATCGACCTTGCGCAGGCCAAGCAGCTCCTGGAAGCGGCGGGAATGGCGGATGGTTTCGAGGTGGAGTTGACCACCGAGAAATACCTGGAGATCCCGCAATACGCCCAGGTGATCCAGAACGCGGTGCAGGCCATCGGCGGCACGATCAAGCTGAACATCATGGACCAGGGTGCCTATTACGGCGATGCGGTGCCGGGCAAATCGCCATGGCTCGATTCGACGATGGGCATCACCGATTACGGCCACCGCGGGGTGCCGAACGTCTTTCTGCAAGCGCCCCTTCTTAGCACGGGCACCTGGAACTCGGCGCATTTCAACAACAAGGACTATGACGGGCTTGTTGCGAGTTTCGTCGGCGCGCTGGACCTTGAGTCGCAGAAACAGACGGCCGGCAAGATCCAGCGCCTGTTGCTGGACGAAACCCCGATCATCTACGGCTACTTCTACGACTTCCTGACCGCCACGCGGAAAGGAGTGACCGGGGTCGAGCCGACTGCGATGAGCCACCTGTTCCTGCAGCGCGCAAGTCTCTGACCAGAAAGCTCCGGCAGGCGGGGTACCGGGCCCTTCCCGCACCCCCCAGCCCCCAACAACCCCCCGGGTGAGGCGGGCCGGCCCGTG